>NZ_DAMDFR010000077.1:0-20853 GCF_032103445.1 Stenotrophomonas sp.
ACGCCGGCTCTCGACACCCACGGTGCCAGATTCCGAAGAGATAAGGGTCGGTCGATAGACGACCGCCGTGGAATCACCATCGCCCGGTGACGCATGACCACCAAACGCAGAGGCGCTTCTTCGTTCAATGGTCATGCGTTACCGTGCCAATAAATACTATCGGCGGTCGACTGTCGTCCGACCCTACCAAAGCACGGTCCGCGAGCGAGGTTCCAGGGCGGGTCCTAAGCAAACCAGTATCCGCGAACAGGATTCCCGAGCAGCTCCCACAAACGCCCCAGACGGACTTGGCCCCATGCGAACATTAGGTAAGCTCTTCATCATCATCACCGCGCTGCTCGCCTTGGCGGTCGCCTTTGCATGGAAGCACTTCACCAAACCAGCTCCGGCCGAACAGGCCTCTGCAGCCACCATCGACCCGTCCGCCGGCCCAACGTCGGCGCAAAGCCGCACCACAACCCCCGGTACCCGCTCAACTTCCGCACCCGCCGCAGTAGACGCGGCCCGGGCCTTCCAATCGCTCAAGCAATGCGCCAAAGCCGGCGACGCCGTGGCCCAGCGCCTGCTGGCGGAAACCTACGATGCCTGCCTCGTGCCGAATCTGTTCCGCGACCGCTTTCTACAGTGGAACGAGCGAGCCAGGCAGGACAGGCCCGAGCAAGCCGCCGAACTGGACCGCATTGCGCAGAAGCGGATCGCATTGTGCGACGCCGTGGATGGCGGGGCTATCATTCCCCAGGAGCTGATTCGTGGTTGGTACGAACAAGCCGCCGCAAACGGCGACCTTGCCGCCCGAGCCAGGGGCTACGGCATGCAGCGCACCCCGTTGGATGCCGCAACGGCCACCCAGCTGCTGGATGACGTCGTGGCCTCAAGAGATCCGGCCGCAATGCGCAGCTTGGGCGCAACCCTGACAAGCAGCATCACCGCCAACATAGGCGACCCCTATAGAGGGCTGGTCACTGGTCCATTGGCAGGGGAAGCGTGGGTGCTGGCCGCCTGCCGCATGGGCTACGACTGTGGCCCGGACAGCATGGATATGGCCAACCTCTGCCTACTCGGAGGCCGCTGCCTGGGGGAATCCAGCGAGGAGATGATGTTCGCCACAACCAAGACAGACGCCGAGCGCGCAGCCCTGGAGCAAAAGATCCAGCAGATTCTGGAAGCCGTCGACCCGTAGAGCCGGGCTTGCCCGGCTGCCGTTCGCGACCAACCCCGACAGTCCAACGCGCAAGGCGCGTCGCTACGGAGGCGTCCCAGGTTGCGACCATGCCAATGGAGCGGTAGGGTCGGTCGATAGACGACCGCGCTGGAATTCCCATCGCCCGGTAACGCGTGACCACCAAACGCAGAAGCGCTTCTTCGTTCAATGGTCATGCGTTACCGTGCAGATCACCGTTACCGGCGGTCGACTGTCGTCCGACCCTACCAAGGCACCATTCGCGAACGCCCCAAACGGATTTGGCCCCATGCGCACCTTAGGCAAGCTCTTCATCATCTTCACGGCGCTGCTCGCCTTGGCGGTAGCTTTCACATGGAGGCACTTCACCAAATCTGCACCGGACGCACAGAGTACTGGCGTCAGCATCGGTCCACCGGCCAGCAACAAGTCAGCCCAACATCGCACCACCAACGCCCGCATGGCCACCGCAAGCACGTCAGCGCCAGTGGCAGACAAAGCCCAGGCTTTCCAGGCCCTCAAGCAACGCGCCAAAGACGGCGACGCAGTTGCCCAACGTCTGCTTGCGCAGGCCTATGACGCGTGCTTCGTGATGAACGTGGACCGGCAGCGCATCATGACTGGCTTTCACCAGCAGCTGCGAACCATGACCAACCCGGAGCATGCTGCCACTCTTGAGCGCTTGGCCCGCGCCCGCGCTGAGCAATGCGACGCAATGGATGACGGGGACTTTGTGCCACGTGAGTTGGTCATCGGCTGGTTTGCCCGGGCTGCAGAGAACGGTGATCTGCCCGCGCAAGCCATGAGCGCGGCGTTTCAACACAAGCAGTACGACACGGCCTCTGCCACGCGACTGCTGGAAGATGTAGTAGCCTCCGGTGACCCCGCCGCCGTTTACAGTTTGGGCTCTGTGTTGGGGGGTAGCTTGGTGGACAACATGGGCGAACCTTACAAGTCACTGGTAACCGGCCCTACCGCTTCCTATGCGTGGATACTGGCGGGGTGCCGCATGGGCTATGACTGCGGCCCGGACAGCACCGAAGTGGGCAACATGTGCCTGTTATCGAACCGCTGCCTCGGTGAGAGCTACGAGCAGATGGTGTTTGCCACCACCCAAACACAGCAGGAGCGCGACGAACTGGAGCGTCACATCCAACGCGTGCTGGACGCAGTAACCCCGTAGAGGCGGGCTTGCCCAGCTGGCCTCAGCGACCAAACCGTACAGCCCAACGCGCGGCTGGTTGCGACCGCGGCAATGGAGCGGTAAGGTCGGTCGATAGACGACCGCCGTTGAATCAACATCGTCCGGTAACGCATGACCACCAAACGCAGACGCGCCTCTTCGTTCAATGGTCATGCGTTACCGTGCAGATCACCGTTACCGGCGGTCGACTGTCGTCCGACCCTACCAAAGCATGATCTGCGAGCGAGGCGTCCCAACCAAGGCATGATCCGCGAGTAGGATTCCCGAGCAGCTCCCACAAACGCCCCAAACGGATTTGGCCCCATGCGTACCTTAGGCAAGCTCTTCATCATCGCCACAGCGCTGCTCGCCTTGGCGGTCGCGTTTACATGGAAGCACTTCACCAAGCCGCCACCGGCCGCACAGGCGTCTGCAGGCACCATCGAGTCGTTCGCCAGAACGGTGCCTCCACCGCACCGCACCGCCAACCCCCGCTCAAATTCCCCACTCACCGGCACATCCACTGTAGACAGGGCCCAAGCCTTCCAATCCCTGAAACAACGCGCCAAAGCCGGTGACGCCGTCGCCCAGCGACTGCTGGCACAGACCTACGAAGCGTGCTTCGTAGTCAACCTGCACCGAGAACGCTTCCTGCAGATGTACCAGCGCGCCAGGCAGGACCGGCCTGAGCAAGCAACCACCCTTGACCATCTGGCCCAGCAGCGGATTGAAGAGTGCGACGCCGTGGATAACGGGGCCATCATTCCCCAGGAACTCATTCGCGGCTGGTATGCCCAAGCCGCCGAGAACGGTGACCTCGCCGCCCGCGCTCATGACTATGCGGTGCAGCGGACACCATTGGACTCTCCAACCGCGACCCGGTTTCTGGAAGACATCGTGACATCAGGCGACCCCGCCGCGATGTACAGCCTGGGCAGCGCGCTGGGCAGCAACATGACCGAGAACGTGGGCGAGCCCTACAAGGAGCTGGTGTCAGGCCCTCTGGCCGGACCGGCCTGGAGCCTGGCCGCCTGCCGCATGGGTTACGACTGCGGCCCCGACAGCACCGACGTCGGCAACTTCTGCCTGCTGATAGGCCGCTGTCTGGGGGAGACCAGCGAAGAAATGGTGTTTTCCATGATGAAGTCGGACGCAGAACGCGCGGCGCTGGAACAGAAGATCCAGCAGATCCTGGAAGCCGTCGGCCCGTGATGTCACCCCCGGGAAATCCCGAATCGCCGGTAACCCCGTAGAGCCGGGCTTGCCCGGCTGCTCTTTGCGAACCATTTCAACGCTGGGCGTGCGTGGGCCGGCGGCACGTGTAACGCCCAGCCGGGCAAGACCCGGCTCTACGCTTCCTGCTTGAATGCCGGATCGTCGCTCAAGCGCGGACCCGGCGGACGCCGACGCGCATCGGCCACGAGACGATGGAACGCATAGATGGCGATCGTGCCGCGAATACTGACAAAGGTCATCACACCCGATACGACCAGCGCGGGCACCGAAACGTCACCCTGCGCGATCCTCAGGAGCGCCCCCAGCAATCCAATCACACTGATCACCAGCGTACCGACAGCCACCAGCGGAATGCGCTTGTAAATGCCAAACGCCAGGGGCACATAGATGCAGGTCGTTATCCCCAGGCCCGCTGCAAGGAAGGTGCCATAGGGCTGATTGCCGAGAAGCAGCACCAATGCCGCAACGGCAGAAATCGCGCTCAGAACGGCGAGCAGCAACCACATGTACTTGATGGGGCGGGTGATGGAGGCCGGAATCTCAATGACCCAGCTGTCGGCGGGTCTGGCCGGAAGAGGCTTGGTTGCGCGGTAGGGGTCCTGATCCATGGTATGCACTCCCAGTTGAAGTCCGGCGAAGGTTAGCGCTGGTGCGGGGTGCCGGGAATAGGATTTTTCCTATACTCCGTAGAGCCGGGCTCGCCCGGCTGCTGTTCGCGACCCAATTCAATACCAGGTACACGTGTTGCGAATACACGTGTAAGGCCCAGCCGGGCAAGCCCGGCTCTACGCGCTCTGCTTCCGCGAAGCTGCTACAAAGCCGTGGTAGTCACGAATGGCCTGCGTACCGCGAACACCGATGATGGTCGTAACAACACCCACAATCAAAGGGATTATCGAGGGCGTGGCCTTAAGCAGGCTGAAAAGCTCCATGACCAGTGAAAGCCCGTATAGCACCGTCACGACAACGGCTACCCAGTAGACCCGGTTGTACACGCCAAACGCGCAGGCTGCATTGATGACCGCCGTAAAGCCGAATATCGCGCCCACGAAAAGTGCCATCGACGGCGCGGTAATGACCTGGTACCCACCCCACACCACGGCAATGCCGGCCTGAACACAGAGCAGGATCCAGAGATACTTGATCGGGCGGGTGATCTTGCTGGGCACCTCGGCGGCCAAGCCGTCGCCAGAGGGGGTGAGTTCGGCCTTGCTGGCCAGATAGGGGCTTTTCTCTTCCATGATCCACACCTCCGGGGTTGAAGCGCGCAGCATACCCCGTAGAGCCAGGCTCTGCCCCAACCGCCCCAGTCGCATTCCGCGGCGTTTCACACCACAATGTCCGGGCACCATCGAACCGGCATCAAGGAAGGAACCCGCGTAGTGTCCAAGCACCCCAAGTCCGCACCGCCCACGCCAGACGATCTGCCGCTCGAGCCCATGAGCCCGGCGCTGCCGCAGCACCCCGACCACGCGATGTACAAGCAGATCCGCCAGCACGTCACCAAGCTGGACAAGGACCACGGCCGCACCTTCGATGACGTGAGCGAACGCCTTATCAGCAGCCTGCTCGCCCTGGCCAAGGCCAACCGCCTCACCCGCGTGGACCACGTGGTGCTCAGCAATCCCACCGACGAGTATCCCACGGCACACAACGTGTTCGTGGTCGAAGGCGACCTGGACAACCCCGGCCATCGCCGTGCCAGCATGGAAACCGTCGTGGCGGTCACGCCGCCTGCAGAAGACGACGAGCCACGCTGAGGCCGCGCCGAAAAGCGACCACACGCGACATCACAACGTCGCAAACGCCTCTACTTCACATCTTCACGCACGCCTATCCTCCTCGGGCATCACCCGACAGCGCAAGGAGCAGCGTGCAGTGAACACCACGAATCACCTCATCAGCAGCCGAGAAGAAGAAAAGCTGCGCAGGTCGGTCTGGGAGACCGGCGATTGGCTCACCGCCGAGCAGATCATCGCGCTGGCAGAAATGAGCGACTCCCCACAACGCGTGCAGCCGGACATGTGGAGGAAGAAGGGCATCATCTTCTCCATCCTGCGCAACGGCGTGGAGTACTACCCCGGCTACGGCCTGGACCAGGACGATGGCTTCCGGCCACTGCTGGCGATGACGATGGTCACCAAGATCCTCGCTCCGCACAGGGACTGCTGGGGCATGGCGGTGTGGTTTGCAGATGGCAACCCGTTGCTGGATGGGCTGTGCCCGCAAGAGCTGTTGGAGTTGGAGCCGAAGAACGTAATCGCGGCGGCGCTGGCCCTGGCGAAAGGCCGGTAGTTGTTCAGATCGATGGAATGCACTAACCTGATGTCAATACACCCGCCACGCCTCTATTGCGCCCAAACGCGATACGCGCAAATAGGCGGGTTTTTTTGGTTCCGGGTCCAGGTTCGTCTGAATGACCCGGTACCTCAAGCCATCAACGTCATCCGCCGAGCAGCTGAACCTGCTGAAGCGACGGGGATTGGCAATTCCGGACCCAGAAAGAGCGGCATGGTATCTGCAGCGGATTGGATACTACCGCCTCATGGGCTATCTGTTTCCGCAGCGCCTCCCGCTGAGTGACGACTACCTGCCTGGGGCCTCAATCGTAGACGCGATTGAAACGTACGAGTTGGATTGCGGGCTTAGAAAGCTGGTGATGGAGGCCGTGGGTCACATAGAGATTGCAGTGAAATCACGTGTAACCAACCACTTCACGCTCACGTACGGACCATTCGGACACCAAGTCGCGTCCAGCGTGGCCTTCGACCCTGCATGGCACGAAGAGTGGATGGGAGTGCTTGGTGCCGAGGTGCGCAGATCCAAAGAGACCTTCTTGTTGCACTACAAAACCAAGTACACGAACCCACCATTCCCATTGGTGCCGCTCTGGATGGCAAGTGAGGTCATGTCCTTCGGGACTACGTCCAGATTCTATGGAGCCTTGCATCCTGCGGACCAGAAGCGGATAGCACATGACTTCGCGCTGCGGGTTCCGGTTCTCAAGAACTGGCTGCACTACACATTGGTCGTCCGTAACGTCGCTGCCCATCACGGGCGACTCTGGAACCGCGAGCTGGGCGTGAGACCTGTGAGGCCGCATGGCAGACCATGGTCTGAGACAGTGACGCCATTTCCAACTGCGAGATGCTTCTACATGCTGCTGGTATTGCGCTACCTGCTTGGGTTCACCACCGCGGATGTAGATGATTGGCGACGACGTGTCACCCGGTTGCTTGAGAGTTATCTGAAGGACGATCGGCGCATTGACGCGATGGGTGCAGGACCCGGCTGGCAGGCCCATCCACTGTGGCTGGGAACGGGCCAAGGGGGTTGAGTTGCCGTAGAGCCACGCCCTGCGTGGCTTCGACCAACCCAACCACCCAGAAGCCACGCATGGCGTGGCTCTACAAGTGGGGCACGCACCGCGAAGCCACGCAGGGCGTGGCTCTACAGCGGGGCACGCCCGCCTTGAATGAACGCGCTGAAGCCGGGCCGCTCATCCACCTCTGAGCTTGATAAGCCGATCTCCCGCCAGAGCGCCTCCTCAATCAACCCCGCTTGCAGCCGCCTATCACCACTCAACTGCTGGTCAACCAGATACCGCTGCTCAAACCCGCTTTGATCTCCGCTGCGTGCCTGGAGTCCGTAGTACGCACTGGCCATTGCAGGATCGCGATAGCCGTCAACCATCATGAAGATGTCCCCGGCAGTCTTCAGTGCATAGACGGAACCATTAGCGGCGCTCCCATGCAGAAGCGCCAGTACCTCCTCACGGGGTGTTCCCAACGTTGCAAGCCGGTAGGCGAGAACGGCGCTGGCCGGCTGATTTCCACGTCCTGCAAGCGTCCGTAGTTCTCCCACAGAGAGACGGCGAAGGTGATCCTCGACGTCGGGACCAGGAAACCCATTTGCCTCCAGCCACGCCGCATCTTCGGCGCTTGAGGCAATGCCGGGCTTGGAGGCGTCCCAGCGGTAGCCCCACTCGGAGCGCAGGAATGGCGCTGCCGTTGTGTTGGATGCGACGGCGGGCGCTGTCGAGGATGCCTCAGCCGGCAACGCAGAAGCCGGTTTGGTAGGTGCCTGGCGTGCATCTGGGTGGGCGTTGCGACCGCCTAGTTGGTAAGCGGCCAGTACGGCTGAGACAAGGACCGCAACGCAGGTGGCCGATCTAAGTAGTGTCGACATGTCCGTTTTCCGTGTGCTGCAACCAATCCATCGACCCCGAAGCCACGCAGGGCGTGGCTCTACGGGGCATTACGCGGTGCATGCGGGCTTCTGAACCTTGCTTGCCGATACCAGGCTCACCGACGAGCTGCCCCCTTCCTTGTGAAGCTTCAGCTTGCCATAGCCATTGACCATGGTTGAAAGCTTCGCGTGCCCGTACTTCGAGGTGGTGAAGCCAGGGTGGCTCTTGCTCAAGTGTTGCCCCAGTGCATTCAGCGGGACCTTGCCGTTTGGGCTTGCGGCCGCAAGCTTGCTCACCTCGTCAAAGAAAAACTGAGGACAGCTTTTAGGCTGTGGACCAGTCGCCTTCTTGGCCGCCTTCTTCGCGGCAGGCTGGGGCATTGGCGGCGCAGGTTTCTTTGCCTGGGTAACTGCCGACGGCTTAGTCTTGCTTGAAGTTGCCTCCAGGAACCGGTCGCAGACCTTCCTCAGTGGGAGAGGGGTCTTCGCATCGCCAACCACGTAGACCGTGGCACCCCGCTCCCTTAGCTTTCTGCACAAACAGACAAAGTCGCTATCGCTGGTTACCAGAACGAAGGTGTCCGCACGTCCATCAAGCAGGGCCTCCAGCGCTTCGAGCGCAAGCGCGATGTCGCTGGTGTTCTTCTTGGATGCGTGCTGAAACTGTAGGCAGGGAGCAAAGACTTCGCGCGCGAGTACCTGGCTCCAGGTCCCATTCAAGGTCGCTTGGTTGCCGTAGCCGCGCCGCATGGTGACCAGCCCCGCCTGGGTCGCAACCGGCATTACGAAGTCAACGATATCCGGTGGAACGTTGTCGCAGTCAATCATGACTGCGACTCTTGCCTGTTGCTGAGCGTCTTTCATGATCACCCCCTTGATCACGTTGGATTTCCCAGGTTCTATCGGGCATCGCGCAGCCACGCAGGGCGTGGCTCTACATGTGCATTGCGGGCTGTGCCTGTTCGCGTCCTTGTTGGCGTGCTTGCTCCTGCTTCACCACCTCCGCCTGCTCCAGGTTCTGCTGGGCGGGCTGAAGCATGGCTTCGCGTCCGTCCACCACCGCATTGAAGAAGGGCGGCTTGTCGCCATGGGGAGCATAAGTGGCAATCACGTTGTGCTCCCCGTTCGGCCCCAATGCGCCCGTCACCCGATCCACACGCTGGAAGGCCGGATTCTCCGCCTGCTTCCGATACAGCGAGGCCGCGACGTTATGGCTCTGCTCCTCGTTCCAGTTGCCGGTCTTCTGCACCCACGTATGAATCTTGTCGTAGGCAGGATGGTCAGGGTGATTCGGGTGGTTGGGCAAAAGGGGGCGAGTAGGCGCTTGTGCCCCTGGCTGCGGTGCGGCCACCTCCACAGCGTCCAACATGGGGGCGCTGCTCTGCGCCCGCGCGGGTGAAGCTGCCAGCTGGGCCTGGTGCCGAGCGACGTCTTCCACCGTGGTCGCGCTGTGCAGCACCACGCGGTTGCCGCCATCATCGCGGAACGCTGCCACGGCACTATCCGCGCTCGGCGCATGAGTGTGCGGGTCCGGCATGAGCTCCAGTGTTATGCCTTCCGCACTGCCAGACTCGGCCAGCTTCTGCTGCACGGCGGCAGCGGTGGCGTCCAGCTGCTCGGGCGTACGCTCGATACCGTGCTTGGCGTACAAGTCCTCCAGCTGGCCACGCACGCCTTCGGGCTCAAGCTGCCGGTTCTCCCAGATCTGGTCGGCCATCTGGCTCAGGCCCTGCACGCCGGCCTCCTGGCTTTGCCAGGTGAGTTCCAGCTCATCGCGCAGATTCAGATTGGCCGTACTGTTGAACAACACGCCGTCGTGAAGCCATTGCCCGTCGGCTTGGCGTGTGTAAGTCTGCCCGTTGCTGGCCTTCAGGGTGTCAGGGTTGTCGCGGGCGTTCTGGATGGCAGACGGAATTGCGGAGCTATCGCGCGTGGCGAAGTCATCCCAGCGCTGCTGCTCGTGGGCCACCATGTAGCGGGCGGCGAGGGCGGCCGGGGTATTGGCGGCATTCTGCGCAATGATGGTGCGCGATTGCTCATCCAGCATCGGCAGGCGTTCGGGATCCACCGGCTCACGGTGGTTGCTCGGCGTGCGGCCATCGACCAGCGTCTGGATCTCCAGCATCCACTCGCCGCTGCGCGCGTCACGCACGTAGTCACGGCCGGTTTCAAAGGGTGCGCGCGGCGGATGGGTTTCCGCACTGGCGTTGATGCGGTACGGGTCGCGCGCGGGCGGCAGGTTGTCCAGCCCCAGCTCGTAGGACGCCGTTGCGGCCTTGTGGTTGAGCTGGCGTTCGAGCGTCCCAGTGGCCACATAGCTGGAGCGGAAGGTAACGTCGTTGCCCAACGCATCCTGCACCGGGCGCACTTCGACACCGGTGCCCAGATCAGCGCTCTGCACCTGTTGCTGGTGTGCCCCGCGATACCACCGCCCCTCCGGATCAGCAGGATCGCGCCGCCACGTGCGTCCGAGCGAATCCTCTTGTATGTAAACGCGGTCGATATCCTTCTGCTTGGCCCAATTGTCGCCCAGATAGGCACCAAAGGCACCGCCGCCAATGCCGGTGATGATGGCCCCGGGGCCGGTCCACGAACCGGTCGTCAGGCCAACGCCTGCGCCGGCGATAAAGCCGCCCACCGCACCGCCGACATTACGGCCCACAAAATGCGCTGCGGTGGAGTCGGCGGCGGCGTTATTGCCTTGGGAGTGCAGCTGCACCCATTTATGCCCCGTGGTGCCGAAGTCGTGCGCCATGAGTGCGAGGCCGGCAATGCCGGCGACCTTCATTCCCGGGTTCAGGCCGCCCGGGACGCGATGCGGTGTCGCTTCTGCGACAACCTCAGCAACCTCAGCAACGGCAGCGGCGTGCGGTGGGCCGCGCGGTGCGCCGGGTTGGCCGGGAGCACGGTGCGGCGGTTCGGGAGCCTCCGCCACAGGGCGCGGGCCTTCGGGCAGGATGTCGCGTGCGGAAACCCATTCCACGCGGGCGGTGGTCATTTCGGCGAGGCTGAGGTTCTTGTAGTCTTCCAGCGGTCGCGCGAACAGGGTTTTGGCTGGAGCGTCGTAGCCTTCGATCGGCATGAGCTCCAGGCGAATTGTGGCCACCGTAACAGGCGAGCCACCGTTGATGGATGCGTGCTGAGCGAGGGTACGCTCGAGCGCTTGGTACTCGGTGGCAGACTGGCTGGCGAAGGCCAAAGGATCCGCGCCAAACTCGCTAACCGGATATCCATTTATCCGGGTGTCGGGGTGCTCAAGCGCCGTGGTGAGCTCGAAGTTGCTGAATCCACGATTGTTGGGGGCGTTCGCAACAAAGGCAACCAGAGGCTTTCCGGTGGCGATGGCGTTCTCAAAGTAGCGGGGGCTGCCCGCGTTCCACATCATGTCCTCTAGGGCACCGGCCGCCGTTCCGCCGAGGGGCTCGATCTTCGCTCGAGTCAGGAACTCCGCGAACTTTTCTTCAACCACGACATAACCGGGATCGGAATTCTTCTTTAGAATGAACTGGCCCCATGGCGTATCGCCGATTATTCCGGCCTTGCTGGATACGTCTCGTGCGTAAGCTTTCGAGTTGTCGTAGTTGGACGTTGTGCTGTTTTCCCAGCCCGAGAATCCTACGTAGTCCACTCCCGGAGGCAGCTCCGGCGGATGTGCGCGCATCTGGTCAGTTATGTACTGTGCGAAGCTGGAGTTGCCATCTGGGCCTGAGGCTGGAGACTTCAGATAGTCGATGACCAGATCCATTTGCTGGGGTGTTAGGGGACTCTTGGTTGGCCGGTATGTTGCGGGTGCGAGCGTAGTGCGAGCAAAGTCGTCGAAGGAAAAATTTGTCATGCGAGCTCTTCCAATGAGCGGTTGGGTGGTACCACGACCTGTGCCAGGAGCGCGTTTCCATCGGTCGTGACATCAATCCGGGAATCGATGGTCAATCCTCGCTTGCGAAGCGCTTCTACATCGCCAAGTGCGATGTATCGAACCGGATACGCGTTGTCTTTACGGCTCTGAAACACCGCCACCAGACCATGCGCAAGACCTATGAGAAAGGTCAGGTCGTCGCCATCGATGCCAAACGACGACTTCAGAGCAAACGCAGAACTGAGTGCCTGGGGCGTGCTCATGTCGATTGCAAATACGCGCTCGGTCCCCGTTCGTTCCCGGGCCCACGAGTCGGTCACAAAAAGGCCGATTCCTTCGAAGGGCTTCTCATCCCTGAAGATTGAGTACTGGAACTCAAGGTCATAAGGCGATCCGGCGTCGGCCAGCCGAGGGCGATAAATCGTGAGGCGGTTCTGTTCGTCTACCGCGGAGCCGAGTTGCGGCTGGAAGTGAAGCGGTGCACTCATCGTACTGATTCCTTGATTGAAAACTCGATCCGCCCCGGGGTTCGATCGCCCCCTCATCCCTGGCCGGCCCATCCATCGTCCCCCAACCCGATGACAGGCACAAGCCAACCCACCAGGTCTTCAGTCCACCGAACCCCAAACCACCGCCCAATCTCTTGCCCTGAGACCGCGATCCCGTATCATCACAGGGAGCCAGAATTTGGCGCCAACCTGTCCTGGACGCTCCGCACCACATGAAAGCCCCCGCCCCTGAGCGTCGCACCAGCCTGCGCCTGTCGGCCGAGCAGCACGAAGCCATCGAGCGTCTGTGCCACCAGGACGGCGGCAAGGTGCCGATGAGCAGCTGGATCGCCCGGGCCATCGAGGACAAGATCGCCCGCGACACCGGCGTGGCCGAAACGCCCGGCGTCGCTTCCGGCACGGGCGGGCATCGCTTCTATGAGTTCTTCGCCGGTGGCGGCATGGCCCGCGCTGGGCTCGGGCCGGATTGGCAGTGCCTGTTCGCCAACGACTTCGAGCCGATGAAGGGCCGCGCCTACCGGGAGAACTGGAACGGCGGCCACGACCTGCTGGTGGACGACATCAACAATGTCAGCCCCGCGCAGCTGGCCGACGAGGCCGACCTGGCCTGGGCCTCGTTCCCCTGCCAGGACCTTTCGCTGGCGGGTGCATACAAGGGCATCGGTCACTGGCAGGACAAGCAGCAGACCCGCTCGGGCACGTTCTGGGTGTTCTGGCGGCTGATGCAGTCGCTGCAGAAGGAAGGCCGCGCGCCGCGCATCATCGTGCTGGAAAACGTGTACGGCGTGCTCACCTCGAACGAGGGCCGCGACTTCGCCGCCATTGGCACCGCCTTTTCCAGTGCCGGCTACCGCTTCGGTGCGTTGATGGTGGATGCACGCCACTTCGTGCCGCAGTCGCGCCCGCGTGTGTTCATCGTGGGCGTGCGCGACGATGTGGCGCTGCCGGCCTCGCTGCTGGGCACTGAGGCGCACCCCACCTGGCACCCGCCCCGCATGCAGGAGGCCGTGGCCGGCTTGAGCAAGGCCGCCCGCAAACAGTGGCTGTGGTGGAACCTGCCCACGCCGCCGGCGCGCGCGCTGCACTTCGTGGACGTGATTGAAGACGCGCCCACCGGGGTAAAGTGGGACACCGCCGAGCGCACCCAGAAGCTGCTGGGCATGATGAGCGAGGCCAACCGCAAGAAGGTGCGCGAGGCGCAGAAGGCCGGCCGGCGCATGGTGGGCGGCGTGTACAAACGCACCCGCCTGGACGAGGAGGGCAACAAGGTGCAGCGCGCTGAAGTGCGCTTCGACGACATTGCCGGTTGCCTGCGCACGCCGTCCGGTGGTTCCAGCCGGCAGAGCATTCTGGTGGTGGAGGGCCGCAAAATCCGCTCGCGTCTGCTGTCCCCGCGCGAGGCGGCACGCCTGATGGGCCTGCCGGATTCCTACCGCCTTCCGCCGAACTACAACGACGCGTACCACATCGCCGGCGACGGCGTGGCGGTGCCGGTGGTGCGCCATCTGGCCGAGCACATCTTCGAACCGGTGCTGCGGCATGCGCAGCGTGCCGAGGTGGCGGCGTGAGCCTGTTTCCTGACGAAGAGGCTCCGGCTGCGGACGCTGCGACGCTGCCGGCAGATTCAGAGTTTCTGCAGGCACTGGCCACCTACAGCCAGCAGGCCAAGGTGAAGGGTAAAGGCGCGCTGGCGGTGATGCTGGTGGTGAACGACCACGCGCGCCGCGCTGCTGCCAACGGCACGCCCTTGAACGCCGATGACCTGCTGACCGAGCAGGGCGGGCAGGTGCTGGGCCTGGGCCGTGCCGCAGTTCAGGCCATCCTCGCCCAGCACGGCATCACCCGCGTGCTGGCGGAGGAGGGCGGCCGCACCAGTCGCGGCAGCATTGGCTTCATGCGCGGCTACGTGGCGTTCTTGAACGAGCAGAGTGCCTTGCGCGGCGCGCTGGATCTGGCCGCCGCCGAGCGCTTCTGGATCACCCGCGTGGAGGCCTTCTTTGCCGGCAAGCCCTTCAGCATGAAGCTGGATGCCGCCTGGAGCCTGCGCACCGCCGTACGTCACCTCACCGCACAGGCCGAAGCGCGCCAGAGGGAAGCGGGCGGCACCATGTACCTGGGAACCATGATGCAGCACCTGGTGGGGGCCACCCTGCAGGTGGTGCTGCCTGAGGCCGAAAGGGCGTTGGTGGTACACCACGGCTCCAACCAGAGCGATCAGAAGCCGGACCGCCATGGCGATTTCGACCTGGGCGATGTGGCGGTGCATGTGAGCACTGCGCCGTCAGAGAGCCTGATCCGCAAGTGTGGGGAGAATCTGGGCAAGGGCAAGCGGCCGGTGATTGTCACCACGCGTCGTGGGCTGCTCACTGCCGAGGGCCTGCTGGAGAATGTTGGCATTCACGATCGCGTGGATGTGATCGAGTTCGAGCAGTTCATGGCGACGAATGTGCTGCAGTTCGGGCGGTTCAGCGTGGATGGGCGTCGTGAGGTGTTTCAGCAGATCGTGGATGCCTATAACGACGTGGTGGAGAACCATGAGACGGATCCGAGTTTGCGCATTGAGATGAGTGGTGGGAAATAACGGGGGTTCTTCCGTTCTCTGGTCATGCGTTACCGGGCGCGGTGCCGCTATCGGCGGTCGTCTATCGACCGACCCTACCATTGCCAAAAATCGCGACCGTGTCGCGCATTGCGGCCGCCGGTACCCCTCTGAACGCCCATTGATGCTGCACGGGTAGAGTCGGTCGCAAGACGACTGCCGATAACCCCAATCGGCTCATTAACGCATGGACCCCAATCAGCAAAACGCCTCGCCGCACCCACCTCTGCTACCATATCGCCCTCAGCCAGCCTGCCCGCGCCGCTCCTGTGCGTGGGTCGGCCGCCCTCCCGCGGCCGCGCGAGCCAACCTCCTCCGCCTCTTTCGAAGGACGCTCGCATGCACCCCCGTACCCTGTTCCGTTCTGCCGCGCTGGCACTGGCCATCTCGCTCACCGTGGGCGCACCGTCGGCGTTTGCCGCTGAAACCGCCGCTACTGCCGCCGCCAATGTGGTCCGCAAGCCGGTTGCCCAGGGCCTGTACGAACTGGCCTTCAGCCCCACCCAGAACGCCGTGTTCGTCGCTTCTTCGGGCGGCTTCGGCGACGACGCCGGCCCCTCGCAGGTGCTGCGCCTGAACCCGGAAACGCTGGTCGTGGAGAAGGCGATCCCGCTGGAACGCAAGGCGTTCGGCGTGGTGCTCGATGACGCGCACAACCGCCTGTACGTGGGTAACACCGTGGACACCTCGGTCACCGTGGTGGATACCGCTCAGAACAAGGCCATCGGCATCGTGCAGCTGATGGAGAAGAAGGTCGGCAAGGACGGCAAGGCCGCCTACACCCACGATCTGCGCGAGCTGGTGGTGGACCCGGTAAACAACCGCCTGTACGTCACCGGCCATTCCGGCGAAGGCAGCGTGCTGTTCGTGGTGGACACGCAGAGCCTCAAGCTGATCAACACCATTCCGGGCCTGGGCAATGCGAAGGCTCCGGGCCTGGTGTTCGACGCTGCCAACAAGCGCGTGCTGACCTCGAACCTGCTGGGCGAAGTGGTCACCGTGGGCACTGAAACTGCCAAGGTGGAGCAGCGCTTCAAGGTCACCGCCGAGCAGCCGATGAACCTGGCACTGGACCCGACCGGCAAGCGCCTGTTCGTCACCGACCAGGGCCTGGAGATGATCCGCAAGTACCAGGGCACCAGCATCCCGGGCTTTGTTTCCAAGCACCCGGGCAAGCGCGTGCTGGTGCTGGACCCGAAGACCGGCAAGGAACTGGCCAGCATTCCCACCGACGCCGGCCCGCTCGGCCTGCTGCTGGACGCACCGCGCAAGCGCCTGTACGTGACCAACCGCGAAGCCGGCACGGTGACCGCGTATGACAGCGACAGCTACAAGCAGGTTGCTACGTATGCAGTGCCCACGCATCCGAACAGCCTGGCGCTGGATGCGAAGAACAACGTCCTGTACGTCACCATCAAGAATGGCGACAAGGACGAGAAGGGCAGCGAGGAATCGGTCGCCCGCATCGCGCTGTAACCGCGCCTCACAGGCTCAGGAAGACGCGTAGAGCCACGCCCTGTTTGGCTGCTCTTCGTCGGGCACCCCGAAGCCACGCAGGGCGTGGCTCTACGGATGCGGCGGGCTTTGGTAGGGACGTTCGAAAGACGTCCGCCGTGTGGCAGGCCGGCGCGGCGGAAGCAGCGAGGTTCCCACAAGAGGTAATCGGTACATGGGACCTGGGGCCGGCGGCATGCAAGCTCCCGGTCAACCCCGATTCCGATACGCCGATCGAGATCAGGCCCCAGCGACTGCTCGGCTTCGAAAACACGGACACGCTTAGGCGGATATCCCAGATATCAAACGATCCTGTCTCTTGGTTGGTTTCCACCGAGTCCAACGTCGCGCCGGGCGTTGGCGTAGACGAGATCTATGTCGTGAAGGGTGATTATCTGACGATCACGGATGGTGAGGCGGTGCGCAGTTACCGCAGGTGTGGTGAGGTTCCCCCGGCGGGCCTGCAACAATGCCCTTCAGCCGAGTTTGGCGAGTTCCTGAAAGGTTTCGCTTCCTCACAGGCGGCTGCGCTGCGAAGGCAGTACACCCGCGATCCACTGGGGCATGAAACCCCCGCCAGCGTCGTTGAAGAGCAGGGTGCGGCGCGGCTCAAACGATTCAACTACAGATACCTTCCAGAGTTCGACCTGTATGTTCCAAAGGACGTGGCCACCAACCCGGTATCGTTGGACGGCATGAGGCGCGGGGTGTTCGCCGCACCGGTATCCATGGAAGCTCAGCCTGAAGGCAGCTATAGGGTCACCTTTGGAATGGAATATGAAAGTGACAGCTATGTGTTTCAGCGCCACGCCGACTGCTGGCAGTTGATACGCGCGATCAATCTGCGTGATTGAAGGGCAGCTGGCACTCACGCCGACCCTGATACGATTGAGGCGTCCCCCATCAGGCTGCTCGCCCGAGGTTTCCCATGTCTTACGACCCCAACGCCCAGCAGAACGCCCTCCTGGCCCAGTCGCGCGACGCCATGCAGCGCCTGGAAACCACCCTGGGCCGCCAGTTCGACCAGAACAGCGAGCGCATGGCGGCCAGCGCCGCCTGCCTGGCGCAGGAGAGTGGGCTCTCTCGCGTGGATCACGTGTTCCTGAGCAATGCCACCGAAACCAAGCGCCAGGGCGAAACCTTCTTCGTGGTGCAGGGCGATCCGGCCAACCCGGCGCACCGCCGTGCGCACATGCCGACCGAGCAGGCGTTGAACGCGCCGCTGGAGGCGTCATTGCAGCGGTTGCAGGGTGTGGATGCGCCGGCACAGGCGCGTAGCGTTCAGCAGGGGCAGGATGAGCAATTGGTGCAGCAGGCGCACCAGCCGCCGCGCGTGGGGTGAGTTGGTCGCTCAGCCGGGCAAGCCCGGCTCTACGGGACGGTTCCATGCAGAAGACCACCACGCCTCCCTGGAAGAAGCCCAATCCTAAGAAGCGCAAGGGGCAACCGCTCTCTGCCGCGCAGAAACACGCAGCAAAACAGCGCGCCGAAGAAAATGGGCGCGCGTATCCGAATCTGGTTGACAACATGTGGGCAGCGAAGCTGCCGCGCGGGAACTAGCGGCGCGTCAGTCGCCCAGCCGGGCAAGCCCGGCTCTACGGGGCTAGCGCGCCGCGTCCTTGGCCTCGCTCAGTGCGCGGTCGGCGCGCAGGAACAGCACGTTGTTGGTTTCGCCGGTGCTGGTGGAACCGGCACCGATCAACAGACGGGTGCCCAGCACGGTGGTGACGGACTCGGCCGCCCGCTGGAACCGCTCCAGCGTTTCCTGGGGCTTGTCGGTACCCAGCACCGCAATGAACTCGCCACTGCCGGTGACCCGGTTGATGCTGTCGCCGCGCTCCAGCTGCAGGCACTGCTCCAGCGCTTGATCGAGCAGGGTGAGCTGGCGGTCCAGGGTGCGCTCGCCGACGCGGCGCGCCACATCGTCCAGCTGCTGCAGCTCCATGATGACCACGCTGTAGTCGCCGCCCGTGGTGGGCGCGGCGGCACCGTCCACCGCCACCGCCTGCTCGAGAATGGTGGACACCTGCTGCTCGCGTTCGCGACCGTGCCCTTCCATCAGATTCATGGTCAAGCGGGCCAGGGCCTGCAGCGCTTCACGCTGGGTGTCATTGAGCTCCCGTGGGCTCAGGTCCACTACGCACACGCTGCCCACGGCAGCTCCGGTCTCGGTCACCAGCGGCATGCCGGCGTAGAAGCGCGCGCCGATCTCATTGAGCACGGGGTTGTCGGCGAAACGACTGTCCTGCATCAGGTCGCCGATTTCCATCAGCTGGTCGGGCTGGCGGATGGCGTGGTCGCACACCGCGACGTTGCGCTCGGTCTGGTGGCCGTCCAGCCCGGTGCGGGCCTTGAACCACTGGGTGTCGCGGTCAATCAGGGTGACCAGCGCCATCGGGGTGCCGCACACAGCGGCAGCCACCTTCACGATGTCATCGTAGGCCGGTTCGGGCAGGCTGCCGACGATGTGCAGGGCATCAAGCGCACGCTGGCGCTCGGCTTCGTTCAGGGCGGGGGTGGTGCTCAAGGACATGCAGTTTTCCTGACCTACGAATGGCTCAGGCCATAGCGTAGGTCAGGAGTGGTGCGCACCGGGTTAAGCCCAGGTGGAGGGCGTGAACCGGTGATTCAGCTGCGTTCACCATGCGCTGGCGAACGGTCGCGCCGCATCAGTCCGGAACGTTGATCACCTGCGGGTCGCAGACGATGTACTTCTCTTCCTTGGCGTGGTCGTCGGTCACCACAACCGCAACGTCGATCAACGCACCTGCGGTCACGCTGTCGAACATCTTGGCGGTCTTGCCACTCTTCGCAATCTTGGCTGGCTGCAGCTGCCCGCTGCTGCCGTTGTCGACGACAGCGAAGATGCGAATGCCTTTGGAAGTGTCGCTGCTCAGTTTGAAGTGCACAAAGCCAGGCGTGGTGAGCATGAGGCTCGAAGGCGAAAAGCTGTAGAAGTAGTTGCCACCGCCGGTATTGCCGTTTCCATCCACGCGAACAACGGTCAACGTGAAGGTGTCGCCTTTTATCGCTTCCATTTCTGTTCCCCCTGTAGTGATGTGCCAACCGGCACGGAATCAACGAATCAACGGTGGTGCAGGCTGCAGATCCGCCAGCAGCGGAGACAGCCGCTGCCACAGGTCGCGGGCTTCACGGTCGGTGGCACGTTGTTCTTCGCTGCCCAGCCACAGTGCGGCCTGGCGCAGCTGCTCGGCATGCGCGCCCAGATGGGCGGCATCGAGCTCGGCGCGCAGCACGCTGGTTTCCGCACGCAGCAGGCGCTCGCGCCGCGACGGCTTCTCGGTCGCCGGCATTTCATCCAGATAGCCCTGCGCCTGGGCGAGGCGCTGCGCTGCCGTTGACGCCGCACCGGTGGCGTGTGCCAGACGCGCCGCACCGAGCGCTGCGCGGATCTTCAGTCGAGGCAGCTCACGCACCTCCGCACCGCTGTCCAGCAGTGCAACGAGCAGCCTGTCGGCGGTGACAAAGTGTGCGGTGGCGTCCGGCAGGTTGCCCACGTCCAGCGCGAGCTCGCCGGCAGTGCGATGGGTGACGCTGCGGTCGCGCGCCCAGTCGCTGCGTTCGGGCTGCGCCTCGCCAATCTGATCGAGCAGCCGGGTGGCGGCCACCAGATCGGTGTGTGCGGGTTCGCGCTCGCCGAGGCTGGACAGAATCTGCCCGCGCAGCGTGTGCAGCACGGCTTCGCGGTGCTTCCATTCGGCATCCTGCGGTGCGCGCTCGCGTACCTGCGCAATCACCGTCAGCGCTTCGTCATAGGCACTGCGCGCCTGGGGCCACTGTCCGAGCCGGTCGTGCGCACTCGCTACCCAGGAAAGACTGTCGGCCAGATCCGCGCGCAGGCGTACGTCATCCGGATTCAGCGCCTGCGCACGGCGCTTGTACTCAAGCGACTGCTGGAACAGCTGCAGCGATTGCGCATTCTGGTCGGCACCGCGCGCCAGCGTGCCGAGGTTGTTGAGCGCGTAGGACGCCTCCAGCCAGGCCTTGGAATTCTCCGGCTGCAGCTCGGTAGCACGCACGGTGGCCTCGCGGTAACCGTTCCAGTGCTGCAGCGCGACCGGCGTTTCATTGCGCACGAAGCCGACGTAGCCGTTCCAGTAGTGCGACTCGCCCAAGGCCAGCTGTGCTTCTGCCGAATCGGGCTGCTCCGCCACCACCCGTTTCGCCAGTGCCAGCGATTCTTCCGCCAGCGGCGCGGCCTCATCCAGCGCCCCCCGCGCGACGCGGATGCGGGCCAGCTGGCGCAGCACGCGCGAACGCTCCAGGCGCGTGTCCTGGCTGCGTGCATCGGCACCGGCCAGGTCGTGCTGGATGCGGGTGCCGACTTCGTCCAGCAGGTCCAGGCGGCCGACCTGCTCCAAACGATCAGTCAGGTCGCCCAGCATGTATTCCACCAGCCCGGCCGCGCGCTCGCGGTCCTGCTCGGCCTGCAGCCGTGCATGGTGGGCGACACCGAATCCGGCCATGGCCACCACCGCCAGCGTGCACACGGTGCCGATCGCGCCGCGCTTCACCCAGCGCTGGCGTTGCTCGCGCTGGGCTGAAGCGGCGACCAGCGAGCGCGAGGTGGCGTCCAGCACCCGCGGG
>NZ_DAMDFR010000078.1:0-20463 GCF_032103445.1 Stenotrophomonas sp.
CGCCACGTTCGCGCGGCGGCAGCCAGGCGAAGGCCGCGCGCAGCGCCGGCAGCGCTATGACGAAGTCTTCGCCGACCAACCCCTGCACCAGCGCGTCCAGACCGGCGGTGAAACTGTCCTCACTGGCCAACTGGTCGCGCGCCAGCGCGAGCAGCCCGGCCAACGCATCGCCGACCTGGGCCGGCGCGAACTGCTGCAGCAGGGCGGTGGCCTGGGTGGCAGCCACCGGCGGGGCTCCCTCGACACGCTCGGCCAGTCCGATCAGCGCACCCAGCGCCGCACCCCGGCTGACCGGTGCGGCGTCGGCATTGGTGAGCACGCGGTGCCACACCGCCAGGGCGCGCGGCGGTTCGATCTGCAATGCACCCGGAACACCCTCGGCGTGATCGGCCACTGCATCGAGCACGAGCCGTCGCAAGGCCTGATGTCCCTGCACGTGCGCATCCACCTCGGCGGCAGAAACGCCACCGGGTGCTTCCAGCAGCCACAGTGCGCGGTCCACGCCCGCCACCAGCACCACGTCCAGCGCAGGCGCTTCGCTCAGGCCGATTCGATGCCCGTGCCGGCGCAGCAGTTCCAGGTCGCCCAGCGCCGGGGCCAGCACATCGAACCGGGCCGCTGCAGCGATGGCGGTGGAGAGATCCTCCAGCACACCTGCGCTCACGGCGGTCAGCCCCGCCCACGCGGCCCGGTTGAGCAGGGCCACCAGCCGGGCAATGTCGCTGCCATCCCGACGCAGGTCGGCTTCCAGGCGGGCACGCGCCGCATCGTGCAGCGTGGCCCCCCAGGCACCGGCCTCGATCAGCGCGGCGTGCTGCTCGACCGGTCGCGCCAAGGTCCAGCGTTCCTCGACCTCGTCACTGATGGCGCGCGCCGGGCCCTGGGTGCGCGTGACACCGGGAATCTGCAGGAGCGCGAGTTGATGCAGCACGCGGCTGCGCGCACGGTCGGCGGGATCGAGCAGATCCAGCGTGGCGGTGCCGGGCAGCGACAGTCCCTGCCCGGCCAGGATGGCGGCGATGTCGGCCAGCAGCGGTGGCTGCGGCGTGCCCGGTGCCAGTTCGCCCTGCTGGTCCCCGGCCAGCACGTCCATCACCTGCACCAGCACCGGGTCGGTGCCGGCACGCAACGGGCCGCGGTAGGTCCACGGCAGCGGTGCATCCAGCGCGTCCTTGACCAGTGCGCCGGCCAGCGCATCCAGCCAGTCCACACGCTGCGGCCGGCGGTGGCCGCGCAGGCGTGCCAGACCCTCGGCGCGCACCTGCACGCCGATCAGGTCGGCGGTGGACGCGGGGAGCCCTTTCTTGCGCAGGCGGTGCATGACCGCCCGCAGCAGATGCCGGGGTGCATCCTGGCCGTGCTGCCAGCACCCTTCGTACCAGGCCGGGGATGGCATGCCCGAGGCATACCCGGCAAACGCGTCCAGCCGCTTGAAGCTGTACGGCACCAGATAGGAGCCGTGGCGGCTGTCGGCGGCGGCCGGCTGCGGCACGGGAGGCGGTTCTGTGGCGGCCGGTTGCTGCGGCCACAAGGCCTGCAGCATCGGCGCGTGATAGCCACCGCACACCACCAGCACGGGTTGCGCGACGGCGGCGGGCTGCCGCATGGCCCAGGCGATCCACGCGGCCATCATCTGTTCGCGGGCCTGGTTGCCGAGCGTGCCGCGGTCCTGACCGCGCAGGTGGATGAAGTACTGGCTCAGCTGTTCGGCCAGCGCATCGTCATCGTCGGTGTCCTCGAACAGGTGGTCCCACAGTGCGTCGCGGCCCTGCACGGCCAGCTGTGCGCTCAGCGCCTGCTCGTAGTCTTCGGCGCGCGCCTCATGCGCGTTGTCGGCGCTGTCGGCATAACGGTTCTCGAGCCCGGCGAACGCGTCGTGCCAGGCCGGCAGGTCGATGAAGCGGACGCAGGCCTCCACCTCGTTGCCGACCTGCAGTGCCTGCCATTCCGGCGAATGCGCGGCGAACGGGGTCCATGAGCCGTGATGGCGCTGGTCGTCGGACAAGTGGCTGTAGATCGCCAGCGGCAGGCGATGCGGCAGCTGCAGCTCGGCCAGGCGTTCGTTGAAATCGGCGGGGCCTTCAATCAGCACGAACGCCGGGCGCAGCGCGCGGATGCGCGCCGCCACCAGCCGGGCGCAGGCCGGGCTGTGGTGGCGCACGCCGATGATGTGCGGGGAACGGCTCACGGCAGGCGGTGACGTGCCTCGAAGTAGGCGCGCCACGCCGGACCTTCGCGGCGGGCGACGGTGTGTTCGAAGTAACGGCGCAGCTTGGCGCGGTCGTCGGCGTTGTCCTTGACCACGGTGCCGGCAATGCACTCGACCAGATCGGCCGGTGACCCTTCGCGCTGCTCCAGGAACCAGGCGCGCACGCCGACCGCATGGGCGACGTTGACCGCCTCGGCGGTGGACATCACCGCGTTGAGCCGGTCCATGGCCTTGTCGCTGCCCTGCGCGGCCTGCCCACCGCCGCGCAGATCGCGGAACGTGTTGACCAGCAGCTCGAGCACCGGCACCGGCACGCTGGCCGGAATGCCACTGCGCTCGAGCAGGCGCGCGGAGGCCTGCTGCACCAGTGCCAGTTCGTGGTCGAAGTCGAGGATGGGGGCGACGGTTTCGAAGTCGAAGCGACGCTTGAGCGCGGCGCTCATCTCGTTCACGCCGCGGTCGCGGGTGTTGGCGGTGGCGATGATGTTGAAACCGTCGCGCGCGTACAGCATGGCGTGCTCGCCCTCCAGCTCGGGCACGGCCATGACCCGGTCAGAGAGCATGCCGAGCAGGCAGTCCTGCACTTCCTGCGGCGCACGGGTGATTTCCTCGAAGCGCACGATGCGGCCATCGCGCATGCCCTGGTACAGCGGGGCCGGCACCATCGCGCGCGGGCTGGGACCTTCGTTGATCAGCAGCGCGTAGTTCCAGCCGTACTTGATCTGGTCTTCGGTGGTGGAGGCACCGCCCTGGATGGTCAGGGTGGACACGCCGCTGATCGCGGCGGCCAGCAGTTCGGACAGCAACGACTTGGCGGTGCCGGGTTCGCCCACCAGCATCAGGCCGCGCCCGGTGGCAAGGGTGACCAGCATGCGTTCGATACTGGCCACCGGCGCGACCACTTTGGCGGTGGTGCCCAGTGCGGCGTCACCCAGGATGAAGGCGCGTGCCGCACGCAGGCTGAGCGCCCAGCCCGGCGGACGGGCATGGGAATCAGCGTCGCGCAGCCGGATCAGCTCGTCCGCATACAGCAGTTCGGCAGGGGGGCGCTGCAATTCGGCAACCGGTGCTTCAGCGGTGGATGGGGAGCGTTTGGCCATGAGGGGGTTTCCGGGAGAACGTATAAGGGCACCGCGCGGACGCGGTGCGTCAGGCTCAGGCGCGCAGCGCCTCCAGGTCGCGGATCAGTTCACTGGTGGCAATGTCGTCGAGCCCGGTCAACGGGTCGGGATCGCGCATCTCGCCCCAGCTGCCGGCCTTGCCGTACTGCACGTCGCCCAGTTCCTGCTCCGGATACTCGTTGACCATGCCGACGATGATGCCGGGGTCCAACAGCAGCTCGATCACCTTGCCGTCGCCCAACGGTTTGGTGAAGTACCAGATGCCGCCGCCATCCTGCGCCATGCCGCGTCGCCAGCCCTTGTTGACCAGCCCGAGCACGCGGCCGGTGGGCACCTTGGCCCCCTTCCAGCGCAGCAGCTTGGTGACTGCACGTTCGCTGGCCTCCAGGCTGTAGGTATCACGCCCGATCTGCGCGAACGGCTGCAGCAGTTCGTAGTCGGCCAGCAGCTGCCCGAAGGCCGCGGCATCGGCGGCATCCAGTTCCAGTGCATGCGGCACGCCGATGCGCAGATGCTCGCCTTCCGGCAACGCGAAGCTGTCATCGTCGGCCGTGGTGTAGCTGCCGTCCTCGGCCACGCGGAAGCAGGCCTGCAGCACACCGCCGTGCTGATGGCCCGGCTCCACCGCATACACGCCCCACACCAGGCGCTGCACCAGGTGGCGCAGCAGCGGATGCTCGACCAGGAAGGTGCGGAACAGCCCGGGGGTCCAGCGGCGGCGCGCGCACATCGCCAGTTCCAGGCGCAGCACCTGCTGGCTGGCAATGGTGCGCACGTCCTTCTTCAGGGTCTTGAAGCGCTCCACGGCTTCGGCCGCCAAGGCTGCATCGTCGGTCTTCTTCGGCTTCGGCAGATCGGGCAGGCGCGCGCCATCGACGCCGTCGGTATGTTCGCGCACGTAGGGCTTGAGCGCTTCGTCGAAGCCGACCTTGAAGGCGCGCGGGCCGAAGTCGAGTTGCAAGGTGCCATGCTCGTCCAGCCCCAGGTCGGGGGCCAGGCGGTCTTCCAGCTCCTCGGTGCTGAGCTGGCGGGCCTCGGCGATGGCGGCGATCTTCTCGCGCGCCTTGTCCTGCAGCCCCTTGAACTTGACCTTCTGGGCGATGCCGTTGATCTGCATCAGCGCCACGTCCGAACCGATCGCGGCCAGCACATCCAGCCCGGTCACCGCGCGCGCGTGCGCCGATTCACCTGGCCAGGCGCGGATGAAAGGCGTGAGGCGGCGCGCGGTGTCGTCGTTGCCGAAATGTGCCAGCGCCTGCAGCGCCCAGCCTTCCTTGCCGGGTGCACCGGCATTGAGCCAGGCCCCGAACAGATCCCAGCTGAAATCGGCCAGGCTGTCGGCGCGGCAGGCGTCCGCTACCTGCGGAATACCGGCGTAGATTTCTTCGTTGGTCGGGAAGGTGAGCATCTGGCCCAACGCCTGCAGGGCGTCATCGCCCAGCGCCTTGCCGTTGTGCAGGACTGGACGCCGCCAGCCGCTGGGGTTCCAGAATGTCGGCAGCGCGGTGCGCTTGCCGGGGAAGCGGTCGAGCGGGTTTTCGTCCATCACCCGTTCCAGCCCTTCCAGCACGGCCGGGTCGTTGTAGCGGCCGGCCACCTCGCGCAGCAGTGCCTCGTGGCCGTTCAACCACAACAGGCGCAAGGCGCTGGCGGCGGAATCGCGGGCTTCACCGGTTTTGCCCAGCGCAGCCGGCAGCAAGCCTACGGCGGCATGTTCGGGATGGCGCAGCAACCAGGTGCGGCCGGCCTCGCGGACGGATTTGAGTCGGGCGAAGGCACGTGCGGCTGTGGGGGCCAGTTCCACTGCGCCGATCGCCAGCGCGCGCGGCAGGCAGTCCATGGGCTTGTTGCGCACCAGCGCAGCCACGGCCGGCAGCACTGCCAGGCCGTGCATGGCAACCATGCGGCTGATGTCATCGCTGCTGATACCGCTGTCGCTGACGATGTCATCCGCAATGGCGTTCCAGAACGGCACTGCCATGCCTTCCGGCAGCGTGGTGATCACCTCTGTGCGCACGGACAGCCAGAAGTACTGCTGGCGGCGGCGCGCGACGATCATCTCGCGCCAGATGCGGACGAGGCCGTCGGTGTCGCGTTGCGCGATGGCAGCCACCGCCTGTTCGGTCAAGGGTTTCAGGTAATCCAGGTGCGACCAGAAGCCCAGCTGCGAAACCAGCTCGGCCGGGTCGTCGCGGCATTGCTGCAGCCGCTTGGCGGTCCAGCCGGTTTCTTCCAGCGCAGCCTCGCGGCTGCCGGGATCCCATAGCTCACGCGGTGCCAGTGGCAGCGGCTGCAATTGCTGCACGGCGGCCGATTTTTTCTGCTTGGCCGCCAGCCACGGTGGGGCGGCCAGCACTGCCGGCAGTTCGTTCGCTGCGGCGACCTCGGAAGGTCCCTTCAGGATGGCGCGCTGGCGTTCCAGCGTGGCCCGTTCGGCCGGCTCCAGCCACGGCAGCACGTCGTCAACCGTGTCCCCCAGGCTGCGCAGCAACTGCACCACGTTGGGCATCAGCAGGCCGGCATCCTTGCCGCCGGGGGCAACCACGCGCAGCAGGCCGACCAGCGCCGCCTGCGGCCAGCGGCTGACCGCCAGCGACAGGTTGGCCAGTGATTGTTTGGAGGTGCTGGCGACGCGGGCCAACGCTTCGACGGCTTCCGGGGTGCCGATCTGGGTCAGGCCCTTGCCGGCCGCATCGCGCTCGGCATGTCGCGCCAGCAGCTCGGTCGCCTGCAGTCCGCGTTCCAACAGCAGCGTGGAAACGGAATGTGCATCGTCCCAGAGTCCACCACCTTCAACACGGATCCTGGCCGCCGTGTTCACGGCCACGGGATCGGTGGCGATGAGCAGCAGCCAGTGGGCTGCGTCGCTTAGTGGTGCGCCGTCTGCGGCAGCAAGTACCTGGTGGGCCAGCTCAGGGCGATCGGGTACCAGCAATGCCAACGGTGGTCGGCGGCAGGCAGGTACCTGCGCCAGTGCCGTGGCGATGCGATCCACGCATTCCTGCCACACCGTTTCAGGCGCGGCGGCCAGATGATTGCGCAGCAGGTGCTCCGGCGTGGTGAGCGGCTGGTTCCAGTTGCGACCAATAGGATGGGTGGCCTGGGCATGGAAGCTGGCCAGCCGGGTACGGGCCGTCGAGTCATAGCCGCAGTCGAACTGCAGGTACTGGGTCTCCAGATACAGCTCAAGCGTGTCGCGCAGGCCATACCGGGCCAGCAGCCATTCCGTGGCGGCATGACTGGAATCGGTCATGTAGTAACCCATGTTGTACTGCGCCATCAGCAGCAACAGACGGTCGGCGTCGCGGTCCAGCGCCGGCTCCGGTCCCTTCAACCGCTGGATCAGGCGCTCTGCGGCGGGCTGCAGCGTGCTGTCAGTCCGGCTGACGTCCAGCGAGAACTGGTCGGTCACCTTCACTTCCTTCCAGCATGCGGCGTCTGGCACCGTCAGGACTGGCGCAAAGCGCCGCGAGGCGTACATGCCCAGTCGATCCTGCTGGGTGATGTGCAGGGGCTCACCCGGGCGCAGCCATGGCGGCAGCGTTTCGTCGCCGCTCGCCCCCGGGCCAACCGCCGCCGGCACGGCGCGTAACCAGTCGGCAGGGAGAGCGGCGGCGATGTCCTGCACCTTGTCAGCGAGCTTGCTGCTCCACTGGTTGAGCAGGCGGGTAGACGACAGTGCGTTCCATACCAGCTTGGCGGCCTCCTCACTGATGCCGCCGCGCCTGCGCAGCTGGGCCACAGTCAGTACGTCACCGGTTTTCAGGCTGCCGTCCAGGATGGACAGACGGATGCTTTCAAAGCCGCGTGCCGCCTGGTCGTCCACCGGCTCGACGGGTTCAGAGGGTTCCGGTGCGGCAGCCGGTTGCGTTGCGTCGGCTTTGGCCGCTTTGGCAGGCCTGGCAGGTTTGGCGGCCTTGGCCGGGGTCACCGGCGATGCAGCGCTGCCGGCCTCGACACCGCTTTCGGTGTAGCCCTTGCCGGTCTTTTCGGTGACCAGCTTGGTCAGCGCCGCTGCTGCCTTGGCCTCGTCAGCGAATGACTTGGTCTGGCTCTGTCCCTGGGTACCGATGCGGCCCCAGCGGATGTTCAGATCGCTGCCGTCCTGTTCCACTTCCCAGAACTTGCTGGAAGTGCCTTCGACCAGTTCGAATCGCCGCATTGCGTCCCTGCCTTGTTGTTCCCCGTGCGGCCACACCGGCGCGACCGCATCCCTCGGTCCGGATCGTTGGCGATCCGCAGGCCTCAAGCATACCGGGGAACCATGGCAGCGGCACGACGCCGCCGCTGTCAGCGGGCCCGCAGCAGGCGCAACCCGAACGCGGGTGCCTGCGCGTCCCAGCGGTGGGTAACCTGCAGCCCGGCCTCGGCGGCCAGCGCGGCAAAGCTGGCCTCGGTGTACTTGTGGCTGTACTCCACGCGCATGGCTTCACCGGCGGCGAAATCGAAGGTCCGCCCGCCCACGTGCACCTGCTGGTCGCGCAGGCTCACCAGGTCGGTTTCGATGCGCAGCCGTTCCACGCTGTAGCGGGCCCGGTGGGCGAAGCCCTCGAGGTCGAAGTCGCTGCCGATCTCGCGGTTGAGCCGGCGCAGCAGGTTCAGGGTGAACTCGGCGGTGACCCCGGCGGCATCGTTGTAGGCCGCTTCGATCAGCGCCGGGTCCTTGTGCAGGTCGATGCCGATCAGGGCCAAGCCGCCCTCGCCCATGGTCTGTCGCATGGCGCGCAGCAGGGCAACCGCCTCGGCACCGGCGAAATTGCCCAGGGTGGAGCCGGGGAAGAACACCAGCCGCCGCGCCGGTTCGCGCTCCGGCTCCGGCAACTGCACCGCGCGGGTGAAGTCGGCACACACGGGCAGCATCTCGATCTCCGGCAACGCCGGGGCCAGCCGGGCGACGCTGTCGAGCAGGGCCGCGCGGGAGATCTCGATCGGGGTGTAGGCCACCGGGTCTACCAGCGCCTGCAGCAGGATTTCGGTCTTGCGACCACTGCCGCTGCCGAGCTCGACCACGTGCAGGTGCGGCCCGACCACGGCGGCAATGTCGGCAGCGCGATCCTGCAGCAGACCCAGCTCGGTGCGCGTGGGGTAGTACTCGGGCTGGCGCGTGATCTGCTCGAACAGAGCCGAACCACGCGCGTCGTAGAAGTACTTGGAGGGCAGCTGGCGCGGATGCTGCGACAGCCCGTGCAGGATGTCGGTGGTGATCCGGGCGCGGTCGGGCTGCAGGTCGGTGAGCGCGTCGAGCGCGTCGCTGACGGTGCTCATGCCAGCCCCCGGGCCAGGCGCAGGCCGGCGAACTGCCAGCGCGCCGACGGTGCAAAGAAGTTCCGGTAGCTGGCCCGCACGTGCCCGGCGGGGGTGGCACAGCTGCCACCGCGCAGAATCCACTGCCCGCACATGAACTTGCCGTTGTACTCGCCGAGGTTGCCCGCGAACGGCTGGAAGCCGGGATAGGCCCCATAGGCGCTGCTGGTCCACTCCCAGACGTCGCCGAACAGCTGCAGTGGTTGCGCGGGATCGACACCTTCGCCCGTAAACGCCCGCGGATGCAGAAGGTCGTCGTCGGCGAAGTTGCCCTGCACCGGGAGGGACTGTGCGACCGCTTCCCATTCGAACTCGGTGGGCAGGCGTGCGCCCGCCCAGCGGGCGTAGGCGTCGGCCTCGAAGTAGCTGAGGTGGCAGACCGGAGCATCGGGATCGATCGCGCGCCAGCCGCCCAGGGTGAACTCACGCTCGAGGCCGTCGTCCCAGTACAGCGGGTGCTGCCAGCCTTCGCTCTGGACCAGGGTCCAGCCCTCGCTCATCCAGTGCGCGGCCTGGCGGTAGCCGCCATCGAGGATGAAGGCCCGGTACTCGGCATTGCTGACCGGTCGGTTGGCCAATACATGCGCGGGAACGAGTACGCGGTGCACCGGGGATTCGTTGTCATAAGCGAAGCCAGGGTGTGCCGGCCACGCCGGCGCACCGATCTCGACGATGCACTCCTCTGCCGGCAGCCAGCGCATCGGCAGGGCGGCACCGGTGCTGCGCTTGAGGTCGTCGCGGTAGGCGGGCTGCAGCGGATTGCACCAGAGCGCGTGCTTGATGTCGGTGAGCAGCAGTTCCTGGTGCTGCTGTTCGTGGTGCAGGCCGAGCAGCAGCTGGTGACGTGCCTGGCTGTCGAGCGCGTCGCGCTGCAGCAGATCGATGACCTGCTCATCGACGCGCTGGCGATAGTCGCGCACCGCCTCCAGCGATGGCCGCGACAGCAGGCCACGCTGCGGGCGCGCATGCGCCGGGCCGATGCTCTGGTAGTAACTGTTGAACAGGTAATGCCAGTCGGCATTGAATGGCGCATGGCCCGGTTGACTGCCAAGCACGAAGCGCTCGAAGAACCAGCTGGTGTGTGCCAGATGCCACTTGGTCGGGCTGGCATCGGCCATGCTCTGGACCATGGCATCTTCGGCGCTGAGCGGCGCGGCCAGGGCGAGACTGCGGGCGCGGACGGCGCGGTAATGCTCGGCCAGCGCGAGGGCGGCCTGCGGTATTGCGGCGACAGTTTTCATCGCCTCAGGATCAGCCAGCGACGGTGAGCGCACCGTCATGGCGGCCCTCACGTTGTGTTACAGCGGCGAGGTGAATAGGCGGATCGGGTAACGATCAGGGCAGCGCGTCGAGATAGAGCCAGCGCCCGTCAATGCGCTCGAAGCGGCTGTGTTCCTGCATCTTCACCGCGCTGCCGCCCCCCACCTTGTAGCGGGCGGTGAAACGGACCTGGGCATGGTCGGCATCGGGCTGGGTGTGTTCGTGCACGGTAAGCCCGAGCCAGCGGGTGCGCTGGCTGGGTGCTTCATCGAAGCCGAGGCTTTCCGGGCGGGTCTGCGGGTGCCAGCTGGCGAGCAGATAGTCGGCACGCTCCTGCACATAGGCGGTGTAGCGCGAGCGCATCAGGGTCTCGGCATCCGGGGCGATGGCCCCTTCGTGGTACTGGCCGCAGCAGGCGGCATAAGGCAGCGGGCGACCGCAGGGGCAGGTATCGGCAGGGGCTTTGCTCATGCGGCCATTGTGCCCGGAACGGCGTATGCTGGCGCGCCTTTCCCTGCGAAGTCCGTGCCGTGCTGGAGCTGGTTCCCCCCGAGTTGTGGTGGTTGGTGGCGATTGCATTCATTGCCGGTCTGGTGGACGCGGCCGTAGGTGGCGGGGGTCTGGTGCAGCTGCCGGGCCTGTTCACGGTGTTGCCGCAGCACACGCCGGCGATGCTCTTCGGCACCAACAAGTTCAGCTCGATGTTCGGCACGGCGGCGGCGGCGTGGCGTTATGCGCGCAACGTGCGTTTCCCGTGGAAGCCGGTGTTGTTCGCGGCGGGCACGGCGTTCGTGTTTTCGTTCGCGGGGGCCACAGCGGTCAGCCTGTTACCCAAGGACGCGGTGCGCCCGCTGGTGCTGGTGCTGCTGATCGCGATGCTGGGCTACACGTTGTGGAAGAAGGACTTCGGTGCACTGCACCGCCCGCGCGAGATCGGCCGCAAGGAGCTGTGGACGGCGCTGGCGATCGGCGCGGCGATCGGCTTCTACGATGGCTTCTTCGGCCCGGGCACGGGCAGCTTCCTGATCTTCCTGTTCGTGCGCTTCTTCGGGTTGGATTTCCTGCGCGCGTCGGCGGCCTCGAAGGTGGTGAACCTGGCGACCAACGTCGCCGCGATCTCGTTTTTCGTACCGACCGGCAACATCCTGTGGCTGTTCGCGCTGCCGATGGCGGCGGCCAACATCACCGGCTCCGTGGTCGGGACACGCCTGGCCCTGCGCGGCGGCACCCCCTTCATCCGCAAGCTGTTCGTCGGCCTGGTGGTGGTGCTGATTGCGCGGATGGGTTGGGATACGTTCGCCGGGTGATTCCTGGGGTTCCTGCGGTTGCAGAATCTACGTATCGCCGGGCTGTGCCCGGCTGCTGTTGGATTTTGGCGAACAGCCGGTGGTCATCTGATCCCTGTGTTGGCGGATCGGGATGGGCGTTCCGGGGGACGGCGTGAATCCGTCCATGGAGCCTCGATCGCCGCATCCATGCGGCTCACGCCCCCTCCAGCCCACCCCGAACCGCCACGACGGCGTTTCGGTGGCCACGAGAGATCAACGGCAGAATCGCGTTTTCCGGCCGCATTGTGCGATGCATGAGAGGGGGCCTACGGGTGACCCCTGGAGGGACACTCCACGGCATGGATGCCGTGGAGTAGCCTACATGGACGTACTTGCGGCGTGTCCCGGAACGGGGTTGCCCGTAGGCCCCCAGCACGTACAAACCGAAACGCCGCTGTTCGCGATCATGCCTCGACTTCAGCAGCCTGACGTGAGCGCTCTGGCAGCTTCAGGCGCTTGCCCTCTTCGTCGTACTCGATCAGCAGTACGCCGGAATCGTGGCGGCCGCTGATTTCGACGAAACAGGCGCCGCCGATGAAGGGCTCGAGCGTCATCACCGACTTCAGCGGGGTGGCGACCACCATCTGGAATCCGAAGTTGTCGAAGATGTTCATCGCCAGCGCGGTGAACTCGTTGTCGGCCTTGTCGAAGGCTTCGTCCAGCACCACGGCTGCATAGCTGGGCAGCTGGCTCTCCGCGCCACCGAGCTGGTAACGCAATGCCGCCGCCAGACACGTGGTCGCCAGCTTCTGGCGCTGGCCGCCCGACTTGCCCGCACCGCTTCGATAGATTTCCACCTGCTGGCGCGTGGCCGCGTCCAGCTCGACGCCGATGAACTCCACGTGCAGGCGGACGTCCAGCACGTTCTCGCGCCAGCGCTTGTCTTCGCCTTCCTGTGAGCCCAACCGCTTCACCAGTTCACGCAGCACCGCGAACTGGGCTTCGGCCACTTCGCGCTGTTCCGTCTGGTGGTGCGAGAGCACGTCACGCAACTGCTGATGGAATTCCAGCACTTCCGGCAGACGGCGGTCGCTCAGCTCGATGGTGAGCAGCGTGCCACGGTTGAACGGCACCTGTTCCAGGCTGGCGTTCACTTCGTCCAGGCGCTGGCCAATCGACTTGCGCGCCTCGGCACTGTGGCGCTGCAGGGCCAGCAGGTTGTTCTTGCTCTGGTTCTGCAGCAGGTCGAAGAAGCGCTCTTCGTGCTGCGGCAGGCCATCGCGTTCCAGGCGCGCCAAGCGGGCGAGGAAGTCGTCCGCCGAGGCCACCGACACGGTGAAGTCGCCGGACTCTTCCGGCCAACCCTGCACGAAGCGGCGGAAGCAGCCCAGCAGCAGGTTCTCGACCTTGTTCACGTCCTGCTGCGAGGACGACAACTGTTCGTTGAGCGCGTTGCTGATCTGGCGCATGTTCGCTTCGAGCGTTTCCAGGCTCAGCGGTCCCATCGCCTCCACGCGCTGCTGCAGGCCGGCTTCCTGGGTGCTGCCCAGTGCCGGCAACACCAGCGCCCGGCTCTGCTGGCGGGCACGATCCAGGCGATCACGTTCCTTGACCAGCTGGCCGCGCTCGACGCGGGTGTCTTCGTAGGTGCGGCGGGCCTGCTCGATGTCAGCACGGGTGGCGTCGATCTGCTTGGCCAGGCGCGCCAGGTCGGCGTTGCCTTCGCGCAGTTCGCGCAGGTTGGCCTCGACGTCGGACAGACGCTGCAGCGGGGTGGCGACGTCGATTTCGTCCCAGCCCAGGTTGACCAGCTGGTTGCAGGCCAGGCGGCGATCATTGTCGCTTTCGCGCTGCGAGCGCAGCTGCGCGATGTCGGCGTCGCAGCCGGCAATGCGCTTGGCCAGCTCCTGGCCTTCCTTCTGGTACACCGCCAGCTTGTCGCGGTTGTTGAAGCCCAGCAGCCAGCGGCGACGATCGTTGACCGCGCTGCGGTCGTCCTTCTCGAAGCGATCGCCCGGGTGTTTGACCTGGCCTTCCTTGGTGATGCCGCGCTCGACGTTGCGCAGCTCGCGAGCATCCACGCACTCGTAGTCGAAGCGCTTGCCCAGCTCGCGGCGCAGCCACGGCTCGAAGCTGCTGTCGCGCAGGTCCAGCTTGTGCAGCAGCGAACGTGCCGACGGCGAACGCGCCAGCGCCTCGTCGTTGCGACGCACACGGTAGAAGGTGAAGCGCATGCCGAGGTGGGTGCGGTTCACCCAGTCGGCGACTTCGTTGTAGTGGCGGTCATCGACCAGCAGCGACTGCGCGAAGGCGAACAGCACGCGCTCGATCGCGCCCTGCCATGCGGCCTGGTCCTGGCGGACCTGGATCAGTTCACCGACAAACGGCAGCGCCGCTTCCGGCACGCCGGTTTCCTCGGCCAGCCGTGCACGCAGCTTCTGCAGCGGCGCGGGAATGCTGGACGGATTGTGCTCCATCGCTTCCAGCTCGCTGCGCACTTCGGCGAAGCGGCGCTCGTCGTCACGCTTGCCACCCAGCCGTTCGCTGATTGCATCATCCAGCGCGGCCGAGGCGCGCTGACGGTCCTGCAGCTCACCCTGGGCCTGGTCGATCAGCTCGGCAAACGCCTGCGCCGTGTCCGGCAGCGTCGCCTGCAGCTTCTGCGCCGATTGGCGCGCCTGCTCGCGCTTGGCCTGGCGGCGGTCGCGCTCGGCCTCGGCGCGGCCCTGTTCGCGTTCCAGCTCTTCGATCCGTTCACCGCCCTGCTGGCGGCGCTGCAGTTCGAGCTCGCCCAGGCGCTCGGTGTGGTTGTCCAGCGCAGCACGACGCTGCGCCTCTTCGCCGAGCAGGCCACGGTCGCGGACTTCCAGCTCGTGCAGGCGCGCTTCCAGCAGCTGCTGGCGGCGGTTCTCGCGGAAGCTGTCGATGCCCAGCTTCAGCAGTTCCTCGTCGCCACGGCGACGGTGCATGGCCTTGAGCTCGTTGTAGTGCTCGCGCGCCGGCAGCAGGGTTTCGACCTGACGCCGCGCGGTGACCACGGCCTGGTGCGCACCGTCGAGCTCGGCGAAGTCATTCACCAGCCGCTCGGCGGCGTTGAAGGTATTGGGCGTGTCCAGCATGAAGTCACGCAGGAACACGTTCAGATCACCCAGGTTCTTGGCCGACTGGGTCTTGTGCAGCAGGCGCAGCGCCATCTCGTTGTCGATGCCGAGCAGGTGGCGGAAGCGTTCCGCATAGCCGGCGAAACTGTCGAAATGATGCACGTCGGCCAGACGCTGCTTGAGCTTGCGCAGGTCGAGATCGAAACCGCCCAGGTCCTTGGCAATGTCGAACGGGCGTTCGGCGACCAGATAGTGCTTGCGCACGTCGGCGGCGGCGGCACCATTGCCGGAGATCCAGAACAGACGCACCAGGCTGACCACGCGGCCATCACCGCTGCGGTATTCCAGCACCAGCGCGGTCCAGGTCGCGCCCTTGCGCAGGTACTGGGTGGCGATTTCGCCGGTGCCCTTGTCCTGCTGGTCGGCCCACGCGCCGCGCACGTACGAGACCAGGTTGCGGTCGCGACCACTGCGCTCGGCCTCGCGGGCGGCGGCATTGAAGTCGACGATGGCCGGCGGCACCAGCACTGCCGACATCGCATCGAGCAGGGTCGACTTGCCGGAGCCGGAGCGGCCCACGAACAGGAAGCCCTTCTCGGCAATCGGCACTTCGGTCAGGCCGTTGAAGGTGCCCCAGTTGTGGACCTGCAGGCGGCGCATGCGGAACTGCTGCAGGCGCGGGTCGGGCAGGCCGTCGGTGAACAGGGAGGGCGTGTGCTTGGAAATAGCCATGTGGAACTCTCTCAGGCCTCGGCAGCCGGGGTGTCGCGCAGCTGGCGGTACACCGTGGACAACGCGGAGACGTCTTCAGCGGAGAACAGCAGCTTCAGCGCCGGCGACACTTCATGTCGGTCTTCCTGACCGGCCAGGCGGGTCAGGATGTGGGTGTCCTTCATCTTCTGCACGGCGGCCGCGACGCGGCGGTTGAAACCGGCGCGGTCGGTGGACAGGTTCTTCTCATAGATGGCGAGCGCTTCGGCCATTTCCGCATCGGCGACCACCGCACGGTTACCACGCGCGTCCGCTTCGGCCAGCTGCTGACGCAGGTACAGCAGCAGCACCGAATCAATGAAGGTCAGCGGCGAGGTGCGCAGCAGCACCGGTGCATCCACGTCTTCGGTATCGGCCTGGCGGGTGAAGGCCACGCCACTGTCGCGGTCGAGCACCAGTTCCAGGAACAGGTCCGACAGCGCCGAGCGGATCGCCGCTTCGCTGCGGATCAGTGCCGGCCACAGCTTGGCGTGACGCAGCTGGTCGATGCTGGGCCCGATCAGCAGCTGGCACAGCGCGCGGCGTGCATCCAGCGGCAGCCGGCCGGTGTCGCCCAGGTAGTAGACGTCGTTGCCGCGTTTGGGCAGCGGGGTGACCACCACCGGTTCCGCGTCGTACAGGTCATCCACGGTCGCTTCGTTCTCAGCGCCCGTGTCAGTGGAATTTTCATGCCAGTTCATGGCGTTTCTCCTGGGTGAACCAAACCAGCGGGATGCGGGCACGTCGCCACTGTCCATCGCCGCCACGCCAATGTGCGGTTTCCTGTTCGCCGTCCACCACCACACCGTGGCGGGTGCCCAGCGACAGATAGCCGATCACGCTGCCCAGCCCCTGCGGCGCTTCGCGCTGCGACAGGGCCTGGGCGATGCTCAGTTTCGGCTGCGCGCCGAGCAGTTCATGCAGATCGCGGCGCAGCGTGCGGAAGTCGATTTCCGAGGACGCGACCAGGTCGCCCACGCTTTCCAGGCTGATCGCCGCCGCATCGTTGCGCAGCACGCTGCCATCCACCTGGGCGGTGCGCGGATCGTGCAGTTTCCACTGCGACCACGAGCGCAGGCGGCTGGTGGTCAGCTGCAGGTCGCGGCCAATCGGGCGTTGCGCGGCAAAATCGTCGCGCAGCGCCAGCGCCTCGGACTGCGCCTGCTTGAGCAGCTGGTTGAGCCGGCGCTGTTCCAGATAGCCGCGGCTCTGCACGAAGCCACGCAGGCTGCGCGCGAAGTTCTGCAGCACATCGTGCACCTGGCCGCCGCGCTCGAGCATGGTGCCGGTGAAGCCGCGCAGGAAGGCGCGCTCGTTGCGGTCCAGCCGACGCGCGAAGCCGCGTGCCAGCACGGTTTCCAGCGCGGAATCGAGCTGGGCGCTCTGCTCGGCATCGTTGAGCAGCCGCCAGAACGCCTGGAAGCTGCGTCCAGCGTCGCTCTCGCCGATCACGTCAACGCCCTCGAACAGCTGCGACAGCACGTCGCCGCGCTCGCTTTCGTCGTCGATGATGCGTTCACGGAACTCGCGGTTGAGGCGTTCGAAGTCGTCGCGGACGCGGCGGAAGTCCTCGGTCAGGTCGTCGGCCAGGCCGATGATCTGGCGTGCGCGCTCCAGCGCGCGCTTGCCGTCCAGCGCGGCGACGCGGCCCTCGCCGACACGGGCGATTTCAGCGTCGATGCGGTCGCGCTCGTCGCGCAACGCCGACAGACGCGCATCCGGGTCCGCTTCGGTCTGCGCGGCCAGCTGCGACAGCTGCTCGATCACCAGCGCCAGCCGGCTTTCGGTGGCGGCCACGCGGCTCTGTTCCAGGCTGTCGGCAAAGCGGATCGCCTGCAGGGCCTGGGTCGAGAGTTCGTATTGCTCCTGGTCGGCCCCGTCCGGCAGACGTCGCTCCAGCCAGCCCTGGGCCAGCCAGTGCGCGATGTAGGCCTGGGCGGTCCGCGGCAGCTCGCGGGAGAGCTCCTCGCCGTTGAGCTGGTCCAGCGCGCGTTGCAGGCGCTCGTGCAGCACGGCGGCAGACAAGGTGCGCTCGCCGTCCATCAGCAGGCTCTGCAGCAGGCCGATGATTTCCGGGGCATTGGCGGCGGCCAGCAGCTTCCACTGTGGCTGCTCGCGCAGGTGACGGTAACGGGTGATGCGTTCGCGATGCTTCATGCAGCGGAAGTTCCACGCAGATCACGGCGTGGCACCAGGCCACGCCGTCGGGTCAATGCAGGGTCGGGTGCCCGCACGCGGGCGACGACCGGGCTCAGCGCTTGCCGCCCACTTCGATGAAGCGCAGGAATTCGGCGCGGGTGCGCGCGTCCTCGCGGAAGCTGCCCAGCATCTTGGAGGTGACCATGCTGACGCCACGCTTGTGGATGCCACGGGTGGTCATGCACTCGTGCGCGCCTTCCACCACCACGCCCACGCCGATCGGCTGCAGCACGTCCTGGATGCACTGGGCGATCTGCGCGGTCATCTTTTCCTGCACCTGGAAGCGGCGCGCATAGGCTTCCACCACACGGGCCAGCTTGCTGATGCCCACCACCTTGCCGTCGGGCAGGTAGCCGACGTGCACGCGGCCGATGATCGGGGCCATGTGGTGTTCGCAGTGGCTTTCGTACTCGATGTCGCGCAGCACGATCAGCTCGTCATACCCGGCCACCTCTTCAAAGGTGCGCTCCAGATAGGCGCGCGGGTCGTCCTTGTAGCCGCTGAACCAGTCGCCATAGGCTTCGGCGACGCGCCGCGGGGTATCCAGCAGCCCTTCACGGGTGGGGTCTTCGCCGGCCCAGCGCAGCAGGGTGCGCACCGCCGATTCAGCTTCGGCCTGGGAGACCGGATTCGCGTCGTTGTCTTTCTTGCTCATTGCCTACAGCACCCGGAAGGGGGGCGAGCATCGTACCCGACCGACCCCTCGGGCGTCCCCACCCCCGTTGGGGTCCGGTTGGGGTGCGGCTATTGATAGCAGACGAATTAGTAGTATCCTATCTATATTCCGAAGCGACCCCGCCCATGAAGCGCACCCTCGACGAACGCACCCAGCTGCAGATGCAGCTCAGCTCCGGCCTGCTCCATTCGGGCCGGCAGTGGCAACGTCTGGCCGACCAGGCGCTGGGCAGCTACGGCATTTCCGCGGCCTGCACCATGCCGCTGCTGATGATCGGCCGCGCCGGCGGTGGCATCCGCCAGGTCACCCTGGCCCAGCAGCTGGGCATGGAGGGCCCGTCGCTGGTGCGCCTGCTGGACAAGCTGTCGGCCAGTGACCTGGTCCGCCGCGAATGCGACGCCAGCGACCGCCGCGCCAACCTGCTGTGGCTGACCGACAAGGGCGAGGCCCTGGTCAGCGAGCTGGAAACCCAGCTGATCGGCCTGCGCCAGCAGGTGTTCGGCGAGCTCAGCACCGATGAACTGCGCACGGTGCTGAAGCTGTGGCAGCTGCTGGCCGATGCCGCCGACCGCGTGACGTAAGCCGCCGCACCCCCTGTTGTGTTGCCCGGTGCCGCCCTGCGGCGTCGGGCCTGTCCAATTCCTCCGAAAGAATTTTTGCCCGATGACCGGTGAATTCAGTCTCCACGGTGTGTTTGTCCCGACCCTGCTGGCCTTGATGCTGCTGGCCTACCTGCTCAAGAGCGGGTTGCGCGTGGTCCTGCAGCGCACCGGAGCCTACCGCCATATCTGGCACCCGCCCCTGTTCAACCTGGCCGTGTACGTGATCGTGCTCGGCGGGTTGTTTTCCCTGATGCGTTGGATGCACTCGTGAACAAGATCCTCAAGCACACCGTACCGGTCGTGGTGACCGTTGCCGCCGTCATTGCCGCCCTGCTGGTGCTGCGCACCCTGTGGACGTACTACATGGACGAACCCTGGACCCGCGACGCCCACGTGAGCGCTGACGTGGTGCAGGTCGCGCCGGACGTGTCCGGGCTGGTGGAAGCGGTGAAGGTGGCCGACAACCAGCCCGTGAAGCGCGGCGACGTGCTGTTCGTGGTCGACCGCGAGCGCTACCGCATCGCGCTGGAGCAGGCCCGCGCCACTCTGGGCGAGCGTCGCGCCAGCGTCGAGCAGCTGCGCCGCGAGACCGCCCGCGACCGCAGCCTGCAGGACCTGGTCGCCGCCGAGGACGCCGAAGTGCGCCGCGCCAAGCTGCAGGCCGCACAGGCCGGCATGGCCACCGCGCAGGCGGCGGTGGACCTGGCCGAACTGAACCTGGCGCGCACCGAAGTGCGCAGCCCCAGCGACGGTCACGTCAATGACCGCACCGTGCGCAATGGCGACTACGTGACCGCCGGCCACCCGGTGATGGCGGTGCTGGACACCGGCTCGTTCCGGATTGACGGCTACTTCGAGGAAACCCGCCTGCGCGGCGTGCATGCCGGGCAGAAGGTCGACATCCGTCTGATGGGCGAGACCCAGCCGCTGCAGGGGCATGTGCAGAGCATCGCCGCCGGCATCGAGGACCGTTACCGCAGCGAAGGCAGCAGCCTGCTGCCGAACGTGACCCCGGCCTTCGACTGGGTGCGCCTGGCCCAGCGCATTCCGGTGCGCATCCAGATTGATGCCGTGCCCGAGGGTGTGACCCTGATCGCCGGGCGTACCGCCACCGTGACCATCGAGCCGGACGCCACTGCGTCCCAGCCGGCACACCCGGCGCAGGCGGCCCTGTGAACCGGCTGCGCTTCAAGCACGTGATGCTCGGGCTGGCCGTGGCCAGCCTGAGCGCCTGCGCCACGGTCGGCCCTGACTACCAGCTGCCGTCCGGGTCTGCGTTCCAGCGGCCGGAGGCCAATGCCGCCTTCCTCGACACCGGGAACACCCAGGTCGCCGGCGGGGCTGAACTGCCGCCGCGCTGGTGGGAGCTGTATCAGGACGCCACGCTCAACGGGCTGGTCGAGCAGGCACTGCGGGACAACGTGGAACTGAAGGTGGCCGACGCACACCTGCGCCGCGCTGCCGCCGTCTACGAGCAGGCGATGGACGCCGGCGGCTTCGAGTACGAAGCCGAGGCCGGCGTCAGCCGCGCCCAGCTGTCGGCCGAATCCTTCCTGCAGGAACACGAGCTGCCGCCGATCAACCTGGCCGACGGCAAGTTCGCGGTGTCCTACCAGTTCGACCTGTTCGGCAAGCTCAAGCGCGCCGCCGAAGCCGCCCGCGCCGATGAGCAGGCCACCGCCGCCGCGATGGACCTGGCCCGGGTGTCACTGGTGGCCCAGGTCGCCGGCAGCTACGTCGAGATCTGCCACGCCAACCATGAACTGCATGTCGCCGAGCACTCGCTGGAGCTGCAGCAGCGCAGCCGCGAGGTCACCCAGCGGCTGATTGCCGCCGGCCGTGGCACGCCGCCGGAACTGGCCCGTGCCAACGCGCAGGTGGCGATGCTGGAAGCCGCCCTGCCGCCGCTGCGCGCGCAGCGCCAGGCCTCCGAATACCAGCTGAGCGCCCTGCTCGGCCGCACCCCGGGCCAG
>NZ_DAMDFR010000079.1:0-20337 GCF_032103445.1 Stenotrophomonas sp.
CACCCAGGCCCATGCCGGGCCCGAGGCACTGGACCAGCTCGCCGCCAGCGACGCCTGCGACACCGTGGTCGCGGCCATTGTCGGCGCGGCCGGGCTGTCCTCGACCCTGGCCGCCGCCAGCGCCGGCAAGCGCATCCTGCTGGCCAACAAGGAATCGCTGGTGCTGGCCGGCGAGCTGCTGATGCAGCGCGCCAACGCCGCCGGTGCCGAGGTCATTCCAATCGACAGCGAGCACAGCGCCATTTTCCAGTGCCTGCGCTCGCGCGATGCCAGCCTCGAGCAGGCCGGCGTTCGCCGGATCCTGCTGACCGCCTCCGGGGGCCCGTTCCGCGGCCGTTCGCGTGCCGAACTGGAGCAGGTCACCCCGGCCCAGGCCGTGGCCCATCCGAAGTGGAGCATGGGCCCGAAGATCTCGGTCGATTCGGCCACGCTGATGAACAAAGGGCTCGAAGTCATCGAGGCCCACCATCTGTTCAATGTGCCGGGCGAGCGCATCGAGGTGCTGGTACACCCGCAGAGCCTGGTGCATTCACTGGTGGAGTTCATCGACGGTTCCACCCTGGCCCAGCTAGGCCTGCCGGACATGCGCACCACCCTGGCGGTGGGGCTGGGCTGGCCGCAACGGATCGAATCCGGCGTAGCCGGACTGGACCTGCTGACCCAGGGCCGGCTCGATTTCGAGGCTCCCGACACTGATGCGTTCCCCTGCCTGCGGCTGGCCTGGCAGGCGATGGCGGCCGGCGGCACCGCACCCGCCATCCTGAACGCCGCCAACGAAGTCGCTGTTTCAGCGTTTCTTCAGGGGCGTATCGCTTTCCTGAACATCCCGGCACTGGTCGCTAACGCCCTTTCAACACTCCCGGCGGGCCCGGCCGATACACTGGAGGGCCTGCTGGCCGCCGACCAGCGCGCCCGCCAGATCACCCAGACCGCCATCGACACGCACTGAATGCCCTTCCCGCCTCTTAACCGCGACGTCCAACATGGGTGAATTCATCGGTTCTGTCTGGTGGATGATCGTCAGCCTTGGTGTGCTGGTGACCTTCCATGAGTTTGGTCATTACTGGGTGGCCCGCCGCTGCGGGGTGAAGGTGCTGCGCTTCTCGGTCGGCTTCGGCAAGCCGCTGTGGATGCGCCGCAACCGCGCCGGCACCGAATTCGCCATTGCCGCCATTCCGCTGGGCGGTTACGTCAAGATGCTCGACGAGCGCGAGGTCGAGGTGCACCCGGCCGAACGCGGCCAGGCCTTCAACCACAAGAGCGTCTGGCAGCGCATTGCGATCGTGGCCGCCGGCCCGCTGGCCAACCTGCTGCTGTGCGTGGCGCTGCTGTGGGCGATGTTCGTCATCGGCAAGCAGGACTACTCGGCCACCATTGGCCGCGCCACCGGCATGGCACTGACCGCCGGCCTGCAGACCGGCGACCGCGTGCTCGGCGTGGATGACCGCGACGTGGTCACCGCCGGCCAGGCCAGCATGGCCCTGACCACCGCCGCCATGGACCGCCGCGACGCGACCCTGACCGTTCTGGACGCGCAACAGCAGGTCCGCACCCGGGTGCTGCCGCTGTCGCAGTTGCCGGCCGGCTTCGATGAACGCTGGGTGCCGGCACTGGCCGGGCTGACCTGGCAGTTCCGCATGCAGCCCGCCCTGGTGGAACGCATTGAACCCGGCCACCCCGCCGAGGGCGTGCTGATGCCCGGCGACCTGCTGCTGGCCGTGGACGGCGTGCGCATCGATTCAGCGGAACAGGTACCGGCCCAGGTACGTGCGCTGGGCGAGCGCGGCGGCCCCGGCATGATCGAGGTCCAGCGCGGCGCGGACCGGATGGCCCTGGAAATCACCCCGCAACAGGGCAAGGACGCGCGCGGCCAGCCCACCTGGCAGATCGGCGTGGGCTTCCCGCAGAGCAGCACGCCGGTCTACGACACCACCCTGAAGTACGGTCCGCTGGCCGCCCTGCCCGCAGCGCTGCGCGAAACCGCCCGTGCCACCAGCGATTCGCTGGGCATGATGCGCCGCATGATCACCGGCGCGGCCTCGCTGCAGAACGTATCCGGGCCGGTCACCATTGCCCGCGTGGCCAATGTTTCGGCCCAGCGCGGGCTGGACTGGTTCCTGTGGTTCCTGGCGGTGATGTCGCTCAGCCTGTGCATCATCAACCTGCTGCCGATCCCGATCTTGGACGGCGGGCACCTGCTGTATTACCTTATTGAGTTGGTCAAGGGCAGCCCGCTGAGCGAGCGCGCCATGGCAGCAGGTCAGTACATCGGCCTGGCATTGCTGGCCGGCCTGATGGGATTGGCGTTCTACAACGACATCCTCGGGCTGGCCTCGCGATGAACTTTTTCCTTTTGTCGTCGTCTTATGCGCCGGCATCCCGCAACATTGCATTCGACTCCAACCGGACGTGACATGACGCGACTCCCCAACCGCCGCCTGCTTGCCCTTGCACTTGCCGCCGGTTTCGGCGTGCCGGCCCTGGCCCAGGCAGCCGAGCCCTTCACCGTCAGCGACATCCGTGTCGATGGTCTGCAGCGCATCACCTCCGGTACCGTGTTCACCTACCTGCCGGTGAACCGTGGCGACACCGTGACCGACAGCAAGGTCGGCGAATCGATCCGCGCCCTGTACAAGACCGGCTTCTTCGAAGACGTGCAGCTGCAGCGCCAGGGCGACATCCTGGTGGTCACGGTGAAGGAACGCCCGGCGATCAACAAGCTGACCGTCACCGGCAACAAGGACATCAAGAGCGACCAGCTGCTCAAGGGCCTGAGCGACATCGGCCTGAGCGAAGGCGGCACCTTCGACCGCCTCAGCCTGGACCGCGTGACCCAGGAACTGCGCCGCCAGTACAACGACCGTGGCAAGTACAACGTCGAGATCACCCCGACCGTGAGCCCGCTGGACCGCAACCGCGTGGACATCACGATTGCGATCAAGGAAGGCAAGGCCGCCAAGATCCAGCACGTGAACCTGGTCGGCACGGAAAAGTTCGCCTCCGAGGACATTCTGGAAACCTGGGAATCCAAGGAGCACAACTGGGCGTCGTGGTACCGCCGTGACGACCAGTACTCCAAGGAAAAGCTCTCCGGCGACCTGGAAAAGCTGAACTCCTGGTACCTGGACCGCGGCTACGTGGACTTCAGCATCGACTCCACCCAGGTGTCGATCAGCCCCGACAAGCGCGACATGTTCATCACCGCCGGCGTGACCGAGGGTGAGCAGTACAAGATTTCCGAGATCAAGGTCACCGGCGACACCATTCTTCCGCAGGAAGACGTGGAGCGCATGGTCATCCAGAAGGCAGGCGATACCTTCTCGCGTGCGCTGCTGGAATTCAGCTCGGACACCATCACCAATTCGCTGTCCAACATCGGCTACGCGTTCGCCAAGGTGAACCCGATCCCGACCAGCAACCGCGCCGAGCAGACCGTGGCGATCAACATGCAGGTCGTGCCGGGCCCGCGCGTGGGCGTGCGTCGCATCATCTTCAAGGGCAACACCCGCACCTCCGACGAAGTGTTGCGTCGTGAAATGCGCCAGTTCGAGAACAGCTGGTACTCGCAGGCCGCGATCGACCGCTCGAAGATCCGTCTGCAGCGCCTGGGCTACTTCGAATCGGTGGACGTGGAAACGCCTGCCGTCACCGGCAGCAACGACCAGGTCGACGTGGTCTACAACGTGAAGGAAACCACGTCGGGCAGCTTCGTGTTCGGCCTGGGCTATTCGCAGTCCTACGGCATGACCACCTCGGTGCAGCTGTCGCAGAACAACTTCCTCGGCGGCGGCAACCGCGTGTCGGTGGAAGCGTCGCGCAGCAGCTACCTGCAGCGTTACGGCTTCAGCTACACCAACCCGTACTTCACCGATGACGGCGTGTCGCTGGGCTACAACCTGTCGTGGCGCGAACTGGATTACTCCGACTTCAACACCGCGCAGTACAACAGCACCAACGGTGCCGCGCAGGTGGTGTTCGGCGTGCCGATCACCGAGAACGACACCGTCTCGCTGATGGTGGGCATCGACAGCAACCAGATCACGACGTACAAGGGCTCGACCCCGCAGTCGATCATTGACTACATCGATGCCATCGGCTCCAAGACCTTCCACTCCTGGCGCACGGAACTGGGCTGGGCCCGCGATACGCGTAACGACTACTTCATGCCCACCCGCGGTACCTACCAGCGCGTCGGCCTGGAAACCACGCTGCCGGGCTCGACGGTTGAGTACTACAAGCTCAACTACCAGATCTCCAAGTACTGGCCGATCATTCCGTCGCTGGTCATCAACACCCGCGCCGAAGTGGGCTACGGTGACTCCTACGGCGACGATGTTTCGCGCGTCGTCATCGGCGACGATGGCAACCCCAAAACCGTGACCGCATCGGGCCTGCCGTTCTACGAGAACTTCTACGCCGGCGGCACCAACTCGGTGCGCGGCTTCGAAGACAACACCCTGGGTCCGCGTTCGGAGCCGACGTACTCCTACAGCCGCGGCCAGCCGCTGGGTGGTTCGCTGAAGACCGTGGGTTCCGTCGAAGCCTACTTCCCGCGCCTGTTCGACAGCCCGTCGGCGCGCGTCTCGGCCTTCGTCGACTTCGGTAACGTGTACACCGGCATCGACAACTTCAAGGCCAACGAACTGCGCGTCTCCACCGGTGTGGCCCTGCTGTGGCGCGCCCCGGTCGGCCCGATCTCGATCAGCTATGCCTTCCCGTTGAAAAAGGAAGATGGCGACGAGATTGAAAGGCTTCAGTTCACGTTTGGCGGGCAGTTCTAACACCCCGCAAACAGCAGAGACGCCGGGCTTGTCCCGGCGTTTTTGTTTTTGCGCGTAGAGCCGGCGGCGTTTCGATTCTTACGTGCAGGGAGGCCGGCAGGCAGCCCCGCTCCGGGGTATCACGGACCTGCGGTCCGAGATACCCACGTACTCCACCTTATCCCCCCGCCTTCGGCGCGCCCCCTTCAACAAGAAGGGGGCTCTTCTCCAGATGCAATACGGAATTCGGATCGGACGGCAAGAGCCGTTTTCGATTTGGGGTCATGCGTTACCGGGTGTTGGCCGTTTAAAGGCCGTCGTCTGTCGACCGACGCTACCGGTCCCAATCGTCCCAGACGCGTAGTGACACGCCATGCGTGTCAGCGGCCCCCCAGCCGCAAGCCATTGCCTGCCGTTGACGTTGGATTTCCGGCGGCCACCGACGACCTGTCGGGGCGGGTCGGGGTGGGCTGGAGGGGGCGTGAGCCGCATGGATGCGGCGATCGAGCTTACAGGGACGTACTTGCAGCGTCCCCCGGAACGCCCGCCCCGACCCGCCAAGCCAGGGAACCCGTGAACCGAGGGCTGTTCGCGGGCAATTTGCATTGACCTGGACCCCAACATGACCGAAGTCACGGCACACGGTAAACTTCCGGCGTGAATACTCCTACCTATACCGCCCAGCAACTCGCCGAGCAGTTTGGCCTGCAGGTCCATGGCGACGGTGCCACCGCCATTCAGGGCGTGGCCACGCTTGCCCATGCCGGTCCCGGCCAGCTGACTTTCCTGGCCAACCCGCGCTACCGCAGCCAGCTGGCCGAGAGCCAGGCCGGCATCGTGGTGCTGCGCGCTGACGACGCCGAGGCCGCGCCCGGCACCGCCCTGGTTGCCAAGGACCCCTACACCACCTTCGCCAAGATCGCCGCGCTGTTCGACATCGCGCCGCTGCGCGAGCCCGGCATCCATCCCAGCGCCATCATCGACCCCGCCGCCCAGGTGGCCGCCAGCGCCCATATTGGCCCGTTCGTCACCATCGGTGCGCGCAGCGTTGTGGGTGAGAACTGCATCGTCGGCCCCGGCAGCGTGATCGGTGAGGACTGCACCCTCGATACCGGCTGCGAACTGATCGCCCGGGTCACCCTGGTCACCCGGGTCAAGCTCGGCAAGCGTGTGCGCGTGCACCCCGGTGCCGTGCTCGGTGCCGACGGCTTCGGCCTGGCCATGGATGCCGGCAGCTGGATCAAGGTGCCCCAGCTCGGCGGCGTCCGCATCGGCGACGACTGCGAGATCGGGGCCAACACCTGCGTCGACCGCGGTGCGCTGGAAGACACCGTGCTCGACAACGACGTGCGGCTGGACAACCTGGTCCAGATCGCGCACAACGTCCAGATCGGCGCGCATTCGGCCATCGCCGGCTGCACCGGCATTGCCGGCAGCGCCAAGATCGGCCGCTACTGCCTGCTCGGCGGCGCGGTCGGCGTCGTCGGTCACCTCGAAATCTGCGACAAGGTCGTCATCACCGGCAAATCGGTGGTGCGCAACTCCATTACCGAGCCGGGTGAGTATTCCTCCGGCACCCCACTGACCGACAACCGCACGTGGCGCAAGAACGCCGCGCGCTTCAAGCAGCTTGATGCCCTGGCCCGTCGCATCCTGTCTGTGAGCAAGGAGAAGGAATGAGCCACGAACAGAAGCTGCCGGACATCACCCAGATCCAGGCATTGATCCCGCATCGCTACCCGTTCCTGCTGGTCGACAAGGTGCTCTCGATTGACTACGAGAAGCGCACCATCGTCGCCACCAAGAACGTCAGCATCAATGAACCGTTCTTCCAGGGCCATTTCCCGAGCCAGCCGATCATGCCCGGCGTGCTGATCATCGAAGCCATGGCCCAGGCCGGTGGCGTGCTCACCCAGCTCACCCTGGGCCGTGATGCACAGTCCAAGCTGTTCTACATGGTCAAGGTCGACAAGGCGCGCTTCAGCCGCCAGGTGGTGCCGGGCGATGTGCTGGAAATGCACGTGGAAATCAAGCGCGTGATCCGCAACATGGCGGTGTACGACTGCGTGGCCAAGGTCGACGGCGAAGTTGTCGCCTGCGCCGAAGTGCTGTGCGCCGGCACCCGCGAATGATCCAGGCAGGAGACCTGCAATGACCGACAACGCTCCTCTCATCCACCCCACCGCGGTCATCGACCCGTCGGCGACGTTGGCTGCGGATGTGCGCGTCGGTGCGTTCTGCCTGATCGGTGCCGACGTCGTGATTGGCGAAGGCACCGAGATCGGACCGCACTGCTCGATCCACGGCCCGACCCGGATCGGCCGCAACAACCGCTTCATCGGCCATGTGGCCGTCGGCGGCGAGCCGCAGGACAAGAAGTACGCCGGCGAACGCACCGAACTGGTGATCGGCGACGACAACGTGTTCCGCGAGTTCGTCACCCTCAACCGCGGTACCGGCGGCGGTGGCGGCATCACCACCATCGGTAACGGCAACTGGATGCTGGCCTACACGCATGTGGCGCACGACTGCCATGTCGGCAACAACTGCGTGTTCTCCAACAACACCACCCTGGCCGGCCATGTGACCGTGGGCGACTACGTGATCATCAGCGGCTTCGCTGGCGCGCACCAGTTCTGCCGGATCGGCGCGCATGCCTTCCTCGGCATGGGTGCGCTGACCAACGGCGATGTGCCGCCGTTCACCATGGTCGGCAGCGACTCGCTGGGCCGTCCGCGCGGCATCAACAGCGAGGGCCTGAAGCGCCGTGGCTTCGATGCCGAGCGCATTGCCAGCATCAAGCGCGCGTATCGCACGCTGTACGTGGCCGGCCTGCCGCTGGCGGAAGCCAAGGTTCAGTTGGCCGAACAGGCCAAGGCGAGCGCCGACGTCAAGGACCTGCTGGACTTCATCGAGCAGGCCGAACGGCCGCTGCTGCGATGACCGGACAGGATCGACCGTTGCGGATCGCGCTGGTCGCCGGTGAAGCCTCGGGTGATCTGCTCGGTGCGGGGTTGATCCGCGAACTGGCGCAGCGCTTCCCGGATGCCGAGTTTGCCGGCATCGGCGGCGACGCCATGCGCAATGCCGGCTGCCTGACCTGGTTTGATGCCAGCGAGCTGGCGGTGATGGGCCTGACCGAAGTGCTGCGCCACCTGCCGCGGCTGCTCAAGCTGCGCAAGGAGTTCCGCACCCGCGTGCTGGACTGGCAGCCGGACGTGTTCATCGGCATCGACGCCCCGGACTTCAACCTGGGCGTGGAGCGCTGGCTGAAGGAACGCGGCATCCGCACCGTGCACTACGTAAGCCCGTCGGTCTGGGCCTGGCGCGAGAAGCGCGCCGAGAAGATCGGGGCCAGCGCGGACATGGTGCTGTGCCTGTTCCCGATGGAACCGCCGATCTATGCCAAGCATGGCATCGATGCCCGCTTTGTCGGCCACCCGATGGCTGACGATATCCCATTGAACAGCGACCGCGAGGCCGCACGCGTGGCATTGGGCCTGCCGTCCAACGCCAAGGTGCTGGCGGTGCTGCCGGGCAGCCGCCTGGGCGAGATCAGCAAGCTGGGCCAGGCCTTCTTCGAAGCGGCCTGGCAGGTTTCCGAACGCATTCCCGGCCTGCACGTAGTGGTGCCGGCGGCGAACCCGGCCTGCCGCCGCCTGATCACCGAACAGCTGTCACGCTCGGCCTTGCCGGTGGCGTACTCGCATGTGCTGGACGGTGAGGCGCGCACGGCGATGATCGCCGCCGACGTGGTAGTGCTGGCCTCGGGCACGGCCACGCTGGAGGCCATGCTGGTGAAGCGTCCGATGGTGGTGGGCTACCGCGTGGCGGAGCTGACCTACCGGATCGTGAAGGCGCTGGGCCTGATCAAGGTGGACCGCTTCGCGTTGCCGAACATTCTGGCCGGCAAGGACCTGGCACCGGAACTGATCCAGCACGACTGTGTGCCGGACCAGCTGGCAGCGGCGATCCTGCAGTGGTTCGATCACCCGCAGCGGGGTCTGGACATCCAGCCGACCTACCAGAAACTGCATCAGCAGTTGCGCCAGGACGCGTCGGCACGTGCAGCCGATGCGGTGGCTGAGCTGCTGAGCCGCCCTGCGCAGGGTGGCGCGGCGGCATGAGCCGTCGTCATGCAGCGGAGGCGTCGCTTGCACTGTTCGACGGTGCGGCGCTGGCGACGGTCGCGCCACGCTACGTCGCGGGCGTGGATGAAGCCGGCCGAGGCCCGCTGGCGGGCCCGGTGGCGGTGGCCGCGGTAGTGTTCTGCCCGGATCGCCCCCGCCTGAACGGGCTGGACGATTCGAAGCAGCTGACCGCGCTGCGCCGCGACGCGCTGTTCGACAAGATCCAGCAGCGCGCGCTGGCCTTCCACATCGTGCTGGTGGACGTGGAAGAGATCGACACGCTGAACATCTTCCAGGCGACGATGGCGGGCATGCGCCGCGCCGTGGAAGGCGTGGCGCACGTGGCCCAGTTCGCCCGCATCGACGGCAACAAGATCCCCAAGGGCCTGCCCTGCCCGGCCGAAGCGCTGGTCGGCGGCGACGCCCTCGACCGCGCGATCATGGCCGCCTCGATCCTGGCCAAGGTCAGCCGTGACCGCTACATGCAGCAGCTGCACGAGCAGCATCCGCACTACGGTTTCGACCAGCACAAAGGCTACGGCACCCCCGCCCACCTGGCCGCCCTGCGCCAGCACGGCCCCTGCCCCGCCCACCGCCGCAGCTTCGCCCCGGTCCGCGACTGCCTGGCTCCGTCGCCCGCGCTAGCCTAGAGCCTCCCTACCCCGAACTTCGATCGCTACGTAGAGCCACGCCCTGCGTGGCTGCTGTTGGATTCGTGCGAACAGCCGGTGGTCATCGGTTTCCGAGTTTGGGCGCACCGGGGTGGGTTTGCGGGACACGCCGTAAACCCGTCCATGGGGGCTCGTAGAAAACATCCATGTTTTCTACGGTCCCGCAAACCCACCCCGGCACGCCCCAGACAGAGGGTCGGTGGCCACGGAAGATCAAAACCCATCCGCGCTGCCCCGGTGGGATCGGTCGACAGACGATCGCCGTGAAAAGGGCAACATCCGGTAACGCATGACCCCAAAACGAAGAGAAGCCCCCTTTGTTAAGGGGGCGCGCCGGCAGGCGCGGGGATAGGAGGAATGCGGGGACATCACGGACCGAAGGTCCGCGATGTCAAGCCTTGTCCGGTTTCGCTCACACGGATACCCTGACCGCGCATTACATTGGCCCGGCATGTCCACTTCCCGTTTCGTACATCTTCACGTCCACACCGAGTTTTCGCTGGCGGATTCGACCATCCGTGTCCCGGCGAAACCGGATCAGGCTGACCCGAAAAAGGCCAAACAGGCCAATCTGCTCAGCCGCGCCGTCGAACTGCAGTTGCCAGCCCTGGCCGTCACCGACCTGAACAACCTGTTCGCGCTGGTCAAGTTCTACAAGGCCGCCGAGACCGTGGGCATCAAGCCCATTGCCGGTGCCGACGTGATGATTGCCGAAGAAGGCATGACGCCCTGGCGGATGACCCTGCTGTGCCGCGATCGCGAAGGCTATCTCAGTCTGTCGCGCCTGCTCACCCGCGCCTGGATGGAAGGCCATCGCCCGGAAGGTGGCGTGGCCGTGCATCCGGACTGGCTCAAGGCCGGCTGCCACAATCTGTTCGCCCTGGCCGGGCGCGAAAGCCTGGCCGGTCGCCTGGCCGGTGAAGGCCGGCATGACCTCGCCGAGCAGCAGCTTGCCGACTGGCAGCGCGTGTTCGGCGATGGCCTGCACCTGGAACTGACCCGCACCGGTCGCGAAGGCGAAGAAGCCTTCAACCAGTTTGCGCTGATGGCCGCTGGCCAGCGCGGCCTGCCGGTGGTGGCCAGCAATGACGTGCGCTTCCTGCGCCCGGACGACTTCAGCGCGCATGAGGCGCGTGTGTGCATTTCCTCCGGCCGCGTGCTGGATGACCCCAAGCGCCCGCGCGATTACAGCGAGCAGCAGTACCTGAAGTCGCCCGAGGAAATGTGCGCGCTGTTCGCCGACATTCCCGACGCCATCGACAACACGCTGGCGCTGGCCGAACGCTGCAACGTGGAAATGCGGCTGGGCACCTACTTCCTGCCCAACTACCCGGTGCCCGACAACGAGACCCTGGACAGCTGGATCTGCAGCGAGTCGCGCAGGGGCCTGGAAGCGCGCCTGGAAAAGAATCCGCTGGCCGAAGGCAAGACCCGCGAAGAGTACTTCGAGCGGCTGGAATTCGAGCTCGCCACCATCATCAAGATGGGCTTCCCCGGCTACTTCCTGATCGTGGCCGACTTCATCCAGTGGGGCAAGAACCAGGGCATTCCGATTGGCCCGGGCCGTGGTTCCGGTGCCGGTTCGCTGGTGGCGTGGGCACTGCAGATCACCGATCTGGACCCCCTGCCCTACAACCTGCTGTTCGAGCGCTTCCTCAACCCCGAACGCGTGTCGATGCCCGACTTCGACATCGACTTCTGCATGGACCGCCGCGACGAGGTCATCGACTACGTCGCGCGCAAGTACGGGCGCGAGCGGGTCAGCCAGATCATCACTTACGGCACCATGGCCGCCAAGGCGGTGGTGCGTGACTCCGGGCGCGTGCTCGGCTTCCCGTATGGCCTGGTCGATGGCGTTTCCAAGCTGATTCCCAACATCCTGGGTATTTCGCTCAAGGACGCGATGGGCGAAGGCAAGGACTCGGAAATGGCCTCGCCGGAGTTGATCCAGCGCTACCAGTCCGAAGACGAAGTGCGCGACCTGATCGACCTGGCGCGCCAGCTCGAAGATCTGACCCGCAACGCCGGCAAGCACGCCGGTGGCGTGGTGATCGCGCCGGAGCCACTGGCCGAGTTCTGCCCGCTGTTCGCCGAACACGACGAAGGCGGTCGTGGCCGCAATCCGGTCACCCAGTTCGACAAGAACGACGTCGAAGAAGTCGGACTGGTGAAGTTCGACTTCCTTGGCCTGCGCACGCTGACCATCATTGACTGGGCAGTGAAGGCGATCAACAAGCGGCATGCGCGTGCTGGCATTCCGCCGGTGGACATCACCGCCATTCCGCTGGATGACGCGCCCACCTACAAGGACATTTTCGCCAACGGCAACACCGGTGCAGTGTTCCAGTTTGAATCCTCGGGCATGCGCCGCCTTCTGAAGGACGCGCGCCCCGACCGTTTCGAAGACCTGATCGCGCTGGTGTCGCTGTACCGCCCCGGCCCGATGGACCTGATTCCCTCCTTCAACGCGCGTAAGCACGGGCAGGAAGAGATCATCTATCCCGATCCGCGTACCGAAGCCATCCTCAAGGACACCTACGGCATCATGGTGTACCAGGAGCAGGTGATGCAGATGGCGCAGATCGTCGGCGGCTACTCGCTGGGCGGCGCGGATCTGCTGCGCCGTGCGATGGGCAAGAAGGTGCCGGCGGAAATGGCCAAGCACCGCGAGATCTTCCGCGAAGGTGCGGCCAAGGGCGGCGTCGACGGCCCCAAGGCCGATGAAATCTTCGACCTGATGGAAAAGTTCGCCGGCTACGGTTTCAACAAATCGCACGCCGCCGCGTACGCGCTGGTCAGCTACCAGACCGCCTGGCTCAAGCGTCACTACCCCGCCGAGTTCATGGCCGCGACGCTGTCGTCGGACATGGACAACACCGACAAGGTGGTCGGCTTCCTGGCTGAAGTGCGCAACCTGGGCCTGACCGTGCTGCCGCCGAAGGTCAACGATTCGGCGTACATGTTCGAAGCCTCCAGCGCCGACACCATCCAGTACGGCCTGGGCGCGATCAAGGGCGTCGGCCAGGGTGCGTGCGAAGCGGTGGTGGACGAGCGCATCGCCAAGGGGCGCTACGCATCGCTGCTGGATTTCTGCATGCGCATCGAGTCCGGCAAGCTCAACCGTCGCACGCTGGAAGCGATGATCAACTGCGGCGCACTGGATGGCCTGGGCAAGAATCGCGCCTCGCTGATGCTGCAGCTGCCGGAAGTACTCAAGGCCACCGACCAGATGTCGCGCGAGAAGGCCTCGGGCCAGAACTCGCTGTTCGGCGCGCCCGATCCGGTCAGCACTGCAATGCAGCTGGACCTGCCCGAAACCAAGGAATGGGCGTTGGGCCAGTTGCTGGAAGGCGAGCGCGAAACGCTGGGCTTCTACCTCAGCGGACATCCGTTCGACCCGTGGGCGGAGGACGTCAAGGAACTGGTCGGTACCGACCTGGGCATGCTGGAAAAACTGATTCCCCCGGCCCGTCCCAGCAAGGACGGCGAAAAGCGCGCCTGGCGCCAGGAAACCCCGGTGATCCTGGCCGGGCTGGTGGTCGGCGTGCGCCGCAAGGGCGAAAGCCAGATCTTCATGCAGCTCGAAGACGGCCGCGGCCGGGTCGAGTGCAGCGCGTTCTCCGACGGCCTGGCCGAGTTCGGTCATCTGATGACCAAGGACCGCATCCTGGTGGTCAAGGGCGGCCTGCGCGAGGACGAGTTCAACGGCGGCTACGCGCTGCGCATCCGCCAGTGCTGGGATTACGAGGAAATCTGCGCCAACTACGCGACCCGGCTGTCGCTGCGGCTGGACCTGCGCCAGGGCGACCCGGTCTGGAGCCGCGTGAACGCGCTGCTGGACCGCCACCGCCCCGGCCGGACGCCCCTGCGTCTGGACCTGCTGCTGGGCTCGCCGCAGGGCCCTGTGGCCGGCATGCTCGACGTGGGTGGCGAGACCGCCGTCCGCGTGGACAGCCAGCTGGTGGACGCGCTGCGGGCCGACCCGGCCGTGCGCACGCTCAAGGTCCGCTACAGCCCGCCCTGGGCCAATTGACCCACCAGACGACTGCGTACGGGGTATTTCGACGCATTCGGCTACACTTCCCCTCTTTACTTCACGACGGCTTCCGATGAATCCGAACTATCTCGACTTCGAGCAACCCATCGCTGATCTGGAAGCCAAGATCCAGGAGCTGCGCAGCGCCAGCGCCGGCCCGGCGGTCAATGTCGAGGCCGAAGTGCACGCCCTGCAGGACAAGCTGCGGGTGCGCACCGCGCAGATCTTCCGCAACCTGACCTCGTGGCAGGTGCTGCAGCTGGCGCGCCATCCGCAGCGCCCGTACACCCTGGATTACATCCGCATCTTCTGTGACGAGTTCCAGGAGCTGGCCGGCGACCGCGCCTTCGCCGACGACAAGGCGATTGTCGGCGGCCTGGCCCGTATTGGCGGTCGCCCGGTGATGCTGATCGGCCACCAGAAGGGCCGTGACACCAAGGAAAAGATCAAACGCAACTTCGGCATGCCCAAGCCGGAGGGTTACCGCAAGGCACTGCGCCTGATGAAGATGGCCGAGCGTTTCGGCCTGCCGGTACTGACCCTGATCGACACCGCCGGTGCCTGGCCGGGCATCGATGCCGAATCGCGCGGCCAGTCCGAGGCGATCGCGCGCAACCTGATGGAAATGGCCGAGCTGAAGGTGCCGGTGATCTGCACCGTGATCGGCGAAGGTGGCTCCGGCGGCGCACTGGCGCTGGGCGTGGGCGACCGCACCATCATGCTGGAATACAGCGTGTACTCGACCATCAGCCCGGAAGGCTGCGCCTCGATTCTGTGGAAGGATGCCGGCAAGGCCAAGGAAGCGGCCGAACAGCTGGGCCTGACCGCGCCGCGCCTGAAGGGCCTGGGCCTGGTCGACAAGGTGGTGCGCGAACCCACCGGCGGCGCACACCGCAACCCGACCGCCATGGGCAAGCGCCTGAAGGCCGTGCTGCTCAACGAGCTGGATGCGCTGGAGAAGCTGTCCACCGAAGACCTGCTGCAGAAGCGCTACGAGCGACTGCGCAGCTACGGTGCTTACGAGACCGCCTGATTGGCGGTATTCGCGGCAAAACAAAAAACCGGGCCAAGCGCCCGGTTTTTCGTTTACGAAACCCGATGCCCCGTAGAGCCACGCCCTGCGTGGCTACGCGGTGCCGGACGGGTCAAAACGGCTTGGCCAGCACCAGCCACACCACGCCGATGAACAGCACCAGCGGCAGCTCGTTGAACCAGCGCAGCGCGCGCGATGACGGCAGCGCTTTGCCCTGCACTGCGCCCTTCAACAAGCGCCCGGTCCAGGTGAAGTACACCAGCAGCAGCACCACCAGCCCCAGCTTGGCATGCAGCCAGCCGGCCGCCCCCGGAGCGACCATGGTCGGGAAATCCGGGAACACCCGGTAGCCCAGCCACAGCACCAGGCCCAGCACCAGCGCGATGCCGAACATCATGTGGCCGAACTTGTACAAACGCAGCCCCATCAGCTGCAGCCGTTCCACCACCGGCAACTGCCCCGCGGTTTCGCTCAGGTTGACCAGGATCCGCGGCAGGTAGAACACTGATGCCATCCACGCCACCACGAACACCAGGTGGAAGGTCTTGACCCAGTAGTAGGACTGCATGCGCTTGCTCCGGCGGCTGGCGTGGAATGTCGTTCATTTTCACCCATTCCCCCGTTCCGCGCATGCGCGACGCTTTGACGCACGCCGGTCCGCTACCATGGCGTCCGTTTCCGGCTTTCCCTGCGCGCGCATGACCAAGACCTACGACCACGCCTATTTCCAGCGCTGGTATCAGCCCGACCAGACCGGAGGGGCCGCGCGACTGGTACGCAAGGTGGCGCTGGCGGTGGCCACGGCCGAGTACTACCTGGAACGCCCGATCCGCACCGTGCTGGACATCGGGGCCGGTGAGGCAGCCTGGCGCGCGCCCCTGCTCAAACTGCGCCCACGCGTGCAGTACATGGGGTTCGACAGCAGCGAATACGCGGTGCAGCGCTACGGGCGCAGCCGCAACCTGCACCCGGCACGGGTGGGCGACTTTGCCTGGCTGCGGCCCTGCCCGCCGGTGGACCTGCTGGTCTGCGCCGATGTCATGCACTACGTGCCCAGCCGCGAGCTGCGCCCGGCCCTGGCCGGGTTTGCCGAGCTGACTGGCGGGGTGGCGTTCCTGGAGGCGTTCACCGCCGAAGACGAGTTTGAGGGTGACCATGAGGGCTTCCAGGCGCGGCCTGCCGGTTGGTATCGTCGGCATCTGAAGGCCGAGGGATTTACCGCGCTGGGGTCGCATTGCTGGCTGTCGCCGGCGTTGGCCGGCCACGCCGCGGCTTTGGAACGAGGGTCGTAGAGCCACGCCCTGCGTGGCTGTTCCCTCTGGGATCGGGTATCGCGAAGCCACGCAGGGCGTGGCTCTACGGGTCTCATTCCGTCGTGACATCGCGCCTATTAAGGCGCTTCCGCCCGCGATAGGCTATGCTGCGCGGCAACATATGACCATACATATTCGGACGCCATGCTCTACCAGCTGCATGAGTTGACCCGCAACATGCTCGCCCCGTGGGTGCACCAGGCCCAGGCCAATGCCAAGTTCTTCGCCAATCCGGGCCACTGGTGGTCGCAGATGCCCGGTGCCGATCGTCTGGCGGCGGTGAACGAGCTGTTCCACCGCATCGGCAAGGATTACGAGAAGCCCGAATGGGGCATCAACGAAATCGAAGTGGACGGCGAGCGCGTGCCGATCGTGGTCCATGAAGAGGTCAGCAAGCCGTTCTGCAAGCTGCTGCGCTTCAAGCGCCACAGCAATGAAGCCGACCAGCTGCACACCATGCTCAATCAGCCGTTCGTGCTGGTGGTGGCTCCGCTGTCGGGCCACCACGCCACCCTGCTGCGTGACACCGTGCGCACCCTGCTGCGCGACCATCGCGTGTACGTCACCGACTGGGTCGACGCGCGCATGGTGCCGGCCAGCGAAGGCGAGTTCAGCTTGGACGATTACATCGCCTACGTACAGGAATTCATCCGCCACCTGGGCGCGGAGAAGCTGCACGTGGTCAGCGTCTGCCAGCCGACCGTGCCGGTGCTGGCGGCGGTGTCACTGATGGCCAGCCGTGGCGAAACCACGCCGCGCACGCTGGTGATGATGGGCGGCCCGATTGATGCGCGCTGCAGCCCCACCGCAGTGAACAACCTGGCCACCCAGAACCCGCTGTCGTGGTTCGAGAACAACGTGATCCACACCGTGCCGCCAGGCTACCCCGGTGTCGGCCGCCAGGTGTATCCGGGCTTCCTGCAGCACGCCGGGTTCCTGTCGATGAACCCCAGTCGGCATTTCAGCTCGCACTGGGACTTCTACGCCGACCTGGTGAAGGGCGACATGGAAGACGCCGACGCACACCGTCGTTTCTACGACGAATACAACGCGGTGCTGGACATGCCGGCACGCTACTACCTGGACACCATCCGCGTGGTGTTCCAGGAGTTCCTGCTGCCGCGCGGCGAGTGGTTCGTCAACGGCGAGCGGGTGGATCCGGGCGCGATCACCGGCACCGCACTGCTCAGCATTGAAGGCGAGCTGGACGATATCGCCGGCCTGGGCCAGACCGAAGCGGCGCAGGCCCTGTGTACCGGCATTCCGGAAAAGCACCGCGAGCATTTCATCGTCGAGGGTGCGGGTCATTACGGCATCTTCAGCGGCCGTCGCTGGCGCGAAACCGTGTACCCGAAGGTGCGCGAGTTCTTCGCCGCGCATGCGCAGAAGGCGGTGAAGCCGAAGAACGTGACGCCGATCCGCAAGAAGGCGGGTTGAATCCTCGGGTCCGTTCCATATCCCGGTAGCGCCGGCCGTTGGCCGGCCCTCATGAACGTTGGACAGATCCGGAGGGCCGGCCAACGGCCGGCGCTACCGAATCACGCGCGTTGCGCGTGATTTCTACAACCGCACCAGCAGATGCTTGGCCATCTGCCCATGCAGATACCCCACGCCACGCGCCAGGTGCAGGGTGCAGAACAGCAGCACCACGCCCACGATGGCCAGCATCGGCATCGCCCACACCGGCAGCAGCAGCAATTCGCTGTCGATGTAGATTCCCCCGCTGCCATTCAGCGCCAGCAGCGAGGCCACGGGTGCCCAGATGAAGACCAGCGATGTCGACAGCAGGGTGACCGCCACGCTGAAGTAGATGATGCCCAGCGGCAGCATCAGCACGAAGTACAGCATCGTCAGCCAGGTGCGACCATCAGTGAACATGTCACCAATGCGCTGCAGCCAGCTGCGGCTGCGGTCGGCATAGCGCGGCCGGCGCGGCATGCGCTCGCCCAGCAGCACTTCCACCAGCCGCCCTTCCAGCAGCGCCAGCCCGCGCACCGAACCGAAGAACAGCACGGTCAGCGGAATGCCGATGATCAGGATCATCAATCCCAGCGACAGCGACAGTCCGGTGATCACCCAGGTGAAGAAGAACGTGCCGGTGGCCAGCGACAGCAGCATGTAGAACAGTGAGCCGTAGGTGCGCGGCTCCAGCGCGATGCCGAAGAAGCGCGCCAGCGCCGAGCGGTGCGGTACGGGAGCGTCGGCCAGCACCGCGCCTGCGGTGCCAGCCGTTACGGCAGCCGCCGCGGCACCGCCGGGCTCTGTCGCCGGCACCACCCGCGCAATCGGCCGAATGCTCGCGCTGGGCGTGCGCAGTGCACGGTTCACGGTGATTTCGGTTTCGCGGTAGATCTCCGCCACTTCCTCCGGCGCGCCATAGCTGCCGGCGACGTCGGCAATCACGTCTGCCTCGCTGCGGCCCGGCTGTGCGGCCAGTTCCGAACGCAGATATTCCTCGGCGTCATACAGCGCGTCCTGCACCATCGCCGGGTCGGCGTCGTGCAGGGCCGCGCGCAGCTGGGCCAGGTACTGCGGAATGGTGGTCGGCAGGCCTGTTCCCGCCGTGGTCTGTTCGTTCATTGCAGTACCCCCTCCAATACAGAATCGACGGAATCCCGGGTGGCGCGCCAGGCGGCGGTCCACTCCGCCAGCACCTCACGACCACGTTCATTGATGCGGTAGTAGCGCCGCGGTGGCCCGGCCACCGACGGCTCGATCTGGCTCTCCAGCAGCCCGGCAGCTTCGAGGTTGCGCAGCACCGGGTACAGCGCGCTCTGCTTGCCGCTCAGCACGCCTTCGCCGACCCGCTCCAGCTCTTTGGCAATCAGGTAGCCGTACAACGGCTCACCGGCCCGTGCCAGCACCGCCAGCAGGGCCAGCGACACGGTGCCGGCGCTGAGTTCCTTCTGAAACTTCTTGAGGTGGGCGTCGTGCTCGCTCATGACGTTCTCCGCTAGCGTGGAGTCCACACTAGTGTGAACTCAGCTATAGCGAACGTGCCGTTAGTCACCCTGCCGGCGGGCAGGGGTGGCTGGCGGGTGGCCCGGTCGATCACGCAGAATCGAGGCACTTCCTTGAAAGGGTCCGCCATGTCGCCACGCCGTCCTGCCCTGCTTGCCCTCGCGCTCGCCTGCCTGCTTCCTGGTCTGGCCAATGCAGCCACACCCTACCGCAGCGCGCAGCAGATCCTGGACGCCTCGCCGGCCAGCGACTGGCGCACCCCGGACCCAACCAACCTGCTGGTGATGAATCTGGCCTCCGGCCAGGTGGTGATCGAACTGGCCCCTGCGTTCGCGCCGCAGCACGTGGCCAACATCCAGACGCTGGCGCATGAGCACTTCTGGGATGGCGAAAGCATCTACCGGTCGCAGGACAACTTCGTGGTGCAGTTCGGCGATGCCGATGCGGATGATTCCGCGAAGGCGAAGCCACTGGGCAGCGCCAAGCGCAAGCTGCCAGCGGAGTTCCAGCGCGACAGCAAGGGCTTGAAGGTCATGGTCCTGCCGGACCAGGACGGCTGGGCCGACCATACCGGCTTCGTAGACGGCTTCGCGGTAGGCCAGGACACGGCCGACGGCAAGACCTGGCTGGCGCATTGTTACGGCGCGCTGGGCGCAGGCCGCAACAATGACGAAGACAGCAGCATCGGTGCGGAGCTGTACGTGGTGACGGGGCAGTCGCCGCGCCAGCTGGACCGCAACATCACTGTGGTCGGCCGCGTTCTGAAAGGCATGGAACTGCTGAGCGCCCTGCCCCGCGGACCGGCCCCGATGGGTTTCTACGCGGACGCATCGCAGCGCACGCCGATCGTCTCGATCCAGCGCGTGAACGACCTGCCGGAAGCGCAGCGTCCGACGCTGCAGGTGCTGCGCACCGATTCGAAGACCTTCGTGGACACAGTGGAAGCACGGCGCAATCGCGTGGACGATTTCTACAAGCGCGCGGCCGGGCATATCGACCTGTGCAACATTCCGGTGCCTGTGCGGTAAGCGTTTCACTTTGTACGTGATTGCATGATTTCCGTATCGCCGGGCGTTGCCCGGCTACGGTTGGTTCTGGGCGAACAGCCGGCCGTCGTCGGTTCTCTGTGTTGGCGGATCGGGACGGGCGTTCCGGGGGACGCTGCAAGTACGTCCTTGTAAGCTCAGTCGCCGCATCCATGCGGCTCATGCCCCCTCCAGCCCATCCCGACCCGCCATCGACAGCGCGTCGGTGGCCATCGAAGATCAAAATCAATGGCGGCCTCGATCCATTGCCATGCGTTACCGGATGGTGTTCGTTTCTCGGCGATCGTCTATCGACCGATCCCACCAGTGGTCTAGGTGCTTTTGATCTTGCATGGCCACCGGCCATCTGTCTGGGGCGTGCCGGGGTGGGTTTGCGGGACCGTCAAA
>NZ_DAMDFR010000080.1:0-20010 GCF_032103445.1 Stenotrophomonas sp.
GGCAGCGGCCTGGGCGGCTGCGGTTTCTGCTGCTGGACGCTGGCGGCGTCGCGCGGCGTCGGGGCGATGATCTCTTCCACCGGCACTTCCGGCGCACGCGGCGGCAGCAGCACCAGCTGGGTGCGGTCGGCCTCGGGCGGCGGCAACTGCAAGGGCGCTCGGTGCTGGGTCCACAGCAGGCCGGCAAACAAGCCGATATGGGCCAGAACGACGATGGCCGCAGCCAGAGGGCGCTCAAACGCAGCGGGGGTGACCACCGGGGACGACATCGACGTGCAGGGCAATGAGAAGTGTTCTCATTGTCGCATGTTTACGTCACCCCAGCAGCCTGCGCACCTTGGTCAGCGCGGTGATGAACCGCTCGATTTCCGCGTGCGTGTTGTAGAACGCCAGCGAGGCGCGGCAGGTGGCGGCGACGCCGTAGTACTGCAGCAGCGGGTGCGCGCAGTGTTGGCCGGAGCGCACGGCGACACCCTCCAGGTCGAGCAGGGTGGCCAGGTCGTGGGCGTGCGCGCCTTCGATCAGGAACGACACCACCGCCGCCTTGTCCGGCGTGGTGCCGAAGATGCGCAGGCCGTCGATCTTGTTGAGCTCTTCGGTGAAGTGCGCCAGCAGCTCGTTCTCGCGTGCTTCCACATGTTCCAGGCCCAGCGACTCCAGGTAGTCCACCGCCACGCCCAGGCCGATGAAACCGGCGATGTTCGGGGTACCGGCTTCGAACTTGTGCGGGGCATCGTTGAACACGGTGCCGTCGAAGCTGACTTCCTTGATCATCTCGCCGCCGCCGAGGAACGGCGGCATGGCATCCAGATGCTCGCGCCTGGCCCACAGCGCACCGGTGCCGGTGGGGCCGCACATCTTGTGGCCGGTGATGGCGTAGAAGTCGCAGCCGATCGCCGGAATGTCCACCTTGCGATGGGGCACGGCCTGCGAGCCGTCCACCACGGTGACGATGCCGCGCTTGCGCGCTTCCCGGCAGATCTCACGCACCGGGTTGACCGTGCCGAGCACGTTGGAGACGTGGGCCACCGCCAGCAGCTTCACGTCCGGCGTCATCGCCTTGCGCAGCGCGTCCAGATCCAGTGCGCCGTCGGGGGTGATTTCGGCCACGCGGATCGTCGCACCGGTGCGCTGGGCCACCAGCTGCCACGGCACGATGTTGGCGTGGTGTTCCATGCGCGAGACCAGGATCACGTCGCCGGCCTTCAGTCGCGGCAGCGCCCACGAATACGCAATCAGGTTGATCGCGAAGGTGGTGCCGCTGCACAGCACCAGCTCGTTGGCGCGCACGTTGAGGAAGCGCGCCAGCTTGTTGCGTGCGCCTTCGTAGGCATCAGTGGCCTCGGTGCCCAGCGCGTGTACCGCGCGGCTCACGTTGGCGTTGTAGCGGCGGTAGAACTCGTCCACCGCGCCGATCACCTGCACCGGCTTCTGGCCGGTGTTGGCGTTGTCGAAGTACACCAGCGGCTTGCCGTGCACTTCCCGCATCAGCAGCGGGAAGTCCAGGCGCACGCGATCCCAGTCGGGCGCGTCGACGGTGTCGCCCAACGGGCGCGGTGTGGACAGGTTCATGCCACGCCTGCCTGCGCCAGGGCGACGTCCAGCTGGCGGCGCAGCTGTTCGGTCAGGCGCGCGTCGAGCGCGTTGAGCGGTTCGTGGCAGAACGCGGCGCTGAGCAGGGCCTGCGCCTGCGGTGCCGGCAGCCCGCGCGAGCGCAGGTAGAACAGCGCGTTGGCATCCAGCTGGCCCACCGTCGCGCCGTGCGCGGCCTTCACCTCATCCGCGTCGATTACCAGCGTCGGCTGGGTATCGATCTCGGCATCGGCCGACAGCAGCAGGTTCTTGTTGGACAGATTGGCATCGGTGCCGTCCGCGCCCGCACGGATATGGATGCCGCCGTGGAAGACCACCCGGCTGCGGTTGGCGGCAACACCACGCCACAGCATTTCCGAGCTGGTATCGCGGGCGATGTGCTCGATGCCCAGGCGGGTATCGACGTGGCGGCGGCCATTGCCGAGCAGCACGCCATTGGCGGTGAGCTGGGCGTTGTCGCCTTCCAGGCGCACATTCAATTCATGCCGGCTCAGTGCCGCACCCAGTTCCAGGTCGATGCGGCGGTACTGGGCATTGCGGGCCAGCACGGCGTCGGTGCGCAGCAGGGTGGTGGCCTTGGCGCTGTCGGCCTGCACGCGGGCGTGCGAGAGCACGGCGTCCTGCGCCAGGTGCACGTGCACCAGGGTGTTGTCCAGGTGCGCGGCGTCACCCACATGCAGGTGATGCTCGACCACGCCCAGGGTGGCCCCGGCGCGCAGCTCGATCAGGTGGCGGTGGTGCCAGGCCAGGTCGGTGTCGCCGGCGGCGCTGATGAACACCAGCTGCAGCGGAACGTCGATCTGTGCGCCGTCTTCCACACGTACCAGCACGCCTTCGTCGGCCAGCGCGGCGTTGAGCCGGGCGAACACTTCCTCGCTGCGCTCGAAGCGGCGGCCGAGGAAGCGCAGGGCTTCTTCGCCATCCTGCAGGGCGGAGGACAGGGTCTGCACCTGCACGCCAGCCGGCAGGCCGGTCAGGTCGCTCAACGCCTGCACCGGGCGGCCGTTGACGAACACCAGCCGCGGCGACGCAATGTCGGCCAGCAGGGCGGTGTCCACGTTCGGTGCGGTCAGCGGGGCCGGGCTGAAGCTGCGGCGCTCCAGCTGGCGCAGCGAGGTGTACTTCCAGGCTTCGCTGCGCGGGCCGGGCAGGCCCGCCTGCAGGGCGGCATCGAGCTCGGCGCGGCGCACGTCGCTGCCGCAGAAGCCGTTGGCAAGGGAATCGAGCAGCGCGCTCATCAGACCGCCGCCTCCGGGACCACGCGGTTCTTCAGGAAGTCATAACCGTGCGCTTCCAGCTGCAGAGCCAGCTCCGGACCGCCGCTCTGCACGATTTTGCCGTCGGCCAGCACGTGCACCACGTCCGGCTTGATGTAGTCGAGCAGGCGCTGGTAGTGGGTGATGACCAGGAACGAACGGTCGGCCGAACGCAGCGCGTTGACGCCGTCAGCCACGCTCTTGAGCGCGTCGATGTCCAGACCGGAGTCGGTTTCGTCGAGGATCGCCAGCTTCGGCTCCAGCACGGCCAGCTGGAAGATCTCGTTGCGCTTCTTCTCACCGCCCGAGAAACCTTCGTTCACGCCACGGTGCAGCAGCTCGTCCTTCAAGTGCAGCACGGCCAGCTTCTGGCGCACCAGCTTGAGGAACTGCATGGAATCCAGTTCGTCCTGGCCGCGCGCCTTGCGCTGCGCATTGAGCGCAGCACGCAGGAAGTAGGTGTTGTTCACGCCCGGAATTTCGACCGGGTACTGGAAAGCCAGGAACAGGCCGGCAGCGGCGCGTTCTTCCGGTTCCAGTTCCAGCAGGTTGGCATCGTCGAACTGCACGCTGCCTTCGCTGACTTCGTAACCGTCGCGGCCGGCCAGCACGTTGCCCAGGGTGGACTTGCCGGCACCGTTGGGGCCCATGATGGCATGTACTTCGCCGGGCTTCACGGTCAGCGAGAGGCCCTTGAGGATTTCTTTCTCGCCGATGCGGGCGTGCAGGTTTTCGATCTTCAACATGTGACAAATCCCGTAGTGCCACGCCCTGCGTGGCAATCAATAATTCAAATGAAGCCGCGCGGGTGATTAACCGACCGACCCTTCCAGCGACACTTCCAGCAGCTTCTTGGCTTCCACCGCGAACTCCATCGGCAGTTCGCGGAACACCTGCTTGCAGAAGCCGTCGACGATCATCGACACCGCGTTTTCCTGGTCGATGCCGCGTGCGCGGCAGTAGAACAGCTGGTCGTCGGAGATCTTCGAGGTGGTCGCTTCATGCTCCACCGTCGCACTCGGGTTCTTGACCTCGATGTACGGGAAAGTGTGCGCACCAGAGGTCTTGCCGATCAGCAGCGAATCGCACTGGGTGTAGTTGCGCGCGCCGTCGGCATTGCGGTCGACCTTAACCAGGCCACGGTAGGTGTTCTGGCCACGGCCGGCGCTGATGCCCTTGCTGACGATCTTGCTCTTGGTGCGCTTGCCGATGTGGATCATCTTGGTGCCGGTGTCGGCCTGCTGGCGATGATGGGTCAGCGCCACCGAGTGGAACTCGCCCACCGAGTCGTCGCCCAGCAGTACGCATGAGGGGTACTTCCAGGTGATCGCCGAGCCGGTTTCGACCTGGGTCCAGGTGACCTTGCTGCGCGCGCCACGGCATTCGGCACGCTTGGTGACGAAGTTATAGATGCCACCGACGCCGTTTTCGTCGCCCGGGTACCAGTTCTGCACCGTCGAATACTTGATTTCCGCGTCTTCCAGCGCGACCAGTTCGACCACCGCGGCGTGCAGCTGGTTCTCATCGCGCATCGGCGCGGTGCAGCCTTCCAGATAAGACACGTAGGCCTTGTCTTCGCAGATGATCAGGGTGCGCTCGAACTGGCCGGTGTGGCCGGCGTTGATGCGGAAGTAGGTGCTCAGTTCCATCGGGCAGCGCACGCCCTTGGGAATGAACACGAAGCTGCCATCGGAGAACACGGCCGAATTCAGCGCGGCGAAATAGTTGTCGCCCACCGGCACCACGCTGCCCAGGTACTGCTTCACCAGCTCCGGGTGCTCCTTGATGGCCTCGGACATCGAGCAGAAGATCACACCCTTTTCGGCCAGTTCCTTGCGGAAAGTGGTGCCGACGGACACGGAGTCGAACACCGCATCCACGGCCACGCCGGCCAGCTTGGCGCGCTCATGCAGCGGCACGCCCAGCTTGTCGTAGGTGTCCAGCAGTTCCTTCGGCACTTCATCCAGCGAGGCGTACTTCGGGCCCTTCGGCGCGGAGTAGTAGCTGAGCGCCTGCAGGTCGATGGCGGCGATCTGCAGCTTGGCCCAGTTCGGCATCGGCATGGTCAGGAAGTGCCGGTAGGCGTCCAGGCGCCACTGGGTCATCCATTCCGGCTCGTCCTTCTTGGCCGACAGGGCACGGATGGTGTCCTCGTCCAGGCCGGGCGGCAGCGAGTCCGATTCGATCTCCGTGATGAAGCCGGCCGAATACTTGCGGCCGAGCTGCTCATGGATCTCGCGGTTGGGGGTGTCGCCGGAGGCAACGGTGTCGATGATTTCGGTGGCCATGGGGGCTGCCTGTGGATCAGGAGACGACATCCGCCGCAATGCGGCGGGAGGCGTCAGCAACGGGAATAGGGGGCAGGATCTGGGCCAGGCTGACCTTGCGCAGTGCTTCGGACACCACGTCATTGATCATCCGCCAGCTGCTGCGCGCGCCGCACTTGAGTTCACGGCCGCACTGGCTGTGGTCGTGCGCGCATTCGGTCAGGCCCAGCGGCCCTTCCATGGCTTCCACCACCTCGAACAGGCTGATCTGGTCGGCCGGACGGGTCAGGCGGTAGCCGCCGCGCACGCCGCGCAGGCCTTCCACCAGCCCGGCCTGGGCCAGGGGCTTGAGCAGCTTGCTGACAGTAGGCGGTTCCAGGCTGGCGTATTCGGCCAGTTCGGTGGCGCTCAGGACATCGCCCGGACGGGCGGCCAGCACGGAAAGCACCACGGTGGCGTAATCAGTGAGCTTGGTGACGCGGAGCATGGGAAGGGTGGGGTTGTAAAGCGGACTGAAATTGTACGCTTTTATGTCCCGGCATCCAACCCATCCTGTTCAGGTGCTGGAAACCTTCGGCCGGGCGGGCGAGAATCGTCGTTCCCCAATGCAACGGCCAGCCTGATGCCCAAGAAGATCCAAGCCCGCAAGTCCGCCATCCACGGTAACGGTGTGTTCGCCGTTGCACCGCTGAAGGCCGGCGAGCGGGTCATCCAGTACAAGGGTCTGCTGCGCAGCCACGCCGATGTGGACGCCGATGATACCGGGGATGTGGAAAGCGGTCACACCTTCCTGTTCACCCTGAACGACGACTACGTCATCGATGCCAATTACAAGGGCAATGACGCGCGCTGGCTGAACCACAGCTGCGACCCGAACTGCGAAGCGGTGATCGAGGAAGCCGAGGGCGACAACCGCCGCGAGGACAAGGTGTTCATCGAGGCCCTGCGCGACATAAAGCCAGGTGAGGAGCTGACCTACAACTACGGCATCGTGCTGGCCGAGCGCCATACCGCCCGCCTGAAGAAAATCTGGGAATGCCGCTGCGGTGCGAAGAAGTGCACCGGGACGATGTTGCAACCCAAGCGGTGATTTACGCCGGCGGTTGGGGAATCAATTCCCCAACACGCCTTCCGGCACCAACCCGCCCAGGCTCTGGTTGAACGTCACCACCAGCTTGCCATCGCGCACCTGGGCCGACTGCACCTGCAGCGCGCCGAGCACGGCAGCGACGGTCGGATCGATCTTGTAGATCGGCTCGCGGCGGGCGTACTCGACAAGCGCCGCGTTGATCAGGCCGCGGGTGTTGGAATCCAGCCGCCCGCCGCCGTTGACCGGGGTGAATTCATCCACCGAAGGTTGATCCAGGTGGAAGCCCTGGGTCTGCGCGTCGTAGCGCAGGCCGCTGCTCAGCGTGACCCGGCCCAGCGGTGTGGGGGCCCCGCCTGCAAATGCGGCCGCTACATCCAGCCCCAGATCCAGGCGGCTGCCCTGAGGCAGGGTCAGCTGCGGGCGACTCATGGTGACATTGGCCAGCCCGCCCAGGACGCCCTGCGTGCGCGGGAAGCTGCCCTCCAGATACTGCTGCACATCGGTGGCCCCCACCGAGAGTTCCTTTCCGGAAATGCTCGGGGCGGCCTGTGCGCCGACGGCGGCGGCGATCAGTGCGGCGCTGGCGGCCAGGCGGACGAGCAGGGGACGTAGGGTCATGGCGGCAAGGCAGTGAGTGATGAAGCGCCACGATAGCGCTTCTGGATGAATCCGGGCTTCATGGCAGCCACGCAGGGCGTGGCTCTACGTAGAGCCACGCCTTGCGTGGCTGCGCCACAGCTATCACCGCAGCACAGGCTGCACCGACGCCCCCACAATCTCCCAGCCACTGCCGTCAACGCGCGGCTGTACCCGGTACCAGCCTTCGTAGAAGAACGTGTCCTCCGCGGTCACTGCACGTACCCGTACCGGCACTTCGCGCAGGCGCGAGGGTACGGCGGAGTCGCGGCTGATCGGCTGTTCGGTATCCACCCGCAGCGTGCGCAGGTTGGGGATGCCGCGCAACACCTGGTCGTCGGGGCGGCTGCCGGCGCTGCCGCCGGTCCAGAACGCATCGGAGGCGGCACGGTCGGGTCGCAGCAGCACGTTGATGTAGTTGCGGATAGTGGTGGTTTCGTCCGCTGCGCCGGCAGCCACTGCGCTCACCACTGCTGGCGCGGCGTGCTCGACTTCGCCGACGCTGGTGTCCTGCGGTGGGAGAGCTGCGGCGGAAACATCCTGGAGCGGCGGCCGGTCGTCCGGTGCACGCGCACTTTCCGGCTGACAGGAACACCCGCCCAACAGCAACGGCAGCAGAAGCAGAACTCGACGCATCACCGACATCCTGGGTAGAGCCGGGCTTGCCCGGCTGGCTGGCGATCACCCATCGCCTGGGCCAGCCAACGGCTGGCGCTACCCACGCAGCATAGCGTGCTGTCAGCCGCGCTGGACCGCGTCCAGCGCCGCCAGCACTTCATCCAGCCGCGGCTGCAACGCGGTCAACGGGTGTCCAGGGTCGTCGGCGTGGCGGCGGGCCAGATCAAGCAGCAACTGCGTGGCCACCACGGCGGCCGCGCGCTCATCACCACTCAGCCCGCTCTGGCGGCGTGCGGCTTCCAACAGCCGCATCCAGTCCTGCTGGGCGCGGTGTTCCAGTTCGATGGTGCAGCGTCCGCTGCACTGCAACCCATCTTTCTCGATCGGGGTAACGGTAATGCGGTAGCGCTGGGATGAGCTGGTCATGGCGGCACGCAGGGGTGGGGGACATGCCCACCATAGGTGGCGTGGCACCGGGCTGCGACAGGCAGGGCTGCACGCAGTGTTCCACCCTGTGCGTTTCAGCCATCGCGCGGTGCCCGAAGAGTGCCGTGGGCTGCGGTTTTGCGGGCAACCGACAGCGAGCGCCGGGTTTTGGCAACGCTGTGTTTCGCCGCACAACGCGTGCCGGAAACGAAACGGGACGGCCATGGCCGTCCCGTTCCGGTGTTGCCTGGAAGCGCGCAGATTACAGCGCGGCGTCCTTGAGCTTCTTGAGCGGACGCACCTTCAGCTTGGTGGTGGCCGGCTTGGCGGCGAACCACTGCTCTTCCTTGGTGAACGGGTTGATGCCCTTGCGCTTCGGCTTTGCCGGAACAGCGACGGCGGTGATCTTCAGCAGGCCCGGCAGGGTGAAGCTGCCAGCGCCCTTCTTGTGCACCGAAGAGGCCACTGCGCTTTCCAGCGAGGCCAGCACGGCGCGGACGTCCTTGGCGACAACGCCAGAGGCTTCAGCGATGTGCGCAACCAGGCCGGACTTGGTCAGCACTTCCTTGATCGGCTTCGGAGCGGCCGGCTTGGCGGCTGCCTTCGTTGCGACTTTCTTCGCTGCCTTCTTCGGGGCAGCCTTCTTAGCGGTCTTTGCCATGGTTTCCTGTTCCGTAACGGTTGGTTGTTTGGTCGCGCCGAACCCCGTCGGCAAGCGAAATGTAGGGCAAGTCACCTGCGCCGCCAATAGGCAAACGCATAAATTTCAGGTTTTTTTGCATGTGCGGTTACTGCAGTGCATCAGGTCATGCCCTGAAAACAGGGTGGCACGACCCGGGTGCGCCGCGCTAGAGGGGGTTTGGCGGACACGCCGGGCCGACACCGTGCTAACGCGCGTCGGTCTACGCTGGCCCGGCCATTCACCCCGCAGAGGACAGATCAAATGGGCATTTCGCGTCACGCCAAAGCACACTGGGAAGGTGACCTGAAGACAGGCAAGGGACAATTGAGCACGCCACAGAGTGGCCTGCTGGACAACACCCGCTATGCCTTCAGCAGCCGTTTCGGCGATGAAAAGGGCACCAATCCGGAAGAACTGATCGCCGCCGCACATGCCGGCTGCTTCACCATGGCGCTGTCGGCCAAGCTGACCGAAGCCGGTTTTCCGCCGACCACGCTGGACACCGAGGCGAAGGTGGATCTGTCCATGGAGGGCGGTCCGCAGCTTTCGCAGATCAGCCTGTCGGTCAAGGCGGTGGTGCCGGGGATCGATGAAACCCAGTTCCGCGCCGTGGCCGATGATGCCAAGCAGAACTGCCCGGTTTCCAAGGCATTGAGTGCGGTGCCGATCAGCCTCAAGGCCGAGCTGGCCAGCTGATCCGTGCGCCCATGCCCGGCACCGGGCATGGGCATCGCGTAGGGACACGCCATGCGTGTCCGCGATTACCCCGAGGACGCGCATGGCGCGTCCCTACGCGGGGAACCCCCGGTCCATCACCAGTCAATCGTGCCGGTGATCACCGTCTGCACCTGCCCCCCCGACCACACATCGCCTTCCGCATCGATATGCAGATGCAGGCGCGCATCGTGCCCGACCTCGCGACCCTGGCTGACCACGTAGTCCCGCCCACGTCCCGGCAGCGCGTCGCGGCTGTCCAGCCACGCCGCCAGCACCGCATTGGCCGCACCCGAGGCGGCATCCTCGAAGCGCCGACCGTTGCCGACGAAGGCGCGCACCGCCAGGTCATGGTGCGCATCGGTGCTGCGCGCATACGCAAACACGCCCATGCTGCCCGTGCTCTCGGCCAACTGCGCGATGGCCTCCCAGTCCGGCGTCAGTCCGCGCAGAGTGGCTTCATCGACCAGTTCCACCACCCACCAGCTGCGTCCGCCATCCATCCGCGCCGGCGGCAACGCGCCCAGGGCCCAGCCGCGCAACGCCGCCTGAAGGCGCGGATCGTCAGCGCGGGTCACCTCCGCCACCGCCGCGCGCGGGGTGCGGATGGCAATGCTGCGCTGCGCGCCTTCGCCGGTCACCCGCAGCGGCAGCAGGCCGGCAATGCCGTCCTGTACCAGAACCCCGTTCACCGGGGTTGCCAGACCGGCCTCGAGCACCGCATGCGCGGTGCCCACGCTGGGGTGCCCGGCGAACGGCACTTCCTTCTGCGGGCTGAACATGCGGATCCGGTAGCTGCTGCCCGGGGCCTGCGGGGCAAACACGAAGGTCGTTTCCGGCAGTCGCGTCCAGCGCGCAATCGCCTGCATGCGGGCCTCGTCCAGGCCTTCGGCGTCCAGCACCACCGCCAGCGGGTTGCCGGCACCCGGGTAGGGGGAAAACACATCCAACTGCAGAAAACGACGCGAAGACATGGCGGCCAGGATCGGGGGAACGGGCGGGCAGCTTAACAAGTGAGCCGCCGCGCCGCCGCCGGGGCAGGGGGCGATGGCCCAGCGGGGGCCGGGCTTGGCATAGAATCGGAGGTTCGTCCCGGTGTGCCGGGCGAACCCCCTCCATTACCTATATTTCTTTCTCCATGTCAGCTTCCCCCCTTGTCGATCGCTGGATCGTACTGAAGTTCGGCGGCACCTCCGTGTCGCGTCGTCACCGCTGGGACACGATCGGGAAGCTGGCGAAAAAACGTGCGGAAGAAACCGGCGCGCGCGTGCTGGTGGTGGTCTCGGCGCTGTCTGGGGTCACCAACGAACTGACCGCCATTGCCGACGGTGCCGCCGACAGTCGTGCCCGCGTGGATGCGCTGGTCGCACGCCACCGCGAATTCCTGGCCGAGCTGTCGCTGGATGCCAGCGCGTTGGACGAACGCCTGAACGCGCTGCAGGGCCTGCTCGATGATCCGCGCGCGGCCGCTCGTCCGCTGGACTGGCAGGCGGAAGTGCTGGGTCAGGGCGAACTGCTGTCCTCGACCCTGGGCGCGGCCTACCTGCGCGCCAGTGGCCTGGATTTTGGTTGGATGGACGCCCGCCAGTGGCTGCAGGCGCTGCCGCCGCAGCCCAACCAGAGTGAGTGGTCACAGCGCCTGTCGGTGAACTGCCAGTGGCGTTCGGATGCCGAGTGGGCCGCGCGCTTCCACGCCCAGCCGACCCGCATGCTGATCACCCAGGGCTTCATCTCCCAGCACGCCGATGGCGGTACCGCCATTCTGGGCCGTGGCGGCTCGGACACCTCGGCGGCGTACTTCGGTGCGCTGCTCGGTGCCAGCCGGGTCGAAATCTGGACCGACGTGCCGGGCATGTTCAGCGCCAATCCCAAGGACGTGCCGGATGCGCGCCTGCTGACCCGCCTGGATTATTACGAGGCGCAGGAAATCGCCACCACCGGGGCCAAGGTGCTGCACCCGCGCTCGATCAAGCCGTGCCGCGACGCCGGCGTGCCGATGGCCATCCTCGACACCGAGCGCCCGGAACTGCCGGGCACCAGCATCGACGGCAACGCCGCACCGGTGCCGGGGGTGAAGGCGATCAGCCGTCGCAACGGCATCGTGTTGGTGTCGATGGAAGGCATCGGCATGTGGCAGCAGGTCGGCTTCCTCGCCGACGTGTTCGGGCTGTTCAAGAAGCACGGCCTGTCGGTCGACCTGATCGGTTCGGCCGAAACCAATGTCACCGTGTCGCTGGACCCGTCCGAGAACCTGGTCAGCACCGACGTGCTGGCGGCGCTGTCGGCCGACCTGTCGCAGATCTGCAAGGTCAAGATCATCGTACCGTGCGCGGCCATCACCCTGGTCGGGCGCGGCATGCGCTCGCTGCTGCACAAGCTGTCGGACGTGTGGGCCACCTTCGGCCGCGAACGCGTGCACATGATCTCGCAGTCGTCCAACGACCTGAACCTGACCTTCGTCATCGACGAAGCCGATGCCGACGGCCTGCTGCCGATCCTGCACGCCGAGCTGATCGACAGCGGCGCGATGCCGGTGGAAGAGGGCGAGGTGTTCGGCCCGCGCTGGCGCGAAATTGCCGGCACCATCCGCCCGCGCGAAACCGCCTGGTGGCGCGGCCAGCGTGAGCACCTGCTGCAGCTCGCCCAGGCCGGCACCCCGCGCTATGTGTACAACCTGCCCACGGTGCGCGCCCGCGCCCGCGCGCTGGCCGCGATCAAGCCGATTGACCAGCGCTACTACGCGATCAAGGCCAACAGCCACCCGGCCATTCTGGAAGTGCTGGAGCAGGAAGGCTTCGGTCTGGAATGTGTCTCGCACGGCGAACTGAAGCACGTGTTCAACACGCTGCCGGCGCTGTCGCCGCGCCGCGTGCTGTTCACCCCCAGCTTCGCCCCGCGCGCCGAGTACGAAGCTGCCTTCGCGCTGGGAGTAACCGTCACCCTGGACAACGTGGAAGCGCTGCAGCGCTGGCCGGACCTGTTCCGCAACCGCGAACTGTGGCTGCGCGTCGACCTGGGTCGTGGCGAAGGCCACCATGCCAAGGTCCGCACCGGCGGCAAGGATTCCAAGTTCGGCCTGCCGATCGCCCGCGTTGATGAGTTCGTGCGTCTGGCCACCGAGCTGGGCACCCGCGTGGTCGGCCTGCATGCCCACCTGGGCAGCGGCGTGGAAACCGCGCAGCACTGGCGTCTGATGTGCGATGAACTGGCCGGCTTCGCGCGCCGCATCGGCAGCGTGGAAACCATCGACATCGGCGGTGGCCTGCCCATTCCGTACAGCGCCGACGACGAGCCGTTCGACCTGGACGCCTGGGCAGTGGGTCTGGCCGAGGTCAAGGCGGTGCACCCGGCCTTCCGTCTGGCGATCGAGCCGGGCCGCTATCTGGTTGCCGAATGCGGCGTGCTGCTGACCACCGCCACCCAGGTGGTGGAGAAGGACGGCATCCGCCGGGTTGGGCTGGATGCCGGCATGAACACCCTGATGCGCCCGGCGCTGTACGACGCCTGGCATGACATCGAGAACCTGAGCCGTCTTGGCGGTTACGCCGAGGCGATGTTCGACGTGGTCGGCCCGATCTGTGAATCCAGTGACGTGTTCGGCAAGCGCCGCCGCCTGCCGGTATCGACCGCTCCGGACGACGTGATGCTGATCGCCGATACCGGTGCTTACGGCTATGTCATGGCCAATACCTACAACCAGCGTGCGCTGCCGCGCGAGGACGTGATCGATGACACGCCCTGACAGCGCGCCGCACCCCTTAACTGAACGCCTTCGCGCACCGCCGCGAAAACGCCACGCCTCACCGGATACGCCATGACTGCTTTCGATAAACACCAGGTTGCCACCTTCCGCTTCGTCCGCTGTGCGCTGGACGCGCAGACCGGCGTGGCCCAGCTGGTCTATGCCTTCGACAACGGTCCTGAACTGGTCGAGACGGTCACCATTCCGGGTGCGCCGTTCGTGCTGGACGGTGCCCGTGCGCAGGCGGTGGAGCAGGCCCTGCGCCTGCTGCATCTGTTCGCGGGTGTCAGCTACTACAAGGCGGCGGTGCCGGACGATGTGCGCATCGACAGCTACGCCATCGATGCCGATACCGCCGCATTGGTGGAAACGGTGTACCTCAATGGCCTGGGCGAGTTTGCCTACCGCAACGGTTTGAACCTGCGCGGGCGCTTCCGCCTGCCGGTGCAGGGCGAGGCGGTGGCCGCTCCGGCTGCTGGCCTGCGCGAGCATGCGCTGGTCGCCATCGGCGGTGGCAAGGACTCACTGGTCAGCATCGAGGCGCTGCGCGCGCTGGGTATTGAAGAGACTGTCACCTGGATCGGCGGCTCGCAGCTGATCCGTGCCTGCGCCGAGCGCACCGGGCTGCCCACCCTGAACATCGGCCGCGTGCTGGCACCGGAGCTGTTTGAACTAAACCGCCAGGGTGCGTGGAACGGGCACATTCCGGTCACCGCGGTGAACTCGGCCATCATGGCCCTGGCCGCGCTGCTGCAGGGTGTGAACCAGGTGGTGTTCTCCAACGAGCGTTCGGCCAGCTACGGCAGCCAGATTCCCGGCACCGGTGAGGTCAACCACCAGTGGTCGAAAGGCTGGGCGTTCGAGCAGGCCTTCGGCGAACACCTGCAGAAGCACGTTGCGGCCGACCTGCAGTACTACTCGCTGCTGCGTCCGCTGTCCGAGCTGGCGGTGGCACGGCAGTTCGCCAAGAGCGACTTCTACGACGCGCATTTCTCCAGCTGCAACCGCAACTTCCACATCCTCGGCGAGCGACCGGTGAACCGCTGGTGCGGGGTCTGCCCGAAGTGCCATTTCGTGTTCCTGGCGCTGGCTCCGTTCATGCCCAAGACCCGCCTGGTGCGCATCTTCGGCCGGAACCTGCTGGACGACGCCGAACAGGCCGGCGGCTTCGATGCGCTGCTGGAGTTCCAGGACCACAAGCCGTTCGAATGCGTGGGCGAAGGCCGCGAATCGCGTGCGGCGATGGCCACCCTGGCGGCGCGTCCGGAGTGGAGCGAGGACGTGCTGGTGAAGCGCTTCATCCAGGAGATCCAGCCGCAGCTGGACGCGTCCGAGCTGAGCATCGAGCCGTTGCTGGTGCTGGAAGGCGAACACCGTATTCCGGCGGCGATCTGGGAGCGCCTGCGTGCGAATTTCGCAGCTTGACGGCAAGCGGGTTGCGTTATGGGGTTGGGGGCGTGAGGGCAGGGCGGCGTTTGCCGTGCTGCGCCAGCGACTGCCGGCCCTGGCGCTGACCCTGTTCTGCCCGGCAGCGGAAGCCGAGGCGGCGCGCGCTGAAACCCAGGGCGCGTTGACTGTGCGCAGTGATGTCAGCGGTGAAGCGTTGGCTGCGTTCGAGGTGGTGATCAAGTCGCCCGGCATCAGTCCCTATGGCGAAGCGGCCCAGCAGGCCGCTGCACAGGGCACACAGTTCATCGGCGGCACCTCGCTGTGGTTTGCCGAGCACGCCGACGCCGAAGGCACCGTGCGCGACACCGTGTGCGTGACCGGTACCAAGGGCAAAAGCACTACTACGTCGCTGCTGGCGCACCTGTTGCGCGCCAGCGGCGCACGCACCGGCCTGGTCGGCAACATCGGCCTGCCGCTGCTGGAAGTGCTGGAGCCGCAGCCGGCTCCGCAGTACTGGGCGGTGGAGCTGTCCAGTTACCAGACCGGCGAAGTGGCGCGCAGTGCCGCGCACCCGCAGGTCGCCGTGGTGCTGAACCTGTTCCCGGAGCACCTGGATTGGCATGGCAGCGAAGCGCGTTACATCGAAGACAAGCTGTCACTGGTGACCGAAGCCGCACCGCGCATCGCCGTGCTCAATGCGACCGACCCGCACCTGGCTGCGTTGCAGCTGCCGCACAGCGAAGTGGTGTGGTTCAACCAGCCGCAGGGCTGGCACATGCGCGACGAGTGGGTGTATCGCGGCGAGCAGGCGGTGTTCGATACGGCCAACACGCCGCTGCCCGGCCGGCATAATCGCGGCAACCTGTGTGCGGTGCTGGCGGCGGTCGAAGCGCTGGGCCTGGACGCGGTGGCGCTGGCACCGGCGGTGCAGAGCTTCCGCCCGCTGCCCAATCGTCTGCAGGTGATTGGCGAGCGCGATGGTCTGCGCTTCGTCAACGATTCGATCAGCACCACGCCACACGCCAGCCTGGCGGCGCTGGAGTGCTTTGCCGGCCAGCGCATCGCGCTGCTGGTGGGCGGCCATGACCGTGGCCTGGACTGGACCGACTTCATGCAGCACATGGCGCATGACGTGCCACCGTTGGAGATCGTGACCATGGGCGCCAACGGCCCGCGCATTCATGCATTGCTGCAGCCGCTGGCCGAGGCCGGGCGGTTTGGCCTGCATGCGGCGGCGGATCTGGACGAAGCGGTGCGGATCGCCTGTGATGCGCTCGGCGGGCAGGGTGGGGTGGTGCTGCTGTCCCCGGGTGCGCCGAGCTATGGCGTGTACAAGGATTACGTGGCGCGCGGTCGGCATTTTGCCCAGTTGGCCGGGTTTGATCCGGATGCGATCACCGCCATTGCCGGGATCGGGATTGCCTGATTCCCGGCACCGCGCGGACACGCGTGGCGTGTCCCTACAGGGGCCTGCGAATCCGTGACATCCAACGCCCGCCCCGGACCTCGCGTGCCGCATTCGCGTAACGCCCATGTCTGGACCGCGCGTGCCGCATTCGCGTAGGGACACGCCATGCGTGTCCGCGCAGTGCCTGATCGGTCCGTAGAGCCACGCCCTGCGTGGCTGCGCCGTGCCAGACAGGGTCGAAGCCACGCAGGGCGTGGCTCTACATCACCTCACAAGTCTTCCGGTTAAAGTGGCGCTTTCCCCGAAGGAGCAGGCGCATGAAGCAGCAATGGCAGTGGGGTGCGGCACTGGTACTGGGCATGGCGGCCATGCCCTCCTGGGCGGCCATGCAGGCCAAACCGGTCGAATGGCAGCACGACGGCACCACCTTCAGCGGGGTGCTGGTCTATGACGACGAAGACAACGACAAGCGTCCCGGTCTGGTGATGGTGCCGAACTGGAAGGGCGTGAACGCCTCGGCCATCGAAAAGGCCAAAAAGCTCGCCGGCGACGACTACGTGGTGCTGGTCGCCGACGTCTACGGCAAAGGCGTGCGCCCCAAGACCGACGCCGAGGCGGGCCCGGTGGCGACCAAGCTGCGTAACGACCGTCCGGTGCTGCGTGCGCGTGCGCTCAAGGCGGTGGAGGTACTGAAGGAACAGGCCGGCAAGGCCCCGCTGGATGCCAGCCGGATCGGCGCGGTCGGCTTCTGCTTCGGCGGTACCACGGTGCTGGAACTGGCCCGCGCCGGTGCGCCGCTGGCCGGCGTGGTCAGCCTGCACGGCGGTCTGGGCTCGCCGCTGCCGGCCAAGGCCGGTGGCACGCATCCGTCGGTGCTGGTGCTCAACGGGGCTGACGACAAGAGCGTCACCGCGGAAGACATCAGCAGCTTCGAGCAGGAAATGAATGCGGCCAAGGTGGACTGGGAGTTCACCAATTACAGCGGCGCGGTGCATTGTTTTGCCGAGGCCGATGCGAACAACCCGCCGGGTTGTGCATATGACGAGCGGGCGGCGAAGCGGGCGTGGAAGAGCCTGGATTCGTTCTTCGAAGGGCTCTTCGACAAGCGGTAGTTCATGGCCCGGTAGTGCCGGCCGTTGGCCGGCACCGCGCGGTGTTTGGTGATGCGAGAAGCCGGCCAGCGGCCGGCACTACCGTTAATGCGAACGCTGCACCGCATACCGCGCCAGCCCGCGCAGGGCGGCCACGGCATCATTGTCGGCCAGCCCATCCAGCGCACGCTCAGCCGCAGCGGCATATTCCTCAGCACGCTGCCGGCTGTAATCCAGCCCGCCGGTGGCATGGATCGCCGCCAGCACTTCCGGCATGGCCGAGGCATCCCCGTTCTGCACGATTTCACGCAGGCGTTCGCGGGTGGTGGCATCCGAATGCGCCATCGCGTGGATCAGCGGCAGCGTGGCCTTGCCCTCGGCGAGATCGTCGCCCAGGTTCTTGCCCAGTTCGTCGGCATTGGCCGAGTAATCCAGCACGTCGTCGGCGATCTGGAATGCATAGCCCAGGTGCATGCCGTAGTCGTACAGCGCCTGCTGGGTGGCTTCATCGACCCCGCTGGCCAGCGCGCCCAGGCGGGTGCCGGCGGCGAACAGCACCGCGGTCTTGCGCTCGATCACGCGCAGGTAGGCGGCTTCGTCGGTGTCCGGGTTGTGCACGTGCAGCAGCTGCAGCACTTCGCCTTCGGCAATGCGGTTGGTGGTGTCGGCCAGGATCTGCATGACAGGCATGCGATCCAGTTCCACCATCAGCTGGAAGCTGCGCGAGTACAGAAAATCGCCTACCAGCACGCTGGGTGCATTGCCCCACAGCGCATTGGCCGTGCTGCGGCCGCGCCGCAGGCTGGATTCGTCGACCACGTCGTCGTGCAGCAGGGTCGAGGTGTGGATGAACTCGATGATCGCCGCCAGCTGGTGGTGTTCCGGACCGGCCTGGCCGACCGCGTGGCCGGCCAGCATCACCAGCATCGGGCGCAGGCGCTTGCCGCCGGCGGAAATGATGTGGTCGGCGATCTGGTTGATCAGCACGACATCGGAGGACAGGCGGCGGCGGATCAGCGCGTCCACCGCGGCCATGTCGGGCGCGGCGAGGGTCTGGATCTGGGGCAGGCCCAGCGCGGAGCGGGTGTCTTCGGTGATGGTCATGCGGTCGTACTTTCAGGCGTAAGCCCGATTATAGGCCGTCCCGGCGTGAATACGTATGCAAATGGCACCACCCCGCAGGGGCCGCCGCTAAGCTTGTCGGGCATGATCCGGCACCCCTCTGGCGGGTGCCCTATGGAAGCCCGGAGGGGGGCTCACGATGACGAACACTCCATGGTGGCGCGGTGCCGTCATCTATCAGATTTACCCGCGCAGCTTCCTGGACGCGAACGGCGACGGCGTGGGCGACCTGCCCGGCATCATCGAGCGCCTGGACTACATCGCCGCGCTGGGCGTGGACGCGATCTGGATTTCGCCGTTCTTCAAGTCGCCGATGGCCGATTTCGGCTATGACATTGCCGACTACCGTGCTGTGGACCCGCTGTTCGGCAACCTGGACGACTTCGACCGTCTGCTCGCCAAGGCCCACGGCCTGGGCCTGAAGGTGATGATTGACCAGGTGCTCAGCCACACCTCGATCGAGCACGACTGGTTCCGCGAAAGCCGCCAGGACCGTACCAACCCCAAGGCCGACTGGTACGTGTGGGCCGATCCGCGTGAAGACGGCACCCCGCCGAACAACTGGATGTCACTGTTCGGTGGCGTCGCCTGGCAGTGGGAACCGCGCCGCGAGCAGTACTTCCTGCACAACTTCCTGGCCGACCAGCCGGACCTGAACTTCCACAACCCGGAAGTCGAGCAGGCCACGCTGGACAACGTCCGCTTCTGGCTGGAGCGCGGCGTGGACGGCTTCCGTCTGGACGCGATCAACTTCTGCTACCACGACCGCCAGCTGCGCGATAACCCGCCCAAGCCGGCCGACAAGCGCGTGGGCCGTGGTTTCAGCCCGGACAACCCGTACGCCTACCAGTACCACTACTACAACAACACCCAGCCCGAGAATCTTCCGTTCCTGGGCAAGCTGCGCGCGTTGCTGGACGAGTTCCCCGGCGCGGTGGCGCTGGGCGAGATTTCCTCGGAAGACTCGCTCGCCACCACCGCCGAGTACACCAGCGCCGGCCGCCTGCATATGGGCTACAGCTTCGAGCTGCTGGTCGATGACTACAGCGTGGACTACATCCGCAGCACCGTCTCGCGCCTGGAAGCGGCGATGACCGAAGGCTGGCCGTGCTGGGCGATCTCGAACCACGACGTCGAGCGCGCCGTCACCCGCTGGGGCGGCCATCCCGCCAACCCGCGCCTGGCGCGCATGCTGGTGGGCATGCTGTGCTCGCTGCGTGGCTCGATCTGTCTGTATCAGGGCGAAGAACTCGGCCTGGGCGAAGCCGACGTGCCGTTCGAGGCGCTGCAGGATCCCTACGGCATCACCTTCTGGCCGAACTTCAAAGGCCGCGATGGATGCCGCACCCCGTTGCCGTGGACCGATGCCGAACAGGCCGGTTTCACCACCGGCCAGCCGTGGTTGCCGATCTCCGACGAGCACCGCGCACGCTCGGTGGCCGGGCAGGAGCATGACCCGCATTCGGTGTTGAACGCGTTCCGCCAGTTCCTGGCGTGGCGCCACACCATGCCGACGCTGCTTTTGGGTGACATCCGGTTCCTGGACAGCGCCGAGCCGGTGTTGATGTTTGAACGCCGGCATGCAGGTGAGACGTTGTTGCTGGCGTTCAATCTGTCCGGTGATGCGGTGTCTGCGCCGTTGCCGGCGGGGGAGTGGACGGCATTGAGCGTGCCGGGTCCGGATGCCGGTGGCATTGACGGTGACCAGGTGGTGTTGCCCGCGCACGCGATGGTGTGCCTGCAGTTGGGGTGATACGCGAAGATTTCCGGTGGTGAATTTTTCAAGGGCGAGGCGGAGACCTCGCCCTTTTTTTGTGTGTGGTGAAAAGCGTCGGTTTCGTTTGGGGGTTACGTCGTTAATGGGCGTTGCGCCATTCACGGCCGTCGTCTGTCGACCGACGCTACCACCCCAGCCATCCCGGTCGCGTAGATACCGTCTCGCCCCTGCCTATGCAAGGGCGATTTCGGGATCAAAC
>NZ_DAMDFR010000081.1:0-19944 GCF_032103445.1 Stenotrophomonas sp.
TAGGCTCGTCAAAAACATCCATGTTTTTGACGGTCCCGCAAACCCACCCCGACACGCCCCAGACAGTTGGCCGGTGGCCAAGGAAGATCAAAACCCATCCGCACTGCCCCGGTGGAATCGGAAATGCTCTGGTGGGATCGGTCGACAGACGATCGCTGTGTAATCCCCAGCAATCGGTAATGCATGACAATGGATCGGGGCCGCCGTTGGTTTTGATCTTCGATGGCTACCGCCGCACTGTCGATGGCGGGTCGGGGTGGGCTGGAGGGGGTGTGAGCCGCATGGATGCGGCGATCAAGCCTACAGGGACGTACTTGCGGCGTCCCCCGGAACGCCCATCCCGACCCGCCAAAACACGGGAACCGATGACCACCGGCTTTTCGCCCAAATACAACAGCAGCCGGGCAAGGCCCGGCGATACGCAGCCCATCCACGCGCAAAAGAAAACCGGCTCCCCGAAGGAAGCCGGTTTCCAGAGATCCACATCAGGCGACCGCAATTACAGCGCCTGCATCTCTTCGTTCGCGTTGCGCTTTTCCTTCACCGGAGCCGCAGGAGCAACCGGAGCCGGCGGGGTCAGCATGACCGCCGCGCTGGTGTCCGCCGGCACTTCCAGGAACGGCAGGTTCAGTGCCGCGCTGGTCTGGCCGCGGATCTCGTTGGTCAGCGCCGCGCTGTCGTTGAGCTTGCGCCCGTAGGACGGCACGATCTCCTTCAGGCGCGCTTCCCAGCCGGCTGCCATCTGTTCCGGGAAGGCCTTCTTCAGCAGGTCCAGCATGATCGGCGGCGACGTCGAGGCACCCGGCGATGCGCCCAGCAGGGCCGCAATCGTGTGGTCCTTGTCGGTCACGATCTCGGTGCCGAACTGCAGCACCGAACCCTTCTCCGGGTCCTTCTTGATGATCTGCACGCGCTGGCCGGCGGTGACCAGTTCCCAGTCCTCGCGCTTGGCGGTCGGGAAGTACTTCACCAGTTCGGCCTGGCGGTCCGCATCTTCCAGACGGGCCTGGCCCATCAGGTACTTCACCAGGTCCAGATTTTCCAGACCCACGTCCAGCATGCCTGCCACGTTGTTGTGGTTCACCGACGAATACAGGTCGAACCACGAGCCGTGCTTCAGGAACTTCGTGCTGTACAGCGCGAACGGTCCGAACAGCACCACCGGCTTGCCGTCCAGCTTGCGCGCATCCAGGTGCGGCACCGACATCGGCGGCGAACCCGTTTCGGCCATGCCGTACGCCTTCACGCTGTGACGGCTGGCAATCGCCGGGTTCTTGAACGCCAGGAACTGGCCGCCGACCGGGAAGCCCGCGTAGTTCTTCGATTCCGGAATGCCCGACAACTGCAGCAGCTTCAGCGCCGCACCGCCCGCACCGATGAACACAAAGCGCGACTTCACCGTCGATTCCGTACCCGACTTCAGGTCGGCCACGGTCACGTTCCAGCTCTTGTCGTCGTTCTGACGCAGCGCGCGCACTTCATGCTCCAGATGCAGCTTGAAGTTCGGGCTGCGCTGCAGGCCGGTGGTGAGCTGGCGGGTGATCACGCCGAAGTTCACGTCCGTGCCCAGCGGCATCCAGGTCGCGGCCACCTTCTGGTTCGGGTCACGCCCTTCCATCAGCAGCGGGGCCCAGGCCTTGATCTGCGCCGGGTCTTCCGAGTACTGCATGCCGTAGAACAGCGGGTTCTTCGACAGCGCCTGCTGGCGCTTGTGCAGGTAGGCAATGTTGTCATCGCCCCAGACGAAGCTCATGTGCGGGGTCGGGTTGATGAAGTCGCTCGGCTGGCTCAGCCGGCCTTCCTTCACCTGGTGCGACCAGAACTGGCGCGAGACCTCGAACTGCTCGGCAATGCCGACCGCGCGCTTGGTCTCGATGCTGCCGTCCGGCAGTTCCGGGGTGTAGTTCAGTTCGGCGAAGGCCGAGTGGCCGGTGCCCGCGTTGTTCCAGCCGTCGCTGCTTTCCAGCGCCACGCCATTGAGGCGCTCATAGACCTGGATGTTCCAGTCCGGCTGCAGTTCCTGCAGGAACGTGGCAAGCGTGATGCTCATGATGCCGCCGCCGACCAGCACGACGTCGACCGGCTTGTCGTTTTCCGCCGCCGGGACCGAGCGCTGGTACAGGGGCCAGTACAGGAACACGGCCGCTGCCAGCAGCAACAGCACGAGCAGGCCGAGGACGACCTTGGCTAACTTTTTCATGGATATCTCTTAGGGGGAGATGGGAGGAGGATGACCACGCCCTGGGGAAGAAGCGTGAAGAAACAACCGTTTGGCGCATCCTGGGGACAATTTTAGCCCGAAACGGTACGGATTTGGTGCAACGCAGCATCGCGTGGCGCGGGCAGAGAAACCAGCCACGCAGAGCGTGGCTCTACGACCGGGCGACGTAGAGCCACGCCCTGCGTGGCTGCAGACCCGTCGAAGCCGCAGATCAATCGGCTGTCAGGCTGAAATACTCGACCAGGAAATAGCCGCATTGGTACAGCAGCGCCGCCGTCGCCAAGGCCACATGCACTCGTCGACTCCGACTGGCCATGCCCAGCGCCGCCACCGCCAGCATCAGCGCGGTGTGGATCGGGTAGGCCTCGCCCAGCATCACCCAGCGGCTGTGGCCCTTGATCGCGGTGTCGCCCAGGTCCAGCAGGGTCACCAGCGCCAACATCCCGAAGAACCCGCCCCGCCGTTGCAGCAGGTAATGCTCGTAACTGTCGTAATCGCGCAGGTCGTCCGGAAACAGCAGCACGCACAGCAGGTACCAGCTGGCGCAATAGGCCAGTACGAACAGGTACAGCCCGAAGGTCCAGCGGTGCACCTGGATCAGCCGGAACTCCCACCACCAGAAGGTCACCACCGAGATCAGCGCCCACAGCACCCAGGCGATATGCAGCCACGAGCAGCCCCGGCGCGCCGGGTTCTCGATGATCTGCGCCAGCCCGCGCAGCAGGGTGGTGATGCTCAGCCCCAGGATGATGCTCAATACCACCCGGATGTGCAGGTAGACCGGATCGCTGTCCATGCCGCGGATGCTGCGCGTGGGGAGGTGGGGACATTGTGTAGAGCCGGGCTTGCCCGGCTGAAACGCCGCCGCACCGCCCAGCCGGGCAAGCCCGGCTCTACAGGGCCATCGCCTCGTCCAGCCGGGCAAGCCCGGCTCTACAGGACCATCGCCGCGTCCAGCCGGGCAAGCCCGGCTCTACAGGACCGTCGCCGCCTCCAGCCGGGCAAGCCCGGCTCTACGGGTAGGTGCCGACCGTTGGTCGGCACGGCGCTCAACGCTTCTTCCGCACCAACCCGTTCGACGCGCCCAGCACCGCCCGGGTCAGCAGCGCCATGGTCTTTACGTCGCCCTTCCAGTGCTGCCAGTACAGCGGCACGTCTTCCCACGCGCGCTGCTTCATCAGCACCAGCCGGCCGGCCTCCAGGTGCCGTTTCACCAGCGGCAGGGGATTCATGGTCCAGCCCAGCCCGCCCAGGTTGGCCTGCACGAACGCGCGCGTCGACGGAATCCACCAGGTGGGCGCCGTCATCGGCAGCTCTTCGCCCGCAAGGCGGCGGGCAAATCGCGCCTGCATGTCGTCCTTGCGGTTGAACACCAGCACCGGGGCCTGGGCCAGCGACTGCGCGTTCACCCCTTTCGCGAAGTACTTCTCGTGGAAGGCCGGAGTGCAGGTGGCGGCGTAGCGGATGCTGCCCAGCGGATGGATCTGGCACCCTTGCACCGGCTCGTCCAGGGTGGTCACCGCGCCCAGCACCGCGCCCTGGCGCAGCAGCGCCACGGTGTGGTCCTGATCCTCCAGGCGCAGGTCCAGGGTGGTGCCGGTCTGCTCGGCAAAGCGCAGCGCGGCCTCGGTGAACCAGGTTTCCAGACTGTCGTGATTGACCGCCACGGGGATGCTGGCCTGCGGCAGGTCCTCGTCGGCGATGCCCATCCGGTGCAGTGCGTCATGTTCCAGCAGCGCGGTCTGCTCGGCCAGCTGCACCAGGACCTGGCCTTCCTCGGTGGCCACGGCCGGGGAGGAACGTTTGACCAGCAGCCGGCCAACCCGGTCCTCCAGCGCCTTGACCCGCTGCGAAATGGCCGACGCGGTTACGTTGAGCGACTGCGCGGCGCGCTCGAAACTGCCCTCGCGGATCACCGCTGCCAGGGCCCGCAGCTGGGCATGGTCGATCCGCATCGTCTTAAGTTCCGCTAAAGATGGTTTAGCAAGTTTAGCTCTACTTTTTCGTGTTGCGGCGCGACAATACGCGCCATCCGGTGCTGTACGCCTTGGCGAGGCACCACCCCCACAGCAAGACAGGCGGTATTTCGATGTTCTCCTTCATCTCCGGCGGCCCCGGTCTGGCCGCGTGGTTCAGTGGCGCAGCCGCCGGCATCGGCCTGTTCGCGGTGGTGGGCGCGCAGAGCGCCTTCATCCTGCGCCAGGGCATCCTGCGCAAGCACATCGTGCCGGTGGTGGCGACCTGTGCGGCCATCGATGCGATCTTCATCTTCGCCAGCGTGGCCGGGCTGAACACCCTGACCCGTGCGCTGCCGTGGCTGACCACCGTGGTGCTGTGGGGCGGCGTGACCTTCCTGGCGTGGTACGCCTGGCAGTCGGCGCGTCGCGCGCTGGCCGGCACCGGCGGTCTGCAGATGGACGACAGTGACAATACGTCGCGCCGTGCAGTGCTGACCGCTGCGGTAGGCTTCTCGCTGATCAATCCGCATTTCTGGCTGGACATGATGGTGATCGGCTCGATTGCCGACAACTTCGGCAACCAGCGCATGGCCTTCGCCGCCGGCGTGGTCACCGCCAGCTGCCTGTGGCTGACCGCCCAGGGCCTGGGGGCACGCCTGCTGGCCCCGCTGTTCACCAAGCCCAAGACCTGGCGCATCCTCGACGGCACCATCGCGGTGATCCTGTCGGTGCTGGCGCTCAGCCTCGCGTTCCGCGGCGTGCACTGATACCTCTCTCCATCAGGGCAGGCCATAAATGGCACCGTGCAAGCGGTGCCATTTTTCTTTTGTGCGGCCCGGTGTGGGTCTAGAATCGCCGTTCCGGACATGGGGTCCGGTCCCGGGGGGGAATGGATGCGCAAGACGATGATCGCCGTGCTGCTGGGCACGGTGTGCGGATGGTTGCCGGCGGGGGCCGGAGCGGTGGATCTGGAGCGTTTCCTCCGTGAGGAAAGCTTCAACGAAATGAAGCTGTCGCCGACCGGCGAGTATCTCGCCGCGACCGTGCCGATGGAGGACTCCACCGCGGTGGCGATCCTGCGCCGTAGCGACATGCAGCTGGTCGGTGCGTTCCGGCCGCAGAAGCACAACCACGCCGATACCTTCGAATGGGTCAGCGACCAGCGTCTGGTGATCGGGCTGGCCAAGAAGTTCGGTCGGCTCGATGCACCGCAGGCGACGGGAGAGCTGTACGGCATCAATGCCGATGGCAAGGACGGTGAACTGCTGGTGGGTTACCGCAAGGGCAGCATGGCGGCGGGCAACCACGCCGAAGCACGGCTGGCCTGGGGCATTGCCGCCGAACTGATGGAAGCGGCACCGGCCGGCGATGGCAGTGCGCTGATCGAAGTCAGCCTGTTTTCCGAGAAGGCGTCTTCCCAGGTCGAGCGGATGGATGTGGCCACCGGCAAGCGCACCCTGGTGATCCGTTCGCCGGTGCCGCGCGCGACCTTCCGCACCGACGCCCAGGGCGAGGTCCGTTTCGCGACAGGTTTCGCCGACGACCGGATAAGCCGTCTGTACTACCGCGACCCGGGGGCGGAATGGCGGCCCGTGCACGAGACCTCGCGCACCGGGCGGGCGCAGGTGCCGGTGGGATTCGGCGTCGACGGCCAGCCCTACCTGCTGGTGGAACAGGCGGACGGGCCTGACGCCATCGTGGCTTGGGACGCGAAGACCGACGCGCGCAGAACCGTGCTGCGCGATCCGGTGGTGGATCCGGGCCGGATCATCTATCAGCCGGGTACCCGTACGCCGGTCGGGGCGCTGTTCTTCGGCGATACCCCGCATACCCGCTTCTTCGACGAAGGGTCCAGTACGGCGCGGCTGTACCGCAGCCTCGAGGCGGCATTGAAGTCGCCGTTGTTCATTACCTCGAGCACCCGTGATGGCCAACTGGTGCTGGTGCGGACCTGGTCCGGGCAGAATCCGGGTGACTTCTATCTGTACGACACAGTCAAGAAGCATGCCTCCCTGCTGACCAGTCGCAGCCACTGGATCGACGCAGAGACCACCGCGCGCGTGCAGCCGGTGTCGCTCAAGGCCCGCGATGGCCTGGCCTTGCATGGATTCCTGACCGTGCCGCATGGCAGGGAAGCGAAGGGCCTGCCGCTGGTGGTGCTGCCGCACGGCGGGCCGTTCGGGGTGTTCGACGATGGCGGCTACGAGCGCGAGACGCAGATGCTCGCCGACGCCGGCTATGCGGTGCTGCAGATCAACTTCCGCGGCTCATCCAACTATGGCTTCGCACACACCGTGGCCGGCAAGCACCAGTGGGGCGGCACCATGCAGGACGACGTCACCGACGCCACCCGCTGGGCCATTGCGCAGGGCATCGCCGACCCCGCCCGCATCTGTCTTTACGGGGCTAGCTATGGTGCGTACGCCGCCATGATGGGGCCGATCCGCGAGCCCGGTCTGTACCAGTGCGCGGCCGGCTACGTCGGCGTGTATGACCCGGCCCTGATGTATGCCCGGGGTGATACCGGCGACAGCAAGACCGGTCGTGTGTATCTGCGCGAATGGGTGGGCGAGCAGAAGGATCTCGGGAGCCGCTCGGTCATCGCGCGGGCAGCCGACATCAAGGTGCCGGTGTTCCTGGCCGCCGGTGGCGAGGACGAACGCGCCCCGATCACCCATACCCGGCGGCTGGAGGCGGCACTGAAAAAGTCGGGTACGCCGGTGGAAGCGCTGTACTACAAGACCGAGGGGCACGGCTTCTACACGCCGGAGCACCGGCGCGAGTACTACACCCGCCTGCTGGCGTTCCTGGCGCAGACGCTGGGCGGGAAAACCGCCACGCCCGCCGGCACCGCCGCCTCGCCATAACCGACACGCGCACTGGTTCCGCCCGTGCGCATCTGCCTAGAATCGAATATTCCGGACAGGGCGTCCGGCTCAACAGGGGGGAAGGATGCGTTACTCGAACCTGGCGGCATGGGCCGCCGCGGCGCTGCTGTGTCTGCCGGTTGCCTCGGCGATGGCGGTGGACCTGGAGCAATACCTCAAGCGCGACACGTTCACTGATATCAAGCTCTCGCCCGGTGGCGACTACTACGCCGCCACGGTGCCGATGGAAGACCGCACCGCGCTGGCCATCCTCAGCCGCAGTACCGGCAAGGTGGTGGGCTCGTTCGTGCCGCCGCGCAACAACCACGCCAGCCATTTCAGCTGGGCCAACAACGAACGCGTGCTGATCGGCCTGGCCGAAAAGTTCGGTTCGCTGGACGAGCCGCGGCTGACCGGCGAACTGTATGCCATCAACGCCAATGGCGGGCGCGGTGAACTGCTGGTCGGCTACCGGGTGGAGAGCAAGGGCCCAGGCACCCGCATCCAGCCGAAGAAGGTCGAAGACGTTGCCGCGTTCCTGATCGACACGGTGCCGCAGGATGACCGCAACGTGCTGGTCTCCATCTGGCCGTTCAGCGAAGATCCGTTCACCCGTGTCGATCGACTGGAAATCAACAGCGGTCGGCGCGTCACGGTGGCGCGTTCGCCGGTGCGCAATGCGGATTTCGTCAGCGACGCACAGGGCCAGGTCCGGTTCGCGCACGGCTCCGGCGCGGACAACAACAACAAGCTCTACTACCGTGAGTCCAGCACCAGCAACTGGCTGCTGATCAACGATGAAGGGGCCAACAAACGCATCGAGCGCGCGCTGGGCTTCTCTGAGGACGGCAAGCAGGCTTACCTGCGGGTGGAGCAGGCGAACGGTCCCGATGCCATCGTCAGCTGGGATCCGGTCACCAACAAACGCGTGGAACTGCTGCGTGACCCGGTGGTCGACCCGGACCGTCTGATCTACCGCCCGGGTACGCGCATTCCGGTGGGCGCGCTGTACCTGGGCGACACGCCGCGCACGCGCTTCTTCGACGAAAAGTCGACCGAGGCGCGTCTGTACCGCAGCCTGGAAGCGGCCTTTGGCGGCGATGCGGTGTTCATTACCTCCAGCACCCGCGATGGCAGCCAGGTACTGGTGCAGGCGTGGTCCGGGCGCAATCCGGGTGATTTCTACATCTTCGACACCGCGGCCAAAAAGGCCGAACACCTGATCAGCCGCAGTGCGTGGATCGATCCGGAAAAGACCGCCAAGGTGCAGCCGTTTGCGTTCAAGGCACGCGATGGCATGCCGTTGCATGGCTACCTGACCACACCCGCCGGCAGCAGCGGCAAGCAACCCATGGTGGTGCTGCCGCACGGCGGGCCGTTCGGCGTGTTCGACGATGGCAGTTATGACATCGAAGCGCAGATGCTGGCCGCCGCTGGTTACGCGGTGCTGCAGCTGAACTTCCGGGGTTCGGGCAACTTCGGTCGCGCCTATCAGTCCGCCGGTGCGAAGCAGTGGGGGCGGACCATGCAGGACGACGTCACCGACGCCACCCGCTGGGCGATCGAGCAGGGCCACGCCGATGCGTCGCGCATCTGCATCTACGGGGCCAGTTACGGTGCTTACGCGGCGTTGATGGGCGCGGCCCGCGAGCCAGGTCTGTACAAGTGCGCAGCCGGTTATGTGGGCGTGTACGACCTGCCGATGATGTTCACCAGTGGTGACATCCAGCGCAGCGGGTCGGGCGAAACCTACCTGAGGGAATGGTTGGGCAATCCGACGCAGCTGGGCGAGGTGTCACCGGTCAATCTGGCCGCCAACATCAAGGTGCCGGTGTTCCTGGCCGCCGGTGGTGAAGATCAGCGCGCCCCGGAACAGCACACCAAGCGCATGGAAGCGGCACTGAAAAAGGCCGGCGTGCCGGTGGAGTCGCTGTACTATTCGACCGAAGGCCACGGCTTCTACACCGACCCGCACCGCCGCGAGTACTACAGCAAGCTGCTGGCGTTCCTGTCGCGCAGCCTGGGTGGGCAGACCGCGACCGCAGCCCCGGCGCAGCCGTAACAAATGGTCACGGGGTGCGGCGTTACCGCACCCCGTGCATCATCCGGCGCAGCAGCGGTGCGCTCAGCAGCGCCACCACCGCGCAGCCCAGCCCGATCCACATCAGCAGCCAGAACAGGTGTTCATAGCTGGCGGCGGCGCTGGCGATGTTCAGCGTTTCGCCGTCCGGCACTTCAATCGCGGCCAGCTTGCCGAACAGCGCGGCGAGCGTTTCCGAGAACGCCGTGGCCAGGAACCAGGTTCCCATCATCAGGCTCACCACGCGCGGAGCTGCCAGCTGGGTGACCGCCGACAGGCCCACCGGCGACAGGCACATCTCGCCGATTTCCAGCACCAGGTACGCGAGCACCAGCCACCACACGCTGGCCATCTGCCCGGTCGCGCCGACCTGCTGGGCTGCCAGAGCCAGTGGAATGAATGACAGCGCGGCGAACACCAGCCCATACGCCGACTTCAACGGCTTGGAGGGATCCAGCCGACGCCGGTCCAGCCATGCCCACAGCGCGGCGAACAGCGGAGCCAGCACCACCAGGAACAGGCCGCCCAGGTAGGTCAGCGAACCGGCGGTCTGCGGAATCACCAGGCAGTCGCGGATCAGCATGACCAGCATCAGCGCGACGATCGCGATGAATACCGTACGTGGAGCTGACGAACCCGGATTGCGCTCGGACAGACGCGCAGCCACCACGAAGCCCAGCGGTGCCAGCAGCAGCGAGGCAATCGACCACGGCAGCGGCGTGCCGCCCTGGATCACCAGCGCGGGTACCAGGTCCTTGGTCAACATGCGGTCAGTGAAGGTCACCCACGAGCCATAGGTCTGCTCGTACAGGGTGAAGAACACCAGCGCCATGAAGATCAGCGCCATCAGCGCGATCATCTGCTGGCGCTGCACCGGCGTGCAGCGGGTGCCGGTGAACCAGGCAAACCACAGCAGCACCGCGCCCAGCACCACGATCATCAGCATCAACGCCAGGCTGATTTCACCGCCCAGCGCGAATGCGCCATTGGCCGCCGCCCACATCAGTGCCGCGACCGGCACCACGCCCAGCACCGCCGCGCCGTAGATCAGCCATTCGCGCGGCAGCCCGAACACGCGCTGGCGCAACCCAGCTGCGTCGCTGGGCTCGGCATGACCCTGCAGGTACTTCTGGCCCCACAGGAACATCAGCAGCCCCACCACCATGCCGATGCCGGCCGCGCCGAAACCGTACTTCCAGCCATAGGCCTCGCCCAGGAACCCGCAGACCAGCGAGGCGAACAGCGCGCCCAGATTGATGCCGGCGTAGAAGAGAGAGAAACCGGAGTCGCGGCGCGGATCGTTCTCTGGATACAGCTTGCCGACGATGGTGGAGATGTTGGGCTTGAGGAATCCCACGCCCATGATGATCAGCGCCAGCGACAGGTAGGTCACGCCCAGCGCCGTGGTGTCGCGTACCACCTCGCCGTTGACCCGGGTCGCCGCGTGGCCTTCAAACGCCATGCCCAGGTGCCCCAGCACCAGCAGCACGCCGCCGAACACCACCGCCTTGCGCATGCCCAGCCAGCGGTCGGCCAGCAGCCCGCCGAACACCGGAATGCAGTACACCAGTCCGCCGTAGGCCCCGAGCAGGTCCAGCCCGGCCTTGTCGCCGAACAGGTGGTACTTGGTCAGATACAACAGCAGCAGCGCCTTCATGCCGTAGAAGGAGAAGCGCTCCCACATTTCGGTGAAGAAGCAGACGTAGACGCCCTTGGGATGGCCGAGGAAGTCGTCGGAGGCGGGCAGGGCAGTGGCGGTCATCAGGTCAGAGGCGGCAGATCAGGGCGCGATTATGACCGTTCGGCGTCCGCGCGACTTTGCAGCATCGGTAGCGCCGGCCGTTGGCCGGCTCACGCACCGCCTGGGCCGGCCAACGGCCGGCGCTACCGGGCGGGCGTCAGAGGTATCTGAGCCAGACCAGGTCCTTCCTCCGCGCCTTCAACCGCGCAAACGCCCGCGTCGGCCAGTACAGCGCCACCGCAAGCACCGCCGTGATCGCCCACAGCTGCCAGACCTGATCCACCCCGAAATACGTGCCGTGATTCGTTCCCCACACCGCCACGGCCGCCACATACAGCAGCTTCAGCACATACAGATGCACCAGATAGAAGAACATCGGAGCCGCCCCGATGTCGGCCAGCGGAGCCAGCCGCCGGGCCACGGCCGGGTGCTCGTAAAGCCGCAGCAGCAACAGCCCGAGCCCCAGGGTCAGCAGCAGGAACAGCAACGACGGCGGGTACTTGGTGACGTTGAAGAAACTCATGACCGTCATGCCGGAATCGGCGAACCGCTGCCACGGGCTGTCGCCGTAGACGTTCAGCGCGCGCAGCAGCGCGAAGCCGAGCAGCGCGCCGCCACCGGCCCACAGCAGGCGGCGCTGGCGCACCCCTGCGTCGCCGCCGCGCATGAACCAGGGCCCGATCACATAGCCCAGGGCGATCACCCCGAACCACGGCAGCACCGGGTAGGACGTGCGCAGTCGCAGCGCCTCGCCGACCTCGATCCAGTCGCGCTGGTGCAGCACTTTCCACAGCACTGCCCAGGCTCCGTTGCCGTCAACGTGGACGCCATCGAGCAGGTTGTGGCCGGCAATCAGACCGATGGCAACCACCGCCAGCGCCGCGCGCGGCAGCCACAACAGGCCGGCCAGCACCACCATGCTGAGCCCGATGGCCCAGATCACCTGCAGGTAGATCACGCTGGGCGGGAACTGACCGGTCCAGGCGAAGTTGACCACCACCAGTTCCAGCGCGATCAGGAACAGGCCGCGCTTGAGCAGGAACGCCGACGCGGCGCGGCGCGGATCCTGCTGGCCGCTGCCGTACAGCCAGGCCGACAGACCGGTCAGCAGCACGAACACGGGGGCGCACAGATGGGCCAGCAGACGACTGGCGAACAAGGCCGGTTCCACCGCGTCCACCGGCATCGGGTCGGGCACCTGGTGGTGCAGGTAGAACGTCTCGCGCACGTGGTCCAGCAGCATCAGCACGATCACCGTGCCGCGCAGCTGGTCGATGGAGGTCAGGCGGGGGGTGGGGGACAAGGTGAGGCCTGGTACGGGCGCGATAGAATATAACATCACGAATTGTGTCGTCCGTTCGGGTTCCCCGGTAGCGCCGGCCGTTGGCCGGCCCAAGCGGTCCGTGGGCCGGCCAACGGCCGGCGCTACCGCCGCGACCCCTGCGGTGTCGCTGGACTTCACGGGACATGAACGCTAGCTTGGGCCAGATTTTTTCCCTACAGGGGCTTTCATGAATCACGACGCTGCGCCCAAGCAGCTCACTGTCCGTGCGGTGGCCCTGGCCATTGTCCTGGCCGTGGTGCTGTCGGCTGCCAACGCCTACCTCGGTCTGTTCGCGGGCCTGACCATCGCCACCGCCATTCCGGCGGCCGTTATTTCCATGGGCGTGCTGCGCCTGCTGGGCGGTGGCTCGATCCTGGAAAACAACATCGTCCAGACCGGTGCCTCGGCCGGCTCGTCGATTGCCGCCGGCGTCATCTTCACCATCCCCGCGCTGGTGATCATGGGCTACTGGCCGGACTTCAAGTACTGGTGGGTGCTGGGCATTGCCGGCCTGGGTGGCCTGCTGGGCGTGCTGTTCTCGGTGCCGCTGCGCCGCTCGATGATCGTCGAAGACCCGCTGCCGTTCCCGGAAGGCAAGGCCGCGGCCGAAGTGCTGAAGGCCGGTGAGAATCCCGGCCCGGGCCTGAAGATCCTGGGCCTCTCGGCGGTCATCGGTGCCGTGGTCAAGGTCGCCGCCGCCAGCGGCATGCGCCTGATTCCGGATGCCTGGGCCACCTCGGCGTACGTGGGCAGCTCCAAGGTCACCGCCTTCATCGGCACCAACCTGTCGCCGGCGCTGCTGGGCGTGGGTTACATCGTCGGCCTGAACGTCGGCATCGTGGTGGTGTCCGGTTCGATCCTGACCTGGCACATCGCCATTCCGCTGTACCAGGCGTTCTTCCTCAATTCCGACCCGGCCCTGGCCGCGTCGATCGCCACCGCCTCGTCCACCGATGCCGCCTTCGCGCTGTGGAGCGCCAAGATGCGCTACCTCGGCGTGGGCGCGATGCTGATCGGCGGCATCTGGACCCTGATCTCGCTGCGCAAGTCGCTGCTCAGCGGCGTCAAGAGCGGTTTTGCCGCCGCGCGCAAGAGTGGTGGCCCGGTGCTGGCGCACACCGAACGCGACCTGCCGATGAAGTGGATGCTGGTGGCGCTGGTCGCCTTCGTGCTGCCGCTGCTGGCCCTGTACCAGGCCATCGTCGGCCAGTGGCACGTCTCGATCCCGATGACCATCATCATGATCGTGGCCGGCTTCCTGTTCGTGTCGGTGTCGGCCTACCTGGCCGGCCTGATCGGCTCGTCCAACAACCCGGTGTCGGGCATCACCATCTCCACCATCCTGTTCGCTTCGGCGGTGCTGGTGGTGCTGCTGGGGGCCGATGGCCTGAAGCCGGTTGGCACTGGCGGCGCGCCGCTGGGTGCGGTGGCCGCGATCATGATCGGCGCGGTGGTCTGCTGCGCCGCCGCGGTCGGCGGTGACAATCTGCAGGACCTCAAGGCCGGCTACATCGTCGGTGCCACCCCGTGGAAGCAGCAGCTGATGCTGGGCATCGGTGCGTTCTCGTGCGCGCTGATCATGGCCCCGGTGCTGAACCTGCTGGCCACTGCCTACGGCATCGGTGCGCCGACTCCGGAACACCCCAACGCGCTGGCGGCACCGCAGGCCAACCTGATGGCATCGGTGGCCCGTGGTCTGTTCGGCGGCAAGCTGCCGTGGGACTTCATCGCCATCGGTGCGGTGATCGGTGCGGTCATCATCGCCTTTGACAGCTGGCTCAAGGCCCGTGGCTCGCGCTTCCGCGTGCCGGTGCTGGCCGCGGCCATCGGTATCTACCTGCCGCTGGAACTGATGGTGCCGATCTTCCTCGGCGGCCTGATTTCCTACCTGGTGGAGCGCTTCCACAAGGTGCGGGCTGACGACGAGGAAGGCCGCGACCGCGTGCACAAGCCGGGCGTGCTGTTCGCCGCCGGCCTGATCACCGGCGAGGCCCTGATGGGTATCGCGATTGCGATTCCGATCGTGGCCAGTGGCCGCGCCGACGTACTGGCGGTGCCGTTCAGCCTGCCGGCCGCGCAGTGGATCGGCCTGGCCGTGCTGTTCCTGGTGGGGTGGTTGATCTACCGCACCGGCAAGCGTGCGACCAACGTCTGATTCCCGACCCGGATGAGACCGGCAAACCCCGCCCCGGCGGGGTTTGCCATTTCAGGGCACATGACGAGTGGCCTTTGCTTCACGGGGATGACAGGCCCTACCATCGGCGTTTTGCCGTTGTGCGGAGAACCCGATGAAGCTTCGTTACGCCCTGCTGCCGTTGAGCCTGTTGACCGCGCTGCCGGTCGCTGCCGCCACCCGCGGCCTGGATGTGCGCGACATGGTTGCCCTGGACCGCGTGTCCGCCCCGCTGCTGACCGCCGATGGCGGCAACGTGGTGTTTGCCAAGCGCGTGATGGGCGCGGACAGCAAGGCCAGCACCGGCTTGTTCATCCGCAACCTGCGCACCCGTGATGCCGCGCCGCCGAAGCCGCTGACCCCGGCCGGCTGGAACGTGAATTCTGCCGCGCTGTCGGCCGATGGCCAGAGCGTGTACTTCCTCAGCGCCAGGAACGGCAGCCAGCAGCTGTACGTGATGCCGCTGGGCGGCGGCACGCCGCGCCAGCTGACCGACTTCCCGGTGGACGTGGACAGCTATCAGCTGTCGCCGAACGGCGACCGCGTCGCCTTCAGCGCCGGCGTATTCCAGGACTGCGGTTCCGACCTGGCGTGCACCGAGAAAAAGCTGGCCGCGCACAAGGCGCGCAAGAACACCGGTGAGGTGTTCGACAGCATGTTCGTGCGCCATTGGGACACCTGGAATGACGGCCGCCGCAACACCCTGTTCGTGGCTCCGCTGCCCACCGGCAATGGCGCTGCGGTCAAGGGCGCTTCGGCGATCAGCGCTACCTTGGCCGGCGATGCACCGTCCAAGCCGTTCGGCGGCAATGACGACTACACCTGGGCCCCGGACGGCAAGAGCCTGGTCGCCAGCATCCGCGTGCAGGGCCCGAAGGAACCGTGGTCGACCAACTTCGACCTGTACCGCCTGGATGCCGAGGGCAAGCAGGCACCGGTCAACCTGACCGCCGCCAACCCGGCCTGGGATGCCGGCCCGGTGTTCAGCGCCGACGGCAACACCCTGTACTACCGCGCGATGAAGCGACCGGGCTTCGAGGCCGACCGCTTCGGCGTCATCGCCCTGGACCTGGCCTCGGGCAAGACCCGCGAGATCGCCCCGCAGTGGGACCGTTCGGCCGGCGAAATCGTGCTGTCCGCCGATGGCAACAGCTTCTACACCGCGGCCGATGACCTGGGCGAACACCGCCTGTTCAACATCGACATCGCCACCGGCAAGGCCACCGTCGTCGCCGAAGGCGGCAGCATCGGCTCGCCGGTGATCGCTGGCAACACCCTGGCCTACACGAAGAACAGCCTGAAGAGCGGTGACCAGATCGTGGTCGCCCAGGCCGACGGCAGCACCCCGCGCGAAATCACCCCCAGCGCCAGCCAGATGCTGCCGGACGTGGCCTTTGGCGATTACGAGCAGTTCCAGTTCAAGGGCTGGAACAACGAAACCGTGCACGGCTACGTGGTGAAGCCGTACAACTACCAGGAAGGCAAGACCTATCCGGTGGCGTTCCTGATCCATGGCGGCCCGCAGGGCAGCTTCGGCAATGGCTGGAGCTACCGCTGGAATCCGCAGACCTATGCGGGCCAGGGCTACACCGTGGTGATGATCGACTTCCATGGCTCCACCGGTTATGGCCAGGCCTTCACCGACGCGATCAGCCAGCACTGGGGTGACCGTCCGCTCGAAGACCTGCAGAAGGGCTGGGCCGCCGCGCAGAAGCAGTACCCGTTCCTCAACGGTGACAAGGCCTGTGCGCTGGGTGCCAGCTACGGCGGCTTCATGGTCAACTGGATTGCCGGCAACTGGAACGAGCCGTGGAAGTGCCTGGTCAACCATGACGGCGTGTTCGACCAGCGCATGATGGGCTACGCCACCGAAGAACTGTGGTTCACCGAGTGGGAGCAGGGTGGCACGCCGTATGAAAAGGCAGCCAACTACGAGAAGTTCAACCCGGTCAACCATGTGGCCAACTGGAAGAAGCCGATCCTGATCGTGCACGGCCAGCTCGATTTCCGCATTCCGGTCGAGCAGGGCCTGGCCGCGTTCACCGCGGCGCAGCGCCAGGGCATCGAGTCGAAGTTCCTGTACTTCCCGGACGAGAACCACTGGGTTCTGAAGCCGCAGAACAGCGTGCAGTGGCACGACACGGTGAACGGCTGGTTGAAGCAGCACATCGGCCAGTGATGTAGAAAGCGCCGCCCAAGGGCGGCGCTTTTGTATTGGTATCGCGCAATCCATCCCGAGACGCACCTGCATGCCCCTGATCCAGAACGATATCGTTGTCTTCGGCCTGATCGCCGCCACGTTAGGCCTGGTGTTCTGGACCGCCGCGCGCCCCGCCGGCTTATGGAAGCGCTTCTACACCTTCGTGCCCGCATTGCTGCTGTGCTACCTGTTACCGGGCATCTACAACACCGTCGGCCTGATCGACGGCAACAACACCAAGCTGTACAACCCGGTCGCGCGCGACATCCTGCTGCCTGCCGCGCTGGTGCTGCTCACACTCGCCGTGGACATCAAAGGCATTCTGAAGCTTGGCCCCAAGCTGATCGTGATGTATCTGGGCGCGTCGATCAGCATCATGATCGGCGCGGTGGTCGCCTTCCTGGTGATGCGCTGGATTCATCCGGTCACCGTTGCCGGCGATACCTGGGCGGGCATGGCGGCGCTGGCCGGCAGCTGGATCGGGGGCGGGGCCAACATGCTGGCGATGCGCGAGGTATTCGACGTCAACGCGACCACTTTCGGCCAGTTCGCGGTGATCGACGTCGGCGTGGGCTACGTGTGGATGGCGGTGCTGATCTTCCTGGCCGGGCGCGCGCCGCAGATTGATGCGATCACCCGCGCAGACACCTCTGGCATCGATCAGCTCAAGCAACGCATCGAGAAATTCCAGGCCGAGCACGAGCGCGTGGCCAGCCTGACCGACCTGATGCTGATCGTGGCGGTGGCGTTCGGCACCGTGGGTCTGTCGCATGCGATTGCCGGTCCGGTCTCGGCGTGGTTCAAGGGCCACGTGGCGTGGGCCTCGCAGTTCAGCCTGGATGCGCCGTTCGTGTGGGTGGTGGTGATCTCCACCACCTGCGGGCTGGCGCTCAGCTTCACCCGCGCGCGCACGCTGGAAGGCGCGGGGGCTTCGAAGCTGGGGTCGCTGCTGCTGTACTTCCTGATCGCCTGCATCGGCATGCAGATGGACCTGATGGCCTTGCTGCAGCGGCCGTGGCTGTTCGCGCTGGGCCTGATCTGGATCCTGGTGCACATCGCCTTGCTGCTGGCGTTGGCCCTGGCCCTGCGCGTGCCGTTCTTCTATTTCACCATTGGATCGCAGTCGAACATCGGCGGGCCAGCATCGGCACCGGTGGTGGCAGCGGCGTTCCATCCGTCGCTGGCCCCGGTGGGCGTGCTGCTGGGCACGATGGGGTACGCGACCGGCACGTACCTGGCCTACATCGTCGGGATTACGTTGCGGGCCTTGGCCGGCGCATAGCACCGGGTGGCACCCCACCGTTGGTGGGGTGACGTCGCATCGCGACGCGCTTTACGCGGGCAACAACCCGCGTTCGATCAACCACGCCTTGGCGTCTTCGGCATCCTGCTCGAACCACGCGCGGGTAGAACCCAACCGATACGTGTACCCCCAAGCATCCATGTCGGCCATCAACCGGTCGCTGCCGACGCCGGGCAACTGCCCGGCCAGCACGATCTGCAGATAACAGGTGGCGTCTTCTTCCGGCACAGAATCGGTGGCGTCGGTATGCACCAGCGCGCGCCGTTCCGGCGGCAGCACGATCAGGTGGCAGGCTTCGTGCAGCATCGAGTGCACCGGCGTGTCGTCGCGCACATACACGTCGCTGCCGATGATGCCGGCTTCCGGCTCGCCCCAGTAACTGCCGGGAATCACCGCGCCATCGTCCACGCGATGCAGGCGCAGGTCATGCGCGGCCAACAGGCGCGCCGCGTCATCAAAACGGATCTCGCCCACGCGGGTGACGCAGGGTTCGGCTTCAGCGGCGGCGGTGTTCATGCGGGTTCTTCAATCGCCCCTCTCCGAAGAGAGGGGCAGGGCAGGTTACGACTGCGGGCCGTCAGGCAGCGCCACGGAGATGTCGAGCACGTCGTGCTCGCCGTCCTTGACCAGGTCCACCTTCACTGCGTCGGCGTCGATGTTGACGTACTTCTTGATCACTTCCAGCAGCTCACGCTGCAGCAGCGGCAGGTAGTCCGGGCCACCACGGTGGCTGCGTTCCTGCGCGATGATGATCTGCAGGCGGTTCTTGGCCGTTTCGGCAGTGGTCTTCTTCGTCTTGAGGAAATCGAACAGGCCCATGCTTATCCTCCGAACAGCTTGCTGAAGAAGCCCTTCTTGTCGACGGTGGTGAAGCGCATCGGGCGCTCCTCGCCCAGAATGCGGGCCACGGCGTCGCCGTAGGCCTGGCCGGCCAGCGACTGCTGGTCCAGGATCACCGGCTCGCCCTTGTTGGAGGCGTTGAGCACATCGCCGGATTCGGGAATCACGCCGATGGCCTTCAGGCCCAGCACTTCTTCCACGTCGGTGATGCTGAGCATTTCACCGGTTTCCACGCGCGCCGGGCTGTAACGGGTCAGCAGCAGGAAGGCCGGCACGTTCTGGCCACCTTCGGCCTTGTGGGTCTTCGAATCCAGCAGACCAATGATGCGGTCGGAGTCGCGCACCGACGACACTTCCGGGTTCACCACGACCACGGCGCGGTCGGCGAAGTACATCGCCAGGAACGCACCCTTTTCGATGCCGGCCGGGGAATCGCAGATGATGAAGTCGAAGCCGTCGGCGGCCAGGTCCTTCAGCACCTTGCCCACGCCTTCCTGGGTCAGCGCGTCCTTGTCGCGGGTCTGCGAGGCAGCCAGCACGTACAGGTTCTCAAAGCGCTTGTCCTTGATCAGGGCCTGCTTGAGGGTGGCTTCGCCGTGCACGACGTTGACGAAGTCGTACACCACGCGGCGCTCGCAGCCCATGATCAGGTCCAGGTTGCGCAGGCCGACGTCGAAGTCGATCACCGCCACCTTCTTGCCCTTGGACGCCAGGCCGCAGGCAAGGCTTGCGCTGGTGGTGGTCTTGCCGACGCCGCCCTTGCCGGAGGTGACTACGATGATTTCAGCCAAAGCACTTCTCCTGATTCTTTATTATTGATGTGGCTGGATCAGTCCAGCGCAGCAATTTTGATCTGGTCGTTTTCCAGCCACACCTGGACGGCTTTGCCGCGCAGGTTGTCCGGGACATCGTCCAGTACCTTGTAATGGCCGGCAATGGCGACCAGTTCAGCGTGGAAATCACGGCAGAAAATGCGCGCCGTGGTGTTGCCCTGGGCACCTGCCAGGGCACGGCCCCGCAGCGTACCGTAGATATGGATGCTGCCGTCGGCAATAACCTCCGCGCCGGCACCCACCGTGGCCATCACGGTCAGGTCGCAGTTTTCCGCGTACAGCTGCTGCCCGGAGCGCACATTGGTGGTCTGCATGCGACCCGGCTGCGGCGCATTGGCGGCTTCCGCCGGTGCGGCGGGCGCACGGGCAGGACGTGCCGGCTCAGCCGCCGGGGCAGGGGCCGG
>NZ_DAMDFR010000082.1:0-18341 GCF_032103445.1 Stenotrophomonas sp.
CCTTCGCTGCGGCCTTCGCCGCCGTACGGGCCACGACCTTCACCGCGCCCTTCGCCGCCGAAACCGCCACGGCCCTGGCCGCCACCGGCACCGGGCTTGGGCTTGCCGAACGGACGGCCCTGGCCGCCAGCACCCGGACCGCGTGCGCCGGGGCCACGGGCAGCGCCCGGGCCGGCATTGCGGTGGTTGCTGGGGCCGGTGCTGACGCCATCGGGCACGTACCAGCTGCGGAACGCGGCCGGGTTGCCTTCCGGCAGGGCACGGCTGTTCTTGTCCTGGCGCTGCTTGAACGGACGCTGCGACTGCTTGGCCGCGGCTTCGCCGCTGACGGTCAGGCCGCCCTTGAAACCGCCGCCCTTGCCGCCACGGCCACGGCCGCGGTCTTCGCGCACATTGTCGAAGCGGCGCAGTTCGCGGCCTTCATCGGCCACGTTGTTGCCGTTGACGTAGGCATTGCCACGGCCACCTTCGCGCGACACGCGCACGGTGGTCTTGGCGGCGCGGCGCTGGCCGATCACCGGCTGCAGGGTCAGCGCCGACGGCGCGCCTTCTTCCAGCTTCAGTTCGGCGCGCAGCTGTTCGACCTGCTTGGCGGTGAGTTCCTGCGACTGGCCGCGCAGCAGTTCGCGCGGCAGGCTGATCTTGCCGTAGCGGGTGCGCTTCAGGCGGCTCACCTGGCAGCCCTGCGATTCCCACAGGCGGCGCACTTCGCGGTTGCGGCCTTCCTTCACCACGACGCGGAACCAGTCGTGCGAATCGGTGCCGCCAATGCGTTCGATCTCGTCGAACTTGGCCGGGCCATCATCCAGCGCGACGCCACGGGCGAGGCGGTCGACGATGTTGTCCGGCACCTTTTCCTGGCCTTCCGGGGCGCGCACGCGCACCACGTACTCGCGTTCCACCTCGTACGACGGGTGCATCATGGCGTTGGCCAGTTCACCGTCGGTGGTGGCCAGCAGCAGGCCGGTGGTGTTGATGTCGAGGCGGCCGATGGCGATCCAGCGCGCGCCCTTCAGGGCCGGCAGCGCTTCGAACACGGTCGGGCGACCTTCGGGATCTTCGCGGGTGGTCACTTCGCCTTCCGGCTTGTTGTAGGCCAGCACGCGCGAGGTTTCGGTCAGCGCGGTGGCAACGAAGCCACGGCCGTCCAGTTCAACCTTGTCGCCGCTCTTGATCGACTGGCCGGTCTGGGCCACTTCGCCGTTGACCTTGACCAGGCCGTCAGCAATGCGCTGTTCCAGCGCGCGGCGCGAGCCGAGGCCGGCCTGGGCCAGCACCTTGTGCAGGCGCTCTTCGAGCTTGGGCTGTTCGGTAGCGGTTTCGCGCTTGAGCGAAAGCTTGTTCAACGACAGCTTGCGGGGGGTGTCACTCATTTACTTGGCTCCGGCCGGCGACGTTTCGTCGGCCTCTGGTTCGGGATCGGCTTCGTCAACAGCCACGGTCGTCGTCGCGACGGCGTTGTTTTCGGTTTCGTTCGGATGCGCCGCGCGTGTTCCCGGCGCGGTATCGGGTTCGTCGTCGCCGTCGGGGAGTGACGGCAACGCGTTGAATTCGGGGTCGTGCGTATTGTCGGCGTCTTCGTCGCTTTGCGCCAGTCGGGCGGAGAAGCGGTCGAGGCGGTTCATGCGGCGGGTGTCGCCGGTGTCGGCGGCGCCGGCGGCGTCCGGCGCGGCCGGCGCATCCGGGGCATCGGTGTCGCCATCGCCATCGGCGTCGTTGGCGGCCGCGTCGATGTCGCCATCGCCTTCGCCTTCGCCTTCGCCATCGCCTTCGGCATCACCCGTGGCCACGCCGGCGGCGATCTTCCCGGCCGGCTGGCCGTCGCTGTCCAGCGGCAGCTGCGGTTCCAGTTCACCCAGGTCGCGCAGTTCCGACAGCGGCGGCAGTTCATCCAGGCGCTTCAGCCCGAAGTAGTCCAGGAAGCCCTTGGTAGTGCCGAACAGCGCCGGCTTGCCGGGCACGTCGCGGTGGCCCACCACGCGGATCCACTCGCGCTCTTCCAGTGCCTGGATGATGTTGCTGCTCACTGCCACGCCACGCACCTGTTCGATTTCGCCGCGGGTGATCGGCTGGCGGTAGGCGATCAGCGCCAGGGTTTCCAGGGTGGCGCGGGTGTAGCGGGTCTTGCGTTCGGTCCACAGCCGGGTGATGTAGCCGTGCACTTCATTGGTGACCTGGAAGCGGAAGCCGGAGGCGACCTCGACCAGTTCCACGCCGCGGTCGGCGCAGCCGTCGCGCAGGATTTCCAGTGCGCGCTCGATGCTGCCCGGCGGTGCCGGTTCCTCTTCCGGGAACAGACCCTGCAGCTGGGCGAGGGTGAGCGGCTGGCTGGAAGCCAGCAGCGCGCCTTCGACAATGCGGTTGATCAGCGGTTGATCCATGCGGAATCGGGACTCACTCGGGTTCGTTGGCGGCGTCGTTGTCGTCGAACTCGCTGTTGAACTGCAGCGGTTCGTTGGTGTTGCCCAGGGCCAGCGACTTGACGTAGATCGGGGCCAGCGGGGCTTCCTGCACGATGTCCAGCAGCTGCTCCTTGGCCAGTTCCAGCAGGGCCAGGAAGGTGACCAGCACGCCGAGCTTGCCTTCCTCGGCGGTGAACAGCGTTTCAAAGCGGTAGAACTTGCCGTCTTCCAGGCGGCCCAGCACGTCGCCCATGCGCTGGCGCACACTCAGCGCCTCGCGCTTGATGGCGTGGCCGGTGAACAGCTCGGCGCGCTTGAGCACGTCGTGCAGGGCCAGCAGCATCTCCTTCAGATCCACCGGCGGCGGCAGCTTCACCGCGGCACGGTCGGGCACGAAGGCATGGGCCAGGCTGGTGTCGCGGTCCTGGCGGGGCAGGGCGTCGATATCCTCGGCAGCCTGCTTGAAACGTTCGTACTCCTGCAGCCGGCGCACCAGTTCCGCACGCGGGTCGGCCTCTTCGCCTTCGGCGCTGGGCGGGCGCGGCAGCAGCATGCGCGACTTCACCTCCGCCAGGATCGCCGCCATCACCAGGTACTCGGCGGCCAGCTCGAAGCGCAGCTCCTGCATCACATTGATGTATTCCACGTACTGCCGGGTGATCTCGGCGACGGGGATGTCCAGGATGTCCAGGTTCTGCCGGCGGATCAGGTACAGCAGCAGGTCCAGCGGGCCTTCGAAGGCATCCAGGATGACTTCCAGTGCATCCGGCGGAATGTACAGGTCCTGCGGAATCTGCAGAACCGGCTGCCCATGCACCACGGCCAGCGGCATTTCCTGCTGCTGCGGGGCGGTCGGCCGGGTTTGCGGGTTCGCGTCGGACGCGAGTTCGGAAGTCATCAAGCGTGATGTCTGGATTGCATCGGACCGTTCGCCGCACCCATACGCCACCGGACAGGCCGGAAGCAGCAACAGAAGCGGCATGGCACGCCAGGACCGGCGTGGTTTCCACACTACAAACAGCAAGGCGCGCCGCAGGGGGCAGCGACTGGACTACTAAGGAGGTCGTCTACGTGTGCTGGTGTGGGGCAGCGGGTCGATCGTCGGTGGGCGAACTGGCCGGAACCGACGGGGCTGCTGCGTCCAGCCACGTGCAATGACGTGAAGAGTAAGCGCTATCCACGGCAGTGTCCAGTCGGGGCGGGTAGAATTCAGCCGTTTGTTAAGTTCACCCCCTGGAGCTGCCTGTGTTGTATGTGATTGAAGGCTATGACGGTACCGACGTGCTGGCTGCCCGGCTGGCCGCGCGCCCGGCCCACCTGGCCCGTCTGACCGCCCTGCGTGATGAAGGCCGGCTGGTGCTGGCCGGTCCATGCCCGGCGATCGACAGTGAAGACCCGGGCCCGGCGGGCTTCAGTGGCAGCGTGGTGATTGCCGAATTCGCCTCGCTCGAGGCCGCCCAGGACTGGGCCGCCGCCGACCCCTACGTGGACGCCGGCGTTTATGTGCGCACCGAAGTGCGCCCGTTCCGCAGGGTGCTGCCATGAATGCCGGGCGGGTGGAGCGCATCCGCGCCGCGCTGCAGGCGGCGTTGGCCCCGGAACTGCTGGAGATCGAGGACGACAGCCACCGCCACGCCGGCCATGCCGGGGCGAGGGACGGGCGCGGGCATTTCAATGTGCATATCGTCAGCGCGGCCTTCGAGGGCAAGTTGCCGCTGGCGCGCCATCGGGCGGTCTACGCCGCGCTGGGCACGATGATGGACACCGATATCCACGCGCTGTCCATTCGCGCCGAGACGCCGGTCACAAAACCCTGAAACCCTTGTCCTGCCTTGTCCTGGCAAGTCCCGGGACGTCCCCCACAAGACACGCCGAGGTTACGACCGTGCGACATTCACCTAACGTAGTGTTTACATCGGGGTTTGAAAACGCTTACATTCCGCGCCAAGCCCAGATCTCTAAGCCGTGGAGGGCGGCGAAGTGAACAAGGCAGCGATCACCATCAAGGATGTCGCGCGGGAAGCCCGTGTCTCTGTGGCCACGGTTTCGCGCGCACTCAACGGGCATGAAAACGTCGCCGAGCCGGTGCGCAAGCTGGTGCTGGAGGTGGCTGCGCGCCTGCGCTACACCCCGCATGCGGCGGCCCGCAGCCTGAGCAGCCGCCGCACCAATACGGTCGGGGTGGTGCTGCCGGACCTGTACGGCGAATTCTTCTCTGAACTGATGCGCGGCATCGACCAGGTGGCCCGGGCCCGTCGCCAGCACCTGCTGGTGTCCAGCTACCACGGCGACCAGGAGCAGCAGGGGGCCGCCCTGCGCGCCATGCGCGGCCGCGTCGACGGGCTGCTGGTGCTTTCCCCGTATGCGGAAAGCCCGGATTTCCTCACCGACAACCTGCCGCAGTCCTTGCCGACGGTGCTGATCAACACCTATCTGCCCGGCGAAGACCACCCGGTGCTGAGCATCGACGACCATGCCGGTGCGGTGGCGATGACCCGTCATCTGCTGGATGCCGGCCACCGTCGCATTGCCTTCATTGCCGGCCCGGATCTGAATTTTGATGCGCGCGAACGCCTGCGCGGCTTCCGTGATGCGATTGCCGATTTTGGCAATGGCGCGGAAGGTATCGAACTGCCCGGCGACTTCGATGAAGCCTCGGGCCATCGCGCCGGACAGGAACTGTTGGCGGCTGGCGCACTGCCGGATGCGGTGTTCGCGGCCAACGACATGATGGCGCTCGGTTGCCTGTATGCCTTCGCTCAAGCGGGCGTGCGCGTGCCGGCCGATGTGGCGCTTGCAGGCTTCGATGACATTCCACTGGCGCGCTTCGTTCACCCTTCGTTGACAACGATGCAGGTGAGTATCGCTGAGCTTGGCGATAAGGCGATGACGCGTCTGCTGCAGTTGATGGATGGCAACAACACGGAAACGGCAGGGGACAAGCACACGCTTGTGCCTCGTCTTATCGTGCGCGATTCAAGCGGTACCCGCACCACCTCGTAAACCACGCTGTCATATAAAAAACGAAAGGCGGCCGCAACGACGGCCACCACCACCCGGAGATTTTCGCATGACGTATTCCAATCACCGCACCCGCCAGCCGGCACGTCGCCTGCTGACGAGCGCACTGGTCAGCTGCCTGATGCTGGGCGCAGCCCCGAGCCTGATGGCGCAGTCGGCCACCTCGTCGCTGCGTGGCCAGGTTGCCTCGGCCGAAGCCGGCACCGAAGTGACCGCCACCAACACGGCCACCGGTACCGTCCGCCGCGCCACCACGCGCGCCGATGGCAGCTACTCGCTGATGGGCCTGGACCCGGGCACCTATGACGTGGTCGCCAATGGTCAGACCCAGAAGGTGACGGTGACGGTGGCCTCGACCGCCACGCTGAACTTCAGCGGCGCGCCGGCCAACGGCTCCACCGCCAATGCGACCAACCTGGACACGGTGCACGTGGTTGCGCCGACCCTGCTGCAGGAAGTGCGTACTTCCGAAGTGGGCAAGACCGTCAGCCTGCAGCAGATCCAGACCACCCCGCAGGTGTCGCGCAACTTCCTGGAATTCGCCGACGCGGTGCCGGGCATGATCTTCACCCGTGATGCGAAGGGCAACACCTCGCTGCGCGGCGGTGCGACCAATGCCGACGGTACCAACGTGTACATCGACGGCGTGGGCCAGAAGAGCTACGTCAAGGGCGGCGGCGTGGCCGGCCAGTCCGGCAGCGCGGGCAATCCGTTCCCGCAGCTGGCCATCGGCGAATACAAGGTGATCAGCGGCAACTACAAGGCCGAATATGGCCAGGTTTCCAGCGCGGCCGTGACCGCGGCGACCAAGTCCGGTACCAACGAATTCAAGGGTGAGGCGTTCTACCGCTACACCGACGAAGACATGCGCGCCATGACCCCGGCCGAGCGCCAGGAAGGCAAGCACAAGGAAGTCTCCGCTGAAAAGGAATACGGCTTCGCGTTAGGCGGCCCGATCATCCAGGACAAGGCCCACTTCTTCGTCACCTACGAAGCCAAGCGCTTCGACCTGCCGGTGACCATCGCGCCGGAAGGCTCGGTCACCAACCGCGTCGGCCTGCTGCCGGCTGAAGCCGCCGCCGGCCTGGGCCCGGCCAGCCAGCCGTTCGAGCAGGACCTGATCTTCGCCAAGATCGACTTCGAGCCGACCGACTACGACCGCATCGAACTGACCTTCCAGGACCGCGACGAAACCCAGCAGCAGTTCAGCGGCCAGACCTCGCCGTCGGCCGGCAAGGAAACCATCAATACCGACCGTCGTTACGCGCTGCGCTGGAACCACAGCGGTGAGCGTTTCTACAACGAGCTGATGGTCACCCACGAAGACTCGTTCAACAATCCGTACCCGCTGACCATCGGCCCGGGCATCACCTACACCGCACCGGACGGCACCGACGAGCGCGTGCTGGTCAAGATCGGCGGCGCTTCGGCACTGGATGCGCAGGTGAAGGGTCAGAAGGGCTGGTCGATTGAAGACAACCTGACCCTGAACGGCATCGAGTTCGCCGGCGACCACACCATCAAGATGGGCGCGAAGTACAAGGAAATCGATCTGTACGCCTCCGACGCGGCGCAGATCAATCCGCAGTACTCCTACACCCTGGGCGACCCGGACTTCCCGTCCGACATCCCGTACAAGGCGCAGTTCGTGAAGCCGGTCACCGGCGTCTCCGGCGTGTCCGGTGAAGTGCGTTCGAAGGTGAAGCAGATCGGCCTGTTCATCCAGGACGACTGGCAGGTCAATGACCACCTGCAGCTGAACCTCGGCCTGCGTTGGGATTACGAAAAGAACCCAAGCTACCTCGACTTCGTGACCCCGCCGGAAGTGGTGGCGGCGCTGTACTCGCAGGACCCGCGCGCTGCAGCCGGCCAGACCTATGCGCAGACGCTGGCACTGAGCGGCCTGAACATCAACGATTACATCAGCACCGGCAGCAACCGCAAGGCGTTCAAGGACGCCTGGCAGCCGCGCCTGGGCTTCTCGTATGACATCAACGCCGACGAGATGCACGTGATCCACGGCGGTGCCGGTCGTTCGTATGACCGTGACCTGTTTGACTACCTGCAGCTGGAAACCACCAAGCTGGCCCTGCCGCAGCCGACCGTGTACTTCCGCAACCCGGCCACCGGTGCCTGCTTGAACGGCCAGCCGGCCTGCTTCGACTGGGATCCGGCGCTGATGGGCAACATCCAGGGCCTGCAGGCACTGCTGGGTTCCACCAGCAACGCCGGCCTTGAAGTGGATCTGCTCAACAACAACCTGAAGGCCCCGTACGCGGACCAGTTCAGCCTGGGCATGAGCAACCAGATCGGCGACTGGCTGACCGACGCCACCATCGCCCGTACGCTGACCTATGACGGCTTCGCCTTCACCCTGGGCAACCGTTACCCGACCGGCCAGTTCTTCGACAACCCGCAGCTGTGCGGTGGCACCACGCCGGGCCTGGGCCAGGCATGGAGCTGCAACGTGCCGGGCTTCGGCAGCCTGATCATCGGCCAGCAGGGCATCAAGACCCGTGCGACGCAGGTGCTGCTGTCGGCGCAGAAGCCGTTCACCAAGGAAAGCGGCTGGGGCACCTCGATCGCCTACACCTGGACCACCGCCCGCCACAACCGCGACATCAACGAGCATTACGCGTTTGACCGCGGCGTGATCGGCGACTACCCGACCATCCGTTCCAACGGCGCGCCGCGTCACCGCATCGTGCTGACCGGTTCGTACGCTGGCTTCTGGGACATCACCTTCGGCGGCAAGATCACCCTGGCCACCCCGACTGCCGTCAACGACTGGTACCCGGTCACCCAGGCCAGCGGCTATGACCTGCCGACCCCGGGTGCGGCGGTTGCGCAGGGCAATGGCAAGTTCCTGGTCGGTGGCAAGATCTGGGGCTACCGTTCGGTCGACCTGCAGGCGACGAAGACGTTCAAGATGCCGGGCGATACCGAGCTGTATGCGCGTATCGACATCATCAACGTGTTCAACTTCGACAACTTCTCGAACTTCAATTACACGAAGTCGAACGGGAAGCTGCTGGCCAGCTACAACGAGACCGGCGACATCGTCGGTACGCCGCGCCAGGTGAAGGCCGAAGTGGGCTTCCGCTTCTGATGGACTCCGTGGTGACGCGCATGGCGCGTCACTACGGTGCAGATGGTCGGGTGACGCGCCATGCGCGTCATTCCGAGACGCAGGATCCGTAGTGACGCGCCATGCGCGTCATTCCGGGAAAACCGGCTCCCCAGCGTAGTGACACGCCATGCGTGTCATCGCCAACTGGGGAGAACCGGTTTTTAAAGCGTTTCACCTGTAAACGATTTCACTCCACGTACCGGTATGCTGACGTGGAAACCGCATTTTCGAGGAGGGCAGGCACGATGAAGGCAACGCGCGTATTGGCAATGGCAGTGCTGGCAGTGGCCGTGGCAGGCTGCAAGCCGCAGGCAGAACCCACGCCCGCCAAACCCAAGCCGCCGGTGATCCTGATCGAAGCCGATGCCCCCCCGCGCCCGATGAAACCGGAACTGCCGCCGCTGTTCGATGACATTGAACGCCGCACCTTCCAGTTCTTCTGGGACACCACCAACGAGGTCAACGGGCTCAGCCCGGACCGCTATCCGTCGCGCCCGTTCGCCAGCATCGCAGCGGTGGGCTATGCGCTGACCGCGTATCCGATCGGCGTCGAAAACGGCTGGGTCAGCCGCACCCAGGCGGTGGACCGCACCCTGACCACATTGAAGTTCTTCCGTGACCTGTCCACCGGGCCGCAGCGCACCGGCAAGGGCGGCTACAAAGGCTTCTATTACCACTTCCTGGACATGCAGACCGGCCACCGCTATGACAGCTGGGTGGAGCTGTCCAGCGTGGACACCGCGCTGCTGATGATGGGCGTGCTGTTCGCGCAGTCGTATTACACCGGTGACGACCCGCGCGAGAAAGAAATCCGCGCCATCGCCGATACGCTGTACAAGCGCGTGGACTGGCCGTGGCTGCAGCAGCGCGCGCCGCTGATCTCGATGGGCTGGTTCCCGGAGAGCGGCTTCATCGACCACGACTGGATGGGCTACAACGAAGCCATGATGGTCTACATCCTGGCGCTGGGTTCGCCCACGCACCCGGTCAGCCCGGACGCGTGGACGGTGTGGACCCGCACCTATGACAACGACTGGGGCGTGTTCCAGGGCCAGGAATACCTGTCGTTCGGCCCGTTGTTCGGCCACCAGTACACCCACGTCTGGATCGATTTCCGCGACATCCAGGACGCCTACATGCGCGAGCGGGGCAGCACCTACTTCCTCAACAGCCGTTCGGCGGCCTTGGCGCAGCGCGAATACGCCATTGCCAACCCGATGAACTGGAAGGAGTACGGCGAGAACGTGTGGGGCCTTACTGCCAGCGATGGTCCGCAGAACACCACCCAGGAGTTCCGTGGCGAGCAGCGTCAGTTCCGCCATTACTCGTCGCGTGGCGCGGGCCTGCGCGAGAACTTCGACGACGGCACCATCGCCCCGACCGCCGCCATTTCCTCGGTGGTGTTCGCGCCGGAAGAAGTGATCCCGGCCACGCTGGAAATGCACAAGCGCTACGGCGACTACCTGTATTCCAGCTATGGCTTCCTGGACTCGTTCAACCCCAGCTTCACCTTCGACATTCCGATCAAGACCGGGCGCATGGTGCCCGATCGCGGCTGGGTGGCCAGTGACTACATCGGCATCGACCAGGGCCCGATCCTGACCATGATCGCCAACTACCGCAACGATTTCGTCTGGGACGTGATGAAGACCAATCCGCATATCCGGCGCGGCCTGGAACGTGCCGGCTTCAGCGGTGGCTGGCTGACCCCGGAAGGCGAGGAGATGCCGCTGGAGCTGCAGAAAGATGAGAAGGCGGCCGCCGCCCGTTCGATCGGCATCGCCGAGTCGCGCGCCGCTGCCGCGCAGGAACAGAAAAACAATGCCAACAACAACCGCAGCCAGCCGCAAGGAAAGTAAGCAGTGCCCGTGATTTTGCGTCCCCGAAGGTGGGTGACTTTGTTGCTGCTGGTGATCGGCAGCCTGGTGTTGAGCGCCTGTCGCAAGGAGCCGGAAGGCGTCACCGTGCGTTTCTGGGCGATGGGCCGCGAGGCCGAGGTGGTGAGTGGGCTGATCCGTGAGTTCGAAGCGGAGAACCCGGGCATCCACGTGGATGTACAGAACATTCCGTGGACCGCCGCGCATGAGAAGCTGCTGACCGCGTTCGCCGCCGATGGCCTGCCGGACGTGTGCCAGCTCGGCAACACCTGGATTCCCGAGTTCGCCGAGCTCAACACACTGACCCCGCTGCAGCCCTATGTGGCGCAGTCGAAGGTGGTGGACCCGGCTGACTACTTCCAGGGCATCTGGGACACCAATGTCATCCACGACGAGCTGGTCGGCGTGCCGTGGTACGTGGACACGCGCCTGCTCTACTACCGCAAGGACCTGCTGGCCAAGGCCGGCCATGATCACCCGCCAAAGACCTGGGACGAATGGAACCAGATGATGGCGGACATCAAGAAGATGCAGGGTCCGAACCGCTACGCGGTGCTGATGCCGATCAACGAGTTCGAGCAGCAGCTGTCGTTCGCCCTGCAGCAGCCCGATCCGCTGCTGCGCGACCACGACACCCGCGGCAATTTCCGCAGCCCGGGCTTCCGCCGCACGCTGGCGTTCTACGAGAACATGTTCGCGCAGGGCTGGGCTCCGCGCATGTCCGAAACCCAGATCAGCAATGTCTGGGATGAGTTCTTCCGCGGCTTCAACGTGTTCTATCTGTCCGGGCCGTGGAACATCCGTGAGTTCAAGAAGCTGCAGCCCAAGGAACTGGAAGGGAAGTGGGGCACCGCCGCACTGCCGGGTCCGGATGGCCTGGGCGCGGGTATTGCCGGCGGTACCAGCCTGGTGATCTTCCGCTCCTCGCAGCAGAAGGAAGCGTCGTGGAAGCTGATCGAGTTCCTGTCACGCCCGGATATCCAGCAGCGCTTCCATTCCATCATCGGCGACCTGCCGCCGCGCCGCAGCACCTGGGAACACCCGTCGCTGGCCAACGACCCGCTGGCGCAGCCGTTCCGTGACCAGCTCGAACGCGTGCGCGCCACGCCGAAAGTGCTGGAGTGGGAGCGGATCGTGCAGGAAATGCGCATCGTCACCGAGAAGGTGGTGCGTGGCGGCATGGACCAGGACAAGGCGGTGACCGAGCTGGATGACCGCGTCGACCAGGTGCTGGCCAAGCGCCGCTGGATGTTCGAGCAGCAACAGGCGGCGAAGGCGGAGGTGCAGCCATGAAACAGCGTTCCCTGATCGGCTGGCTGTTCGCCGGCCCGGCGCTGGTGGTGATCGGCGTGTTCTTCGGCCTGCCGGTGGCCTCGGCACTGGCGCTGAGCATCACCGACTTCGACCTGTACGCACTGGCCGACGGTGCCAACCTGCGCTTTGTCGGGCTGGGCAACTACATCGACCTGCTGCAGACCCCGATGTTCTGGAAGTCGCTGTGGAACACCACGTACTTCGTGATCGTCGGCGTGCCGATGTCGATTGCGGTGTCGCTGGGCGCGGCGATGCTGCTCAATGCCCCGGCGGCGCGCTTCAAGGCGCTGTTCCGCACCGCGCTGTTCGCCCCGGTGGTGACCACGTTGGTGGCGGTGGCGGTGATCTGGCGCTACCTGTTCCACACCAGCTACGGGCTGGTGAACTACGGGCTGGGCCAGATCGGCATCGACCCGATTGACTGGCTGGGCGACCCGAACTGGGCGATGCCGACCATCATGCTGTTCGCGGTGTGGAAGAACTTCGGCTACAACATGGTGATCTTCCTGGCTGGCCTGCAGGCGATTCCGCACGACCTGTACGAGGCCGCGCGTATTGACGGGGCTTCGCGCTGGAAGCAGTTCCTGCACATCACCCTGCCGATGCTGGGGCCGGTGCTGCTGGTGGTGGGCGTGATTACCGTTTCCGGCTACTTCCAGCTGTTCGCCGAGCCCTACGTGATGACCCGTGGCGACCCACTGCAGAGCACGGTGAGCGTGCTCTACTTCATGTTTGAAGAAGGCTTCAAGTGGTGGAACCTCGGCCGTGCATCGGCGGTGGCGTTCCTGCTGTTCCTGATCATCCTGGCCGTCACCACCGTGATGCTGCGTTTCGGCCGCAAGAGGCAGTTGGTATGAGTCGTGAAATCGGCCAGTCGCGCTGGCACGCGTGGTGGGTGAACGGGGGGCTGGCAGTGCTGGCCGCCATCAGCCTGGCCCCGCTGCTGTGGATGGTGTCGGTGTCGTTCATGCCGACCGGCGAGGCGGCGCATTTCCCGCCGCCGCTGCTGCCCTCGTCGGTGACCACGAACAACTACCACGAGCTGTTCGCCCGTACCGGCATGGGCAACAACTTCATCAACAGCCTGGGGGTATCGCTGGCGATCACGCTGGGTTCGCTGCTGCTCAACACCATGGCCGGCTATGCGTTCGCCAAGCTGCGCTTCGTCGGCCGCGAGCGCCTGTTCCAGCTGTTGCTGGCGGCGCTGGTGATTCCGGCGCAGGTGGCGATGCTGCCGTTGTTCCTGCTGATGAAGCAGCTGGGGCTGGTGAACAGCTACGGCGGCGTGGTGGTGCCGGCGCTGGCCAGCGTGTTCGGCATCTTCCTGGTGCGCCAGTACGCGCGCTCGATTCCGGACGAACTGCTGGAAGCGGCCCGCATCGACGGGGCAGGGGAGCTGCGGATCTTCTTCCAGATCGTGCTGCCGATGCTCAAGCCGGTGCTGGTGACCCTGTCGATCTTCACCTTCATGGGGGCCTGGAACGATTTCATGTGGCCGTTGATCGTGTTGACCGACCAGGAGCACTACACTTTGCCGGTTGCCCTGGCCACGCTGTCGCGCGAACACATCATGGACGTGGAAATGATGATGGCCGGCGCGGTGGTCACGGTGGTTCCGGTGCTGGCACTGTTCCTGGTGCTGCAGCGCTATTACATCCAAGGTCTGCTGCTGGGGAGTGTCAAAGGGTGAAACGTGCCGTCGTTGCGGTGGGTCTGGTTCTGGGTGCGGTGGTGTCGATGGCGGCGGTGGCAGCACCTCCGGCGGCTCCGGCCGCGGTCAAGGTGCTGGACAGCTTCGACGACATGGGCGCGTGGAAACTGGTGGTGTCCGACCAAGTGAGTGGGTCGCTGCGCAGCGTGGCCGGCAATGGCGGCGGGCGCGCGCTGTGCCTGGACTACAACTTCCATGAGGTGTCCGGCTACGTGGGCATCCGCCGCGAACTGCCGATCAGCTGGCCGGACAATTACCAGCTGGGCTTCCAGATCCGTGGCGACTCGCCGGGCAACGACCTGCAGGTCAAATTGATCGACGCCAGCGGCGACAACGTCTGGTGGGTGAATCGCCCGGGCTACGCCTTCCCCAAGACCTGGACCGGCGTGCAGTACCGCAAGCGCCAGATCGACAAGGCCTGGGGGCCGTCGGCCGAGACCACGCTGAGCAACAGCAAGTCGGTGGAGTTCACCATTTACAGCAAGGTCGGCGGGCGCGGCACGGTGTGCTTCGACCGGCTGACCCTGCAGCCGCTGCCGCCGGTGGATACCTCGACCCTGACCGCTTCGGTGATCGCCGACACCGCCACTGCGTTGCAGGGCCGGCTGGTGGACGGCAAGCCGGACACGGTGTGGATCAGCGGTGGCGTACCCGAACAGACCATCAGCCTGGACCTGCACAAGGTGCGCGAGTTCGGCGGCGCGGTGATCCAGTGGGTGCCGGGGCTGGAGGCCACGCGTTATCTGGTGCGCGCGTCCAGCGACGGGCGCGACTGGAAAACGCTGCGCGAGATCACCGCCGGCGGTGGCGGCGACCGCGACTGGCTGGCGCTGCCGGATACGGAAGCGCGCTACCTGCGTTTCGACCTGCAGGGCGGGCGCAGCTGGCGCTACGGCATTCGTGACATCGCGATCAAGCCGCTGGATTTCGCCGGCACCCCGAATGAGTTCATCGAATCGGTCGGCGCGGATCTGCCGCGCGGATCGGTGCCGCGCGGCTTCAGCGGCGAACAGCCGTACTGGACCCTGCTCGGTCTGGATGGCGGCAAGGAGCAGGCACTGATCGGCGAGGACGGCGCGCTGGAAGTGGCCAAGGCCAGCTTCAGCGTCGAGCCCTTCGTGGTGGTCGACAAGAAGGTGCTGAGCTGGGCGGATGTGGAATCGAAGCAGTCGCTGCAGGACGATTACCTGCCGATTGCCAGCGTCGACTGGACCCACCCCAAGGCTGGCCTGAAGGTCACCGGCTTCGTGCAGGGCACCCCGGACAACGCACAGCTGGTAGGGCGCTACACCCTGCACAACCCGGACAAGGTGGCGCACGAGTACACCCTGGCTCTGGCGGTGCGGCCGTGGCAGGTGAATCCTCCGCGCCAGTTCCTCAATACCGTGGGCGGCTTCAGCCGGATCGACACCCTCGACTTCGAACCTTCCCAGGTGGAAGTGAACGGCAAGCCGCGTGTGTTCCCGCTGCAGCCGGCCGATGCCAGTTTTGCCACCGCATTCGACAGCAAGCTGGACGTGACCCACCTGGCCAGCGGTCATGTGCCCACCACCACCGAAGTGCGTGATGTCACCGGGTTGGCCAGCGGCGCGCTGCTGTACCGCTGGACCCTGCAACCGGGCGAAACCCGCGAGGTGGCGCTGGTGCTGCCGCAGACCGGCAACTGGAGCACGCCGAAGGGCTTCGACGCCGGCAAGGCGCAGCAGCAGGTGGCGGCGATGTGGCGCACCAAGCTGGACCAGGTGACCCTGCAGGTGCCGGCGGCCGGCAAGCCGCTCGCCGATACGTTGCGCACCGCGCTGGCACACATGCTGATCTCGCGGGTGGGGCCGAGCCTGCAGCCGGGTACGCGCTCGTATTCGCGCAGCTGGATCCGCGATGGCGCGATGATTTCCGAAGGGCTGCTGCGGCTGGGTCGCAGCGATGCCGTGCGCGAGTATGTGAACTGGTACGCGCCGTACCAGTTCGAGAACGGCAAGGTGCCGTGCTGCGTGGATGCACGCGGCAGTGACCCGGTGCCGGAGAACGACAGCCATGGCGAGCTGATCTTCAACATTGCCGAGTACTGGCGTTACACCGGCGACACCACCTTCCTGGAACTGATGTGGCCGCATGTGCAGGGCGCATACCAGTACATGGAGCAGCTGCGTCTGAGCGAGCGCACCGAGGAAAACCGTGCGCGCAACCCGGCCTTCTACGGGATGATGCCGGTGTCGATCAGCCACGAGGGCTATTCGGCCAAGCCGATGCATTCGTACTGGGACAACTTCTGGGCGCTTCGGGGCTACAAGGATGCGGCCGATATCGCCGCCGCGCTGGGCAAGCTGGAGGCGATGCAGATCAGTGCCTCGCGCGATGAGTTCCGCGCCGACCTGGATGCATCGCTGCGCGCGGCGGTGGCCCAGCACAACATCGATTACCTGCCGGGCGCGGCCGAGCTGGGCGACTTCGACGCCACCTCGACCACGATCGCGCTGGCCCCAGGTGGGGAGCAGGGCCGCCTGCCGCAGCCGTATCTGAACAACACCTTCGAACGTTACTGGACCCAGTTCGAACAGCGTCGTGACGGCAAGCGTGAGTGGAAGGACTACACCCCGTACGAGTGGCGCAACGTGGCCGCCTTCGTCCGCCTGGGCTGGCGCGACCGGGCCTGGCAGGCGACCGATTTCTTCTTCAAGGACCGTGCGCCGCAGGCCTGGAACCAGTGGGCCGAAGTGGTCTCGCGCACGCCGCGCAAGCCGTTCTTCGTCGGCGACCTGCCACATGCGTGGGTGGCCTCGGACTTCGTGCGTTCGGCGTTGGACATGTTCGCTTACAGCCGCGACGTGGACGACAGCCTGGTGCTGGCGGCGGGTGTGCCGACCCGCTGGCTGGAAGGGAAGGGCGTGGCGATCAAGGGCCTGCGCACCCCGCACGGGCAGTTGAGCTATGCGCTCAGCCGCACCGACAAGGTGCTGACTCTGCAGGTGCAGCCGGGCCTGCTGGCTCCGCAGGGCGGGCTGGTGCTGCCGTGGCCGTTCACCGGTGAACCCGGCGAGGCGACCATCAACGGTGAGCCGGCGCAGTGGGTGAACGGTGAGCTGCGTATTGCGCATGTGCCGGCCACGGTGGAAGTGCAGATCCCGGCAGCGGCGCGGCGCGCCGAACGCAAGGCTCCGTAATGCGGCGGGCGGTGTGCTGGCTGCCGCAGAGGTGGCTGCTGGGGCTTGCCCTGGCCTGGGCCGGTGTCGCTTCGGCGGCCGATACGGGCGCGGCCAGCATGAGCGTGGTGACGTTCAACCTGCACCACGACCGTGAGGACTGGCCGGAACGGCGGCGGGTGATCCAGCGCGAACTGGAGCGGCTGCAGCCCGATGTGATCGCGCTGCAGGAAGTGATCCAGAAGCCGCACGTGCGCAACCAGGCCGCATGGCTGGCGCGCAAGCTGGGCTATGAGTATCTGTTTGTCTCCACTGATCCGCCGGGGCGCTTCAAGCGCTACGGCAATGCGTTGCTGACGCGTCGGCCGATACTGGCGCGGAATGAGCATCTGCTGGCTCCGTTGCGTGATTACCGCACCGTGGGGCACCTGCGCATCGACGTCGATGGGCAGGCGGTGAATGTGTACGCCACGCATCTGAACGAACGTTCGGATGAGGACGGCAAGCGCATTCGTGGCGAGCAGATCGCCGACCTGCTGGCGTTCGTGGCGCGCACGGATGCGGGTGCACCGGTGGTGATTGCCGGCGATTTCAATGCGCAGGTGGATGCGGGCGATCTGAGCCCGTTGCGGCAGCGCTATGGCGACAGCTACGGCAGCGTGCATGTGAACAACGAGCTGGCGCAGGTGAGCACCCTGAACCGGCATTACTTCGATGCACCGCGCCGGATTGACCACGTGTTTTTCCAGCAGGACCAGCTGGTGGCGCGTGAGGCGAGGTTGCTGTTCGATGAGCCGTATGCCGAAGGGCGCTGGGCATCCGACCATTACGGGGTGTGGACGCGGCTGCAGTTCGCGCCGGGATTGTGATCCCCCGTCATCCGATCTGACGCCCCCGTAGAGCCACGCCCTGCGTGGCTGCGCGTTGCTGAAACAATCGTAGAGCCACGCCCTGCGTGGCTTCGACCATGTTTGGGATCGCGAAGCCACGCAGGGCGTGGCTCTACGGCAGATGGGGTCCCACAAACAAACAGCGGCCTTTCGGCCGCTGTTTGTTTTACCGCGTTCCCCAAAGAATCAGGCCTTGTCAGCCTTGTCCTCGTCCACCTTGGCAGCGGCTTCGGCCTGAGCAAGTTCATCGGTCGGGATGTCCTCGCGGGCTTCGGCCACGGCAGCCTGGGCGGCGGCGTCGGTCGGGGCCGGTTCGGCGGCGGCCGGAGCAGACACGCGTGGCGTGTCACTACCGGGCTGCGTGGTTGCGTCGACCGTGTCCAGCAGGTTCGCCTGCACCGGGCGAACGGTTTCGGTCGGCTGCACGGCTTCCGGCTTCGGCGCTTCGACGGCGACCGGAGCTTCCACCGGCTTCGGCGCTTCCACCACGACCGGGGGTTCCACCGGCTTCGGCGCTTCCACCACGACCGGGGTTTCGACCGGCTTCGGTGCTTCCACCACGACCGGGGTTTCCACCGGCTTCGGGGCTTCCACAGCGACCGGGGTTTCCACCGGCTTCGGTGCTTCCACCACTACCGGAGCCTCAACCGGCTTCGGCGCTTCGGCCACCACCGGTGCCTGCACCGGGGCCGGGCTTTCCACGAACGGCACCGGGTCGTTGTACGACGGCGCAGCTTCTGCCTTCGTTTCGGTGTGACCAGCGGTCACCACCGGGCTGCTGACCACTGCGTGCGGGGCAGCCGCGGCAACCGCTGCCACCGGCGCAGCCGGGCGCGGAGCCGGAGCGGCCGGAGCG
>NZ_DAMDFR010000083.1:0-18215 GCF_032103445.1 Stenotrophomonas sp.
CAAAATTGGACAGGTGTCCAAGTTCTGGGGGTCACCTCAAGGGCGTGGCTCTACGGGACCATCTGCAATCGGTGTTCCACGCCCACCGCCTGCAGCAACGCCTCATCGTGCGAAACGATCACCAACGCCCCGCCATACCCACGCAACATCGCCTCCAACGCCGCCAACGACGGAAGATCCAGGTGATTGCCCGGCTCATCCAGCAACAACAACTGCGGCGGCTGTTCCGCATACAGCACCGCCGCCAGCGCCGCCTTCATCCGCTCGCCCCCGCTCAGCGTGCGCAGCGGGCGCAGGCTGCGTTCGGCATCCAGCCCCAGCAGGGCAAGCCGCGTGCGCAGCACACCTTCGTCTGCGCTCGGGTTCGCGTGCACCAGCAGTTCCAACGCACTATGCTGCGCGGGCAACGACGACAGGGTCTGATCCAGATACGCGGTGGTCGCCGCACGCCGTACCTCACCTGAGGCGGGCGGCAGCACGCCAGCCAACACCCTCAGCAGCGTGGACTTGCCGCTACCGTTGGGGCCACACACGGCCAGACGCATGCCGCGCGTAATGCGCAGGTCGAAGCGCCCGCGCGCTGCCGGAAGATGCGGCAGCTGCACCTGCCGCAGCTCGGCGCACACCTGCGGTCCCGGCGCATGCAACGCGGGACCGAGCAGCGCCACCTGCACCTCGGCTTCCACCTGCGCCGCGGCGTCACGCACCCGCGCGTCACCCTCGGCGCGCCGCTGCGCCAGCTGGGCCTGCAATCGCCCGGCACTATGCTCGCTGCGGTTCTTCATGCCCCCCAGCAGAATGGGAGCCTGGTTCGAGGTACGCGCGTCCTGTGTAGCGCGCGCCTGACGATGCGCCTGGCGTTCGCGCTGCTCGCGCTCGGCCTGCTGCTGTTGCCGGCGCTCGTGCTTGCGAAGGGCCAGCTCGGCTTCGGCCGCGCGCTGCGCCTGCTGCTTCTGCTGCGCATACGCCTCGAAGTTGCCACCGTAGCTGTGCAGGCCGCCGGGGGTGAGTTCGACGATGCGCTGCATCTGCTGCAGCAGGGCGCGGTCGTGGCTGATCACCACCAGCCCGCCGCGCCACTGCTGCAGGGCTTCGATCAGGCGGTGACGATGTGCGCTGTCGAGATGATTGCTGGGTTCATCCAGCACCAGGGCGTCGGCGTCGGAAAGCAGGGCACCGGCCAGCGCCACCTGCATAGCCTGGCCACCGCTCAACTGGCGCGCAGGCGCGTCCGGGTCCAGCGGCGGCAGGCCAAGCTGCTGCCACTGGGCCTGCAACTGCTCGCGCAGGCTCCAGCGCTCGCCCACGGCGGTGAAGTCATCCGGCTCCACGCTGCCGGCCTCGATGCGGGCCAGCGCATCCAGCACCGGTGCTACCCCGGCGAGGTCGGCAATGCGTCCGGGTACTTCGCCGCTGTGCTGGGCAAGCAGGTGCACCCGGCCGTGGCGTAGGATCTGCCCGGCGCTGGGCGCGAGCTGCCCGGCCAACAGACGGCCGAGCACGCTTTTGCCCACGCCGTTGCGACCGACCAACCCGGTGGGGGTGGTGTCGAAGGTGGTGGAAAGATCGGAAAACAGGACCCGCCCGTCGGGCAGGGTGTAGGTTACGCGGTCGAGCGTGAGTGCGAATGCGGTCATGCGACCTCCATGGATGCCTTGGAATCCCCGCGACGTACCGCCCGGAAGGGCAGGCGGGAAGGGAGTCAGGCCGTCATTGCGACGGCGGCATCAATGGCGCATGGGGGCACACCTCAACACAGGGCGGCTGGCTGCCGCGCGGTCATTATAGCGGGGGAAGATGAACGCCCGCGGCGGATGACGTAGAGCGGGGCTTGCCCCGCTGCCGTTGGCGTCGGCGCGTCCAGCCGGGCAAGCCCGGCTCTACGCACGATCAATCGTGCGCGCTGTTGGGGTTCTGCATGTCTTCCTTGGCCTTGCCGTACTGCTTCAACCGCTGCTCGTGGTAGCGGATGAACTCCTCGGCGGCCAACGGCTTGGAGAACAGCCAGCCCTGGCCGAACTCCACCTGCCGGGCCTGCAGATAGGCCAGCTGCGCAGAGGTTTCCACGCCCTCGGCCACGGTGAACAGCCCCAGCGTCTTGGCCATGTCGATGATGTGCGAGGTGACCGGGCTGGTGGCGCTGTGGGTGCCGATGGCTTCAATGAACGATTTGTCGATCTTCAAGGCATCCAGCGGCAGGGTCTGCAGGTACTGCAGGCTGGAATACCCGACACCGAAGTCGTCGATGGCCACGCAATGGCCGGCGCGCCGCGCGGCGGCGAGCGAGGTGCGCGCACCCTGGATGTCGATGAAGCCACGCTCGGTGGCCTCCAGCCAGATCTGCTGCGGATGGATGCCGGTGCCCTGCAGCTTGGCCGACAGCACCTTCAAGGCACGGCCACTGCCGACGTCGCCCGCGGACAGATTGATGGCGATGTGCGCGCTGCGGTCGCGCACCAGCAGCTCGCGCATGTCCTGGATGACGTGATCGATGACGTGGTCGGTCAACGCGTTGATCAGGCCGGTTTCCTCGGCCACCGGAATGAACAGATCCGGCCGCACCGAGGTGCCGTCGGGGCGGCACCAGCGCACCAGCGATTCGGCTCCCACGCAGATGCCGGTGTCCAGCTCGATGATGGGCTGGTACTGCATGCTGAACTCACCCCGGCGCACCGCACTGGCCAGTTCATTGCGCAGGGTCATGCGCCGCCGCGACAGCCACCACGCGCCGAACACGCCGAACGCCGCACCGGCCACGCCCAGGGGCAGCAGCTGCATCAGCTGCCGGTACAGGCTGGTGCGGAAGTCGGTGCGCGGCGATACCGCGATGGCCAGCCACTCCTGGTCCTGCGCGGTGGCGTACCAGCTGCGCGGTGTGCGCCCGCTGGACGGCTTGCGCAGCAGTTCCAGCAGCAGGTTCTGGTCGGGCAGCGCCTGCTGCACGAGCAGGCGGCCGTCCGGCGTGGCCACGGCCAGCCGGACGTTGGGGTCGGCAATGACGTCAACGAACCGGCTGGGGTCCATGATGATGTCGTGCCGGCCCAGCTGCACCGCCACCATCGGGCTGCCGTCGCCGGCCTGTGGGCGTACGCCCAGGGAGATGCCCGCGCCGTCGGCGGTGACGTGGTCGGGAATGGGCTCGGGAATGTCGTCTTCGGTCACTCCCCACGACGTGCAGCGCAGCCGGCCGGCCTCGAAGTAGCCGACCTGCTCGGCAGTATGCGTGCTTACCGCGAGGTTGCGCATCAGCTGCAGATGCTCGGGCGAGCAGGGCGGCAGCGGGGTCTGGTTGAGCTTGCGCAGCGCCATCAGGCCGCCTTCGTAGGCGCGGTGCGCCCGCAGCAGGGTGCGCTCGGCGGTGCTGGCCAGGGTGCGCTGTTCGTGCTCCTGCTGCCGTGCCCAGGTGAAGTACGCCACCGTGAGAACGGGGACGACCGCGCCGATGAGGGCGGCAAGCACGATGGCGGCAATGATCCTGGCGCGCTTCAAGCTGACCTCGGTGCAGTCGGGTGTAGGGGGTGCGGTTATGACACCACCCGCAGGCGGCTATGGGAACAGAACTTCACTCAGAACGCTGTCGGGATTTGCCCAGTGTCGGTATCAGGACGCATGAACGGGGTGAAGCCGTCACCGGGCCATCATCGGCACGGCCGGATCATCCCGCCACCGCTCGCCGCGCCCGCCCTGCGGGCCTTCCCCCATGACGCGTCCGTTGCCTGTCGCTTTGGCCCTGTTGTCGCTGCTGCCAGGCGGGCCGGCGGCGGCGCGAACGGTCTATCGCTGCGTGCAGAACAATACGGTCAGCCTGGCCACCGCGCCGGAGCCGGGCTCGAAGTGCACCGCCCAGCAGGTGGACGACAACGCGGTGCAGACCCCCAACCTGTGGGGCAACATGGGGGTGTTCAGCGGCACCCTGTACGAACGCGAGCAGGACGGCGTGCTGGTGTACTCCACCCGCAACCTGCCGGGCTCGCGGGTGTTCCTGAAGTTCACCGTGAACACCCCGCCGGGCGAACCGGCGCACCCGGGGCTGGGCAGGGTGGGGCCGGCGCAGTTGAACCGGCACGCGCGGCAGTTCAAGGCGGCGGCCCGGGCCACCGGCGTGGAAGACGCCTGGCTGCGGGCCATCGCCCATGCCGAAAGCAACTTCGACGCGGGGGCGGTGTCGCCCAAGGGCGCGCAGGGGGTGATGCAGCTGATGCCTGATACGGCCACCGAGATGGGGGTGACCGACCCGTTCTCGGCCGAGCAGTCGATCAGCGGCGGGGCGCGCTACCTGCAGGCGCTGCTGAAGCGTTACAAGGGCGACCGCACGCTGGCGGCCGCCGCCTACAACGCCGGCATCGGCGCGGTGACCCGCTACAAGGGCGTGCCGCCGTACGCGGAAACCCTGGCCTACGTGGAAAAGGTCAGCGCGTTGTATGTGCGCTACCGCGATGCGATGGGCGGCGCGCCGCAGACGCCGGCGCGCTGAGTCACCCGTTGCGACGGCCTACTGTGCGTACAGCGGGTATCCGTCCAGGTGCCCGACCTTCTCGGTTGCGGCAATCACATCCGCGCGCGCCTTGAACTGTTTCCAGCTGGCGAGGAAGTCTTTGTCGCCAGGCTGTTCGGGGCGCTCGCGCAGTTGCTGAAGTTCCAGCAGCGCTGTGCCCCGCTCCTGCGGGTCGGCCAGCCGTTCGGCCAGCACGGCGGCAGCTTCGTCCAGGCGATGGTCGGTCACAAGGCCCAGCATGGTGTAGCCGGGACCTTCGGCACGGAGTGCGCCCAAGGCATCTCGCGCGCGCTGCTGGGCGGCTGCATCGGCCAACTGCTGCGCGGCATGCAGCTGGACCAGCTGGCTCAAGCCCTCGCCGTGAACGGACAGCTCGCCGATGTCCTTGAGGGTCTGGCGGGCCAACGCCGGGCGGTGCAGCGCGGTGTAGCCACTGGCCAGCCGAAGCCGCTGTTCGACGTCGTTGTCGGGGGCGGCCATGCGCACCGCCAGTTGCTGGGTCTGGATGGCGTCGTCGCTGCTGCCCAGCTGCCAGAACGCGCGGGCGCGGGCATTGAGCATCATCCCGACCAGGCGCGCTTCCTCCGGCTCGGGCAGGGACTGTGCCTGTGCGGCGAACTCGCCCAGCGACCGGGTCATGCCGACCACTTCGTCGGCCTGTCCGGACACCAGCAGCGCATTGGCCAGGGTAACGGCGGCCTCGTTCAGGCCCGGCGACAGCATGGTTTCCACGCGCAGCCGGTCAATGTGGCGCTGCGCGGCGGCAAGGGGGTCGAAACGGCGGTCTCCGCGTTGGATGAAGCGGTCAAAGCGCTTGTCACTGCGCAGCTGGATCAGCGGCAGGGGCTCGTCCACGCGCTCCAGTGTGGCGGCCACGCGGTCGAGCTGTCCGCTTGCCACCTGCAGTTCCGCCAGGTCGACCCAATACCAGCTGGGTTCAACGCCATGGGGCTTCCAGTGATGATCGAACAGCGCCTGCAGCAATGCCTGGCGTCGCGCCGGGTCCTTGCGCAGATGCATGCTGATGAACCACACCTGGTCTTCTTCCAGCGTCGGCGCGTCCTTGCCATCACCGATGGCGCGGATCATGTTGTCGGCGGCTGCGTCCAGCTGGTTGAGCGAGAGTTGGCGATTGGCCAGCATCACGCGGGCATCGGCATAGTCCGGGTTGATCTCCAGCGCGCGTCGCAGGCGGTCATCGGCCAACGTGTCGTCGCCTTGTAACCCGGCGGCAATGGCAGCACGTGCCCAGACCTCACTGCGGGGCTCCGGTTCCAGCGTTTCCAGGCGCGGGTCGGCCAGCAGGCGTTCGTAGGCAATGGCAGCACCGAGCGAATCGCCCCGGGCCACCTGATCGGAGGCTGCCTGCACCGCTTCGTTGAAGGCAGGATCGACGTCTGCCGCCGCGATGGCAGGCAGCAGACACAGTGACAGCATCAAGGCCAGTGCATTACGGCGACAGCGGGACATGCAGGGGCGTCCTTCCTTGGGGGCGATGCCCGATTGAAACCGGAACACGCCAGCAGTACAAGCGCAAGGCTGGGCAGCACGGGTGTCAGCGGCTAAGGTCAACGGCTGGAATCACGACAGGGACGCCGATGACGCGCGCACGATGGGCAGGGGTAACGCTGGTGGTGGCGGCCACGCTGGCCGCACTGGCATGGACCTTCCTGCACGTTGACCCGGTACCGGAACCGCCGCCCGGCCCGCTGCCGACGCCGCTGGGCTGGACCGCGCAGATTGACTTGCTGGCCGGTGACGGCGTGGGTGGGCTGCAGGAAGGCACCGGAGCGCAGGCGCGCTTTGCCGATCCGTACGGCCTGGTGGTGGATGCCCAGGGCGTGGTGTACGTCGCTGACGCCGGCGACAACAACCGCATCCGTCGCATCCATCCAGACGGCCGGGTCGATACCTTGGCTGGGCAGGGCGAAGGCTGGCGCGATGGACCGGCGCTGCAGGCGCAGTTCAATACCCCGTCGCAGATCGCGCTGGACCCGGCCGGCAACCTGCTCGTGGCCGACACCGGAAATCATATGATCCGCCGTATTGGCGTGGACGGCACCGTCAGCACGCTGGCCGGCGACGGCCAGCCGGGATTTGCTGATGGCGCGGCCGCGCAGGCGCGTTTCAACGGGCCGATGGGCGTGGCGGTGGACGTGCAGGGGCGGGTGTATGTGGCCGACACCTGGAACGACCGCATCCGCGTGATTGAAACGGACGGCCAGGTGCGCACGCTGGCCGGTGGCGATACGCCCGGCAACGTGGACGGTGCCGGCATCGGCGCGCGCTTTGACACGCCGGTGTCGTTGGCGTTGGACAGCCACGGCAACCTGCTGATTGCCGACCTGTACAACAACGCGGTGCGCCGTCTGGCCGCCAACGGCACGGTGGATACCAGGGTGCCGGCCGGCGGGCTGGTGAGTGGGCCGATGGCGCTGGCGGTGACGCATGATGACGTGCTGTATGTCAGCGACATCAACGGCAAGCTGGTGCAGATTTCCGCGCACGGCCATGCGATGGCCCTGGTGGGCGTGCCGCCGCAGCCGCGTTTTTCGCGGCCGAGTGCGTTGGCGTTGGATGCTGATGGTGGGCTGTACCTTGCCGATGCCGCGTCCTATCGCGTCCACCACCTGCACCCGGCGGTAGTGCCGGGTCTTGCCCGGCAAGACGTGCCGACCACCCCACCGCCAGCCCTGATCGGCCCCGCCCCCGACGCCCCCTTACCGGCCACCGAAGGCCGCTGGCCCCTCGACCCCCAGCAAGGCTGGCACGAAGTGGTCGGCACCCTCGGCGAAGTCCGCGGCAGCTTCCAGGGCGAAAGCCGGCACCACCTGCATGACGGCTTCGACATCCGCGGTGACGTCGGCCAGACCGTACGCGCAATCGCCGACGGCAAGGTGAGCAGCCCGTTCGGCGCGTGGTCGGTCGGCGACCAGGCCGAGGGGCTGGCACTCGACCGCATCCGCTACATCCATATGAAGGTCGGCCGCGATCCGCAGGGCCGCGCCTTCGATGCCCGCTGGCCGCAGCTGCTGGACCTGGACGGCAAACTGGAACGCGTGCGCGTGCGTCGCGGCACCCGCTTCCAGGCCGGCGACCCGCTGGGCAGCATCAACCGCATGGCGCACGTGCACCTGAGCGTGGGAGCCAGCGGCTTCGAACGCAACGCGGTGGCGCTGGGCTTCACCGGCTATGCAGACGCCTTCGCGCCGCGCATCACCGGCGTTGAAGTGCTGGATGATGGCGACCAGCCGATCAAGCCGGGCGCGGATGGACGCGTGCCGATCTCGAGACTGGGGCCGGGCGTGCAGATCGTGGTGGAGGCGTGGGACCAGGTGGACCACAACCTGCCGCGTCGTCGGCTTGGCCTGTACCAGGTGGGTTACCAGATTCTGGATGCTGCCGCGCAACCGTTGCAGGGCTACGAGCAGCCGCGCTTCAACATCGTGTTCAATCGCATGCCGCGCGAGCGCAGTGCCACGTTGGTGGCGTATGCGCCCGACAGCGGCATCACCGTGCACGGCAGTGCGGTGACGCGGTTCCGGTATCTGGTGACCAACACCGTGCGCGATGGCCTGGTGGAAACCGGGCGCTGGTCGCCTGAGGCGTTACCGGCGGGGGATTACATCATTCGCGCCAGTGCACGCGATTACAGCGGCAATGAGGCCGTAGGCCCACGTGATCTGAAGGTAACCGTGCTGCCGTAACGCCCGGTTCTACGCGGCTGCACTCACCCGCACGCGCTCGGCATTCATATCCGCCACCGGCCGCACCTCAATGCTGCCGTACCGCGACCACGGGAACTCGCGCGCAATCCGCATCGCCTCATCGGCATCACGCGCATTGATCAGATTGAACCCGGCCAGGAACTCACGCGTCTCGGCGAATGGGCCATCGGTGATCCGGGTCTGCGCCTGACGCACGCGCAGGGTGCGTGCCTGTTCCACCGGCTGCAGCTGCTGTGACATCACCAGCACGCCCTGGGCCTGCAGTTCGTCGGCATGGGCCAGGCAGCCTCGCATCTCGGCGTCGTACTCCTCGGCCGGCAGGGCCTGGATCAGTTCCGGGTCGATGTTGATCAGCAGCAGGAATTGCATGGGTGCACCACCGGCAGCGGGGGAAGCGCCCATGATGCCGCAGCTGGCGCGGCAACCGTGTTGCAGTGCGGAAATGGCCGCCTGTTCAGGCCATAACCGTCAAGTCATGACGGGATCGGAATATTTTTTGCCGGGGATGTCGATCTGGGCTCCACTGGTGCGTCGTATGTCATGAAGGGCCCCCGAACCGGGCCCGTGAACAGGACACGGCAATGAAAGTGATGGTCATCGTCAAAGCCAGCCCGGACACCGAAGCCGGGGTAATGCCCACCGAGGCCGAACTGGCTGCCATGGGCAACTTCAACGAACAGCTGGTAAACGCCGGGATCATGCTGGCCGGCGAGGGTCTGCAGCCCAGCCACCGTGGGCACCGGGTGGTGTACGGCGGCGCGGCCCCGCGGGTGATTGACGGTCCGTTCGCCGAAACCCGGGAACTGATCGCCGGCTTCTGGCTGTGGCAGGTGCGCTCGATGGACGAGGCGCTGGAGTGGGCCAAGCGCGCCCCGTTCGCGCCCAACGACGTGGTTGAACTGCGCCCGCTGTACGACATGGACGACTTCGGCGAAGCCTTCACCCCGGAATTACGTGCGCAGGAACAGCGTCTGCGCGACCAGATGGAACAAAAAGACGGAGAAACCCGATGAAACTGATTCCCTTCCTGGGCTTCAATGGCCAGACCCACGAAGCCATGGCGTTCTACGCCAAGGTGCTGAACGGCACTGTCACCTCGGAAACGAAGTACAGCGACATGCCACAGGACGCCAGCATGGAGGGCTGTGGCGATGCCCCCGGCCCGAGCGATCCGAACTGGATCGCGCACAGCCAGGTGGACGCCGGCGGTGCGACCCTGATGGCGGCCGACGGCCCGCCTTCTGACGGCCAGGGCACCACCACCATCAACGTTGAAGTGGACAGCATCGAAGAGGCCGAGCGCGTATTCAAGGCACTCTCCGAAGGCGGCAAGGTCACGTTCCCGATCGGCGAAACCTTCTGGGCACACCGCTGGGGCATGCTGGAAGACAAGTACGGCAAGCCGTGGATGGTCAACTTCATGAAGCCGTTCCCGTAACCGCATCCAATTCCGCAACGGAAACCCACTGGTAGCGCCGGCCGTTGGCCGGCCCTCGCACACCTGGAACGTTCGATGAAACTGACCAACGAACAGATGATCTTCGTAAACCTCCCCGTAGAAGATCTCGATCGCAGCAAAACCTTCTACACCGCGCTGGGCTATCAACTCAACCCCACCTTCTCCAACGACGACGGTGCCTGCATTGTGATCAGCGAGCACATCTTCGTCATGGTGCTGCGCAAGCCGTTCTTCGAGACCTTCATCAGCAAGCCGATCGCTGACACCCAGGCCACCGCAGCGGTGATCAACGCGTTGTCGGCGACCAGCCGCGAAGCGGTGGACGCACAGCTGGAAAAGGCGCTGAAGGCCGGCGGCACCGAACCGCAGCCGCCGCGCGACTACGGCTTCATGTACCAGCGCAGCTTCCAGGACCTGGACGGGCATCTGTGGGAAGTGGCACACATGGATATGGACGCCGCACCCGGCTGAGTGGTTTCATCCCCGGCATGGATGCTGCGCTGACGCAACGACTGGATACTCTGTGGCGCATGGAAGCGCCGGCTCTGATCGCACGCCTGGCACGCATGCTGGGCGGCGACGTGGGGCGGGCCGAAGAACTGGTCCAGGACACCTGGCTGGCCGCGCTGGAGCGCTGGCCGGCGCAGGGCGTGCCGGACAATCCCGGAGCGTGGCTGATGACCACCGCGCGCAACCGCGCCATCGACGTGCTGCGCCAGCACCAGCGGGTGGCGGGGCAGCATGCGCAGTGGGGCAGCGAGCTGGAACCGCAGCCGTTGCCGCTGCCCGACGACAGCGAGGCACTGGGCGACGATATCGGCGATGACCTGCTGCGGCTGATCTTCGTCGCCTGCCACCCGGTGCTGGGGGCCGACGCACGGGTCGCGCTGACCTTGCGCCTGCTCGGTGGGCTGACCACCGATGAAATCGCGCGTGCGTTCCTGCAGCCGGAACCGACCATCGCCCAGCGCATTGTGCGGGCCAAGCGCACTCTGGCCAGCAAGCAGGTGCCGTTCGAGGTGCCGCGCCAATCTGCACTGCCGGAGCGGCTGGCCTCGGTGCTGGAAGTGGTCTACCTGGTGTTCAACGAAGGCTATGCGGCCAGCAGCGGCGACGACTGGATGCGCCCGGCGCTGTGCGAAGAGGCATTGCGGCTGGGCCGCATCCTGCAGCAGCGCCTGCCGGTGTGGCCGCAGGTGCACGGCCTGCTGGCGTTGATGGAACTGCAGGCCTCGCGTGCGCGGGCGCGGGTGGATGCGGACGGCAACCCGATCCTGCTGCCGGACCAGGACCGCAGCCGCTGGGACCACCTGCAGGTGGCCCGGGGGCAGGCGGCGCTGCGCCGCGCGCTGGAACTGGGCGGCGCGGACGACCCGTATGTACTGCAGGCGGCGATTGCCGATTGCCATGCCCGCGCGCGGCGGCTGGAGGACACCGACTGGGGGCAGATGGCCGCGTTGTATGCAAGGCTGGCGCAGGTGAATCCGTCGCCGGTGGTGGAGCTCAATCGGGCGGTGGCGGTGTCGCGGGCACAGGGGGCGGCGGCGGCGTGGCCGTTGGTGGAGGCGTTGGCGGCCGACCCGCGCCTGCAGCAGTACGCGCCGCTCGCAGCCGTGCAGGGCGACCTGTTGTCGCAGCTGGGGCGGTTGCAGGAGGCCGCGGAAGCGTTTGCGCGGGCGGCGGAATTGACCACGAATGTGCGGGAGAAGGCGTTGTTGGAGGCAAAGGCCAGGCACCCCGCCTGACCCGGCACCCCCCCGACGCGCGTGGCGCGTCGCTACGCGGCCCCGCCTGTAGGGACACGCCATGCGTGTCCGCGCGGTCCCCGAAACGCCCCGTATGCGTCACCCCGTCTTGCCCCTGTCACCGTACGGGCGTATCGTGTCGCGCATTCACAAATCTGACCCGGTCAACATCCGGGTCGCACGACAAGGACAGCGGGACAATGGTTTCAGGGACGAAGCGTACGCGCGCGCGTGGCGCGTGGCTGTGGGTGTGCGGGCTGGTGGTGGTGTTCGCCAGCGGGGCCGCCCAGGCTGCCGATAAATCTCAACAGGCCTACTGGGCCGGTTTCGCCTATACCGCCGATCAGAGCGCGGTGAAGGCCAGCACCCCGCGCACCGCCGCCGTGCTTGAAGCGCGCGGCCTGCCCACGCTCAACAAAGCCCTGTGGGCACGTCTGAGCGCACAGAAGCCGACCCAGCTGGAGCTGATCGACCAGCCGCTGGCCATGCTCGACGGCACCACCAGCGCCACGGTGCTGGCCGCCGCGCTGGACCGCGAGCTGGTCTCGGTGGAACCGATCGGCAACCAGTACAAGGTGCTGGTGGAAGTGGCGCTGCAGGCGCTGTTCTTCGACTTCCGCGAACGCCAGGTGGTGGCGTCCTACCCGATCACCCTGCAGCGCATCGACGTGCAGGACTACCGCCCGGACACCGACGATATCGATGCGATCATCGCCGACCTGCTGTACGGCAATGCCGCCACCAGCCTGCCGCAGGTGCTGGCCGCCACGCTCAACCCGGCCAAGCTGCCCGACGCTTCGGTGCGCCGCCTGCAGGTGGGCGAAGTGACCCTGAGCGACGCCGCCCGCGCCAAGCTGCCGGATCCGGCGCTGGAGCCGGTGCTGCGCGCCACCCTGGCGCATGAGCTGTCCAAGGCGGTGTCGTCCAACACCGGCATCGGTCTGCTGCCGCCGGCCACCGGCCAGGCGATCGGCGGGGCGATGGCCGCGCGCTTTGCCGACGGCAAGGTCTACCAGCTGAAGATTCCCGAAGCCGACTACGTCATCAAGTTCAAGCTTGATGCCATGAAGCACGGCGTGATCAATGAAACCCCGGCGGTGAAGACCATGCTGTTCGGCGCGTTCTTCAACGTGTCGGTGGTCGAGCCGTTCTCCGGCAAGGTGTTCTTCGACCAGCCGCTGCGCAAGGGGGCCACCAAGGTGGTGCCGGTGACGCAGTGGCAGGTGGACCAGTGGTCGGCCAGCTACGAAACCGTGCTGGCCGGGCTGGACGCCTTCGCCGGTGCCGCTGCCAAGCGCGCCGATTCGCGCGCCTGGCTCGACGAACAGAAGCCCGGCGGCAAGCCGCTGCAGCAACAGACCCAAGCCCTCCAGGAGTTGATCAAGTCATGCCGTTGATTCGTGCCGTACTGCTGATTCTCATCGCACTGATGGTGGCCGCGCCTGTCGCGGCGCAGACCGCCAGTTCCCGTGGTACCGGTTCGGCCAGCTATGGCCTGCGCCTGAGTGCCGACACCCGCGCCCAGGCCCTGAACAAGGCCAAGGTCAATGCACTGGAGGCCTACATCGCCGAATCCGGTGCGGCCAAGCTGCGCCTGTTCGAAGCACGCCGCGACGAATTCATCGGCGATGTCGACCGTTACGTGCTTAGCGCCGTGCCGCTGTCGGACACCGAAGACAAGAAGGCCAAGACCTACACCGTCACCGTCCGCGCCGAGATCAACACCACCCTGCTGCAGACCAAGCTGGATGCCGGTTCGGCCACCGCCGGTGCGCGCAGCAACGAGCGTTCGCTGCTGACCTTCCTGTTCATGGCGCGCGCGCAGGACACCGCGCAGTCATTCCAGGACAAGGAATACCGCCGCGTCGACGCCAGCGTCAGCTATGACGAGAAGACCCGCGAAGGCGACAGCTTCCGTGGCAACTCGGTCAGCACCAGCGGCAGCATCAACCAGAACGCCTCGGCCTCGGTGACCTCGGGTGGCAGCACCACCCGCCGCAGCGACAACATCACCTGGAAGGTGTCCAACGCCAACGAGATCAACACCGCCATGACCGGTGCGTTCAGCGCCGCCGGCTATGAAGTGGTGGAAGCCGAGTACGTCGAAGGCGAAAGCCGCGGCCTGCTCAGCATCGAGCGCATCCGCAAGGACTTCAGCACCGGCAACGACCTGTCGGCCGCCACCCTGCGCGACACCGCCAACGGCATCAAGGCCGCCAACATTCCGTACCTGGCCGTGGGCACGCTGGACGTCGGCATGCGTGACCGCGACCCGGTCAGCGGCAACGTGCGCGTGTTCGTCACCGTCACCGGCAAGGTGCTGGACGTCAGCGGTCGCTTCCCGCGCACCGTGTCCTCGGTGGGTCCGGTGCAGTTCTCCGGCACCGGCCCGGACGAGAGCGTGGCCCGCACCAATGCGCTGCAGATCGCCTCGGAAAAGGGCGCGCAGCAGATGATCAACGAATTGAACGTCAAGGCTGTCCGTTGACGGCGTGCCGACCAACGGTCGGCACCTACCGATGATTTGCATTCCAACATTGAACAACAGGGGAATTCCCATGATCCGCAAGACCCTCATCGCGCTGGCCATCGCCACCGCTTTCACCGCTCCGGCCCAGGCCCAGTTCGGCAAGCTGAAGGACCTGGCCGGCGGCGGCAACACCGCTTCGTCGTCCTCGGCCAACGTGCCGGACGAAGCCGCGCAGGAAGCGCTGGTGCGTCGTTTCGTTTCCTCGCAGTCGCACTCGCTGCAGGCCCAGACCTCGTTCGCCAAGGCCTTCGGCCTGGCTGAGCAGGTGCAGCTGCTGGAAGCCGAGCGCCTGGCGCTGTCGTCCGGTTCGGTCAATGTCGATCAGATGAAGAAGTCGGTGTCGGTCAGCGAAAACGCCCAGGCCGCCATTGACGAGCGCGTTGCCGCCAAGCCGGAACTGAGCGCCGAGTCCAAGCAGCACTACGCCGAAGGCCTGGTGTCGCTGGTCGCTTCCGCGGCCGAAGGCCAGAAGCTGAGCGGCGAGTCGAGCAACTTCGCCAACGGCATGAAGAACCTGGGCGCGACCCAGCTGGCCACCGTGGGCCGCAAGCTGGCCGCCGGTGCCTGGGTGGCCAAGGAATCGCCGGGTTACCTGAAGGGTCTGTACAGCTCGTCGAAGGCCGCGCTGACCTTTGCCAAGGCCTCCAAGATCAAGGTGCCGGGCAACGCCGAGTCGATGCTCGATTCGCTTTGATGTATCGACCAACGGTCGATACCTACCACGCAATCTGAAGGTTACGCATGCACAGCTCCGTACGACTGTTGAGCCTGGCCCTCACCGCTGCCCTGCTTGCCGCTTGCGGCAAGCAGGAGGCACCGGCAGAGACCACGGCAGCCCCGAAACCCGAATCGAAACTGGAACAGCCTGCTGCGGAAGAAGCCCCGCTGCGCGGCGGTCCGGATTTCGGTGGCACCACCAAAGTGCCGCGTGAAGCGGAAGGCATCGGCAGCACGCCGGAACTGGCCGTGCTCAATGCGCTGCAGTCGGCGGTGTCGCAGGTCAACGGCGTACGCGTGGCCAGCCAGATGCAGAGCATCCGCGCCGGCCTGCATGTGGACGTGGACGGGCAGCATGTCGGCGACATCCGCGCCGACGCGTTTGCCCAGCAGATGATTGCCGCCTCGCAGGGGGCGGTGCTGGGCTATGAAATCCTGTCGCAGGAAGAAGTGACCCAGCTGGACGAGGAAGTCATTGCGCGCGTGCGCGCCAGTGACGAAGGCTACAGCTACTCCGCGTCGGCCTCGGCCAGCGGTTCGGCGCAGGCGCAGGCCGAAGCGTCCGGTGGCGGCGGCTCGGCCTCGGCCAGCGTCAAGGAAAGCTACAAGGAACAGGCCGAAGTGTCGGCCAAGCAGGGCGCGCGTTCGTTCGAAGGCGACTACAACCGCCGCACCATGCGCAGCTACTGGAAGGTGCGCGTGCGTGCCGACATCGCCAAGTACCGTGCCCCGGACGAACAGGGCCGGCCGAAGATCGTAGTGGCGGAGCCGCGCGTGCGCGCCGGCACCTATGCGGTCGGCGACGGCCGGGTGGACAGCGAGGAAGTAGCCCGTGCGATCCGTGCGCGCCTGAACGACACGCTGACCCAGACCAAGCGTTTCATCGTGCTGGACCGCGAGTTCGGTGATGAGATGCAGGCCGAGATCGACCACATCAACAGCGGCAACGTGCGCCTGCAGGACACCGCGCGGCTGGGCCAGCAGCTGGCCACCGATCTGATTCTGATCCCGACCATCGAGCGCTTCGAATACCCCCGCAGCGTGCGCAACCTGCGCATGTCCAACCGCCAGGTGACCTCGTACTCCGGTGGCGGGCGCATCACCCTGCGCCTGATCAACGCCACCACCGGCGAGGTGGTGATGTCGGACAGCTTCGACCATCAGCTGGCCGGTACCGGTCCGAGCACGCTGCCGCGCGTGGTGGACGGCAAGGGCATGGCCGCGGCAATGATGGATTCGCTGTCCGGCCAGATCGGCACCGCGATCATCACCGAGATCTTCCCGGTCTCCGTGGTGTCGGTGAGTGGCGACCAGGTGGTGCTGAGCCAGGGCGGCGATTCGCTGAAGGTCGGCCAGCGCTGGCAGGCGGTGAGCCTGGGTGAAGAGCTGAAGGACCCGCAGACCGGCCGTTCGCTGGGCCGTTCGGAAATGCCGTGCTGCACGATCCGGATTGACCGGGTGGCCTCGCAGACCTCCTACGGCACGATTGAAGGTGGAGCGGATCTGGGCGGCGCGGCGTTCAAGCCGGGCTCGATCGAGCTGCGCCAGCAGGCGGCGGCGGTGAAGCAGACCGCGGCGGCGGCACCGGCCAGCGAAGGCGCGGCCAAGCCGAAGCCGGCGCGTGCCGCGGCACCGAAGCCGGCCGCACCGGCGGAAGATCCGAATTGGTGATGGCAGGGCGGGTCACCCCGTAGCGACACGCCATGCGTGTCGTTGCCGCGTTCGGGCACCCCACGGACACGCATGGCGTGTCCCTACGCGGGTTTCGTCCTCTACACTCGGACCCTTGGTCCCGTTGTGGAGAGAGCAATGAAACGAGTGGTATTGAGCGTGCTGGCCCTGTCGGTGTCCAGCGCGCTGATGGCGGCGACGCCGAAATTCGACGGCGCGCGGATCTCCGCCGACGTCAAGGAACTGGCCTCGGACGCCTACGAGGGCCGCTCCCCGGCCACCGCCGGTGAAGAGAAAACCATCGCCTTCCTCAGCAAGCAGTTTGCTGACGCCGGCCTGCAGCCGGGCGGCGACCTCAAGGACGGCAAGCGCCTGTGGACCCAGGCCGTGCCGCTGCGCAAGGGCGACATCGTCGGCACCCCCAGCCTGTCGCTGGCCAGCAAGGGCAAGCCGCAGACACTGACCCAGGGCCAGGAAATCGCCGTACGCGCCGCCATGAACGGGGCCAGCGAGGTCGATATCCAGAATGCCCCGCTGGTGTTCCTGGGCTACGGCGTGAACGCGCCGGAGAAGCACTGGGACGACTTCAAGGGCGTGGACCTGAAGGGCAAGATCGCCGTCGTGCTGATCAACGACCCCGACTTTGAAACCGGCGAGGGTGCCTTCGACGGCAAGGGCATGACCTACTACGGTCGCTGGACCTACAAATACGAAGAGGGTGCCCGCCAGGGCGCGCTCGGCGTGCTGATCGTGCACGAAACCGCGCCGGCCTCGTACGGCTGGGCCACCGTAGCCGGCAGCAACACAAACACCATGTTCGACGTGGTCCGCGACAATCCGGCTGAAGCGCACCCGCTGCTGGAAGGCTGGATCCAGCGCGACCTGGCGGTGGAGCTGTTCAAGCGCGCCGGGCAGGACTTCGAAGCGCTGAAGAAGCAGGCGCAGAAGGCGGACTTCAAGCCGGTTGAACTGAAGGGTGAAACCCTCACTGCGAAGTACGCGGTGAAGACCGAAGTGATCACCTCGCACAACGTGGCCGCACGCCTGGAAGGCAGCAAGCATCCCGATGAAACGGTGATCTACAGCGCGCATTGGGATCACATCGGCGTGGGTAAGCCGGACGCGAACGGTGACACCATCTTCAACGGCGCGCTCGACAACGCCAGCGGCACCGCCTCGCTGGTGGAACTGGCCCGTGGTTTCGCCAAGGGCAAGCGCCCGGAGCGTTCGGTGCTGTTCCTGGCCGTGACCGCTGAAGAGAAGGGCCTGCTGGGTTCAGAGTATTACGCGAGTCACCCGCTGTACCCGCTGAGCAAGACGGTGGCGGTGATCAACATGGACGGCATGGCCCCGTTCGGGCCGTCGCGAGATTTCGGCATCTATGGGTCGGCCAAGCTGGAACTGCTGGATCAGCTGAAGGACGTGGCCAAGGGCTGGGACATCCGCTACACCCCGGACCCGAAGCCGGAAGCCGGCCTGTTCTTCCGTTCCGATCACTTCCCGTTCGCCAAGCGCGGCGTGCCGGCGGTGTCGTACTCGGCGGGCCAGGACTGGGTGGACGGTGGCGTGGAAGCCGGCAAGAAGGCCTCTGACGACTACACCGCCAAGCGCTACCACCAGCAGGGCGACGAGTGGCAGCCGGACTGGACCTTCGCCGGTGCCGCCCGCGACCTGGAAGTGGTGTACACGCTGGGCAACCAGCTGGCCAATTCCCGCGCCTGGCCGAACTGGAGCGAGGATTCGCAGTTCCGCGCCCCGCGTGAAGCCAGCGCCGCCGAGCGCAAGTAATTGGGGGCTACGTGGTGACGCGCATGACGCGTCACTTGTGTCTCGGACTGGGCCCTGATCAGGCACAATCCCTCGGGTGATC
>NZ_DAMDFR010000084.1:0-18128 GCF_032103445.1 Stenotrophomonas sp.
CGCTCCCGCCGCTGCGCCGGCCCCCCCTGCGCCCGCTGCACTGCCCTGGGATGCACTGCTGCAGCGCGCCGGGCTGCGTGGCGGCTGGACATTGCCCCTTGTGTGGCTGGTCGGCGGCCTGCTGCTGGCATGGCTGGCTGCAGCGCGCATCGGCACCGCGTGGATGTGGCCGATCACCCTGGCTCTGTTCGCACTTGTGCTGGGCGTGTGGCTGTCGCGCCGCATTCTTGGCCTGAAGCGCAGGCTGTTACGCCAGCTGCCTGACTTCCTCGACAACCTCGTGCGCCTGACCGCCTTGGGCAACAGCCTGCAGATGGCGTTCCAGACCGCCAGCCAGCAGGTGCCCGCGCCGCTGCGTGGGCTGCTGGACGACACCCTCTCCGGCGCACGCAGCGGCCTCGACCTGGACCGCGCGCTCAGCCAGGCCAGCCGTCCCTATCGCCTGGAAGTGCTTGACGTGCTGGCCGTGGTGCTGGGCGTGAGCATCCGCATCGGCGGCCGTTCCGATCAGATTCTGCAGCGCATGAGCGATTTCATGCGCGACCTTGAACAGGCCCAGCAGGAGCTGATGGCGACCACCTCGGAAACCCGCATGTCGGCCTGGGTGCTGGGCCTGCTGCCACCGCTGTGCGCGTTGCTGATGGCCATTGCCAGCCCGGACTTCTTCCAGCCGGTGCTGCACGCCCCGCTCGGCCACAAGCTGCTCGGCGCGGCGCTGCTGCTGGAGTTGATCGGCGGTTTCCTGCTGTATCGACTGGCGCGCTCGCTATGAACGCGCATCCTTTGTGGTTCATCGCACTGTTGCTGCTGGCTGCCGGGCTGGGTTTGCTGGGCGTGGTCGCCTTGCTGCGCAGTGCCCAGCAGCAGCGAAATGCGGCGGCGTTGCAGAGCGCACTGCGCCCGCGCGAGTCCAGCGCGGATGCCAGCGCGACGGCCAATGCAGGCACATCACCGAGCGCTTCCGCTGCCGCCGACAGCGGCCCGCGCGGGCTGGGCTGGCTGGCCGCCCTGGGCGCGCGCTTCCACGGCGGCCGTCTGCAGGCGGCGCTGCTGGCTCCGGAAGACAGGCTGCTGCTGGACCAGGCCGGTTGGAACACCCGCAGCGGCACCGCCATCTTCCTGGCCTTGCGCCTGCTGCTGGCGGTGCTGTGCCTGGTGCTGGCACTGGCCCTGTTCGACAGCAGCGGCGTGCAACGTGTCGTGGTGATGCTGGCCGCGCTGGCGTTCGGCATCCTGCTGCCCAAGTTCGCACTGCGCGCCTGGGCCGGCCGCCTGCGCCAGCGCGTCAATGCCGAACTGCCGCTGCTGATCGACCTGCTGCGCCTGCTGCAGGGCGTGGGCTTCAGCATGGACCAGAGCCTGCAGACCCTGGGTGACAAACTGCGCGGGGCGATTCCGGTGTTGGGCCGGGAAATCCATCAGGCCAACATTGCCTACATGCACGGGCGTACCCGCGCACAGTCGCTGCGCCGGCTGGGCGAGTCGTTCGACGATGAGGACCTGCGCAGCCTGGTGCAGCTGATGCTGCAGGTGCATGAACACGGCGGTGCAGTGCAGGAACCGCTCAAGCAGTTCAGCCTGCGCCTGCGCGAACACCGCCGCGCCACGTTGAAAGAGAAGGTCGGCAAGCTCTCGGTGAAGATGACCGTGGTGATGATGCTGACTCTGTTGCCAGCGTTGATGCTGGTGCTGTCCGGCCCGGCGATCATCGCCCTGGCCGACGCCATGACCAGACTGGGGTCCTGACATGCGCATGCACGTTCTGCCACTGGTGACGCTGCTGGGCGCGACCGCGCTGGCCGGCTGCAGCACCACCTCCGTCGCACAATACAAGCAGGACCCGGTGAGTCTGGCCGCACCGGAACGGCCACCGCAGGACGACAAGCAGCTGTACCTGGAACTGATCACCCAGATGCAGCGGCAAGGCGCGTGGTACGCCTCGCTGGCGCATGTGGACGCGTACCGGCAGCGTTATGGCGACAGCCCGGCGCTGCGCCTGCTGCAGGCCGACGCGCTGCGCGAAACCGGCCAGCTGCCGGGCGCGCAGACCCTGTACGCCAGCCTCACCAATGGCCCACAGGCCGCGGCCGCTTGGCATGGGCTGGGACTGATCGCCGTGCGCAACGGCGATGACACCCAGGCCGAACAGGCGTTGGCCCGGGCCGTGCAGCTGCAACCGCTGAACACCGATTACCTCGGTGACCTGGGCTTTGCACGCCTGCGCGCCGGCCAGCTCGACCATGCGCGCGAACCGCTGGCCAAGGCGGCCGAGCTCGCGCCTGGCAACGTCAAAGCCAACGCCAATCTGGCGGTGTACGCGCTGCTGCGCAATGACACCGCTACTGCGGAACGGATCTTCAGCAGCGCGGCGCTGCCTGAGGCCGCGCGCCAGGAAGTGCGGCGTCTTGCCCAGCAGCTGCGTCTGCCTGCCGCGCGCGCCGAAGCTCCCGCCACCGTAACGCCACCGCCAGCGCCGCGCCGCGGCACTGCCAGCAAGGCCGCGGTGCCGGCACCGGCTACAGCGCGCAGCGAGCCACGGCTGGCCCCTTCGATGCTGGAGCGCTTCGGTGGCACCCCGACTTCCCAGGAGAGCACCCCATGAGTGATGCCATCCGCACCCTCGCCCATCTGCACGCCGCCCTGCTGCTGGCGCTGCTGGGCACCGCCCCGGCCACGGCACAGCAGCGCCCGCTGACCGGGCAGATGCTGGGCGAGCAACCACCTCCGCCTGCGCCTGCACCGCCCGTGGCTCCTGCGCCGGTGGTGGCACCGGTTGCGGTGGCACCTGCACCGGTGGCCCTGGCGCTGCCACCGCGTCCGCAGCTGGGCGATACCACCCGCGCGTTGCTGCAGCTGCAGGCCAGTGGCGAACGCGCCGGCAAGCCGCACACCGTGCTGGGTGATCAGGCCAGCCGCAGCTACGCGCGCTACCTCAACAGCTTCGACCACCCCATTCCCGAATACCTGGAGCAAAGCGTGCGCAAGGATGTCGCCAGCGAGGGCGGGGAATAATCCATGAGCGCTGCGTGCCAGCCTCCATTCGTCCCACGCCGCGCCCAGCGCGGCGGCATGTCGGTCACCATGATGCTGGTCATGCTCGGCCTCGTCGGCATGCTTGGGCTGATCGAGATCGGTTACCTCTACTGGGCCAAGCGCGATGTGCAGAAAACGGCTGACCTGGCCGCGCTGGCCGGCGCGCAGCGGTTGGATCTGTGCAGCGCCGACCGTGGCGACAACGCGGCGGCACGTGCCAATGCCGTGAATGCCAACCGCTTTCCCGGTGTGCTTCGTGTGCAGTGCGGCGACTGGAACCCCGCCCACAGCAGCGAAGACAACTTCGCCCTGGTGGGTGCCACGGCACCGGCCAACGCGGTGAAGGTGGTCGCCGAACGCTCGGTGCTGCCGTTCCTTGGACAGAACCAGAACCTGCCCACCGTGCGTGCGCAGGCGGTGGCGACCCGTGCACCGCCGTTTGCCGTTCTCAGCGTCGGCTCGCAGCTGCTGCGGGTGAATGGCAATACCCCGCTGGGCAGCGTGCTCAAGCTGGTCGGCGTGGACCTGGACCAGACCACCCTGCTCGGCTATGACGGGCTGGCCCAGGTCAAGGTCACCCCGAAGGGTCTGCTCGAGGCACTGGAGATTCCCGTCAAAGCGGACATCAGCATCGGCGAGTTCAATGCGCTTCTGGCCGCAAACAAGGTGTCACTGGGCCGGCTTGTGGAGGCCACGGCCACTGTGTTGAGCCAGAGCGGTGTCGCCCATGCCGACCTGAGCGCGTTGCACGATGCGCTGGCAGCCAAGCTGGATGTCGACCGGCTGGCGATCCAGCTGGGCAGCAATGACGCCGCCAGCGGCCTGTTCGGCCGCATTGTCGCGCCCGACGGCCCGGCCACCGCTGCGTTGAATGCGCAGGTGAACGCACTCGACCTGCTGGCCACCGGCATCAGCATTGCCAACAGCGGCCGCGCGGTGGAAGTCAGCCAGCTCAATGTGCTGGGCGTGCAGGCCAAGGCGGCGATCATTGAACCGCCGTCGATCGCCATCGGCGGGGTTGGCACTCGTGCCTACAACGCGCAGGTCCGCCTGTTCCTCGACATCGACAGCAACAACCTGGCGCTGGGCCTGGGCAAGGTGCTTACCGCGCTCGGCATCCGACTGCGCCTTCCCATTCATGCCGATGTCACCAATGCCATGGCCACGGTCACCAGTCTGCAGTGCACCGCGGTACCGGCCACCGCCACCGTGCAGGTGGATTCGTCGGTGCTGCGCGCCTGCGTGGGCAAGGTCGCGGAGGCTGACCGCTTCTCCACCCGCAATGTCTGCGAAGCCTCCCTGCAGAACGAACAGCTGCTCACCCTGTTGGGCGCGCCGCTGATCAACGACCGCATCCAGCTCAACGCGCTCAGCCACAGCGAGAATCTCACCCTGGCCGCAGGCGAAACCAGATCCACCTGGATCAATCCGGCACAGATCGGCACTGCGGTGAGCGACCTGGTGCAGCAGCTGCTGCGGGTGCTGGGCGGCATGCTCAATCCAGCCGCCAAGGGCATGAACACCGCCACCACCGCCGACCAGCTGGCCGATCAGTTCCTGAAGGCGTCCAATCCGGGCAACGGGCTGTACGACGTGGACCGCACCATCGCGCTGCTGCGCAACGGCAACCCGGCGCAGGGCATCTCCGCATTTGGCGACTGGACCGTCGAAGATGGCGTGCCGTATGCCTGCGTGCTGGGGCTGGGTACCTGCTACAGGGACGGCTCGGTGTGGGAAGGCTACCGCGCCACCGTGACCGGCCAGGGCCTGGGCCTGCTGGATGGCCTGCTGGGGACGCTGCTGGGCGGGCTGGTGATCAACCGCTGCAGCGGTCTGGTCAGCGCGCTGCTGGCCTACAACGCCTGCGTCAAAGGCAACCTCGCCTCGTACATGCAGACTGCCCCGGCCGGCGTGCTCGACGCCTACCAGGGCAGCGGCAGTGTCACCGACCCCGGCACCAACACGGTGGCCTGCAGCGGCCTGCTCTGCACCCTGCTGCGCCCGGTGCTGGAAGGCGTGCTCAAACCCCTGCTCAACGGGGTGGGCACCCTGCTCACCACCACCCTGGCCACCGTGCTGGGCATTGAACTTGGCCGTACCGATGTGCACCTGCAGGCCACGCACTGCAATCCCGCGCAGCTTGTCTACTGAACCTACTGATGGAAGCCCCGATGATGATCACCACCCTCTCCACTGTTTCCATCAGCCGCAGCCTGCTGGCCCTGGCCCTGCTGCTCGCATCGCTGAGCGTGGTACCCGACGCCCATGCCCGCCGTGGCAAGAATGATGCGCCGGACATCGACCGCAGCGCCCCGGTGGTGCGCAACACCGTGGATGAGCTGCGCCAGCTGATGGACGGCCAGCAGCTCACCGAACTGCGCACCACGTACAACGGCACCTATGGTGCCAGCCTGCTGTTCAATGCCAACACGCTGCAGTACTACGTGTCATTGTTCCAGGGCAAGGAATTCTGGCGCGTGATCAAGACCGATTCGGTGGAGACCGCCGAGAACGTCTACGAGACGTTCGTGAAGCAGACCCGCGACCTGGCGCAGGTGAACATCGACACCATCCGCCTGGAAGCCGGCAAGCGATATACCGAAAGCCTGGTGGCCTACAACGAGCAGCGCCTGCGCAGCCTGCAGCAGGAAGCCGACCTGCAGCGCCAGCAGGCCCAGCAGGTCAGCAGCGCGATCCAGCAGGCCAAGCAGCAGGCCGTGTCGCTGAGCACCGACCTGCGCAGCAGCAACACCCAGCTCGAACAGCTCAACCAGCGCATCCAGGCCCTGCAGGCACAGCAGGGCAACCCGGAACTGTCGCTGCCGACGCCGCCACACCCGACCGCCAGCACCGCACATCCGGTCGCAGGGGAAGCGGGTACGCCCTGATCTGGGGCGTCGGGTTGCCATGGCTGCCATGGCTGCCGTGGCTGCCGTGGCTGCCGGTAGAGTCGCACGACAGTCGACTGCCGATAGCGGCGGGTACTGCATTGGGGCATGACCCCTGAACGAAGGCGCTTCTCCGTTCCATGGTCATGCGTTACCGGTCCTGGCCACATGGTCGGCGGTCGACTATCGTTCGACCCTACCATCTCCCATTTTTCATGCGACGTGGGACACGGCCACATCGACCATCCTCCATAATGCACACCGTGCCCCTATGGAGCGTCACCATGTCATCCCCCGATTCGCCGCTGGTTTTCTACGTCCGCCTGCAGGTCAAACCCGAACGCACCCAGGACTGGCTCGACGCCGTCCACACACTGATCGACCGCATGTCCGAGGAACCGGCCTTCATTTCCTGCGACCTGCATCGTGACACGCACGATCCAACCGTGTTCACGCTGTATGAGCGCTGGGATGAGGCGTCGGTCCAGGACTTCCTGGACCATCAATCCACGGATTACCGCGCCGCTTACGACGCGCTGCTGCCCGATCTGCTGCAGAAGCCGCGCGAACCGCAGGTGCTGGAGCTGGTGCAGAGCTGGGGGTGACGAAGAGGGTGGCGATGGTGATTCCGGGGCAATTGGGGCAATTGGGATATTGGTAGAGTCGCACGACAGTCGACTGCCGATGACACCTGGCACTGCATTGGGGCATGACCGCTGAACGAAGGCGCTTTTCCAATCAAAGGTCATGCGTTACAGAACGTGGACAATCTATCGGCGGTCGTCTTTCGACCGACCCTACCCGCCCCCAAACACCCCCAACACCCCGAACACGCCAGCACGCCGAACGCCCCAGCACCCCAGCACCCCCAGCACCCCCAGCACCCATCAGGCATTCCGCGTTCCCCATTCCGCATTCCCCATTCCGCATCACGCACCGGTGCAAACAAAAACGGCGACCCGGAGGTCGCCGTTTCCACATCACATCACCGGCATGATCAGGCCGCCTTGGCCTGCTCGCTCTGGCGCTTCACCAGCGCGTTGAAACGCGCAAGCGAGGTCAGGTGGTGGTGCACCAGTGCCAGCCAGCCGTTGCGGTGCCAGGCCAGCACGATGTCGTCGGGCAGCTTGGCGAACTTTTCCACGTCGACAACGTGGAAGCCGTTCACCGACATCTTCTCGCCGTTGTTCAGGGTGACGTCGATGCTGCGCTCGACCAGCAGGTCCTGGGCCAGCAGTGCGGCGCTGAACTGACGGGTCTGCTCGTACTCGCGGGTGAAGTCGGCGCAGAACTTCATGGCGTTGTCGACCAGTTCGGTGGCCTTGCCATCAACGAACAGCGGCTCGCCTTCGTCGCTGGTGCCCTGGTTCACCTGCTCGGACGCGGCGTCCAGCGCCAGCAGGAAGTTGCCTTCGTCATCGGACTGCATGAACACGAACGGGTAGCGGCGCAGGTAGGCCGGCGCGTAGGTGTCGTCGGCCCACTTGCCGTCGGTGACGAACAGGTTGTTGCGGCTCAGGCCCACGGCCACGATCGGCGAGGCGTCCTGGCCGGTGAACAGGATCGGGAAGTGCTGTGCGGCCATGCCGAACTCGCCGATCACTGCCGGAATGGCGTTGGTTTCAGCGGCGAACGCCAGCGAACCCTGGCGCAGACGCCAGTTGGCGTGCTTGTCCGATTGCAGCGGCAGCGGCTCGCGGTAGAACAGCGGACCGGAAGCCTGTGCCGGAGCAGCCGGCGGAGTAGTCGTTTCAGCAGTCATGGAATTGGTCAGGTACGACGCGCCAGACAGCCCGGGCGCGAAAGCGGGCACCACATTGATCGGCCACTATAGCGTGGCTTTTTGACGATTTCTGCCATGCCGGTTGGCACGGTCCGCTACAGCCCGGTGAATTCGCTGCAGTCCGGCAACGGGGTGTCGGGCCGGTAGTGGCCCGCCTGCCAGCGCAGGCGACGCTGGTAGGTGCAGGTGCGGTCGGTTTCCGTGCGCAGGTCCTTGGCGGTCAACGGCCCCTTTTCCAGCGAATCGCCAAAGCGTGAGACACCGGCCGGGAAACGGGTGGCCCGGGTGTGGAACTGCAGCACCGGGATGCCCTGGCCTGCCGGATCCAGCCCCAACTGCGCAGCAAAGCGGTATTCATCGTGGCAGGCATCCGCGCGTGCGGTGACGTCCGCCTCGCTGAAGCAGGCCCGGATCATCGCACTGCCTGCCATCGGCAGGGTCGCCACCGTGTCGATCTGGATGCCGTCGTTCTCGTGATACAGGCGCACCAGCATCAGCTCGGACGTGCTGGCCCCGCCGCCTGAATACGATGTCCGCCACTGGCGCAGCGCACCCACCAGCACATTCTGCAGCGCTGCCTGCCCCGCGTCCGTCGGCGCTTGCGGCGCACCGATGCCCGGGCCCAGTCGCACAATGAAGGGCCAGGGCTGCTCGCTGTCTGCCTCATCCTCGCTGGGCAGCGGCACGTAGCGCAGGCGGACGTCGCGCTCCCCGGCTACCTGCTGGGCCAGTTCCAGTTGCGCACCGGCTTCGTCCCGTACGGTGCGCACGCACCAGTTACGGTCCGTGGTGCAGTACCACGCCGAGGAATCCGCATCGGCGGCCGCTGCACCGGGCGGTGCCGCCTGCTCGGTCAGCGGCTCCAGCCGGTTGCCGGCAGCATCCTGCGCGTGAGTCGCTGGCTGGGCCTGGGCGCTGCCGGCGGTCAAGGCCAACAGCAGCAGGGAATGGGAAAAGCGTCGGCGTGATGCCGTCATGGGAATACGTCCTTGTGATGCGTCCTGTTGGATTCATGATGACACGCATGGCGTGTTTCCGTGCACAGGGTCATGGCGTTGACACGCGTGGCGTGTCACTACGACCCTTGGTCGGGCGACCCTGTAGAGACGCGCCATGCGCGTCAACGCACGCCGTCAAGCGCCTGCGAGGCCCCGGTCAGCACCGCGCAGGCATGGTCCTGCAGTTCCTCGCCACTGGCCTGGTGGCCGGCGTCGGCATCCGCCTGGGTGGCCAGCAGCACAAAGCCCGGCGCGCGGGTGTCCTCGCCCTGCCCCACCACCACCAGCGACCAGCGCCCCATCTCACCGGGCGCGGCAAGGTCGCTGGCCAGCAGGCGGATGGGATCGGCAGTCAGGGCTTCGCCGTCCAGCCGTCTGGCCTGGTACACGTGCCCGCGTAGCGGCTGCGGCAACGGCTGCCACGTCGTGCCAATGGCCGGCCGCATCGCCTGCAGCTGGTCGCGGATGTCCGCGCGCAGGCAATCGACGTGGATGTGCAGCTGGTTCTGCGAACGGCCGTGTGCGGAATTCAGCGCCAGGCTGGCCACGTCACGCGGCAGCGGCTGGCCCAGCGCGCGTTCGGTGTAGGCGCGCGCCTGCCAGGCGGCGGCGAAGTAATTGGGCGTACCCGCCTGCAGCAGATGCGGGCTCTCAATACCGGTCACCTTGTCCAACGGCATCAGCAGGAACTGGTAATCACCGTGGGTGTCCTTGACCAGCACGTCGCGGCGCTCCGGGGCCGTTGAGACCGCCAGGCAGGATCCGCGCGGGGTATCCGCGCCCACACAGTCGCGCTGGATCACGCCCCACAGGGCATCGGGATTCGGGGCCGGCTTCGGTGGTGGCGCGGTGGTGCAGGCGGCCAGGCACAACGGCAGCGCCAGCAGGGAAACACGGAGGGAAGACACGAGACAGCAGTTCCATCGCCCGGCCCGGTGCGGGGGGCTTTGGTGGGCATTGTAGCGGTCACCCCATCACCCCGCGATCCCGGCACGGTGGTATGGTCGCCACAGGCTACCGCAGGAGCGACCGATGTCACGGCATACCCGCAGTGCAGTTCCCGTCCTGGCCGTTGCGGCCAGCCTGCTGTCCGGCTGTGTCAGCAGCCCCGGGCCGGAGGTTCGCGGCAGTGGCCAGTGCCACGACGCACCGCTGCAATGGGCGGTAGGTCAGCCCGCTGCGGAAGAGACCATGCGCAAGCTGTTCCGCGAAAGCGGAGCCGGCCTGATCAATCCCATCGGCCCAGCCACGGTGGTCAGCAAGGACCGGCGCGACGACCGCCTGCGGGTGTTCATCGACAAGGACAATGTGATTACTGCGGTGCGTTGCGAATAACCAGCGCCTCACGCCCGATATCGGCAACCGTCCGCGCGCCGGTCAGGGTCATCGCGACCCGCATTTCCTTCGCGATCAGATCCAGCAGATTGGCCACCGCGGCCTCACCGCCGGTGGCCAGCGCATACACGAACGCCCGCCCCAGCAACACCGTATCGGCCCCCAGCGCCAGCATGCGCACCACGTCCAGCCCTGAGCGCACGCCAGAATCCACCAGCACCTTCAGCTCACCCTGCACGGCATCGGCGATCGCCGGCAGCGCGCGCGCCGTAGACAGCACGCCATCCAGCTGGCGACCGCCATGGTTGGACACCACGATGCCGTCGGCACCGAAACGCACCGCATCGCGCGCGTCGTCCGGATCCAGAATGCCCTTGATCACCATCGGCCCGGTCCAGAACTCGCGGATCCACTCCAGGTCCTTCCAGGAAATAGAGGGATCGAAGTTGGCCCCGAGCCAGCCGATGTAATCCGCCAGGCCAGTAGGGGCACCGCGATACGCCGACACATTGCCCAGGTCATGCGGCCGCCCGAACAGGCCCACGTCCCACGCCCAGCGCGGATGGGTCACCGCCTGCAGCATGCGCCGCAGCGGACCGTTCGGCCCGCTCATGCCCGAATGCGCATCGCGGTAACGCGCCCCGGGTACCGGCATGTCGACCGTGAACACCAGGGTGGTCACGCCCGCCGCCTTGGCACGCTCCAGCGCGTTGCGCATGAAGCCACGGTCCTTCAGCACATACAGCTGGAACCACATGGGTCGGGGAATCTTCGGGGCCACCTCCTCGATCGGGCACACCGACACCGTTGACAAGGTAAACGGAACGCCCCGGCTGGCCGCCGCGCGCGCGGCCTGCACTTCGCCGCGCCGGGCGAACATGCCGGTCAGGCCGACCGGGGCCAACGCCACCGGCATCGCCAAGCGCTCACCGAACAGCTCGGTGTCCAGGCTCAGCTCGGACATGTCGCGCAGCACGCGCTGGCGCAGCGCCACATCGGACAGGTCGGACACATTGCGGCGCAAGGTCTGCTCGGCGTACGCACCGCCGTCGATGTAATGGAACAGGAACGGCGGCAGGCGACGCTGCGCGGCAGCGCGGTAGTCCGAAGCGGCGGAAATGATCATGGGGCAGCAACACCGGGCAACAGTCCGCTCACAGCATACCGGGGCACCCGGCCCCGCTGCGCACGCCGCGCATTAGACCAAAGGGTAGGTGCCGACCGTTGGTCGGCACATCGGCCGCAGCCGGGTGACTCAGCAGCCGCAGTCGCTGCTGGGCCCCTTCAACTCCACGCCATTGCCGTCTGGATCCTGCACGTACAGCGACAGTCCATCGCCCTCTGCACCGAAATTGCTGCTGGCCGGGGCATCCACGGCAATGCCGTGCATCTGCAGGTGCTCGCGCAGCTGCGCTTCGTTGAACGGCTCCACGCGCAGGCACAGGTGCGCCATGTTGCGGCCCTGGGTACCGGCGGCGGCGCCGCCGGGCAGACCGAGCTTGCCGTGGATGTCGACCAGATCGATCATCGAACAGCCCGCATGCAGATGCACCATGCCCAGCGTCGGCCGCTCGCGCGCCACGGTGCAGCCCAGTATGTCCCGGTAGAAATGCAGCGCGCGCGGCAGGTCGCTGACCCGCAGCACCACGTGGTCCAGGCACTGCACGGCGAAGGTGGTCTGTCCGGCGGCGGTGGCGTTCATAACTTCTCCAGCTTGTCGGAAATCCGGCGGAACACCGCCAGCACCAGCACGCAGAGCACACTCACGCCCAGCGCGATCACGTATTCGCCAATGCCGACGGCAATGCCGATGGCCGCGGCCATCACCAGCGAGCTGGCCGTGGTCAGGCCGCTGACCTGGTCGTCGCGGCTGCCACGCAGAATGGTGCCGGCGGCCACGAAGCCCACGCAGGCCACCACGGCCTCGATCAGACGCACCGGGTCGACCTGCAGCAGGTCGCGGTAACGCTCCTGCTGGAAATGTTCGGCAATGCTGTCGCCCAGGCCGACGATCAGCGCTGCCGCCCCGGCAATCAGCATGTGCGTGCGCAATCCGGCGGCGTGCTTGCCGAGCTCGCGCTCGATGCCCAGCACCCCGCCGAACAGCATGGCCGCAGCCACCCGCAGCAACAGCGACAGATCCTGCTCCCAGCCCATCCGCGTCTCCTCGGCGATGGGGGAAGCGTTGCGCGAAGCGCGTGGCTGCGCCGTGAAGCGATGTGAATGCGGCCGTGACCGGCGACGGTCAGTGCGCCAGATAGCCGCCGTCGATGGCGTAATAGGTGCCGGTGGCGAACGACGCATCGTCACTGGCCAGCCAGGCCACCAGGGCCGCCACCTCTTCCGAGCGCCCCAGTCGCTTGAGCGCATGCTTGTCTTCCAGCGCCTTGCGCACCGTCGGGTCCATCTTGTCCAGCAGCGGCGTTGCGATGAAGCCCGGGCCGACCGCATTCACCCGGATGTTGTCGGCGGCATGCTCCCAGGCAGCGGTCTGGGTCAAACCGACCACGCCGTGCTTGGCCGCTACATAAGCCGCCGAGTTGTCGAACCCCACCTGGCCCAGAATCGAGGCCATGTTGATGATGCTGCCGCCCTTGCCGGCTTTGCGCAGCGCCTGGATCTGCGCGCGCTGGCACAGGAACACGCTGTTGAGGTTCACGTCGATCACGCGCTTCCAGCCATCCACCGGATAGTCGCCACTGGGCGCGGACGGTCCGCCGATACCGGCGTTGTTGACCGCGATGTCCAGACCGCCCAGTTCCTGCACGGTCTGCTTCACTGCGGCGTCAACGGCGGCTTCATCGGTGACATCCAGGGCGATGCCGATGGCCTTCACGCCGCGTGCGGCCAGCGCCTCGGCGGTTTTCTTCACCGCGTCTTCCTTCAGGTCCCACACGGCCACCGCCGCACCGGAATCGGCGAACAGTTCGGCCACGGCCAGGCCGATGCCGGATACGCCGCCGGTGACGATGGCGACCTTGCCCTTGAGCTGGTAATCAATCATTGCGTGTGTCTCCACAGGTATCAGAGGGGGAAAGCACCCCTACGCTACGCCTGTGATGCGTTACACAAGGTGCATGCAGGGCGCTTTCCGACCGCAACAAACCTTCCCATCGCTGCAACGCACGCAGCCGTATGCTGAAGGTCGTACCGTTCTTCTCTTCCCCACAAGGCCCCGCACATGACTGCACCGACCGACGGTTTGCTGTTCACCCCCACCCGGCTGGGTTCCATCGACCTGCGCAACCGCATTGCGATGGCCCCGCTCACGCGCAACCGCGCCATTGAGGGCCGCGTGCCCAATCCGCTGGCGGTGCAGTACTACCAGCAACGCGCCAGCGCCGGACTGATCATTGCCGAGGCCACCCAGATCAGTCCGCTCGGCCAGGGCTATCTGGACACCCCCGGCATCTACAGCCAGGCGCAGATCGAGGCCTGGCGCAAGGTCACCGACGCGGTGCATGCCGAGGGTGGACGCATCGTGCTGCAGCTGTGGCACGTGGGCCGCATCTCGCACACCAGCCTGCTGCCGGAAGGCGAAGTGCCGGTCGCCCCCAGCGCGGTGCAGGCCAAGGCCAAGACCTTCACTGCGAAGGGCTTTGAAGACGTGTCCGCGCCTCGCGCGCTGGCACTGGACGAAATTCCCGCGCTGATCCAGGACTACCGCCAGGCCGCACGCAACGCCATCATCGCCGGCTTTGACGGCGTCGAAGTGCATGCGGCGAACGGGTATCTGATCGATCAGTTCCTGCGCGACGGCAGCAACCTGCGCACCGACGAATACGGTGGCAGCATCGAGAACCGCACCCGCCTGCTGGACGAAGTGGTACGCGCGGTCGCCGCCGAGATCGGGGCTGAACGCACGGGGGTGCGCCTGTCGCCGACCACGCCGGCCAGCGATGCCTACGACTCCAACCCGCAGCCGTTGTTCGAGCGTGCGGTGGAGCGGCTGGATGCGATTGGCCACCTGGCCTTTGTGCATGTGATCGAAGGGGCCACCGGTGGCCCGCGTGACAACATTCCGTTCGATTACGCCGCGCTGCGCGCGAAGTTCCGCGGCCCGTGGATCGCCAACAACGGCTATGACAAGGACAGCGCCGAAGCCGCCATCGCCCGCGGCTATGCCGACGTGATCGCGTTCGGTCGTGCGTTCATCGCCAACCCGGACCTGGTGGAACGCCTGCGTCTGGGCGTGCCGCTGTCCGAGTTCAACCCCGACACGCTGTATGGCGGCGGGGCTGAGGGGTATGTGGATTACCCGAGCGTTTCGGGGTCCAACGTCGCCGATTGATGTCGTGCCCCGCGGGGCCCGGTGGTCCGTTATCGGACCACCACTGCCTCCAGCTGCACCGGTACGCGCTGCAGCGGCTCGCTGGCCGAGCGCGACAGCTGCACTTCGTACTGCCCGGCGGCGATCTTCCACTGCTTGTCGGCGGTATCGAAACTGGCCAGGGTCTTCGGCTCGGCCTCGATCTGGATGCGACGGCTTTCACCCGGCTGCAGCATCACCTTCTGGAAGCCGACCAGGCGGATCGGGGTGGCACTGCCCTCCGGCAACTTCACATACAACTGCGCTACATCCGCACCGGCCACCTTGCCGGTGTTGCGCACCTCCACCGTGGCCCGCACGCGCTGGCCGTCGGCCACCACGCTCAGGTTGTCATACGCGAACTGCGTGTACGACAGCCCATGGCCGAACGCGAACTGCGGCACCAGGCCCTTGGCGGCAAACCACTTGTAGCCGACGTTGGCCCCTTCAATGTCGTAATTGATGGTCTCATCCGGCTTGTGCTTCGGGTTGAAGCCCAGGCCGTTCACTTCTGGACGCGGCAGCTGGCTGGCGTCCACCGGCCAGGTCACCGGCAGGCGGCCGGACGGATTGACCTTGCCGGTGAGCAGTGCGGCAATCCCTTCGCCGCCGCGGATACCCGGGTACCACGCCTGCAGCAGCGCCGGCACCTGCTGCAGCCACGGCAGCTCGACCGGGCCGTTGGTTTCCAGCACCACCACGGTGTTCGGATTGGCCTTGGCCACGCCGGCAATCAGTGCGTCCTGGTTGTCCGGCAGTTTCATGTGCGGCAGGTCGACCGATTCGGCCGACCACTGAGTGGCGAACACGATCGCCACTTCGGCCGCCGCAGCCGCACGCGCGGCAGCGGCTACATTCGTGCCATCCACATACTCGATGCTTGCGTTGGGCAGCTCGGCGCGCAGCGCCTCCAGCGGCGAGGACGGGTGGAAGATCACCGGGCCCGGCCAGGTGGTCGGCAGCACACCCGGCACCGCATTGGTGCCACGGGCGGTGTAGCCCACGTGCGACGAACCACCGCCGCCGATCACGCCCTTGTCGGCATGCCCGCCGATCACCACGATGCGCTTCACGTCGGCGGCCAGCGGCAGCACGTTGCGTTCATTGCGCAGCAGCACGCTGCCCTCTTCCACCGTGCGCTGGGCGGCATCGAAACCGGCCTGCACGTCGATGGCCACATGCTGCGGCGGCAGGTCGAAGTTGCCGTGCGCGAACATGGTGCGCAGGATGCGCGCGACCATGTCGTCCAGGCGCGCCTGCGGCACCACGCCACCGGCTACGGCCAGGCGCAGCGGCTGGTCGAAATAGACCGCCTTGTCGAACACCTCGCCCGCCGACTGCTGGTCCAGCCCGGCCAGCGCCGCCTTTGAGCCGCTGTGCACGCCGCCCCAGTCGGACATCACGTAACCGGGGAACTTCCACTCCTGCTTGAGCACCTGGTTCATCAGGTAGTCGTGCTCGCAGCCGTAGGTGCCGTTGATCTTGTTGTACGAGCACATCACCGAACCGGGCTTGCCTTCTTCCAAGGCAATTTCAAATGCCAGCAGGTCCGATTCGCGCATCGCCTGTTCGCCGATCTCGGCGCTGTGGAAGTTGCGCGAGGTCTCCATGTCATTCAGCGCGAAGTGCTTCATGGTGGAGATCACGTGCTGGCGCTGCACGCCACGGATCGATTCGCCGACCATGCGGCCGGCCAGCAGCGGGTCTTCGCCGGCGTATTCGAAGTTGCGCCCGTTGCGCGGGTCGCGCTGCAGGTTGACGCTGCCGGCCAGCAGGATGTTGAAGCGCTGCTGCCAGGCTTCGCGGCCCATGGTGGCACCGCCGGTGTAGGCGATCTGCGGGTTCCAGCTGGACGCGGTGGACGGGCCGGAGGGCATCGCGGTGGCGATGTCGCCCTTGCGGATGCCGCCCGGATTGGTCACGCCTACGCCAGCATCGGCCGACTGCTGGGCGGGAATGCCCAGGCGCGGCACGCCGGGCACGAAGCCGGCCGAACCGACCGCACCTTCCGGCAGCGGACCGCCATCCTTGCCCAGCCCGAAGTAGCTGTGCAGCATCTGGAACTTCTCGTCGACGGTCATCTGCGCCACCAGCAGGCGGGCGCGTGCGTCGGCGCTCAGGCCGGTGTCCATCCACGGCGTGTCACCCCCCACCGGGGCGGTGTAGTCGAGGGTCAGCAGCTGCGCCGTCAGCGGCCTGCCGTTGGCGCTGACCTGCAGCTTCACGTCCTGGGCGCGCGCTGCGCTGAAGCCCTGGCGGTAGCCGGCGGCATCGTCCAGCGCCACGTAGCCGGTCGCTTCAGCGCGCGCGGTGTCCAGGCCACCCAGCAGCAGCGCCGGTGCGCCCATGCGCGTCTGTGCGGCGGTGGTGACGACCTGCGCAGGATCGGCCTTCGGAGCCGGCGCATACAGCGCCACGACATGGCGGCCATCGTTCAAGCGCAGGTAGCTCACGCCCGGCGCTTCGATGCCGGAAGCAGCTTCCACCGGCAGGCGCGAGAGCACGACGCGCCCGCGCGCTCCGGCTGCCGCAGGGTCCACGGTGATGAAGCGCGCGGTGTAGCCCAGCGCATCGGCCAGCGCCACCAGCCGGTCGGCCTCGGCGCGCTCGACGTCCTCGACGGTCACGGCATCCACGTCCAGCGCCTGCAGCTGCGCGCCCACGGTGGTGGCGTCGAGCGTGGCAGGCACCTGCTGCAGACGCAGCACGGTGAAGGCATCCGGACCCGCGGCCGGTGCGGCGGTGGCGGTGGTGGCCAGCGACAAGGCAATGGCAGTGGTCAGGACGAGCGGCTTTGTAATCGTTTTCATAAGCGGGCGAAACACCTTTGCTGACGCAGAAAATCCGGGGAGTCTTGCCGCAGAAGGGTGCAGCGCAGGCTGCGGAACGCGGCACGATCAGGCCCCTCCGCCTGTCGCAATGCCATTGCGCCCACAGGGGGTGAAGAGTGGTCGAGCGCGTTCATGTCTGTCAACACGACGTTGGTGGGGATGCGGCGTCATGAACGCCTGACGCGTGGTTTCGATCGTTTTTAAACGTCGGGGAATGGACCGTAACGTCGGGGATAACGCCTTCGGACGCTTGAGCCGCGCCTTGCGCGGGTACCACGCAGGGCGTGGTACCTACGGAATTGTTACGTGCGCAGGACGATTGCGCCGTTCGCCGGGCGCGCCCGGCGGGACTTCGGACTATTAGTATTTTTGCTAATTCCCGGTAGCATGTCGGTCTCAGCTCTTGATCTTTGCTTTTCCGACACTCCGACCATGCCTGGGCCCTCCCTCCACCGCTGCCAGCCACAACCCCACCAGGAGGCCCCCTGATGGCCGCCGTACGGGCGCTGGAAGACCTGCTGGCCAGCCGCCAGGTCTGGCGCGGGCAGCCGCGGGCGGTGCCTTCGGAAACCCCGGCCCACCCCACCGGCCACCCGGCGCTGGACGCACGCCTGCCCGGCGGTGGCTGGCCACCTGCCTCACTGTCCGAGGTGCTGCTGGCCGCCCCCGGCCAGGGCGAACTGGCGCTGGTGTGGCCGACCCTGGCCCGATTGAGCCAGGAGCAGCAGACCGTGGTGCTGATCGCCCCGCCTTACCTGCCGCACGCCCCGGCCTGGAGCCGCGCCGGGTTGGCCCTGAACCAGCTGCAGGTGGTGCACGCGTCGCCGCGCGAAGCGCTGTGGGCGGCCGAACAATGCCTGCGCTCGGCCGCCTGCGCGGCGGTGCTGTGCTGGCCGCAGACCACTGACGACCGCGCCCTGCGCCGCCTGCAGGTCGCCGCCGAAAGCGGCC
>NZ_DAMDFR010000085.1:0-18052 GCF_032103445.1 Stenotrophomonas sp.
TTGGCCGGCCCACGGATCGCCTGGGCCGGCCAACGGCCGGCGCTACCGATACCTCCACGTGGCCATCTACGCACATCCAATCTCAAACGATCCCGCTACACTCCCTCACATGCACAACACCCCGAATACCCCGCCGCTGCTGGCTGCGCACGGATTGACCTTCAACCGCAACGATGAACCGGTGTTCGGGCCGCTGGACCTGCAGGTAGATGCGGGCGAGGCGCTGCTGGTGCAGGGTGGCAACGGGGCCGGCAAGACCACCTTGCTGCGGGTGCTGGCCGGGCTGCTGCGGCCCTCGGCCGGGCAGATCCAGATCGACGGCAAGCCCGCCGGCCGGCGCGAGCGCGCCCAGTTCGTGTCCTACCTCAGCCATCTGCCGGCGCTCAAGGGCGACCTGGACACGCTGGAGAACCTGAACTTCCTGTGCGGGCTGCATGGCCGCCGGGCCCGCCAGATGCCGGGCAATGCCCTGGCCATTGTGGGCTTGGCCGGTTACGAGGACACCCTGGTGCGGCAGCTGTCGGCCGGCCAGAAGCGACGGCTGGCGCTGGCCCGGATCTGGTTGTCGCCGGCACCGCTATGGCTGCTGGACGAGCCGTATGCAAATCTGGACCTGGACGGCATCAATCTGGTGAACCGGATGATTTCGGCGCATCTGCGCGCCGGAGGGGCGGCGCTGGTGACCACGCATGGGGCGTATGCCGCGCCGCCTGTTCGGACGCGGGTTATCGAGTTGGCGGGCACTGCGCAAACGGCAGCCGGGCATGGCCCGGCTCTACGTCCGGACGCTTCGGTGCCTGTAGTGCCGGGCCATGCCCGGCAACCGCAGTCCCCGTCATCGTCCGATAACCCGGGGGCCACCGCATGATCGCCCCCGGTACCGAACCCGGTCTGTGGCAGACCGCCCGCGCCCTGATCACCCGCGACCTGCGCCTGCTGTGGCGGCGGCGCGGCGATGCGCTGCAGCCGGTGCTGTTCGCGCTGCTGGTGGTGGTGCTGTTCGCCCTCGCCCTGGGCCGTGATCCGGACACCATGGGCAAGGTGGCCTCGGCGGTGCTGTGGCTGGCGGTGCTGCTGGCCGGGCAACTGGCGCTGGATTCGCTGTTCCGCAGCGACGCCGAGGACGGCTCGCTGGAACAGTGGCTGCTGGCCCCGGTGCCGCTGGCCTGGCTGGTGCTCGTGCGGGTGCTGGTGCACTGGGCCACCACTGCCCTCCCCTTGATCGTGGTCAGCCCGTTGCTGGCCGAAATGCTGCATCTGCCGCATGACCAGCTGCCGCTGTTGCTGGCATCGTTGCTGCTGGGCACCCCGCTGCTGAGCCTGATTGGCGGCGTGGTGGCCGCGCTGACGGTCAGCATTCGCCGCTCTGGTATTCTCGTGGCGTTGCTGGCGCTGCCGCTGTATGTGCCGGTGCTGGTGTTTGGCGCGGGGGCTGTTTCGGCGGCCGCGCGTGGGCAGGATCCCGTGGGTGCGCTGCTGCTGCTGGGGGCTGGACTGGTGGTGGCGCTGGTTTTGGCACCATTGGCAACGGCCGCGGCGATACGGATATCGTTGAGTTGAAGTGGCGTTGCATGTGTTACCCGTTCACCGCAGACGCGCATGGCGCGTCCCTACGATCAGCCGTTGTACCGCCCATCGTTGAGATAGCTTCCGCTGCATGAACTCTTTGACCCGCTGGTTCCACCAATTCGGTTCGCCGCCCACCTTCGACCGCTTCGCTGCGCGCTGGTCGCGCCTGTTCTATGTGGCGGCGGTGCCGGTGCTGTTGATCGGGCTGTACCAGGGGCTGTTCGTGGTGCCGGCCGAAGCCAAGCAGCTGGACGCCTTCCGCATCATCTACATCCACGTGCCCAGCGCCTGGATGAGCCTGTTCGTGTTCGCGCTGATGGCGTTCTATGCCGCCATCGCGCTGATCTGGCGGATCAAGATCTGCGAGATCCTGGCCATGGCCTGCGCGCCAATGGGCGCGGGCTTCACCCTGATCACCCTGCTCACCGGCAGCATCTGGGGCAAGAGCACCTGGGGCACGTGGTGGGACTGGGACCCGCGCATGACCAGCGAACTGGTGCTGCTGTTCCTGTACCTGGGCGTGATTGGCCTGTACCACGCCATTGAAGACCGCCGCAGCGCCGCGCGCGCGGCTGGCCTGCTGGCGATTGTGGGCGTGAGCCTGCTGCCGGTGATCCGCTATTCGGTGGACTGGTGGGGCGGCCTGCACCAGCGTCAGTCGATCAATGTGTTCGGCGACAACGCGGTGCGCGACCAGCTGATCGGCCCGCTGTGGTGGATGGTGGTGGCGACCAAGCTGTGGTTTGCCGGTTCACTGCTGGCCAAGGCCCGCGCCGACAATCTTTCGCGCGAGGCCGGCAAGGCCTGGGTGGCAGAACGCTTTGGCGACGCACCCGCCAAGGAGGCCACGCCATGACCCACGTGCCGTTCCTGATTGCCGCGTTCTCCGTTTTCATTCTGGTGCTGGCCGCCGATGCGCTGGGTTCCTGGCTGCGCCTTCGCAGCGCCAGGCGCCAGGCCCTGCGCCGGCAGGAACGCCTGCGTGCGCGTGACAAGACGCCTGCAGCCGCCCCGCTCAGCACGGAGCTGAGCCGATGACCCCGGTACAGCGTCGCCGCCTGATGTGGGTGCTGATCGTGCTGTTGGCTGGCGGCCTGGCTACCACGCTGGTGGCATTCGCGCTGCAGCGGAACATCGCCTATCTGTACACGCCGGCAGAAGTGCTGCGCGGCGACGCCGGCAACCAGGAGCGCTTCCGCCTCGGCGGCATGGTGGTGAAGGGTTCGTTCCAGCGCGCGGACGGCTCGCTGGAAGCGCACTTCGTGGTCACCGACGGCGACGCCACCCTGCCAGTGAGCACCTCGCGCATCCTGCCGGACATGTTTGCCGAAGGCACCGCCGTGGTGGCCAGCGGCCGGCTGGAAAATGGCCGTTTCATCGCCGATGAAGTGCTGGCCAAGCACGACGAGAACTACGTGCCCAAGGAAGTCGCCGACAAGATGGGCGCGGCGCACACCAAGCACGACGTGCCGGTGCCGGCCGTGGAGGCACGCTGAGTGCTGCCTGAGCTGGGGCAGATTCTGCTGGGGTGTGCACTGCTGGCCGCGCTGCTGCAGGCCGTGCTGCCGCTGTTGGGCGCGCAACGACAGCGTGCCGAGTGGATGGCCATTGCCCGTCCGGCCGCCTACGCGCAGCTGATCCTGATTGCGGGGGCGTTTGCCGTGCTTACGGCCGCGTTCGTGCAGCAGGATTTCTCGGTGCGTTACGTGGCCGAGAATTCCAACACGCTGCTGCCGCTGGCCTACCGCTATTCCGCCGTATGGGGCGCACACGAGGGCTCGCTGCTGCTGTGGGTTCTGGTGCTGGCATTGTGGGGCGGCGCGGTGGCGCTGGGCTCGAAGCAATTGCCCGACACCGTACGCGCACGCGTGCTGGGGGTGATGGGAATCATCAGCGTGGGCTTCATCGCCTTCCTGTTCTTCACCTCCAACCCGTTTACCCGCCTGCTGCCCGCGCCGCTGGAAGGCCGCGACCTCAACCCGCTGCTGCAGGACCCGGGGCTGATCATCCACCCGCCGATGCTGTACATCGGCTACGTGGGCTTTGCCGTGCCGTTTGCGTTCGCCATTGCCGCGCTGCTGGATGGCCGCGTGGATGCACGCTGGCTGCGCTGGACGCGGCCGTGGACCAACATCGCCTGGGGCTTTCTCACCCTGGGCATCGCGCTGGGCAGCTGGTGGGCGTATTACGAACTGGGCTGGGGCGGCTGGTGGTTCTGGGACCCGGTGGAAAATGCCAGCTTCATGCCGTGGCTGGCCGGTGCCGCGCTGATCCATTCGCAGGCCGTGACTGAAAAGCGCGGCAGCTTTGCCAGCTGGACCCTGCTGCTGGCCATTGCCGCGTTCGCGCTGTCACTGCTGGGCGCGTTCCTGGTGCGCTCGGGCGTGCTGACCAGCGTGCATTCGTTCGCCGCCGATCCGGCGCGCGGTGCCTTCATTCTGGTGTTCCTGGCGCTCGTGGTCGGCGCGGCGCTGCTGCTGTATGCGCTGCGCGCCGGCGGCCTGAACGCCGACGACCCGCGCAAGGGCTTCATGGCCACCTCGCGCGAGACCCTGCTGCTGGCCAACAACCTGTTGCTGGCCACCGCTTGTGCGATGGTGCTGCTGGGCACGTTGTATCCCCTGCTGGCCGATGCATTGGGGCTGGGCAAGGTGAGCGTGGGGCCGCCCTACTTCGGCACCCTGTTCCTGCTGCTCATGGCACCGCTGGTGCTGCTGCTGCCTTTCGGCCCGCTGGTGAACTGGCAGCGCGACCAGGCCTCGCGCCGGCTCGCCCTGCTGGCCCCGTGGGCGGTGTTCGCGCTGGCGCTGGGCGGGGTGGCGTGGTTCATGGCACCGCAGGGCAAACTGAAAACCGCCGCCGGCGTTGCCGCCGCCGCGTGGGTGGCCTTCGGCACCGCGCGCTTCGTCTGGCAGCGCCTGCGTGGCAACGGCCGTTTCAATGCGGAAATGGTCGGCATGCTGCTGGCCCACTTCGGCGTGGCGGTGTTCCTGGTCGGCGCGCTGCTGGTGGAAGCGCTGAATGTGCAGCGCGAGATCGCCCTCGCCCCGGGCCAGCAGATTGAAATCGGCCGTTATGCGTTCCAGTTCGAAGGCGTGGACCACCAGCAAGGGCCCAACTACGTGGCCGACCGCGGCCATGTTCGGGTGTTTGCCGGTGACCGCGAAATCGCCCTGCTGCACCCGGAAAAGCGTGCCTATGCCAGCGGTGGCCAGGTGATGACCGAGGCCGGCATCCATGCGCGGGTAAATGGCGATGTCTACGTGGCATTGGGCGAGCCGCTGGGCAACAATGCCTGGGCGCTGCGCGTGCATATCAAGCCGTTTGTCCGCTGGATCTGGCTGGGTGCGCTGCTGATGGCGCTGGGCGGGTTCGTCACCGCCGCTGACCGCCGCTTCCGTCGTATCAAGGAATTACCGAATGTCTGAGTCCCGCCCCATTCCGCCCGTTGCCATCGTCATCGGCGTGCTGTTCTTCTTCGGGCTGCTCGGACTGATGATTTACGGGGTGATGAAGTCCGGCGCGCCGGATCGCGACATCCTGCCGTCCGCATTGATCAACAAACCGGCTCCAGCGTTTGCGCTGCCGATCCTGCACGACCCGCAGACCACCGTGCGCAGCGAAGAACTGCGTGGCGCGCCGTATGTGCTGAATGTGTGGGGCAGTTGGTGCGCGGCCTGCCGCGAAGAGCACCCGGTGCTGACCGCGTTTGCCGAAACCAAGCGCGTGCGGGTGATCGGCTACAACTGGAAGGATGAGCCGGCCGACGCGCTGCGCTGGCTGGAAACGCTGGGTAATCCGTTCGTGCTGGTGCTGGCCGATATCGAAGGCCGCACCGCGATTGACTGGGGCGTAACCGCCGCGCCGGAAACCTTCCTGGTGGATGCCAGCGGCGTGGTGCGCTGGAAGTACAGCGGCGCGCTCACCCAGCGCGTGATCGATACCCAGCTGCTGCCGGAACTGGACAAACTGGACCGAGCCCATGCGCAACCTGTTGCCACGCCGCCGCCGGCCGAGTGATGCCCGCGCCCTGATGTTGGCCGCCGTGTTGTGGCCGGCAATGGTGTGGGCACAAGCGGTCAGCGACCCGACTCCACTGCAATACCGCAGCCCCGCCGAAGAAGCGCGCTTCCATGCACTCGCCGCAGAACTGCGCTGCGTGCAGTGCCAGAACCAATCCCTGGCCGATTCCAACGCACAGATCGCGCATGACCTGCGCCGTGAAGTGCTAACCCTGATGCAGCAAGGCAAGACCGACGCACAGATCAAGCAGTTCCTGGTCGAGCGCTACGGCGAATTCGTGCTCTACCGCCCGGCCATGGACGCCCGCAACAGCCTGCTCTGGTTCGGGCCGCTGGGCCTGCTGCTGATCGGCGCGGGCACCGTGTTCTGGGTGGTGCGCAAACGCAGCCGCACCGTGCAACCGATGGATGAAAGCGAGGAACGCTGGTGAACCTGTGGCTGCCTGCTTTTGCTGCCTTGGCTGCGGCCGTGATGGCCTTGATGGTGCTGTGGCCGCTGCGCGGCAGTGGACGCAAGGGCTTCATCGCCCTGACCGTGGCACTGGGCGTGGCCGGCTATGCGTTGTATGTGCTGGTGGGCACGCCGGAAGCGGCGACGCCACGCACCGAAACCGCTGCCTCCAACGATCTGCAGCAAGGCATCCGCGACCTGCAGCAGGCGCTGGAGCGTGAGCCGCAGCGCGCCGACGGCTGGGCGCTGCTGGGCCGCTCGCAGCTGGCACTGGGGCAGGTGAACGAAGCCAATGCCGCATTCGAACGCGCCGTGGCGCTGGCACCGGATGAGGCCCCGGTGCTGGTGGAGGCCGCGCAGGCACGTGCACAAGGACATGCAACACGGCAGTTCGACGACACTGCCCTGCAGTGGCTGCGACACGCGCAGCAGGTGGACCCAAACAGCGAACGGGCGGCCTGGTTGATCGGTGTGGCGCTGCGCCAGCGCGGGCAGAACGACGAGGCCGCTCAGGTGTGGGAGGCGTTGTTGCCGAAGCTGGAGCCTGGGGCGGCCGCAGCATTGCGCGAGCAGATTGCGATTGCACGGGGAGCCGGTGGCGATGCGCCCGCCGCGACATCGGGCGGTCACCCGCTGAAGGTGTCCGTCGCGCTTGCCGCTGGTACGAAGGCCGGCACCCTGCCCGCCAACGCCACCGTGTTCATCATCGCCCGCCAGCCCGGCGGCCCGCCGATGCCGGTGGCGGTGGAAAAGCACGCGCTGGCGGACCTGCCGATCACCGTGACGCTGGATGATGGCGACAGCCCGATGCCCACCGTGAAGCTTTCTGCGCTGGACGAGGTGGAGGTGTTTGCGCGGGTGTCGGCCAGTGGGCAGGCCAACCGGCAGGAAGGCGATGTGGATTCGGAAGCCGTGCGGTTGAAGCTGCCGCACAGCGACACGGTCGAATTGACGCTGCCGTAGAGCCACGCCCTGCGTGGCTTCGAGCCAGTCAGACACCCCGATGACACGCATGGCGTGTCACTACAGGATCCTGCATCGCGTAGTGACAGGCCATGCGTGTCAATCGCGGTCCCAAACGGGGTCGTAGTGACACGCCATGCGTGTCAATCGTGGCCCCAAACGAGGTCGTAGTGACACGCCATGCGTGTCAATCGTGGCCCCAAATGGGGTCGCAGCCACGCAGGGCGTGGCTCTACGGTGTTCCATTCACTGCCACCCTGCCTTCGCGCCGCGCGGCTAGAATGCCCCCATGACCGAATTCATCCCGCCCGGCACCCGCTACCACCCCCTGCCCTCACCCTTCGCCTTCAAGCGCGGCGGTGAACTGCACGGTGCCCACGTGGCCTATGAAACCTGGGGCACCCTCAACGAAAGCGCCAGCAACGCAGTGCTGATCGTCACCGGGCTATCCCCCGACGCCCACGCCGCCGCCAATGCCGACAACCCGGCTCCCGGCTGGTGGGAAGCGATGGTTGGCCCCAACAAACCCATCGACACCGACCGCTGGTTCGTGATCTGCGTGAACTCGCTGGGCAGCTGCAAGGGCTCCACCGGCCCGGCCTCGCTCAACCCTGCCACTGGCGAATCCTATCGCCTGAGCTTCCCGGAACTGTCCATCGAAGACGGTGCCCGCGCCGCCGTCGAGGTCGTCCGCGCCCTGGGCGTCACCGAGCTGGCCTGCGTGATCGGCAACTCCATGGGCGGCATGACCGCGCTGGCGCTGCTTCGCCTGCATCCAGGCATTGCACGCAGCCACATCAACATCTCCGGCAGCGCCCAGGCGTTGCCGTTCTCCATCGCCATCCGCTCGCTGCAGCGCGAAGCGATCCGACTGGATCCGCAGTGGAATGGCGGGCGATACACCGAAAGCGACTACCCCGAATCGGGCATGCGCATGGCGCGAAAGCTGGGTGTGATCACCTACCGTTCGGCGCTGGAATGGGACGGCCGCTTCGGCCGCGTGCGGCTGGATTCAGACCAGACCGATGACGACCCGTTCGGCCTGGAATTCCAAGTGGAAAGCTATCTGGAAGGGCACGCGCGCCGCTTCGTGCGCTTCTTCGATCCGAACTGCTATCTGTACCTGAGCCGTTCGATGGACTGGTTCGATCTGGCCGAGTATGGCGACGGCGATGTCATTGCCGGGCTGGCGCAGATCAAGGTGGGAAAGGCGCTGGCGATTGGTGCCAATACCGACATTCTGTTCCCGGTGCAGCAGCAACAGCAGATTGCGGATGGGTTGCGTGCCGGTGGTGCCGAGGCGGAGTTCATCGGGTTGGAATCACCGCAAGGGCATGATGCGTTCCTGGTGGATTTCGAGCGGTTTGGGCCGGCGGTACGAGGTTTTCTGGACTCCATCTAAGTCGCACCGGAGGCATTGCAATCTGGTGTCAGAACTGAGCATCAACTGACCGAAGGCCGAAAAAGTCACTGCAGCGGGATTTCGAAAAAATGGGGGCTTGAGCCGGGCGATGATGAATCTCACCCAGGTCGCGCCCCACGTAGATGCTCGCCCCATTGTGTTGTTGAGAACAGGTAGGGTCGGTCGATAGACGACCGCACGTGTCGGCACCACGTTCTGTAACGCATGACCGCCAAACGGAGTAGGGCTCGACTGGCCGACATTGCGTGCCTCCGTGTTGATGGTCATGCGTCACCGTGCCGATTACCGTTATCGGCGGTCGTCTGTCGACCGACCCCACCTGACTTTACGCTCTCCTTGCCATTCCTCTTGCGTAATTCGCTCTCTAACATCAGCGCGTTCCGTTCCTGGATCGCCGCCGACGCGGCTTGCGCATCCCGGGCAGGCTCAACACCAGCCCCTCGTCGGTATGCCGCAACGTCATCCGTGCGCTGTGACGCACGTTCAAACCGTGCAGCCACCAGCCGAACAAGGACACTTCAGGTGGCGGCGGGCATACGGGACAGGTGGGTGCGCCACGACTCTGGCGCTCCACGACGCGCACCTCGAACGGCATCTGCCGGCACCGACAGCGCTGGTTCGATATGGGCAGCCCCTGGGGTGTATCAGCGTCTTCATGCATACGGAATCTCCTATGGTCTTCTCCCTCGCCGAAATGGCGAGGGAGTCGGGAGGCTGAGATCCGTCAAGAGTTTCCGGGCAGGCGTATTTCCGCGAAGGTGTTTTATTCCGCCACCCTCCCGACATAAAGCGACCAACATTTCACTCTTGACGGAATTCTCAGGCTCCGCAGCCACAGGATGCAGCATCTGCGCATCGCAGTTGAAGTTGATATTCCGCCAGCCAAGTTCTCAGCCCATCAACCACGCCCAACAGATTGTCGCGAACAGCCCTTTAATAGACCAAAACCTTGACGCACAGCGCACTTCGAAGGCCACCGCATCGCATCAACGACGACCGAACTAGTCGGTACTGCCCCGGAGTTCACGAGACAACTGATGTCGCATTACGCACTTAATGCGCTACCGCGGGATCCTATGATGGCGATGCCACCAATCGCCCCAGTCGAACATCAATAAAACGGAAAAATCGAGCTTCCCAACACCCTCTGCCTCCAGGCACTAATTCCGCCGAGAAAAATTCTCATATTCTTCACGCCTACCTATGGAATCTTCCATATGCACGGGGGAGACACCCGGTGGGCGACACGTTGTGGGATTGTGGGACAGCCGCGCGGGCAATCGACTTTCACTCCCTGAATATCGCTTGCCCGCCGGCCTTTTAGTTGATGGGATCGATTGAGATCTAATCCGCGATCGCTGCCACCTGATGGTCACCATCAATAAATTTCGCTGGCACAAGGAAGTACCACCTCAACATGCCGGTACGTTGTCAGTTGCCCAGGACTCGCATAGCAACTTTTCGCCAACCCATTTTGCGGCCAATCTGCCGGAATCACTCACTGGATGAGCATTCTCAACGTATTGCTATCACCTGACAGGCTACTGGTTGCAGTAGACACCCTCACAGAAGACTCCGCGCCTGGAATGCGCTCGACCGGAGCGAACTTACTGCTGATCCCCCAACACAATGCAGTACTTGCAACACGGGGGTCGATGCATTTTTTTCTTGATGTCTACGAACTCTGCCTGCAGGCAAGTCTCCGGACTGATTTCTCCATGTCTCGGCTCGCGAGTGAAATAGGCCCGATGATGGACAACCTATGGCCGAAACATGCAAAGGCCGCAGAGAAAGCCGGCCAGCAACGAAATCAAGTGAAGACTAAAATAGTACTCGGAGGATGGTCCCACACCGAGCGACGCATGGTAGCCACGGCGTACACCAAACACGCGTCAACTACACCAACCTTGGTTCATCCGCTGATAGAGTCCCTTTCTTCACCCAAGGAACCACTTCGAGGAATGGCGCAGAGCTTCGATCCCTCAGACGTGCTCGGGGCCTCTGTGCTGCAGGCACGATACCTAAACTCGAAGCACGGACACCAAGTCGCAGGCGGATCTGTCTTGGTAGCTCAATTGCGCGAGCGAGAATCGCGCGTCAATGAGTGGAAATTCGTGCAGCCGGATTTAGTGCGGGAGAATATTGACTAGGCACAACTACTGATGCCAAAACCACCCTTTCGCAATGGAAATTGCTTGAGAGAGGCAACGGTCACCACCAGGGCACCCGCCCCACCTACTCCTATTGAATACCCTCTCGATTCTCGAATACGCGATCAAAACATCCGCCGCTTGTGACGCGATAGCTGCAATCGACGATGCCCTCCGGCAGCGCATCGTGCGTAATCATCACCAGGCTGCGCTCCCCAAGCGCAGCCACCATGTCCTGCAGCAACGCCTGCGCCGTATCCACATCCAGCCCTTCGGTGGGCTCATCCAGCAACAACACCGGCGCATCGCGCAGCAGCGCCCGCGCCAACGCCAGCCGCCGGGCTTGGCCGGCGGACATGGTCGCGCCGTTTTCGCCCACCCAGGCATTCAGACCGCCAATTCCTTCGGCCCATGCCTGCAGCCGTACATCGGCGAGCACCTGCCATAGCCGTGCATCACTGGCCGCCACATCGCCGAGCCGAAGGTTGTCAGCCACGGTGCCGGCAAACACTGGAGCGTTCTGCGGCAACCAAGCGATCTTCCTGTGCCATTCGACCTGCGCCACCGTGCGGATATCCACATCGCCATAGCGCACGCTGCCGGATTCGGGATCCCACAGCCGCAGCATCAATGCGGACAGCGTGGTCTTGCCACTGCCACTGTCACCGCGCAGCGCAATGCGCTCACCCGGTGCTACACGCAGGTTGACGTTCTGCAGCAGCGCCCTGCCCTGCCCCGGCCAACGGAAGCTGACATCGCGCAGTTCCAGCACCGCCGCGCCTGCTGGCAGCGCAACCGGATCAGCCACATCAGCCACGCTGGCATCCTGGTCAACGATGCTTTCCAGCCGCCCCGCCGCCACCCGGCCGCTCAGCCACGACTGCCACGCCAGTCCTATGCCGGCCCACAGCTCGATCAGTGCCACGGTGAGAAACACCAGCGCCGCAGCATAAGCCGCATCCACCGCACCGCGCTCGAACGCGCGCAGCGCCAGCCAGATCATCGCCACCAGCCCGACCGACGCGCACAGCCCATGCAGCGCATTGCCCGCCACCAGCCGCCAGCGCCGCCGGCGATCACGCGACCGCAGCTGCTTGGCCGCCACGTTGACGCGCTGCTGCCAGTGGTCGCGTGCATTTAGCGCGGTCAGATCGGCCGCACCTTCCAACCCTTCGAATGCCTGCGTGCGCAACTGCGCGCGGTGCAGCGCGCGGTCGCGCTCATGCGCGCCAGCACCGCGCACGGTGAACCACGGCACACCCAGGCCGATCACCAGCGCCAGCACCGCCAGCAGCAGTGCTGCGGGCGGGTAGATGATCAACGCCGACCCGACTGCCGCCAGCGAAACACCGCCCAACGCGATCAACGGACCGATGGCACGCACCAACAGCCCATCCACTTCATTGATGTCACTCAGCAGCCGCGCCAGCAGCTCACCGGTGCGCACACCGGCCAGCTTGGCCGGTGCCAGCGGCAGCGCGCGACGGAAGAACCACACGCGCAGGTCACGCGCGATGCGCAGGGTGACATCGTGGCCGACCAGCTTTTCGAAGTAGCGCGAGGCGATGCGCGCCATGGTCAGGCCGCGGATGCCAGCCGAAGGCGAGAAGAAGTTGAAACCACTGCCCAACCCGGCCGCACCGGCCAGCGCTGCGGCAGTCAGGAAGCCACCGGACAGCCCCAGCAGCGCGGTGCCGGCCAGCATGGTGGTCCACAGCAGCAGCACGGTCAGCAGCAGGCGGCCGCGATGGCGGGTGAATACCTGTGTCAGCCCATCAGCACGCGAGGCGCTCATGCCTGCACCTCCCGCTTCGGCGCGGCCAGCGTGGTCAGCTCCAGGCGCGTATCGGCCCAACGCATCGCCACCTCGCTGTGCGTGGCAATCACCACGCTGCGGTCGCGCGCGAACGCGGCCAGCGTCTGCAGCAGGGCCGCTTCGGTGTCTGGATCAAGGAACGCGGTGGGTTCGTCCAGCAACAGCAACTGCGGATCGCGCAGCAGCAATCGGGCCAGCCCGATGCGCCGCGCCTCGCCTCCGGAAAGCCCGAAGCCGCGCTCGCCAATCACCGTATCCAGCCCTTCCGGCAGCGCGTGTGCAAAGCGCATCACCTGTGCAGCTTCGGCCACCGCAAGCAGGCGTGCATCGGTGGCACCCGGATCGGCCAACCGCAGATTGTCGGCAATGCTGCCGTGGAACAGATACGGCCGCTGCCCGGCATAACCCACTTCCAGCCCGGGGCGCAGCACGATGCTTCCACCTTCGGGCGGCAACCAGCCGGCCAGCGCTTCCAGCAGCGTGCTCTTGCCACTGCCACTGGGGCCGACCAATGCCAGCCGTTGGCCGGCCTCGATCTGGAAGGACAGTCCCTCGATCACATTGTGCGGCGCGCCCATCGGACGCAGCACCAGATCACGCACCACCAGCGGCGGCGCATGCTGCACCACCAGTTCCGGCGCGCGCGGTGTTGCTGCAACGTCCGCCTTGGCCGCTGCCTCCGGCAACTCTCCCAGCAGCCGCTCCACTTCCGCAGCCGCGGCCAGCGCATTGGCGCGGTCGTGATAATGCGCGGCCAAGCGGCGCAGCGGCGCATAGAACTCCGGAGCCAGCAGCAGGCAGAACATGCCCGCACCCAGTGTCGGTACCGTGGCATGCAGCGACATCAGCCCCAAGTAACTCAGGCCCAGATACAGCGCCACCATCGCCACGCTGACCGAGGCAAAGAACTCCAGCACGGTGGACGACAGAAACGCGATCCGCAGCACCTTCATGGTGCGTTCGCGCACGCCTTCCGCTGCCGCTGCCACGCCCTCCAGCTCCGCCTCGCCGCGCCCGTACAGCCGCAGCAGGCCCAGGCCCTTGATGCGGTCGGCAAAGTGCCCGCTCATCCGCGCCAGCTCTCCCAGCTGCGCACGACCGGCCGCTTCCGCGCCCCAGCCCACCAGCATCATGAAGAACGGCACCAGTGGCGCGGTGCATATAAGAATGAGTGCCACCACCCAGTCCACGTAGGCCACCGCGATGGCGATCAGCAGCGGCACCACCACCACTTCGATACGGACCGGCTGGTAGCCGGAATAGTAGTTCTCCACCGCATCAGCATGGGCCAGCATCAGCTCGCCCAGCTCACCCGTGCGCTGCTGGCGCAGCCACAGCGGGCCCAGCCCCATCAGCCGAGTGTAGACCCGCTCGCGCAGGGTCAGCCGGGCCGCATCGGCCACATCACCGGCCGCCGCCTGAGTGGCACTGGCCAGCAGTGCGCGCACGGCCAGTACGGCCAGCAACCCCAGCAGCACCGGGGTGGCGTCGGCCAGCGGGCGGTGTTCCACCAGCACGGCCTGGATCAGCCAGGCAATGGCGGCGGCCTGGCCGATCAGCAGCGCCCCGGACGTACAGATGCACAGAGCGGCCAGCCGTTGCCGGCCCCGAACTGTGACGGCAAGCCCATTCAGCCATGCCAGACGCTGGCGGCGCAGGGTGGACGTCTCGATGGGGGGCGCTTCGGGGGGTATGCTCAAAGTGGATCACTGGCGGCCATCGGGGCAATGCCAGACATTGTAATAGGGTCTGGCGCAAGCTCCCGGTGCGGCACGCGGTCGCAGGGGGAGGTATACCTTCGCGCTCCCTGAATGCCGCTTCATTGATCTGAATCAAGGCTCGTAGAAGTTGCCGGTCACAGAATTCATCCCGTAGACCCCCTTCCCGCCACCCCAAAACGGCAAAACCCCCCAACGAGGTAGCCAGGCCATGATTGATTCGACAGTCGTAGAGCTGTCGCGGCTGCAATTTGCTTTGACCGCGATGTACCACTTCCTTTTTGTTCCCCTCACGCTTGGCCTGTCCTTCATGGTGGCCATCATGGAAAGCGTGTACGTCATGACCCGCAAACAGGTCTGGCGTCAGATGACCCTGTTCTGGGGCACGCTGTTCGGCATCAACTTCGCCATCGGTGTCGCCACCGGCCTGGTGATGGAATTCCAGTTCGGCATGAACTGGTCGTACTACAGCCACTACGTGGGTGACATCTTCGGGGCGCCGCTGGCCATTGAAGGCCTGATGGCGTTCTTCCTGGAAGCCACCCTGATCGGCCTGTTCTTCTTCGGCTGGAAGCGGCTGAGCCCGGTCAAGCACCTGGCGGTGACCTGGTTCATGGCGCTGGGCACCAACCTGTCGGCGGTATGGATCCTGATCGCCAACGGCTGGATGCAGAACCCGACGGGTGCGGTGTTCAATCCGGAAACCATGCGCATGGAGGTGGTGGACTTCGCCGCGGTGCTGTTCAACCCGGTGGCGCAGGCCAAGTTCGTGCACACGGTGAGTGCCGGCTACGTGACCGGCGCGATCTTCGTGATGGGCATCAGCGCGTTCTACCTGCTGCGCAACAAGCACAAGGACATGGCGCGCCGCTCGTTCGCGGTGGCAGCTGCCTTCGGCCTGCTGAGCTCGCTGTCGGTGGTGGTGCTGGGTGACGAAAGCGGTTACGCCGCCAGCGAACACCAGAAGATGAAGCTGGCTGCGATTGAAGCGATGTGGGAAACCGAGCGTGCCCCGGCTGACTTCACCGCCTTCGGCATTCCGAACCAGACCACGCAGAGCAACGACTTCGCGATCAAGATTCCCTACGTGATGGGCCTGATTGCCACGCGTTCGTTGAACCAGCCGATTCCGGGCATCCTGGAACTGGTGGAACGCGCCGAGCACCGCATCAAGGGCGGCCAGCTGGCCTACGGGGCGCTGGAGCGCATCCGCAAGGACAAGAACGACGTTGAAGCGCGTGAGATGTTCGACCGCCACTGGCAGGATCTGGGCCATGGCCTGCTGCTGAAGCGCTACCGCGACGATATCCTGAATGCCACCCCGGAAGAAATCTCCAAGGCGGCGATGGATACGGTGCCGCGCGTGGCTCCGCTGTTCTGGACCTTCCGCATCATGGCGGCGCTGGGCTTCTACCTGATCGCCTTCTTCGCGCTGGCCTTCTACTACTCGTGCCGTAACACCTTCCACGAGAAGCGCTGGTTCCTGAAGCTTGCGGTGTGGAGCATTCCGGCACCGTGGATTGCGATCGAGTGCGGTTGGTTCGTGGCCGAATACGGTCGCCAGCCGTGGGCGGTGGACGGCGTGCTGCCGACCTTCTACGCCGCATCGGGCCTGGCATTGCACGAGATTCTGACCACGCTGGCGGTGTTCACCATCACCTACACGATTCTGCTGGTGATTGAAGTGAAGCTGATGCTGAAGGCGATCCGTACCGGTCCGGCCGACATCCTTCCTTCGCTGCAGCCCGACCGCAAGCCGGTCACCCCCATTGCCGCCGCACCGGCTCCCGGTCAGGCATAAGGCAGGAGACACACCATGGAAATTCTTGGACTTGATTACACCACGCTGCGCGTGATCTGGTGGCTGCTGCTGGGCATCCTGCTGGTCGGCTGGGCGGTGATGGATGGCTTCGACCTGGGCGTCGGCACCCTGCTGCCGTTCGTGGCGAAAACCGATGAAGAACGCCGACTGGTAATCAACACCGTCGGCCCGGTGTGGGAGGGCAACCAGGTGTGGCTGGTGCTGGGTGGCGGTGCGATCTTCGCCGCCTGGCCGCCGCTGTATGCGGTGAGCTTCTCGGGCTTCTATCTGGCGATCTTCGCCATGCTGTTTGGCTTGATCCTGCGCCCGGTGGGCTTCAAGTACCGCAGCAAGATGCCCAGCCAGCGCTGGCGCAACAACTGGGACTGGGTGCTGTTCGTAGGCGGTCTGCTGCCGGCCCTGATTTCCAGCGTGGCGGTGGGCAACGTGCTGCTGGGCGTGCCGTACCACTTCGATGACAGCATGCGCATCTTCTACACCGGCACGTTCTTCGGCCTGCTGACCCCGTTCGCGCTGATTGCGGGCCTGGTGGGCGTGTCGATGATGGTGTCGCACGGTGCCGCAATGCTGGTGCTGAAGACTGACGGCCCGGTGGCCGAGCGTTCGGCGCGTTACGGCAGCATTGCCGCGATCCTCAGCTTCGTGCTGTTCGCTGCCGCTGGCGTGTGGGTGGCGTTCGGTCTGCCGGGTTACCAGATCACCTCGCAGGTGGTGACGGACGGCCCGACCAACCCGCTGTTGAAGACGGCGGAGATCGGTGCCGCAGCAGGTGGCTGGATGCGCAACTACAGCAGCATGCCGTGGACCTGGATCTTCCCGGTGCTGGGTCTGGGCGGTGCGCTGGCCAGTGCGGTGCTGCTGCGCAAGCGTCGTGGCATGGCGGCCTTCCTGGCCTCGGGCACGTCGATCGCCGGCATCATCCTGACCGTGGGCTTTGCGATCTTCCCGTTCCTGCTGCCCTCCAGCAGCCAGCCCAGCGGCAGCCTGACGGTGTGGGACAGCTCGTCCAGCCAGCTGACGCTGTTCATCATGCTGGTGGCGACGATCATCTTCCTGCCGATCATCCTGGCCTATACCAGCTGGGTATACCGCGTGATGAAGGGCAAGACCACGGCCGAAGACATGGCCGACAACCCGAACGCATATTAATGTAGAGCCGGGCTTGCCCGGCCAAAGGATAAAACCATGTGGTATTTCGCCTGGATTCTCGGCACCGGCCTGGCCTCGGCTGCGGCCATCCTCAACGGCATGTGGTACGAAGCCCGCGAGCAGGGCACCGCCGATTGATGTGAAATAAAACTTGCCGGCAAGGCCTTCACACCGTATCCTTGTCGGCTCCTTCGGGGTGTAGCTCAGTCTGGTAGAGCGCTACGTTCGGGACGTAGAGGTCGCAGGTTCGAATCCTGTCTCCCCGACCACTTCGGTGGTCACAATGAAGCCTGGAGCCCGCCGCTTCAGGCTTTTTTGTCAGAAGGAATGCAGCACGGCCCCCTTGCCGCCCGAGGGACCAGCCGATACAATAGGCGGCTCCTTACGGGGTGTAGCTCAGTCTGGTAGAGCGCTACGTTCGGGACGTAGAGGTCGCAGGTTCGAATCCTGTCTCCCCGACCATCTAAGTGGTCACATTGAAGCCTGGAAGACGAAATTCCTCCGGGCTTTTTTGTGCCTGTTGGATTGTGGGATCTACGTATCGCGGGCGGTGCCCGGCTGCGGTTGCACGCGTTACGTAGAGCCGGGCTTGCCCGGCTGCTGTTGGATTCGTGCGAACAGCCGGTGTTCACGGCATCCCTGGGGTTGGCGGATCGGGACGGGCGTTCCGGGGGACGCTGCAAGTACGTCCTTGTAAGCTCAGTCGCCGCATCCATGCGGCTCATGCCCCCTCCAGCCCATCCCGACCCGCCCCGATCGCGCGTCGGTGGTCACCGAAAATCAAAACCCATTCGCCGCTCCGGTGGGATCGGTCGACAGACGATCGCCGTGAAATTCTCAACATCCGGTAACGCATGACCCTGGATCGACATCGCCGTTGATTTGGCCGTGGCCTTTCCCATGGCCACCGACTCTCTGTCTGGGGCGTGCCGGGGTGGGTTTGCGGGACCGTCAAAAACATGGATGTTT
>NZ_DAMDFR010000086.1:0-15121 GCF_032103445.1 Stenotrophomonas sp.
GGCCGGCAGCGCCGTGCTCACCACTTCGCCCAGCGGCGCGTGCGTGTAGCGCGCCAGCCATTGCAGCGACCGCCACAGCTCACCCTCCAGCAGCGGCACCGGGTCCAGCCACTCCCGGGCATCGCGCAGAGGGGGATCAGCATCGGCGCAGCCCACGCCGGCGACCACGCCGACCAGTTCGCGCGAGCCAAACGGCACCCGCACCCGGCGGCCGATGCTGTCCGCTCCAGTCAGGGAGCCGGCGGGCGGCGCATAGTCGAACAGCTGGGGCAGCGGCAGCGGCAGGGCGACCTGCACGGTCGGCGCGCCAGGCGCGGGGGCCGGGGCGCTTTCCAGGGACAGGACGGGGGCCGCAGGTGCAGAAGACATCGACGCAGTGTACCGGGCACGGCCGCTTCCCTGTTCAGGGCGCCCAGCGGGTCAGCCGCCCTGTCCAGCAAGACTAAACATCACCTAAATATCGGTGGCTATTGGAGATTCAGTCTTATCCACATCTTCTGTGGATAAGCCTGTGTGCGAGCGCTGCAGCGTAGGAGTTTCCTGCGGGGGTTCTGCTGTGTGGCTCAGGTTGGTCAAAAAATCGCCACATGTAAAATGTTTTGATAATCAATGGGTTGATTGTGAAACAAAGCTGACACACGGCTGATGCCGCCTTCACCTTGCGTTTTTCCGCAGTTTTTGGTGGTGCTGTGCACAACCTGCGTCGGGAAGACGCAGTGTCGGCCTTGCCGGTCTTCACATGCTGCCCGTATCGGCACGCCTGGATTCCGGCGCAGTCGCTATCATTCCGGCTCATGATGGAGTTGCTATGACGGCTGCGAACGCCTCGATGTCTTCCAACGCAGCCGGCGCGCTTCCGGCTTTCCTTCGCGGTGTTGAGCGCCGCGCCCTGGTGGTGGCCGAACTGCAATGCGGCAACCCGACCGTGGCCGAGCAGGCGCTGGTGGCGGTGATGCGGGCGTTCACCGGTATCGCCAGCGACGTGCCCATGGCGCAATGGCCCGACCGCTTCTGGATACTGCTGGCCCACCGCCATCCGATCCGCGTGCCCGCCGAAGGCGGCCACTGGGAGCCGGCGCTGGCGCACCTGCCGACCTTGTCGCCACCGGCACGGTTGGCGCTGCTGCTGCGCATCGGCGGTGGGCTGGACGAAGCCGCCGCCGCCCAGATTCTGGATCTGCCGGTCGCTGACTATCAGCAGGCGCTGGCCGAAGCCTGTCCGCGTGACCGCCAAGGGGATCCGGACGCCCAGGCGTGGCGGGCGCTGGCAGAGCAGGTGCAGCAGCGCCTGCGTGAGTTGCCGCTGGAACGCCTGCAGCGGCTGCATCAGCCGGCACCCGCCGCGGCCGACGGCACGCGGCCGTCGCCGTCCTGGCGCGCGCCCGCCAAGGAGGAGCCGGCTCCACGCCGCCGCCCGACACGACGCGGGGCACGCCCGCTGTGGCGCGGTCTGTTGATTCTTGCCCTGACCGCCGGCGCGCTGCTGGGCGGCGCGTACTGGTGGAAGCACCACCCTCAGGCCGCGCTGCCGGAAGCCAGCGTGCCCGAAGGGGCGGTCAGCATCGACAACCCGGTGCAGAGCGAGGAACTGCCGGCAGAAGACCTGCCGGAGGCCGCTGCGACGACCCACCCCGATGCCGCCGGCGATGCATCGCTGCTGTCCGATCCGGACCTGGCGGTTATCCGCGACGCCGACCTGTATGCCTGGTTCGCCGCCGGCGGTCCGGTGCCGGTGGATGAATCCCAGGCCCAGCCCAGCCGCCCGGAACCGGCCTCCGCCGGATTGGAGACGACCGATGCCGACGAGTAAGCCCGCCTGCCTGCTGTGCCTGCTGGTGCTGGCTCCGCTTGCCGCCAGTGCGGCTCCGCAGCCCGTCGCTCTGCCCCAGGCGGTACCGGCTCCTGCGCAGGCCGCCGCGACCCCGGCCCAGTTACGTGAGCTGCGCAGCCAACAGGCCCAGTGGCAGGCCCTGCCGCCGTCAGAACGTGCCCGCATCCGCGAGGCCGCGCAGCGTCTGGCCGCACTTCCCCCGGACCAGCAGCAGAGCGTGCGTGCCACCTTCGCCGCACAGGACGCGCGCTTCCGCGACGGTTGGCGGCTGGGGCCGACGCTGGGCGCGCAGTTCCCCAAGCTGGAAGGCCTGTTCGGCTTCCTGCCGGTGGAACAGCGCGACACCGCGCTGACCGTATTACGGCAGCTCAACGCCGACCAGCTGGCGCAGCTGACCCTGATCGCCCAGCGCACCCCGCCGCAGGAACGCGACACGGTGCGGGCGGCATTCCTGGCCCTGGCACCCGCCGACCGCGACCGCTGGCTGCACGACCACGTGGTGCGCTGACCGTTTACGGTCGGTCATGGGTTTTGACAGCGGGCGCGCGTAATATGGCGGCCCGCAACCCGGTGCCTGTGCCTTCCGCGCGCGACCGCAGTTGACGTCTGTATCTCCATGTCTACCGTTATCCCTGCTCCGCGCCTTTCCACTGAAGTGCGCGCCACCGGCCTGCTCGCGCTGCCGCTGGTTCTTGGCCATGTCTCCACCGGCCTGATCTCCTTCGTCGACAACGTCATTGCCGGCCACCACGGCACCCAGACCCTGGCGGCGGTCACCATCGGCACCGCGCTGCTGTGGCTGCCGATGCTGATCCCGATCGGCACCCTGATCTCGCTGACCGCGTCGGTCTCGCAGCTGCATGGCGCGGGACGCGAACGTGAGATCGGTCCGCTGTTCCGCCAGGCGCTGTGGCTGGCGCTGGGTCTGGGCCTGATCATGTTCACCTTCCTGACGGTGGTGCCGCCGCTGTTACCGGCATTCGGCATCGCCCCGGACATCGTGCCGGGCGCGACCGCGTTCCTGCACGCGGTGCGCTGGGGTGGCCCGGCGCTCACCCTGTACTTCTGCATGCGCTACCTCAGCGAAGGCATGCACTGGACTTTGCCGACCATGCTGCTGGGTTTCGGCGGCCTGCTGGTGCTGGCTCCGCTGGGCTATGTGCTGTGTTACGGCAAGCTGGGCTTCCCCGAGCTGGGCGCGGAAGGGCTGGGCATCGCCTCGGCCACCATGATGTGGATCCAGGCCCTGTGCTTTGCCGGCTATCTGTGGAAGACCAAGCGCTTCGCCCACCTGGAACTGTTCTCGCATTTCGAACTGCCGCGCTGGCGGGCGATCTGGGACCTGCTGCGCACCGGCCTTCCCATCGGCATCACCGTGCTGATGGAAGGCGGGTTGTTCATCGTCACCGCGCTGCTGATCGGGCGGCTGGGTGCCACCGAGGCGGCGTCGCACCAGATCGCCATCAACGTGGCCCAGCTGTGCTTCATGATTCCCATGGGCGTGGCGGAAGCGACCACGGTACGCGTGGGGTATGCGGTCGGCAGCAACGACGGTTCCGGCGTGCGCCGTGCGGCCAACGCGGGGCTGGTGATCATCCTCGGCACGCAGACGCTGTCGGCGCTGGTGCTGCTGTTCGGCCATGACGCCATTGTCGGCGTCTATACCGCCGACCTGGGCGTGGCGGCGCTGGCCTCCACCCTGCTGCTGTATGCGGCGGCGTTCCAGTTCCCGGATGGCATCCAGGTGCTGTCGGCCGGCGCGCTGCGTGGCCTGAAGGACACCCGGGTGCCGATGTTCATCGCCATGTTCTCCTACTGGGGCCTCGGCATGCCGCTCGGGGCCGGATTGGGGCTGGGGCTGGGCATGGGACCGCAGGGCATGTGGCTGGGCCTGATCCTGGGCCTGACCGCGGCCGCGATCCTGATGGCGTGGCGACTGCGGGTCAGCAGCCGCCGTGTCGGAAACGGCCCTGTTGCAACGGTGTGATCCGCCCCCACACAGGACACCCTGACTTGTGTCCGATGCCGGCCTGACCGGCACCGGCTATGCTGGTACCACGGCAAGAAGCCAACTGGAGTTTCCCCATGAACCAACCTGTGCGTCGCAACCCCGTGGCCAGCTTCTTCATCGGGCTGTGGGATGTGATGAACTTTACCCGCCGGCTGATCCTGAACCTGGTGTTCTTCGGTCTGCTGCTGCTGGTGCTTGTCATGTTCGTCGTGGCGGCCGGCAAGAGCGCCGGTTCCAACCGCGGCCTGCAGGACCGCACCACGCTGGTGATCGCGCCGGAAGGCAAGCTGGTCGAGCAGTACACGGCCGACCCGCTCAGCCGCGCGCTGGCCAAGGCGGTTGGCGACAACGCGGCCGAGGAAATCCAGCTGCGCGACCTGGTCCGTGGCATCGATGCCGCACGCCAGGACAAGAAGATCGAGCGCGTGGTGCTGCAGCTGGACAAGCTGCAGCCGAGCGGTTTTGCATCCATGCGTGAAGTGGCCGCGGCGCTGCAGGAACTGCGCGGCTCGGGCAAGCAGATCGTGGCCTACAGCGATGGCATGAGCCAGTGGCAGTACCTGCTGGCCGCACAGGCCAACGAGGTCTACCTGGACCCGATGGGCGGGCTGGTGCTGGAAGGCCTGGGTCGTTACCGCCAGTACTTCCGCGCCGGCCTGCAGGACAAGCTGGGCGTGGACGTGCACCTGTTCAAGGTGGGTGAGTACAAGTCCGCCGCCGAGCCGTATGTGCTGGATGCCGCCTCGCCGCAGGCCAAGGAAGCCGACCTGTTCTGGATGAACGACGTGTGGCAGCGCTACCTGGCCGACGTGGCCAAGGCGCGCAAGCTCGACGCCGCGCAGCTGGCCGCCGGCATCGACACGCTGCCCGAAGGCGTCGCCGCTGCCGGCGGTGACCTCGCCAAGTTCGCCCTGCAGCAGAAGCTGGTGGACGGTCTGAAGACCCGTGAGGAAGTGGAAGACCTGCTGGCCGATCGCGGCGTGGCCGACGAAGACGCCGACGGCGGTTTCCGCAATATCACCCTGGGCGACTACCTGACCCAGCTCGACCTGCGCCGTTCGCCGGTGGACTCGCGTCCGCAGGTGGCGGTGGTGGTCGCGGCCGGTGAAATCGCCGGCGGTGACCTGCCGGCCGGGCGCGTGGGTGGCGAATCGACCTCGGCCCTGCTGCGCGAAGCCCGTGAAGACAAGGACGTGAAGGCCGTCGTGCTGCGCGTGGACTCGCCGGGTGGCGAAGTGTTCGCCTCCGAGCAGATCCGCCGCGAAGTGGTGGCGCTGAAGGCCGCCGGCAAGCCGGTGGTGGTGTCCATGGGTGATCTGGCCGCATCGGGCGGTTACTGGATCAGCATGAATGCCGACAGGATCTACGCTGATCCGTCGACCATCACCGGTTCGATCGGCATCTTCGGCATGATTCCAAACCTGGCGCGTTCGCTGGACAAGATCGGCGTGCACACCGACGGCGTGGGCACCACCCGCTTTGCTGGTGCGTTCGACATCACCCGTCCGATGGATCCGGCCGTGGGCCAGGTGATCCAGTCGGTGATCAACAAGGGCTACGCCGACTTCACCGGCAAGGTCGCCGATGCGCGCAACAAGCCGGTCGAGGCCGTGGACGAAGTGGCCCGTGGCCGCGTCTGGAGCGGTGCGCAGGCCAAGGAACGCGGCCTGGTCGACGACTTTGGTGGCCTGCGCGTGGCGCTGACCGATGCGGCCGCCCGCGCCAAGCTGGGCAGCCTGGACAAGGTGCGCGTGCGCTACATCGAGAAGCCGGCCACCCCGCTGGCACAGTTCATCAGTGGCTTCGCCGGCACCCGTGCCGGGGCCTGGATGCTGGGTGAGTCGGGCATGGCGCGGATGATGCTGGCGCGTTCGATGCCGGAGCTGGACACCCAGCTGCGCTTCGTCGAGAACGCCGCGCGTGATCCGCGTGGCAGCGCGCCGGTGAAGGCGCTGGCGTATTGCTTCTGCGGATTCTGACCCGCGCGTGATCCATGAAAAACCCGGCCTCGGCCGGGTTTTTTTTGGATCAGAGTTCGCTTTCGGCGTCGCCCGCGGCGCGGGTATCCGGCGCTTTCTCCAGCGTTTTACGCGCGGCCTTGGCCTTGTCCAGCGGCTGCTGCATGGCATCGCGCAGGGCCGTGGCCTGCGGCTCGGGCGGCTTCTCCGGCGAAGGTGCGGCCGGCGGTCGGTTGCAGCCGGCCAGTGCCAGCACGGCGGCCAGCGGCAGGGTGATGCGGATCAGCATGGCAACCTCGGCGTGTCGGTTCAGATGGCGTGCAGTGTGGCACCGCTTCGCCACGGCGTGTGTGACGGGGTGCGCCGCCAGCGCATGCGGGCTATCCTGCCGCACCACGAACATGGCTGGAGAAACCCGTGAACGCGCAGCGTTGGCGACTGGATGGACAGACCGCTTTGATCACCGGTGCCAGTGCCGGCATCGGCCTGGCGATCGCGCATGAACTGGCCGGGCTCGGCGCGGACCTGCTGATCGTCGGCCGCGACGCCGACGCGCTGGAAGTGGCGCGCGACGAACTGGCCGATGCGTTCCCCGAGCGTGAGATCCACGGCCTGTCGGCCGATGTGTCCGACGACGATGATCGTCGGCAGATCCTGGACTGGGTGGAAGACCACAGCGATGGCCTGCACCTGCTGATCAACAATGCCGGCGGCAACATCACCAAGCCGGCCACCGAGTACACCGAGGACGAATGGCGCGGCATCTTCGAGACCAATCTGTTCTCGGCCTTTGAACTGTCGCGCTATGCGCATCCGCTGCTGACCCGCCACGCGGCGTCGGCCATCGTCAATGTCGGCAGCGTGTCCGGCCTGACCCATGTGCGCAGCGGCGCGGTGTATGGCATGACCAAGGCCGCCATGCACCAGATGACCCGCAATCTTGCGGTGGAATGGGCCGAAGACGGCATCCGGGTCAATGCGGTGGCACCGTGGTACATCCGCACGCGTCGCACGTCCGGCCCGCTGTCCGACCCGGACTACTACGATCAGGTGATCGACCGGACGCCGATGCGGCGCATTGGCGAGCCGGACGAGGTGGCCGCCGCCGTCGCGTTCCTGTGCCTGCCGGCAGCCAGCTATGTCACCGGCGAATGCATCGCCGTGGACGGCGGCTTCCTGCGTTACGGGTTCTGACCCGTTGCCGACACCGCGATTGCCGGGCATGGCCCGGCACTACATACGCATACGTAGAGCGGGGCTTGCCCCGCTGCTCTTTGCCCGATTGCCGGGCAAGCCCGGCACTACATGTCCCTGGTTTACGGAACCGGGCAGCTGCTCGCTTCCAGCACCGCCTGCAGCCGCGCACGCTCGGCGCTGGCGGCCGCCTTCCGGTCCGCCGAGGCAAAGCTCTCCTGCCCACGCGCATTGCGGAACCGCTGCTGCCACGCCCCACAACGATCTGCCTCGGCAATCTCCTGACACTCATCGCGGACCACCTCGCAGCTGGCCGCGTTGACCGGGGTAGCGCCGCCCAACCCAGTCACGTTCAACATTTCGCAATGCGCCGGTGACGGCTCCAGTTCATGCAGGTAGCGCCCGCCATCCGCGCGCTGGCACTGAAAGATCGCCGGCAGCGGCGGCTTGCTCGCATCCGCTTCTTCCTTCGCGTCGCCCGGTCGCGGCAGATTGGCGCTGTCCAGGATCGCGCTGCCGCGTTCCACCTGATACGCCTCGGAAATGGTGCGCTCCATCGGAATCTGGGTGCCCGGTATCAGCGGTACGCCCGCTGTCGCCGGAGCCGCCGCCGCCGGTGTTGGCGGTGGTGCTGAGGGGGCTGGGGCCGCCGGCGTGGCGCTGGTCGACACCGAAGTCTCCGCGCGCGACGGCCCGGCGTTCATGCGCTGCATGACCTGATGGCTGCCCTTCGGGCAGGGCGTACTCTGCACGCTGACGTTGTCGTCCGCATCGGTGCAGCGGAACACGATGCTGTCGTCGGCCAATGCCGGCGACGCGAGGGAGAGCAGGAGCAGGAGTCGCAGGTAGTTCATACCTGGAGGATACAGCGGCGCGAACCTGCGCGCGTCCGGCACCGTGACGACGCGCATGGCGCGTCGCTACAGCTGGCACCTGCTGTAGGGACACGCCATGCGTGTCCAACGGAATGCCGGGGTTACCTACAATCCCGGTTCAGCCGCGCATCAATGCCGCGTTGCTCGCGGGTGATTTCCGCGCGCTCGCTCTGCAGCGCGCTGTTGTAGCGGCGATCCAGCTCCCAGCGCCGGTCGCGCAGGATCGAGCAGACCTCGCCCACCGGCAGCGCGTGGCACTGATCCCGCACCAGTACGTTGCCGCCGGGAATCACCACGTCGGTGTAGGTTCCCGGATAGCCCGAGCCTTCGTGGTGCCATGACGTGCTGCCACTGCCGATGTTCACGCTGCCGCGCACGCCGGAGCCGCCACCGGATACCGACAGCGAGCCACCACTGCTGCTGACCGAGCCACTGCCCATCGGCATCACCGGCGGCAGTGGACGCGGTCCAGGTCCCGGCCGTACACCGCCGCCGCGATAGGGCAGGTACGCACTGGTCCACACCGGCACCCAGCGCGGATTGCCTTCGCTGGTTTCGCTGACATAGCGGCTGCCGTCGTCGCGGAAGCATTCGTACATCGGCTGCGGTGGCTGCACGTGCACGTAGCGCACTTCCCTTTGCGGTGCAGGGGTGGCTGGCGCGGGCGCAGGCTGATCGGTGCGCACGGTGCGCGGCGGCGGATCGCGGGGCCGCTGCATCTCGCGGACTTCCTGGCGGCCATCGCGACAGGGTGCGTCCTGCAGGGACACCGCCCCATTGCTGCCCACGCAGCGGTACACGCGCACGCTGCTGCTGTCCTGGGCGGCCAGCGTGGGGGCGGTGGCGACCAGCAGCAGGGGCAGGCACAGGGCGGTCAGGAGGCGCATGCCTGCAGTGTGGGGGCTGACGCGTGTACGCGCAAAGAACGGGCCGGGCTCAGGTCCGAAGCACGTCGCCGGTCAACGCATCGCGGATCGGGGTTGGCTGGGCCAGGCCGCCGGTGTCGCCATCCAGTACGCCGTCCAGCAGCGGCAGCAGCGCCGGGTCCAGCTCGGCACGGGTGCGGGCAGGGGGGAATCCAGCCAGATTGGCGCTGGTGGACACCAGCGGGCCACCCCAGCGGCGGCTCAGCTCGGCCACCAGCGGGTGGGCGCTGATCCGGACCGCGATGCCGCTGTGCTCGCCGGTGATCCAGGCCGGGGCCAACGGGCCGGCGGGCAGGATCCAGGTGTGGGCCCCCGGCCAGCTGGCCAGCACGGCAGCCTGGCGAGATTGGGGGAGTGCGTTCAGGCGCACCCAGCCTTCCAGCTGGGCGAGCTCGGCGGCGACCAGGATCATGCCCTTCTCGACCGGACGCTGCTTGAGTCGCAGCAGCTTGCGCACCGCCATTTCATGGCTGGGGTCACAGCCCAGGCCCCACACCGCTTCGGTGGGGTAGGCGATCACCCCGCCAGCGCGCAGCGCGGTGACGGCGGAGTCCAGGGTGAGTTCGTTCATGGCGGCGACCGGTACGGCAGGAGGCATGATTATCCTCCCGCCGCGTGCACCCAGGGTAGAGCGGGGCTTGCCCCGCTGCCGTGCGACCAGGTGCGGTCATGCAACCCGGTGCCGGGCAAGCCCGGCACTACGTGGCTTTCTTCACGGCCTTCTTGGTGGCGGCTTTCTTGGTCGCCTTCTTGGCCGGCGCCTTCTTGGCCGGCGCCTTCTTCGCAGCGGCCTTCTTGGTCGCCGCCTTCTTGGCAGGTGCCTTCTTCGCCGCCGGAGCCTTCTTCACCGCCGCTTTCTTGGCCGGAGCCTTCTTCGCAGCCGCCTTCTTGGCACCAAAGCCCTTGCGCACCGGCTTGCCGGTTTCTTCCATCAGCTGCTGCGCTTCAGCCAGGGTCAGCGAGGCCGGCTCACGGTCCTTGGGAATCTTGCCGTTGAACTTGCCATCGCTCAGGTACGGGCCGAAGCGACCGTTCAGCACCTGGATGTCGCTGCCCTCGAATTCCTTGATGATCCGGTTGCGCGCGATCTCTTCCTTCTCCTCCACCAGGAACACGGCGCGGGCCAGGTCGATGGTGTAGGGATCGTCTTCCTTCTTCAGCGAGGCGTAGGTGCTGCCGCGCTTGGCGAACGGGCCGAAGCGGCCGATGCCCACGCTGACCGGTTCACCCTTGTCCTCACCCAGCGCGCGCGGCATCAGGAACAGCTCCAGCGCGTCTTCCAGGCTGATGGTGTGCATCGACTGGCCCGGGCGCAGCGAGGCGAACTTGGGCTTCTCCTCGGCGTCCTCGGCGGTGCTGCCAATGGCGGCATACGGCCCGAAGCGACCCAGGCGCACGCTGACCGGCTTGCCGGTCTTCGGGTCGGTGCCGAGCTCGCGTGCACCGCTGGCCTCGGCGCGGTCCACCGATTCCTTCTTTTCTTCCACCAGCTTGTTGAACGGGTCCCAGAAACGGGCCATCAACGGAATCCACTCCTCCTCGCCGCGCGACACCGCATCGAGCTCGTCTTCAAGCTTGGCGGTGAAGTCGTAATCGACGTACTGGGTGAAGTGGCTGGAGAGGAACTTGGAGACAGCGCGGCCGACGTCGGAAGGACGGAAGCTGCGGCCTTCCATTTCCACATACTTGCGGAACAGCAGGGTCTGGATGATCGACGAATAGGTCGACGGACGGCCGATGCCATATTCTTCCAGCGCCTTCACCAGCGCCGCTTCGGTGTAACGCGGCGGCGGCTGGGTGAAGTGCTGCTCGGCCAGGATGCGGTCCAGCGGCACGCGGTCGCCGGTCTTCATCGCCGGCAGCTTGCGGCCTTCGTCGTCATCTTCGGCGCTCTTGCTGTCCTTGCCTTCCTCGTACACGGCCAGGAAGCCGGGCACCACCACGGTGGTGCCGCTGGCGCGGAAGATGTGTTCGCTGCCGGCAGCCAGGTCGACGCTGACGGTGTTGAGCGTGGCCGGAATCATCTGGCAGGCCACGGCGCGCTTCCAGATCAGCTCATACAGCTTGCGCTCGTCGTCGGTCAGGTAACGCGACACCTGCGCGGGCGTGCGCAGCGCCGAGGTCGGACGCACTGCTTCGTGCGCTTCCTGGGCGTTCTTGGACTTGGTCTGATAGGTATTGGGCTTGTCGGGCAGGGCGGCAATGCCGTAATCGCGGGCGATCACGTCGCGGATCTCGGCCAGGGCGTCCTGCGACAGGTTCACCGAGTCGGTACGCATGTACGAGATCAGGCCCACGGTGCCTTCGTCGCCGATCGCCACGCCTTCGTACAGCTTCTGCGCCACCTGCATGGTCTTGCGGGTGGTGAAGCCCAGCTTGCGCGACGCTTCCTGCTGCAGGGTCGAAGTGGTGAACGGCGGGGCCGGGCGGCGCTTGCGCTCCTTGCTGGCCACGTCGGTAACGTGCAGCGAGCCCTGCGCCGCCTGCTGGATGCGTAGGCGGGCGGCCTCGGCGGTGTCGCCGTCGGTGACCGTGAACTGCTCGAACTTCTGCCCGTCCAGCTTGATCAGGCGGGCGTTGAACGCCTGCGAGGGATGCGCGCAGGCGGCTTCAATGCTCCAGTATTCGCGGGCGATGAAGGCTTCGATCTCTTCCTCGCGCTCCACGATCATGCGCAGCGCCGGGCTCTGCACGCGGCCGGCGGACAGGCCGCGCTGGACCTTGCGCCACAGCACCGGCGACAGATTGAAGCCGACCAGGTAATCCAGCGCGCGGCGCGCCTGCTGGGCGTCGACCAGGTCGCTGGCGATCGGGCGGGGTTGGCTCATCGCCTCCTTGATGGCGCGCGGGGTGATCTCGGTGAAGACCACGCGCTGCATCGGCTTGTCCTTGAGCAGGCCACGTTCTTTCAGGATCTCGGCAATATGCCAGCTGATCGCCTCACCCTCGCGGTCCGGGTCGGTCGCCAGAAAGATGTCGTCAGCCCCCTTGGCCGCCTTGGCGATGGCGTCGACATGCTTCTCGTTCTTGTCGATCAGGTCGTAGCGCATCGCGAAGTTGTTGTCGGGGTCGACCGCACCTTCCTTGGGAACCAGGTCGCGCACATGCCCATACGAGGCCAGGACGGTGAAGTCCTTGCCGAGGTATTTGTTGATCGTCTTGGCCTTGGCGGGCGATTCGACGATGAGCAGGTGCTTGGGCATGGCAATGGATTCTGAGGGCGGAGGACCCGGGGAGGGCCGCTAGGGTGGAGCAAATGGCCGCATTAGTGAAGGGCAGCCGTCGAGATATACAAGCTGAACGCCCGGTTATGCGCCGGGCGTTCAGGTTTGCGCCTATTAGTGGAATCACGCCGGAGCCGCCTGTGTCAAGCGGCCCGGTGTGAGGATGTCCGATCAGGACATGGAAGAAGCGGCAATACCCGCAAACACCAGCACGGCAAGCAGGCCCAGCAGCAGCAGGCCATTCAGCACCAGAATGATGATCGTCACAGTTCCGAGGCCGCGCTCCTGGAACTCGGCGTTCTCGGTGAAGGCCCACTTGTCCACCACCACGGTGTCGCAGAGCATGTCGTGCAGCGCCTGCTTGCGTTCGGTGAACGCGGCCATGATGAAGCCGATGAACAGGGTCAGGCTGCTCAGGATGAAGCCCCAGTAGCGCCCGAAGGCGCGCATGAAGGTCAGGCGTTCGCCATCGCTGCGCACCACCTTGATGCCCACCGCCATCTTGCCCAGGGTGGCCCCGCCACGCGAGGAATGGAACCAGGCGTAGTAGGCGATGCCCACTGCGAAGCTGGCCAGGATGCCCAGCACGTACATCACGCCCATCAGGGTGGTATCACCGCTGACCGCGCCGATGCCGTTGAACACCAGGCTGACCGGGAAGTTGATGATGCCGACCATGAACGAGTCGAGGAAGTAGGCCGCATAGCGCTTCCAGAAGCCTGCGTAGACGACCTCGCCGCCGCTGACCACGGTCGAGCCGTAGCCGGCCGCCGCCGCCGGTGCGTCGTAAGGCGAGCGGGTGCCACCGCCGGTGCCGGGCAGGGGGGCGGTGCCGTTGTCGATGGCGGTGTAGTCGCCACGCAGGTCGAACCCGGAGCCCAGGTTGCTGCTGGCGCTGGTCAGGTTCTGCAGCTGCAGCTCCTCCACCGCCTCGGATAACGGTTTCCACTCCGAAAAGCCTTCGCGCCAGACCAGGGTGGTCAGGCTGATTTCTCCGCGCTGGAAGCGCTGGCGCAGCACTTCGGCCATCAGCGGACCCTGGCGGTCCTGGCCATCTGCGTAATACCACTCGGTCATTGCATCGATCCCCATTGTGATTCGTCCCTAAAAATCAGCTGCGGCAGTCCATCGGCAGGTAGCGCGCCTCGGCGTCGCTGCTGCAACTCCATTCCTGCTGTTCGGTGTTGTACTCGAACCACAGCATCTTGCCATCCAATGCGCGCTTGCCGGGCACCGAGAACTCGATCTCCACGCCGCAGCGGCCCTCACCGAAGCGGCCGATACGAACCTGGCCGACGCTTTCGCTGGCATAGCTGGCGGGCGAGCCAAAGCCTTCGTCGCCATTGACCGGGCAGCGGTCATGGATGCCGACGAACTCGGCCACCTGGAACTTCAGCGGGGTGAGCTGCGCCACCGCCTGGGTGGTCTTGGCGCGGGTCACGTAGTCGTTGTACGCCGGCAGTGCAATGGCGGCGAGGATGGCGATGATCGCCACCAGCACCACGCCGACCACGGCCAGCACGATCGCGACCGGGCCACAGCCGGACTTCTTCGGCGGTGGTGCCGCAGGGCGGGTGTGAGCCGGGTGCTGGGGCGGCGGCGGTGCCGTACGCGTGCGGGTGTCGACCTCGAACGTGGCCGGGATGCGCGGCGGCACCGGTGCAGCGGGCTCGGGTAGCGGTTCGGGCGGTAACGGTTCTGCCGGCGCGGCCGGCGCAATCACCAGGCCGATCTCGTCGGCCACCTCGCGCAGCGGCAGCCACTGCGCCAGGCCATCGCGCCATACCAGTGTGTCCAGCCCGATCCGGCTGGAGGTGTACAGCGCGATCAACTCTTCAGACGCCAGCGGCCCGCGCTGCTGGCGATTTCCTTCTGCATAGAACCACTGGCCCACGTTCCATTCCCCTGAATGCGCAAGGCACCCAGTGTACGGTCAGTGAAGGGGTTCTGGCTCGTCCACGAACATCTGGGTTTCCATCCAGGCGTAGGCCGCTTCCGCCCCCGGCTGGTTGAACAACACCATCAGCACCACCCATTTCAGATCGTCCAGGTCCAGTTCGTCCTGGTCCAGGGCCATGGCGCGGTCGAGCACCAGCTCGCGCTGGTTGGCGTCCAGAATGCCGTGCTGCTCCAGGAACAGCAGGAAACCCCGCCCTTCCACGTCCAGCTTGTCCAGTTCGGGGCCGTGGTAGACCCGCACCGGGCCGTCCACCCGGGCCTGGGTGACCGCCGGGCGCTGTTCGGCTAGGGCATCGAGCCAGTCGAACGCCTTGTTGATTTCTGCGGGGCTGAAACCGGCCTGTATCAGACCGTTCTGGAGGGAGTCGCGATCACGGACGATGTCCGCATCTTCGCTGAAGTAGTGTTCAAAAAGGTACAGCAGGACATCCAGAATGCTCTCTTTCATTGCCCCTCGGCCTGCGTCTTCGACGCTGTGGAGGTGAAGAAACTAGGGTTTTCGACAGTAGCAGCCATGTACGGCAACCACCTTTCCATCCAGTTCCATGAGTTGCAGCATGGCCGACAGCCGGGCCGCCGTCAATCCACTGCGCTGGACCAATGAATCCATAGGGATTGGGTTTTCATCCAGGGCTCGCCACAAGCGCTGGTAGTCCGGGTTGGAATGGAAGGAGGGGCCCGGCGGCGTCGGACCTGCCTGTTCAGTGGGGGCACCAAGGCGGGTTCGCAAGGCCTGGCCCAGCCGCGCGGCGACCGCCGCCAGCGGCTCGATGACCTCGTCGGGATGCTCCACCAGCCGGACCCCGTCGCGGATCAGCCGGTGGCAGCCGCGCGCGCGCGGGTTGCGCACCGAGCCGGGCAGGGCAAAGACTTCGCGCCCGGCTTCGGCCGCCAGCCGGGCGGTGATCAATGCGCCGGAGCGCAGCGCCGCCTCGATCACCACGGTGCCCAGCGACAGCCCCGCCACGATGCGGTTGCGCGCCGGGAACTGGCCGGGACGCGCGTCGGTGCCGGGTGGGTACTCACTGACCACCGCGCCCTGCTCGGCGATGCGCGCCTGCAGGGCCGCGTGCCGCGGCGGGTAACTCTGATCCAGCCCGGTGGCCACCACCGCTACCGTGCGCCCGCCCGGTAGCGGTGGTG
>NZ_DAMDFR010000087.1:0-14876 GCF_032103445.1 Stenotrophomonas sp.
CGGCCGTTGGCCGGCCCAAGGATCGCCTGGGCCGGCCAACGGCCGGCGCTACCGGGCCAGGTACACCTCAAACCGGGTGACGCGTCTGCCCTTCCCCGCGCACCACGAACCGCTCCACGGTCAGCGCCTCCAGCCCCATCGGCCCATACGCATGCAGCCGCGTGGTCGAGATGCCGATCTCGGCACCCAGCCCGAGCTCACCGCCATCGGAAAAGCGCGACGAGGCATTCACCATCACCACCGCAGAGCGCAATGCCTGGACGAAGCGTTCGGCCGCGGCTGCATCCTCGGTGACGATCACCTCGGTGTGATCCGAGCTGTATTGCTGGATATGCGCCAGCGCCTGTTCCAGATCATCCACCACGCGTACCGCCAGAATCAGGTCCAGGTATTCGGCGGCGTAATCCTCATCCGTGGCTTCAGCGGCCTGCGGCAGCCATTGCCGCGCACGCGCATCGGCGCGCAGCTGCACGCCCCGTTCGGCCAACGCCGCGCCCGCCAACGGCAGGAAGTCGGCGGCCACATCGGCATGCACCAGCAACGTCTCCAGCGAGTTGCAGGCGGCCGGGCGGCTGCACTTGCCGTCCACCAGCAGGTCCACGGCGCGCTCCAGGTTCGCGGCGCGGTCCACGTAGAGATGGCACACGCCCTTGTAATGCTTGATCACCGGCACGCGTGCATGTTCGGCAACGAACCTGATCAGCCCTTCGCCACCGCGCGGAATCGCAAGATCGATGACGTCGTTGAGCTGCAGCAGTTCCAGCATGGTTTCGCGGCGCAGGTCTTCGACCAGGGTGAGCGCGGCATCGGGTACGCCCGCTTCCCGCAAGGCGCGCTTCAGTGCGGCGGCAATCGCGGTGTTGGAATGGATCGCTTCAGAGCCACCACGCAGGATGACCCCGTTGCCGGCCTTGATGCACAGCGCGGCGGCGTCGGCGGTGACGTTGGGGCGGGCCTCGTAGATCATCGCGATGACGCCGAGTGGCACGCGAACTTTCTGCACGCGGATGCCGTTGGGGCGGATGTCATCGCGGGTGATCGCGCCGACCGGGTCCGGCAGTGCGGCGACTTCGCGCAGGGCGGCGCTGATGCTGGCCAGGCGCGATGGGTTCAGGGCGAGGCGGTCGAGCATGGCGCTGCCGGTGCCCTTGGCTTCGGCGGCGGCGAGGTCGCGGGCGTTGGCGGCGAGGATGGTGCTGGCGTCGGCGTCGAGGGCGTTGGCCATGTTGTTGAGCAGCGCGGATTTGGCGCTGGAGGACAGCTGGGCCAGGGTGTGTGCGGCGGCGCGGCAGGCCAGGGCCTGGGTGCGGATGTCATCAGCCATTGCGGAATCCTCGTAGAGCCACGCCCTGCGTGGCTGCGGAGTGGATCGAAGCGATATGTAGAGCCACGCCCTGCGTGGCTGCAAGGTGGGTCGAAGCCACGCAGGGCGTGGCTCTACGGAACATCATGCCCACGGCTCGTAATGCACTCACACCAACACCATATCGTCACGGTGAATCACATTGCCGCCATAGTTGTACCCCAACACCCCTTCAATCTCCCGCGAATGCCGCCCGGCCACGCGCCGGATATCACTGGCCGAGTACTGGCTCACCCCGCGCGCCAACACTACGTCGCCGACCTCACCACGCAACCGCACCTGCACCATGTCGCCGCGCCGGAATTCCCCTTCCGCCGACATCACCCCGCCCGGCAACAACGACGCACCTTTCTCACGCAACGCCCGCGCCGCGCCTTCATCCACCACAATCGCACCCGCTTCCAGCGGTGCATGCCGCAGCCAATACTTGCGCGCAGCCTCGCGGCTCTGCCCGGCATGAATCCGCGTGCCGAACAACCGCCCCTGTGCCAGCGCACGCACCACATCGGCATCGCGGCCATTGAACAGGCAGGTATCAATGCCCACCCTGCCCGCCTTCGCAGCGGCTTCAAGCTTGGTATGCATGCCGCCAGTGCCCGCACCACTGCCGGCCCCGCCGGCCATCGCCAGCACGGTCGTGGTCAGCTCAGGCACATCATGAATCGGCACCGCATCCGGATCCCGTCGCGGGTCCGCGCTGTACAAGCCATCGATATCGGTGGCGATGAACAGCACATCGGCATCAATCAACGCGGCCACGGTGGCGGCCAGATTGTCGTTGTCGCCGAGCTTCAGTTCGTCAACGGAAACAGTGTCGTTCTCGTTCACCACCGGCAGCGTGCCCAACCGCAACAGTTCGTTGAGCGTGGCCCGCGCGTTGAGATAGCGACGTCGGTTGCGCAGGTCGTCATGGGTCAGCAGCACCTGCGCCACCGGACGCTCGAAGAAGCGCTGCCACAAGCCAATCAACTGCGCCTGGCCCAATGCGGCCAACGCCTGGCGTGCGGCCATCGCGGCCCCCACCTCCAGCGCACGCGGCACGATGGCGCGCCCAGCAGCCACCGCGCCGGACGACACAATCACCACCTCGCGCCCGGCCTGCACATGCGCCGACACGAACTGCGCCAGACCCAGTGCATGGCGTGGCGACAGCCCGCCGCCATCGGCCGCCAGCAGGCTGCTTCCGACCTTGAGCACGGCGCGCCGCCATGAGGGCAACGCTTGTTCGGGGAAACGCGATGCAGTCATGGCAGCTACCAGTAATGGGCTCAGGTGAAGTTAGCGGGTCAACCACTCGTGCACATGCAGCGCCGAAGCCTGCATCGTCACCAGCGGATCGCGGGCGACGATGGCTTCGGCCTCAGCGAGGCTTCCTACATTGCACAGCACATAGGCACCGCCACTGCCGTCACTGAAGCCACCGGTCAGATGCAGTTGGTCTTTGGCGCGCAATGCGTCGAGAAAATCACGATGCGGCTGCACAGCGGCGGCAGTGAACCCGGGCAGACGCAGAGCCATCACCAGATACAGCGTGCTCATGCGGCCAGCTCCCGGTCGCCGTGTGCGTGCGGGCTGGAAACTACCAGGAAGCGCACGTCCGCGGCGGAATCATTGCGCATCTGGTGCGCGGCACCCGGCGGCACATGCAGGCCGTCACCGGCACGCAGGCAGTGCGGGGTGCCATCCAACTCCAGCACGGCTTCGCCTTCCAGCACGCGGAAGAACTGCCGCGCACGGTGATGGAAATGGCGTGCCTCCGAGGTACCGGGCGGCATGCGCTCCTCGATCACGCTCAGGTCCGGCACATCCAGCAGATGCCACCCGTCACAGGCCCCGCCCCACACGTAGTGACGGGCGGAATCGAGGTTGACCGGAGCGCTGACACTGGCCATCAGACCAGCGCCGCCCAGCGCGTGCGCAGTTCGTCCAGACGCAGATCAGCCGCCGCACCGGGCGACACGCGCGCGGCGAGGCTGCCTTCCGGCGTGCGCCCCTGGCCCGCCGTATCGGCCGAGGCCGCAGCCGCCTTGTAGGCTTCACGGAACGGCACGCCGGCCACGGCCGCTTCCACGGCAACATCGGTGGCGTACATGCCCGAATCGATGGCAGCGCGCAGCTTGTCATCGCGCCACTCGAGATTCGCCAGCAGCGCCGGCAGCAGTTCCAGCGCCGGAATGCCACGACCGAAGCCGTGGAAGATCGCGCCCTTGCTGCTCTGCAGGTCACGGTGGTAACCGGACGGCAGCGACAGCAGCTGTTCAATCTCGGTGCGCGCAGCGGCCACGGCCGCATGGGTGGCACGCAGCAGCTCAACCACGTCGGGGTTGCGCTTGTTCGGCATGATCGAACTGCCGGTGGTGTACTGCGCCGGCAGCGCCACGAAACCGAACTCGCCGCTGGTGAACAGCGACAGGTCCCAGGCGATGCGGCGAAGATCCAGGGTGGCACCGCCGAGCGCTTCCAGCGCGGCCAGCTCGAACTTGCCGCGCGACAGCTGCGCGTAGATCGGCGAGATCTGCATGCGCGCAAAACCCAGCGCTTCGGTGGTGTGGGTGCGGTCCAGCGGCAGGTTGACGCCGTAGCCGGCCGCGGTGCCCAGCGGATTGGCGTCGATCAGCGCGTAGGTATCGTGCGCGCGGATGGCGTTGTCGATGAAGGCTTCGGCCCAGCCAGCCCACCACATGCCCGCCGAGGAAACGACAGCGCGCTGGATGTGGGTGTAACCCGGCAGCGGGATGTCCTTCTCGGCTTCGGCGCGGTCCAGCGCGACCTTGGCGATCTCGCGGCTCAGTTCGGCCACGCGCAGCATCTTGTCCTTCAGCCACAGGCGGGTGGCGACCAGGATCTGGTCGTTGCGGCTGCGCCCGGTATGGATGCGGCGGCCTGCATCGCCGAGGCGTTCGGTCAGGCGCGCTTCGATCGCCGAGTGGCAATCCTCGAAGCGCTCATCGAGCACGAACGCGCCACTGCGGAAATCGTCGGCGAGGATATCCAGCTCGCGCAGCAGGCCGTCCAGCTCTTCGCTGCTGAGGATGCCGATGTGCTGCAGGCCCTGCGCGTGCGCCTTGCTGGCGGTCACGTCGTACAGGAAAAACTCGCGGTCGAGGATGACGTCATCGCCGGCCAGGAAGGTCTGGATTTTCGCATCCACCGCCACGCCGGGCTTCTGCCATAGAAGGTCTGCCATTGTCTTGCTCCAATCAATGCGGAATTGCGGTGAGCTCGTCCAGGCCCAGGGCCAGGTTGAGGTTCTGCATGGCTTGGGTGGCCGCGCCCTTGAGCAGGTTGTCCAGCGTGGCCACCACGACCACGCGCTTGCCACCCGGTGCGACGTCGAAGCCACCGATCTGCACGCCGTGGCGGCCGGCGATGTGGCTCACCCACGGGGCCTGGTCGATCACCTCGACCAGCGGCTCGTGCGCGTAGAAGGCCTGGTAGCGCGCCAGGATCTGCTCGCGGGTCATCACCTCGGTCAGCCACAGGTTGACGGTCATGGTGATGCCACGGAAATGCGGGGCCACGTGCGGCATGAACTCCACCGGCACGCGCAGGTGCGCGGACACTTCGCGCTCGTGCACGTGGTTGGTGAGTGCATACGGCATCAGGTTGTCGGCCAGCAGCTCGGGGTTGTTCTTGTCCGACGGTGTGGTGCCGGCACCGGAGTAACCGGAGACACCAAAACACTGCGGCGGCCCGGCCAGCTGGGTCAGCAGCGGGCTGATCGCCAGCTGCATGGCGGTGGCGTAGCAGCCGGGGTTGCTGATGTGCTTCTGGCCCGCGTAATCACCGCGGGTCAGTTCGGGCAGGCCGTAGTACCAGCTGCCTTCGAAGCGGTGGTCGGCGGACAGGTCGACAATGACGGTGCCCGGCTTGGCGGCGTCGAGCGCGGCCACGAACGGGGCCGAGAGATTGTTCGGCAGGGCCAGGATCACCGCGTCCATGCCCTTGGCAGCCACGGCGTCGGCGTCCAGGTTCTCGAAATGCAAACCGTCGGTGATGTCCGGGTAATGGTCACCCACGCGCTGGCCTGCCAGCTCGCGCGAGGACACGAAGCCCAGCTGCAGGTTCGGGTGGGCGGCGATCAGCTTGATCAGCTCGGCCCCGGTGTGGCCACGCGCGCCGACGATGCCAACGGTGAAGTTCTTGGAAGTGCTCATGCGGTTCTCTTCGCTCAGCCCAGCAGGCTGGGGGTGCGGGCAGCGCAGTGGTCGACGTAGCTGCGGATACGCTCGAAGCCGTCCGCGCCAAACCAGAACACCTTCCAGTGGTCCTGCTTGTAGCAGCCGTCAGATTCGGCGTAATAGAAATGATTGATCGGGTTGCCGTGGCGCGAGCGCCAGAACAGCTGCGGGGTTTCTTCCAGCATCACGTTCCACACCGCGCGGCCCAGGCCCTCGCCCTGCGCGTCGTCGAGCACGGCGAACTTGTCCAGGTACACGCCTTCGGCTTCGTCGGTGAGGATCACCGCGGCGCGGTAGTTCTCGCTGACGTAGGCGCGCAGCAGCTTGGTCTTGTCGAAGTAGTCCGGCACCAGGGTGCGGCCGAAGCTGGATTCGATCAGCCCCTTCAGGCGCGGCAGGTCCAGTTCGCTCCAGGCGGTGGCGCGCAGCACCTTTTCGCCCTTGCGCACCAGCGTGCCCGAGCCCTTGTGGGTGAACAGTTCCTTGGCCAGATCCGCCGGACGGGTGATCGACACCGACGATTCCAGCGGCAGGCGGTCCAGCAGGTCCTTGATCTGTTCGATCTTCACCTTCATGCCACCGTGGATCCACGGCTGGGCGATCAGGTGGTCGTACTCGGTGGACAGGTTGATCGAGTCGATCACCTTGCCCTCTTCGTCGAGCAGACCGCCGGTGCCGGTGAGGAAGATGATCTTGTACGGCTGCAGTTCCTGCACCAGCTCGTTGGCCGCGAAATCGGCGTTGACGTTGAGGATCTGGCCGCAGCGGGTTTCGCCCAGGCTGGTGATCACCGGAATCGAGCCGGCGCGCAGGCTGGCTTCAATCGGAGCCAGGTTGACCTTCTTGACCTCGCCGACCAGACCGTAGGTGGCCTGATCCAGGTATTCGGCTTCGAACACGCCACCGGTGATGGAGGTGGCGCGTGCGCCATTCTGCTGCAGCGCTTCCACCAGCTGCAGGTTGGACTGTTGGAACACCCGGCGCACGATGGCCAGGCCTTCCGGCGAGGTCACGCGCAGGCCGTTGACGGTTTCCTTGACGATGCCGGCGGCGGACAGCTCGGCATCCAGCTGCGGGCCCGCGCCGTGCAGCACGATCGGGGTCAGGCCCACTTCCTGCAGGAACGACAGCGAGGAGGTCAGCGCGTCGAGGTCATCGCGCAGCACCGCGCCGCCGACCTTGACCACGGCAAAGCGCTTGGCGTCCAGCTGCGAAAAGCGCTTCAGGTACTGGCTGATCTCCTTCGCGCTGGCCATGCTGGAGAGCAGGCGCACGATGGTCTGGCGGGTCTGGCGGTGGGGCTGGAGTGCAGGAGACATTTCGGTTTCGTCACAAGCGGCCGCAGCCGCAGGAAAGGGGAACGTCGCAGCGGGCTGCGACGCGCTCATCAATCAGGCACCGGCCGCGATGATGCGGTGCACGGAATCGGTGTAACGCTGCAGCTGGTCCAGCGTCACGAACTCATCGGCGGTGTGGGCCTGGGCGATGTCGCCCGGGCCGTACACCATCGTGGTGTAACCACCGGCGGAGAACAGCGAGGCTTCGGTCCAGAAATCCACCGCGTTGCCGATCGGAATATCCAACGCGTCGGCGACGTCACGCGCCAGCAGGCGGCGATGTTCGGCTTCGGCGATGTCGCCGGCCGGCAGGCTGGGGCCCCGGAAGGTTTCGGTGAACAGCGCCGCTTCCGGTTCGGCAAAGCCGGCAAACGTGGCCAGCAGCGCGTCGATGTCCATCGACGGCAGCGGGCGGAAACCGAAGCGCAGCTCGGCGGCCGGGGCGATCATGTTGGCCTTGATGCCGCCTTCGACGCGGCCGATGTTGAAGCGCAGCCCAGTCAGCCCGCCGAAGCGCGCGTGGGCCAGCGATTCCACATGGTCCAGCGCGCGGTTGCCCCAGCGCATGGCCTGGTGCAACGCACTGGCGGCGGCATCCTGCTTGCCCGAGGCATGCCCTGCCCGCCCGGCGAACTGCATCAGCACCGAGCTGATGCCGCGGTGTGCCAGCACCGCTTCGCTCATGGTCGGCTCGGCCACCAGCACCGCTTCATAGGGAATGCCACGGGCCAGGAACGCCGCGATGCAACGCGGGTCGTTGGCTTCTTCATCGCTGGAGAACAGGAACGCGGCATCGCCGTCACTGGCATTGGCCGCAGCGACCAGTGCCGCTGCAGCGCCCTTGATGTCACACACGCCCAGGCCGATCACCCGGTCTTCGGTACGCCGCATCACGTGCGGGTCGGCGCTCCAGTGCGGGGAATCGGGCACGGTATCCAGATGCACGTTGAACAGGTACTTCGGGTTGCCGCGCACCGCATACAGGCTGACCGCACCGGCACCGTGGTCGATCACCTCGACGTTGAACCCGGGCAGGTTCGCACGCAGGTAATCGAAGATGCCCCCGGTAGTGATCGCACGCGGCGGATTGCGGGTGTCGAACGACACCAGGGCCTGCAGGTGGTTGAGCGTTTGTTCAAGCATGAATCAAGGTTTCCTGTGGAGCCGGGCATGGCCCGGCACTACATGGGATGGGCTCCGTGGAGCCGGGCATGGCCCGGCACTACATGGGTGTGCGTAGTGCCGGGCCATGCCCGGCAACCACGCGGTGCTGATCAGCGATTGACCTGCGCGTAAAGCGTCGAACTCATGCCGAAGAGCTTGATGAAGCCCTCGGCCTCCTCCACACCCCAATCCGCCGACTGCGCATACGTCGCGCCCTTGGCGTTGAGCAGGTGCGGCGACTTCACCGCCACCGCGTCGACGCGGCCGCCACGGGTTTCCAGCACCACTTCACCGTTGACCTTGCCCTGCGAGGACTTCAGGAAGGCTTCGATGTCGGTCTTCAGCGGGTCGTGGTAGAAGCCTTCGTACACCAGCTCCACCCACTTGCGCGCGACGTCCGGCTTGAAGCGGTTCTGCTGCTTGGTCAGCACGGCATCTTCCAGCGCGCGGTGCGCGGTCAGCAGCGAGACCAGGCCCGGGGCTTCGAACACGATGCGGCCCTTCAGGCCGATCACGGTGTCGCCGGTGTACACGCCACGGCCCACGCCGTACGGAGCGAACAGCTTGTTGAGCTGGGCCAGGATCTGCTCACCCGGCAGTGCCTTGCCGTTGAGTTCCACCGCTTCGCCTTCGACGAACTTCAGGGTGACGTGCAGCGCTTCGGTCGGCCACTGGTCACGCGGTGCGCACCAGCCACGTGCGCCTTCGCCCGGGGCTTCCCAACGGTCGATCTCGCCGCCGGACATGGTGACGCCCAGCAGGTTCTCGTTGATGGTGTAGGCCTGCTGCTTGGCGCGCACGCCAAAGCCACGCTCTTCCAGGTACTTCTGCTCGTAGGCGCGGGTCTGGGTGTGTTCCTTCTGGATTTCACGGATCGGCGCGACGATCTGGTAGTCGCCCAGTGCCTTCACTGCCAGGTCGAAACGCACCTGGTCGTTGCCCATGCCGGTGCAGCCGTGGGCGATGATGTTGGTGCCCAGTTCGGCGGCGCGCTTCAGCGCGGCGTCGACGATCAGGTAACGGTCGGACACCAGCAGCGGGTACTGGCCCTGGTAGCCTTCGCCGGCCCACACGAACGGTTTCACGAAGCCCTTCCAGATGGCCGGGCCGCCGTCGACGGTGACGTGGCTGGTCACGCCCAGTTCGGCGGCACGCTTTTCGATGAAATCGCGTTCCTCGTCATCCACGCCGCCGGTGTCGGCGAACACGGTGTGCACGTTGTAGCCGCGTTCCTGCAGGTAGGGCACGCAGAAGCTGGTGTCGAGTCCGCCGGAGAAAGCCAGGACGATGTCTTTGTTCGTGGTCATGGGGGGTAAGGTCCGATTGCGATATTTGGGGTGATTTCGGGAATGGATCAACGACCGGCAACGGCGGCCATGATCGCCTTCTGCACGTGCAGGCGGTTCTCGGCTTCGTTGATGGCGATGCACTGCGGCGAATCCATCACGCCGTCGGTGGCCTTGACGTTGCGGCGCAGCGGCAGGCAGTGGCTGAACACGCCGTTGTTGGTGAGCGCCATCTTGCGTTCGTCCACAATGAAGTGCTTGTACTGGTCGCGGATCGGCTTTTCCGGTTCCCAGTTGCCGAAGAACGGCAGCGCGCCCCAGCTCTTGGCGTAGACCACGTCGGCACCGGCGTAGGCGCTGTCGATGTCATGGCTGATTTTCAGCGAACCGCCGTTCTCGGCGACGTTCTGCTCGGCCCAGCCCATGTAGCGCTCGTCCAGGATGTAATCGGCGGTCGGGCACAGCAGGGTGACGTCCATGCCCATGCGGGTGGCGATGGTCAGTGCCGAGTTGGCCACCGCGGTGTTCAGCGGCTTGGGGTGGTAGGTCCAGGTCAGCACGTACTTCTTGCCGCGCAGGTCCTGGGTGCCGAAGTGTTCCTGCAGCGCCATCACGTGGGCCAGTTCCTGGCACGGGTGGGTGATGGTTTCCATGTTGATCACCGGCACCGGCGAATACTTGGCGAAGCTGTTGAGCACGATGTCCTGGCGGTCATAGGCCCAGTCGACGAACTTCGGGAACGCGCGCACCGCGATGATGTCGCAGTAACGGCCCAGCACCTTGGCCACTTCGGCGATGTGCTCTTCGGTGTCGCCGTCCATCACCGTGCCCAGGTTGAACTCGATCGGCCACGCGTCCTTGCCCGGCTGCAGCACCACCGCATGCGCGCCCAGCTGGAACGCGCCCAGCTCGAAGCTGGTGCGGGTGCGCATGGACGGGTTGAAGAACACCAGGGCAATGGACTTGCCCTTCAGGTGGTCGCCGAGCTTGTTCTGTTTGAACAGGGCGGCCTGGGTCAACAGCGCGTCCAGTTCCGGACGGCTCCAGTCCTGGGTGTTCAGGAAGTGCTTCAGGGACATCGATCGATCCTTTGAGGCGGGTTTCAATGGAAGAAAGGGTACAAATGCAACTTTTCAAATCGTAGAAACGAAAAAACCCAGCACGGGGGCTGGGTTTTCCGAACAGACAGCACGAAGCTCCGGTTACCCAGCGAAAATGTGGGGTTCCGGTCGGCGGGCACGCGACGTCATGCCCGTAGCCATACGGGCGGCGCTGGTGTCGTGCTGGAAGTCGGTGAGTTTCATCGCCCGCCATCTTTACATGCGCAGGGGGCGGGTGCAACACCCGCCGTTACGGGTTGGCCGGCCCGGCCTGCTGCTCGGCCCCTACCCACGGGGTGATCGAGACCCGGATCTTCAGCCGGTTGCCGGGGTCTTCCGGCAGCCGCGAACGGTACTTGGTGCCCTTGTAGACGTAATCCACGTCGTAGGCGATGGGCCGGCGGAACTCACGGCCGACCGGCACGATCTTGCAGTCACGGGTCAATAACGGGCCATTACCGGCCGCCGGGGCGGCTTCCACCACCGGGCTGCCGTCTTCGTTCACCTGGGTGTCGTCACGCTTGAAGATCGAGCGCACCGAGTCCATGAAGCGGCCGAAACGGCCCTTCTCTTCCTGCGGCTCCTCGCCGGTGACGTTCACCGGGGCCAGGGTCCGGGTCGAGACCGGTTCGCAATGCTCCTCGGTGCGGGTGGCGCGCAGGGTCTGGAACACCGGCTCCACGTTGAGCACCTGGGCGTAATCGAACTTCACGTTCTCGACGATCACCACCCGGTTGCGGACGTCGGCTTCCTGGGCGCACGCCGTGAAGGCGGCACTTCCGGTCAGGCAGCCAGCCAGCGTCAGCAACAAAGCGGATTTCATTGGCAACCGGGTCGAGGACAAGGTGGATAGTGTAGGCAGTGCCAGGGGCAAGGGGCTGAACATTACCCGTCCGTGACGCTATTGCCCATAGCCAGACGGCCAGAAAGCGACACCACCTGACGTGGTCAACCCACTCCAGGCCCCGCCAGACCGGCGCGGGCGACCGTTGTGCTCTAAAATCGGGGGCTTGCCCCACTCCCCTCGGCCAACGCCCCTCATGACCCTGCGCCTGCACAACAACCTGACACGCCAGCTCGAAACGTTCACCCCGCTCGATCCGGCCTGTCCGACGCTGTATGTGTGCGGCCCCACGGTCTACAACTACGTACATATCGGCAACGCGCGCGGGCCGGTGGTGTTCGGGGTGCTGGCCGACCTGCTGCGCCGGCGTTTCGGCGGGTTGCGCTACGCGCGCAACATCACCGACGTGGACGACAAGATCAACACCGCCGCGCGCGAGCAGAACGTGCCGATCACCACCATCACCGACCGCTTTGCCGCCGCCTACCGTGAAGACATGGCCGCGCTGGGCGTGGTGCCGCCGGACATCGAGCCGGAAGCCACCGCGCACATGGCGCAGATCATCACCATGATCGAGCAGCTGATCGCCGCCGGGCATGCCTATGCCGCCGAAGGCCACGTACTGTTTTCGGTGTCTTCGTATGCCGACTACGGCAAGCTCTCGCGCCGCGACCCGGAAGAAATGCTGGCCGGTGCGCGCGTGGACGTGGCCCCGTACAAGCGTGACCCGGGCGATTTCGTTTTGTGGAAGCCGTCCAGCGACGACCTGCCGGGCTGGGAGTCGCCCTGGGGCCGTGGCCGCCCCGGCTGGCATATCGAATGCTCGGCGATGGCCGCCGCCCACCTGGGCGAAACCATCGACATTCACGCCGGCGGCGTCGACCTGCAGTTCCCGCACCACGAGAACGAGATCGCGCAGAGCGAATGCGCCCACGGCGGCAAGACATTTGCCCGGTTCTGGCTGCACAACGGCATGCTGAACTTCGGCGGTGCCAAGATGAGCAAGTCGATCGGCAACATCGAGCGCGTGCACGATCTGGTGCGCAAGCATGCGCCGGAAGCGCTGCGTCTGGCGCTGCTGTCGGCGCACTACCGGCAGCCGCTGGACTGGTCGGATGCGTTGATCGAACAGTCCGCGCGCACCCTGGACCGCCTGTACGGCACCCTGCGGGATCTGGCCGACGTGGAGGCCACCGCGGTGATTCCGGCGGAAGTGGAAGCCACCCTGGACGACGACCTGAACACCCCGCAGGCGCTGGCCGAGCTGGCCCGGCTGGGTGCGGAAGCGCGCCGTGCCGAACCGGCCGATCGGGCCGCCGCCAAGTCAGCCCTGCTGGGCGCGGGCCTGGCACTGGGCCTGCTGCAGCAGGATCCGGCGGCGTGGTTTGGTACCGCCGGTGGGGATGCCGATGACGATGCGCGGATCCAGGGTCTGATTGATGAGCGCACGGCTGCCAAGGCTGCGCGCGATTTTGGCCGCGCTGATGCGATTCGCGACCAGCTGGCGGCGGAAGGCATTGTGCTGGAGGACACTGCGCAGGGGATTCGCTGGGTGCGGAAGCGCGGCTGACGCCGTCACCCGACCAACGGTCGGGTGCTACCGGGATTCCGCAGCGCTGTTGTGTGGCAGCCGTGCTGTTTTGTTGATACCGAATTGATTGAGAGTGTTGTGATGGAAAGTCCGTTCCCGCTTGAACCTACTGCTGCCGAAGCGCAGGCCGCCATTGCCGAGGAGTTCGCCTTCTTCGGCGACTGGTCCGAGCGCTACCAGTACCTGATCGACCTGGGCCGCAAACTGCCGGCCTTCCCCGAGGAATGGAAATCCGAGGAACACCGTCTGCTGGGCTGCCAGTCGATGGTGTGGATCGTGCCGGAGGGCAATGCGCAGAACCTGCGCTTCCATGCGATCAGTGACTCGGCCATCGTCTCGGGGCTGATCTACCTGGCCTTGCGGGTGTACTCGGGCCGGTCGGCGGAAGAAATTCTGGCCACCGAGCCGACCTATATCAGTGACATCGGCCTGGCCAAGCACCTGTCGCCGACCCGCAGCAACGGGGTGGCGGCGATGCTGGCCTTCATCCGCGACACCGCACAAGCGCAATCGTGAGCCCGGCCGCCCCCACGCCGGCCGGCGAAGAAAGCGCACTCGGTCTGCTCGCCCGCCCCGGCTTCGCGCAGGTGCTGGCGTACCGCATCCTGGCGATGCTGTCCTACCAGATTGTGGCGGTGACGGTGGGCTGGCACATCTACGAAGTCACCCGCAATCCGTTCTCGCTGGGTCTGGTCGGGCTGGCCGAAGTGCTGCCGTTCTTCTGCGTAGCCCCGTTCGCGGGCTACCTGGTGGATCACCTGCCTCGCCGCCGGCTGGGCATGGTGGCCTGCACGGGGCTGGTGCTGACCGCGGTGGTGCTGACCTGCGTGGCAATGGACTGGCTGCCGTTCCACGGGGTGTGGCCGATCTATGCGGCGATTGCGCTGACCGGCATGGTGCGCGCGTTCCTGTCGCCCATCTACAACGCGTTGTTCGCACGGGTGCTGGAACGGCATCAATACGCACGCGGCGCGGGCCTGGGCGCGGTGGTGTTCCAGACCGGCATGGTAATCGGCCCGGCGCTGGGTGGCGTGCTGGTGGGCATGGGCGGCAAGGGCGTGGCCTATGCGGTGGCGGCGACGTTCGCGCTGGCGGCACTGGGCTGCCTGGCCGCGCTGCGGGTGAGCGAGCCGGTGCACACCGGCCCGGCGGCACCGATTTTCAAGAGCATCGCCGAAGGCGGCCGGTTCGTGCTGGGCAACCGGATCATGGTGGGCGCGATGGCGCTGGACATGTTCTCGGTGCTGCTGGGCGGCGTGGTGGCGATGCTGCCGGCGTTCCTGCACGAGATCCTGCACCACGGCCCGGAGGGCCTGGGCATCCTGCGCGCCGCGCCGGCACTGGGCTCGGTGTGTGTGGGCCTGTGGCTGGCGCGACACCCGCTGCAGAAGCACGCGGGCCGAGTCCTGCTGTTCGCCGTGGCCGGCTTCGGCCTGTGCGTGATCGGCTTCGGCCTGTCGCACCACTTCTGGCTGTCGGCAGCGATCCTGCTGTTCTACGGGGCCTTCGACGGCGTCTCGGTGGTGGTGCGCTCGACCATCCTGCAGCTGGCCACGCCAGAGGAAATGCGCGGCCGCGTGTCCTCGATCAACGGTATTTTCATCAGTTCCTCGAACGAACTGGGCGCGTTCTACGCCGGCACCATGGCCAAACTGCTGGGCCTGGTCCCGGCAGTGGTCCTCGGCGGTTTCGCGGTCCTCAGCGTAGCCGGCATCACCGCCTGGAAGAACCCCACCCTGCGCCGCTTGAATCTGCGCGACCTGCAGTGATTGCGCACGCGGCACGTTGACCGCCTGTGATTGCACGCATCGCCCCTCGCCTGGCTGTGATTGCACGCATCGCCTCTCGCCCGGCTGTGATTGCACGCACTACGTAGAGCCGGGCTTGCCCGGCTGCTGTTGGATTCGTGCGAACAGCTCTCGGTTCACGGTATCCCTGGCTTGGCGGCTCGGGATGGGCGTTCCGGGGGACGGCGCAAGTACGTCCCTGTAGCCTCAGTCGCCGCATCCA
>NZ_DAMDFR010000088.1:0-14551 GCF_032103445.1 Stenotrophomonas sp.
GGATGCGGCGATCGAGCTTACAGGGACGTACTTGCAGCGTCCCCCGGAACGCCCATCCCGAGCCGCCAAACCGGGGATACCGTGAACCGAGGGCTGTTCGCCTGAATCCAACAGCAGCCGGGCAAGCCCGGCTCTACGGAGATCATGCAATCCGATGCAGATCGTGCGGTACGACGGAGATCGTGCAATCAGATGGCGAAGCGATCCGTAGCGCGGACGAGTGCGTCGATGTTCTCTGCTTCGAATGCCGAATGGCCCGAGGCCGGCGAGATTTCCAGCGTGGATTTCGGCCAGGCCTTATGCAGTTCCCAGGCGTTCTGCAGCGGACAGACCACGTCGTAGCGGCCGTGCACGATCACGCCCGGAATGTCGGCGATGCGGTGCGCGTCGCGCAGCAGCTGGTCTTCCACTTCGAAGAAGCCGCCGTTGACGAAGTAGTGGTTTTCGATGCGTGCGAACGCCAAGGCGAAGTGCGGGTCTTCATGGCTGTTCACGAAGTCCGGGTCGACATGCAGGAAGCTGGTGGCACCTTCCCACACGCTCCATGCCTTGGCCGCTGCCAGGCGGGTGGCTTCGTCTTCGCTGGTCAAGCGGCGGTGGAAGGCCGAAATCAGGTCGTGGCGCTCCACTGCCGGAATCGGGGCCAGGTAATGTTCCCACGCGTCCGGGAACAGGCGGTTGGCCCCTTCCTGGTAGAACCATTCCAGTTCCCAGCGGCGCAGCATGAAGATGCCGCGCAGCACCAGCTCGGTCACCCGCTGCGGGTGGGTCTGCGCATAGGCCAGCGCCAAGGTGGAACCCCAGCTGCCGCCGAACACCTGCCAGCGCTCGACCTTCAGGTGCTCGCGCAGTTTTTCGATGTCGGCCACCAGGTCCCAGGTGGTGTTGTCCACCAGGTCCGCATGCGGCGTTGAACGGCCCGCGCCGCGCTGGTCGAACAGAATGATCCGGTACTTGGCCGGGTCGTGGAACTGGCGCATCTTTTCGCTGCAGCCGCCGCCGGGGCCCCCATGCAGCATCACCACCGGCTTGCCATCCGGGTTGCCGCACTGCTCGAAATACAGCGTGTGGCGGTCGTCGACCTTCAGGCTGCCAACGTCATAGGGGGTGATCGCGGGGTACAGCGTGCGCATGGGCGAAGCTCCAGAAGAATGAAACACTGGCCGCCATTCTAGCCCTGCCCCGTCTGACGCGGTCGCGCTACGGCAGGCGTCCCAGGCTGACCCGGTCGCGGTGTTCCAGGTCCACCGCCGTGCTGACCTCCACGAAACCCGCCAGCTCCAGCAGCGCGCGGATCGCCGGGCCCTGGTCCCAGCCATGCTCGATCAGCAACCAGCCGCCGGCAAGCAGATGCGCTGGCGCACCGGCCACGATCACCCGGATGTCATCCAGCCCGTCCGCGCCCGAGGCCAGCGCGGTGGCCGGCTCAAAGCGCAGGTCGCCCTGCGCCAGGTGCGGGTCGTCCGCCGCGATGTAGGGCGGATTGGTGGCGATCAGAGCAAAGCGCTCCTGTCCCAGTGCCGCGTGCCACGAACCCTGGCGGAAGCGCACATTGGCCAGTTCATGCCGGCGCGCATTCTCGGCGGCCACCGCCAGCGCGTCCGTACTCATATCCGTGGCCAGCACCTGCGCCAGTGGGCGTTCGCTGGCCAGCGCCAGTGCGATGGCCCCGCTCCCGGTGCCGAGATCGGCTACCTGCAGAGGACGGTCCGCCGGCAGGCGCTCCAGTGCCAGCTCCACCAGTCGCTCGGTTTCCGGCCGGGGAATCAGCGTGGCCGGACTGACCGCCAGGTCCAGGGTCCAGAATCCCCGCCGCCCCAGCAGATAGGCCACCGGCTCACCCTGGATCCGGCGCTGCAGCAACTGCGCGAACGCCGCCTCGGTCGCCGGCTCCACCGCATCGGTGGCATGTGCGAACAACCAGCTGCGTTCCCGGCCCAGCACGTGCAGCAGCAACAGCTCGGCCTCGTGACGGCCTTCCACGCCTGGCAGCTGCCCGGCGGCGTCGGCCAGCAGCTGGCGGATCTCACGGTGTGACGCGACAGTCATGGCAGGCCCGGAACGGTAGGTCGCGCAGTGTAGGTCAGGTTGCAGCATTGTTCAGCCGCCCACACCGGTCCATTTACGGCATCTATCAAGATCATCACCCCATTTGAGAGTCAAGTCATTGAATTGAAACATATCCAACCCCATCTTGGTGACTGACCGCAGAGACACCTGAACCAGCCACGATAGATGGCGTCTATCGAAAAGTGGTGAATCAATTGATTTCACTAATCGATCAGGGACGGGTAGTCTTTACCCATCGCTTCACCCCGCCCTTCATCCAAGAGGAACATCGATGTCGCTCATCAACACCCAGATCCAGTCGTTCGAAGCCAATGCCTACCAGAACGGCGAATTCATCAAGGTTTCCGACGCCAGCCTGAAGGGCCAGTGGTCCGTGCTGATCTTCATGCCGGCTGCCTTCACCTTCAACTGCCCGACCGAGATCGAAGACGCCGCTGACCACTACGCCGAGTTCAAGAAGGCCGGCGCCGAGGTCTACATCGTCACCACCGATACCCACTTCTCGCACAAGGTGTGGCACGAAACCTCGCCGGCCGTCGGCAAGGCCCAGTTCCCGCTGGTCGGCGACCCGACCCACAAGCTGACCCGCGCCTTCGGCGTGCACATTGAAGAAGAAGGCCTGGCCCTGCGCGGCACCTTCATCATCAACCCGGAAGGCGTGATCAAGACCCTGGAAATCCATTCCAACGAGATCGCCCGTGACGTCTCCGAAACCCTGCGCAAGCTGAAGGCTGCCCAGTTCACCGCCGCCAACCCGAACCAGGTGTGCCCGGCCAAGTGGAAGGAAGGCGAAAAGACCCTGACCCCGTCGCTGGACCTGGTCGGCAAGATCTAAGCCGCTCCGCACCCCCATTCCCGTTTCGACGGGAATGGGGGTGAACCCAAGTGGGTGCCCACCGCGCCCACTTCGGTTCACCCCCATGTCGCGCTGATGCACCCGTGGGGCGCGTCAACGCTGTCCGCTTGCCTGAATCAAGGAGTTTTTCGATGTTGGATGCCAACCTCCAGTCCCAGCTGAAGACCTACCTGGAACGCGTCACCCGCCCGATCCAGATCACGGCGCACGCGGATGACAGTGCCAAGTCGCAGGAAATGCTCGAGCTGCTCGAAACGCTGACCACGCTGTCCTCGCAGATCAGCCTGGAGGTGCGTCGCGACAGTGGCGAACGCACACCTTCGTTCGCGCTTGGCACCCCGGGCCAGGACATCCATCTGGCCTTTGCCGGCCTGCCGATGGGCCACGAGTTCACCTCGCTGGTGCTGGCCCTGCTGCAGGTTGGCGGGCACCCGTCCAAGGCCACCGCCGAGCTCATCGAGCAGGTGCGCAACCTGGACGGCGACTACCGCTTTGAAACCTACTTCTCGCTGTCGTGCCAGAACTGCCCGGACGTGGTCCAGGCGCTGAACCTGGCCGCGGTGCTGAACCCGCGCATCCAGCACGTGGCGATTGACGGCGGCCTGTTCCCGGCCGAGGTGGAAGCGCGCCAGATCATGTCCGTGCCCACCATCTACCTCAATGGTGAAGTGTTCGACCAGGGCCGCATGACCCTGGAGCAGATCGTGGCCAAGCTCGATACCGGTGCGGCCAAGCGCGATGCCGAGAAGATCGCGACCAAGGCCCCGTTCGATGTGCTGGTGGTGGGCGGTGGTCCGGCCGGCGCGGCGGCGGCGATCTATGCCGCGCGCAAGGGCATCCGTACCGGTGTGGCGGCCGAGCGCTTCGGCGGCCAGGTGCTGGACACCATGGCGATCGAGAACTTCATTTCGGTCAAGGAAACTGAAGGCCCGAAGCTGGCGACCGCGCTGGAACAGCACGTGCGCGAGTACGAGGTGGACATCATGAACCTGCAGCGCGCCACCGCACTGGTGCCGGCCGGCGATGACGGTCTGGTCGAGATCAAGCTGGAAAATGGTGCTTCGCTGAAGTCGCGTTCGGTGATCCTCTCCACCGGCGCACGCTGGCGGCAGATGAACGTGCCCGGCGAAGACCAGTACCGCAACAAGGGCGTGGCCTATTGCCCGCACTGCGACGGCCCGCTGTTCAAGGGCAAGCGCGTGGCGGTGATCGGCGGCGGCAACTCCGGCGTTGAAGCCGCCATCGACCTGGCCGGCATCGTGGCGCATGTCACCCTGCTGGAATTCGACGACAAACTGCGTGCTGATGAAGTGCTGCAGAAAAAGCTGCGCAGCCTCGGCAATGTCACCATCATCACCAGCGCGCTCACCCAGGAAGTGCTGGGCGACGGTCAGAAGGTGACCGGCTTGGTCTACCAGGACCGGGTGGGAGGCGACGCGCACCGGGTCGAGCTGGAAGGCATTTTCGTGCAGATCGGCCTGCTGCCGAACACTGAATGGCTGAAGGACAGCGTGGCGCTTTCCCCGCGTGGCGAGATCCTCATCGACGACCGCGGCCAGACCAATGTGCCCGGCGTGTTCGCCGCAGGTGATTGCACTACCGTACCCTATAAGCAGATCATCATCGCGATGGGGGCCGGCTCCACGGCGGCACTGAGCGCGTTCGATCATCTGATCCGTACGTCGGTTCCCAAGAGCAGCGGCGCTGTCGCCGAAGCTGCCTGAAACGACAGGTTCCCGGTTCGCCGGGAACCTTTTTCCATTACTGGGTACTCCACGCCCTCGCCCGGTCATTGTCTGGAGTTACAAGGAAATGAACCTGCGTGATCTGAAGTATCTGGTGGCCCTGGCCGACCACAAGCATTACGGCAAGGCCGCCGCCGTCTGCCACGTCAGCCAGCCCACGCTGTCGACCCAGCTGCGCAAGCTGGAGGACGAACTCGGCGTACCGCTGGTGGAACGGGGCTCGCGCAAGGTGATGCTGACCCACGCCGGTACCGAAGCGGCGGTGCGCGCCCGGATCATCGTGGCGGAAATCGAAGAACTGAAGGAAGCCGCGCGCCGCGCCCGCGACCCGGAAGCCGGCAGCATCCGGCTGGGCATCTTCCCCACCCTGGGCCCGTACCTGCTGCCGCACGTCATTCCCGGCATCCGCAAGCGCTATCCGCACCTGGAGCTGCTGCTGGTCGAGGAAAAAAGCGACGAGCTGCTGAACCGTCTGCGCGACGGCCGCCTGGACGCGGCCCTGCTGGCGCTGCCGGTGGACGACGATGCCCTGCACGCGGAATTCCTGTTCGAAGAACCGTTCCTGCTGGCCGTCTCCAGCAAGCACCCGTTGGCCGGGCAGGAGCATCTGGATGCGCGCGAGCTGTCCACCCAGCGCCTGCTGCTGCTGGAAGACGGCCACTGCCTGCGTGACCAGGCGTTGGCGGTGTGCCGCATGTTCGGGGCCAATGAAAAATCCGAGTTCCGCGCCACCAGCCTGGAAACGCTGCGTCAGATGGTCGCGGCCGATGTGGGCATTACCTTGCTGCCGACCCTGGCGATCAAACCGCCGGTGCCCCGTTCGGACAGTATTCACCTGCTCGACTTCCGTGGCCCTGGAAGCCCGACGCGGCGGGTCGGCATGGTCTGGCGGCGCAGCTCGGCGATGACCGACTTCCTCACCCAACTGGCCAAGCAGTTCAAGCAGTTGCCGGCGGAACTGCTTTCGCTGGAAGACAGCGACCGCCCGCAGGTGGCAGCCGAAGCGGCGCTTCCAGCCAACTGAACCGGCTCCATCGGGCGGCCCTGTCCCCCGGTCGCTTCCGATCCCGTTACATCGCACAATAGAACCGGGCGGTGCCAGCAGGCACCGCCTTTTGCTTGTGTCTTTTACTTCACCAGGAGCGTCACATGTCCAATTCCAGCGGCCTGCCGCCATCCATCACCGTGTCCAGCCATGACATGGACCGCCTCGACGCCATGCTCGAGTCGCCCGCTGTCGGCCAGTCACCCGCCGGCCTGGCGCTGGCCCAGGAACTCAACCGTGCGACCGTCGTGGCGCCGGATCAGATGCCGCCCGGCATCGTCATGATGCATTCGCGCGTGGAATGCGAAGATGAGCTGCACGGCGACAAGCACGTGCTGACGCTGGTCTATCCCCGCGAAGCCAACGTCGACGAAGGCAAGGTCTCGATCCTTGCGCCGGTCGGCACCGCCTTGCTGGGTCTGGCCGTGGGCCAGTCCATGGACTGGGATGCACCGGGTGGGCGCAAGCTGCGCCTGCGGGTGACCGCGGTCCACAATGCCACCCCGAACTGAGTGCGCGGTGGGGAGCGTCGGTCGCGCATCGCGCCGCCCCCCATCGCCCTGATCCACCTCTTCGAACCAGGAGTTTCCATGAGCACCGCAACGCCTTCCAAACTTGCCCAGCTGCGTGACCTGTCCGTGGTGGTTGCCGATACCGGCGACTACGACGCCATCAAGCGCCTGAAGCCGGTCGACTGCACGACCAACCCGACCCTGGTGAAGAAGGCGCTGGACCTGCCGGTGTATGCGGAGCTGATTGAACGCGAACTGGCCTGGGGCCGTGAGCAGAGCGGCGAGCGCGAAGCCATCGTGCATGCCGTGGCCGACCGCCTGACGGTGGGCGTGGGCACGCTGCTGAGCACGCTGGTGCCGGGCCGTGTTTCCACCGAAGTCGATGCCGACCAGGCCCACAACGTGGAAGCGACGGTCGCCAAGGCGCGCCAGTTCATTGCCATGTACGAAGCGGCCGGCGTGCCGCGCAGCAAGGTGCTGATCAAGATCGCCGCGACCTGGGAAGGCGTGGAAGCGGCGCGCCAGCTGCAGGCCGAGGGTGTCGACTGCAACCTGACCCTGATCTTCAACCCGACCCAGGCCCTGGCCTGCAGCGAAGCCGGTGCTTTCCTGATTTCGCCGTTCGTGGGCCGGATCCTGGACTGGTACGTGGCCAACGGCCAGAGCCCGGCCAACATCGACGAAGACCCGGGCGTGGTGTTCGTGCGCGGGGTGTACGCCGAGTTCAAGCGCCGCGGCTCGCCGACGGTGGTGATGGGTGCCTCGTTCCGTTCGACCGCGCAGATCGAAGCGCTGGCCGGCTGCGACCGCCTGACCATTTCGCCGGACCTGCTGGAAAAGCTGGACGCCGACCACGGCGACCTGCCGCGCAAGCTGTCGCCGTCTGCGGCCGATGGTGCTGCAGTGACCCCGATTGATGCCGCCCGCTTTGCTGCAGATCTCGCCGCCGACCCGATGGCCACCGAGAAGCTGGCGACGGGTATTGAAGCGTTCGCGAAGGATCTGGAAGCGCTGCGCAACACGATTCGCGAACGGTTGTAAGTTTCCGCACGCGCTGGGGGCCCATGTAGGGACACGCCATGCGTGTCCTCGCAGATCCCGGCGGCTCATGACACGCATGGCGTGTCACTACGCGCATCCATGCCGTGGAGTGTCCCTCCGGGGGCTACCTGTGGGCCTCCCCCGATGGATCGCGCGATGCGGCCAGCAAAAGCGAAGCCGCGCACGATGCCGGTAGCGTCGGTCGACAGACGACGGCCGTGAAACATCCAACATCCGGTAACGAATGACCCCAGATCGACGTCGCTGTTGATTTGGCATTTCCCATGGCCACCGACACGCTGTCGATGGTGGGTCGGGATGGGCTGGAGGGGGCGTGAGCCGCATGGATGCGGCGATCGAGGCTACATGGACGTACTTGCGCCGTCCCCCGGAACGCCCATCCCGACCCGCCAAACCAGGGAACCGATGACCACCGGCTGTTCGCCAAAATCCAACAGCAGCCGGGCAAAGCCCGGCTCTACGTAGCGTGCAGTTACGCGCCCGCCCCGATCGGGCAGCTGACGCCGGTGCCGCCGATGCCGCAGTAGCCGTTCGGGTTCTTGGCCAGGTACTGCTGGTGGTAGTCCTCGGCGTAGTAGTACTCCGGGGCCGGGAACACGATTTCCGTGGTGATCGGGCCGTAACCGGCCTCGCTCAGGCGCTGCTGGTAGGCATCGCGGCTGGCAACGGCGGCGTCGAACTGGGCCTGGCTGGTGGCGTGGATCGCCGAGCGGTACTGGGTGCCGGTGTCGTTGCCCTGGCGCATGCCCTGGGTGGGGTCGTGGTTTTCCCAGAACACCTGCAACAGCTCGGTCAGGCTGATCACCGACGGGTCGAACACCACTTCCACGATCTCGGTATGCCCGGTCTCGCCCGAGCAGACCTCTTCATAGGTCGGGTTCGGGGTCAGCCCACCGGCGTAGCCCACCGACGTGGTGTATACCCCCGGCAGCGTCCAGAACTTGCGTTCCGCGCCCCAGAAGCAGCCCATGGCAAAGCGGATCCGCTCCTTGCCGGCGAAGCTGTCCTTCAACGGATGGCTGTTCACGAAGTGCTGGTTGTGCAGCGGCAGCGGGTGTTCGCGGCCCGGCAGGGCCTCTTCCGGGCGCGGCAGGCGCTGCTTGAACGCACCGATCCCCAGCAGTCTGGACACTCCCAACATGGCGTTCTCCTAGGCCGGCAACAGGCCGGCGCTTTCGTCTCCATCCCATATGGGGTCGTCTGCAGGGCCGGCCAAGTCGAGCCCTGCAACGATCTGTGCTGCCTCCGGGGCCGCCAGATCCGGCACGCAGACCCGCAGCACCCCGAACAGGGGCAGTTCGCCCATCCCACCCAGCAGCTGTTCACCGAATACGAAGGCCGGAATGCCGGCATCTTCCAGCGCGTGCTTGACCAGGTGGGCGTCGAACAGGTTGTCGGCCTTGTAGATCACGTGCATGGGCGGGCCTCAAAGACGGGTTCAGCCCAGCATACGCCGGGGATGTGAACGCGGGCCGGGAGTGCCGGGTCGTACGGTAGACTGTCGTCCTTTCTGCCTTTTACCCAGCGCACCATGTCCGAGCCTACTGCCGCCCCCACCGACGCCCTTCCGGAAACCCACGAAAAGCGCGATTTCATCCGCCAGATCGTGCGTGAGGACCTGGCCAGCGGCAAGCACCAGGCGATCAAGACCCGCTTCCCGCCGGAACCCAATGGCTATCTTCACATCGGCCATGCCAAGTCGATCTGCCTGAACTTCGGCATCGCCGGCGAGTTCAGCGGCGTGTGCAACCTGCGCTTCGACGACACCAACCCGGCCAAGGAAGACCCCGAGTACGTCGCCGCCATCCAGGACGACGTGCGCTGGCTGGGCTTTGAGTGGAACGAGCTGCGCCACGCCTCGGACTACTTCGACGCCTACTACCTGGCCGCGCAGAAGCTGATCCGCGACGGCAAGGCCTATGTCTGCGACCTGTCGGCCGAGGAAGTGCGTGCCTACCGTGGCACCCTGACCGAACCCGGCCGTCCTTCGCCGTGGCGCGACCGCAGCGTGGAAGAAAACCTCGACCTGTTCGCGCGCATGCGCGCCGGTGAATTCGCCGACGGTGCCCGCACCGTGCGCGCGAAGATCGACATGGCCAGCGGCAACATCAACCTGCGCGACCCGGCGATCTACCGCATCAAGCATGTGGAACATCAGAACACCGGCAACGCCTGGCCGATCTACCCGATGTACGACTTCGCCCACGCCCTGGGCGACTCCATCGAAGGCATCACCCATTCGCTGTGCACGCTGGAATTCGAAGACCACCGCCCGCTGTACGACTGGTGCGTGGACAACGTCGATTTCGCCCACAGCCCCGACCTGACCCAGCCGCTGGTCGACCGCGGCCTGCCGCGCGAAGCCGCCAAGCCGCGCCAGATCGAATTCTCGCGCCTGAACATCAACTACACGGTGATGAGCAAGCGCAAGCTGATGGCGCTGGTCACCGAACAGCTGGTGGACGGCTGGGACGACCCGCGCATGCCGACCCTGCAGGGCCTGCGTCGTCGTGGCTACACCCCGGCCGCGATGCGCCTGTTCGCCGAGCGCGTTGGCATCAGCAAGCAGAACTCGCTGATCGACTTCAGCGTGCTCGAAGGCGCGCTGCGCGAAGACCTGGACAGTGCCGCCGCACGCCGCATGGCGGTGATCGACCCGGTCAAGCTGGTGCTGACCAACCTGCCGGAAGGCTTCGAGGAACAGCTCACTTTCAGCAACCACCCCAAGGACGAGGCCTTTGGCAGCCGTTCGGTGCCGTTCGCCCGCGAGGTGTGGATCGACCGCGAAGATTTCGCCGAAGTACCGCCGAAGGGCTGGAAGCGCCTGGTGCCGGGTGGCGAAGTGCGCCTGCGCGGTGCCGGCATCATCCGCTGCGATGAGGTGATCAAGGATGCCGACGGCACCATCACCGAACTGCGCGGCTGGCTCGACCCGGAATCCCGCCCCGGCATGGAAGGGGCCAACCGCAAGGTCAAGGGCACCATTCACTGGGTCAGCGCCGCGCACGGCGTGCCGGCGGAAATCCGCCTGTACGACCGCCTGTTCTCGGTGCCGAACCCGGACGACGAATCCGAAGGCAAGACCTACCGCGACTACCTCAACCCGGAATCGCGCCGCACCGTCACCGGCTACGTCGAACCCGCTGCCGCCGACGCCGCGCCGGAGCAGTCGTTCCAGTTCGAGCGCACCGGCTACTTCGTCGCCGACCGCCGCGACCACACTGCCGCCGCCCCGGTATTCAACCGCAGCGTGACCCTGCGCGACACCTGGTCGGCCTGAGAGAACTGCCATGCTGTACGCACAAGTCCACCTGACCCTGCCCGCCTGGATCCACGACCAGATCGACCTGGCCCGTGCATATCCCGGCGATGAGGCCAAGGTCGCCCTGGCCATCGAGCTGTCGCGCCTGAATGTCGAACACGCCAGTGGCGGTCCGTTCGGCGCGGTGGTGTTCGGCCCGAACGACACCGTGATCGCCGCCGGTGTGAACCGCGTGGTGCCGCACAACACCTCGCTGGCGCATGCCGAGAACATGGCCTACATGCTGGCCCAACAGCGCCTGCAGACCCCGCGCCTGAACGATGTGCTCACGCCCATCACCTTGGCCACCTCGTCGCAGCCGTGCTGCCAGTGCTTCGGTGCCACCATCTGGGCCGGCATCGACCGCCTGCTGATCGGGGCCAGCGCGCAGGACGTGGAAGAACTGACCCCGTTCGACGAAGGCCCGCTGCCGGCCGACTGGGTGGGCGAGCTCAACAAGCGCGGCATCGAAGTAGTGCAGGGCCTGAACCGCGATGCCGCACGTGCGGTGCTGCGCACCTATGGGGAAACCAATGGCGCGCATTACTGACCGCGCTGCCACCGGTGCGCGCCTGTGAGCGGCCTGCTGTGTCTGTGCCGCCAAGGCTTCGAGCCTGAGCTGGCCGGTGAGCTGAGCGAGCGCGCGGCCTACGCTGGCGTTGCCGGCTACGCGCGCACCCAGCGCAACGACGGCTACGTGCTGTTCGCCACTGACGAAGGCGCCAAGCTGTCGCAGGCCCTGCCCTGGCGTTCGCTGATCTTTGCCCGGCAGAAGCTGGTGGTGCTGGCCGAACTGCGCGAGCTGGATCCCGCCGACCGCATTACTCCGATACTGGCTGCGCTGGAAGGCCAGGCCCGGTTCGGCGACATGTGGGTGGAACACCCCGATTCGGACGCCGGCAAACCGCTGGCCGGTCTGGCGCGTGCCTTCGGCAACGCGCTGCGCCCGGCGCTGCGCAAAGCCGGGCTGCTGACCGACAAAGCCAACACCGGGCTGCCGCGCCTGCACGTGGTCTTTGTCGATGGCCGCCATGCCTTCGTGTGCGTGGCCGACACCCGCGACAGTGCACCGTGGGCGCTGGGCATTCCGCGCCTGAAGCTGCTGCCGGAAGCGCCGTCTCGCTCGGCGCTGAAGCTGGACGAAGCGCTGCTGACCCTGATGCGCCCGGAAGAACGCGAGCAGCTGGTCAAGCCCGGCATGCGCGCCGCCGACCTTGGTGCGGCACCCGGCGGTTGGACCTGGGTGCTCACCCGTCAGCACATGCACGTGATCAGCGTGGACAACGGCCCGCTGCGCGAGCACGTGCTGCAGACCGGCCTGGTCGAGCACCTGCGCGCCGATGGATTCCACTGGCAGCCGGAAGCACCGCTGGATTGGATGGTCTGTGACATGGTCGAACAGCCGCGCCGCGTGGCCGAGCGCATGGCTACCTGGTTCCGCGAGGGCTGGTGCCGGCATGCGATCTTCAATCTGAAGCTGCCGATGAAGAAGCGCTGGGATGAGACGCGGCTGTGCCTGGAGTTGTTCCAGGAACAGGCTGGGCGTCCGTTGAACATTCGTGCGAAGCAGCTGTATCACGACCGTGAAGAGATCACGGTGCTGGCGTGGTGAGGGGTTTGCGGGGCGTCGTTGTGGCGATGACACGCGTGGCGTGTCTCTACGCGGGGTTTGTCGGCGTTGCCGTGGCGCAGGTGCCGGCGACCACCGCGCCGCTGCGTGAGGTGCCCGCTGGGGTGCGTACGCAGTCGTTGTCCAGCGGCGCGGTCACCCATGCCGTGACCCTGCCCCCGGTGGCAGGCGAATCCACCGTGACGGTGCGCTCGGTGCAGCCTGACAGCGTGGTCGGGCAGTACCGGTTCCGGTTTGAATCACTGGATGTGGATGGCGATGGCTTCATCAGCCGTGAGGAGGCGCAGGCCAATCCGGCACTGGCGGATGAGTTCACCTCGCTGGATACCGCGCGTCGGGGACGGTTGGATCGCACCCAGCTGCAGGGCTGGCTCGTACCCTGACCCGTGGCAACGTAGAGCCACGCCCTGCGTGGCTTCGACCATGCCCGACCACCCCATTGACGCGCATGGCGCGTCGCTACCGGGAAAGATGCTTCACGTTTTCTGCGGCGCCGATGGCCCGCTGCAGCGCCTCCCGCGCCGGCGCGGACCGGGCGTTTTTGAGCTGTCGAGCGAGATCCTCTTCCAGCTGCGATACATGCAGCAGCATGGAAGCGAAACCTTCTGCTGAGAGAGGCACGCTTTCGCCATCCGGGGCGCGCTCGACGAAGGCATTGATTTCCGCATACGCCGCCACCCCGTTGCCGCCGCTGATGCCCACACCTGCGGACTGGCCGTTCCTGATCTCCTGCAGCATCCCGCGCAACCCGGATACGACTTCGACCGGGCAGCGGGCCTCGGCGTCAGGAGCCGTCTTCAACTCCTTCTGGACGTCCTGGGCACGAAGCACGTTCAGTACATGGGAGATTCCGGGTATGGCCATCCTGCACCTGCGCGAGTGGTTTGCGTCAGTGTGCGGTGCCCGATGGTGAGCCACTTGTCGAAATCGATCATTTCGGGTCGATTGCGACATCACGGCAGTTCATGCACCGCGACGACACGCATGGCGTGTCGCTACGGGCACTGTGGCATTTGGCGTAGTGACGCGCCATGCGCGTCATGCCGTCAACGCGCGCGGATGTCCGTCGAGCCGATGTGCTTCAGCGGCAACGGATCGGCCGCCGAGGACTTCTTGACGTTGCTCAAGAAGGCACCAAAGGCCGCATCAAGAAGTCGCTGCTGCTGGCTCGGGCGCCGCGGCGTGTTGGCAACCTCTGTCGGTTTTGGCCCGTTCTGCGTCTTCTCCCGCGATGGTAACGATGAAGCGACGGTCGAATTCGAGGTGACGGGAGCAATCGGCAGGGGCATGGCAGGTGCGTTCTGGTTAGGTCAACCGGCGATTCTGCTCACCCTCTGCATTAGGCACTTTCAAAATCCAATCATCGGTTACTGCTGCTGGCTTTTCTGCTGCCCGTAGTCCCGATGGTTGAAGTGCTGGAGCTTGTTTGCGTCCCGGTACAGGGCATTCAACGGTTTGAGGTGGTCTGCCCGCCAGCAGTCGCGCTGACCGTTGACCTTCAGAACATCCTTGAGCTGTGACTCGAAGTCCTTCTTGAGAACCTTGACGTAGCGCAGCTGGAGCTTTGCGTTGGACAAATCAAGCGCAGCACCACTGCTGTCCTTGAGTATGGACAGCGCGATGTGCGCTTCGTTGCTGCATAGACCCACGTTGGTGTGCTGCGCCTTTCTCTGCAGGTTTCCGACGTTGTCTAACAGGTCACCCAGGGCCTTCTTGAAGACCTGCTCGTGGGCTACCGCCTTCCGGGCGGTGTAGGTGGCTGGGCTGAATATGCGGGTGAAGACGCTTGCGATGGTCATGATCGGCTCACGGAGGGGGAAAGCGCAGTGCGCAGCGCCCCATGCTGCCAGCCGGGCAAGCCCGGCTCTACATGATTTCGATCATTGTTGCGAAGCCACGCAGGGCGTGGCTCTACGACGGTTTTCGATCATTTCGCGGTGGACACGCATGGCGTGCCCCTACACTCACCCCAACCCCGCAGCCCGCTTCCAGAACGCCGACACCAGCGGTGGCCACTTGCCCACGCAGCCCAGCGCGCGACCACGCGCGAGGGTCAGGTGCATCTCGTCATTCGAGAACACCTTGTTGATTGCATCAAAGCCATATGCCGACACGGTGTTGTCGCTGCGCCGCTCGCGCGCCCAGCGCTGCAGGCGGTCCGGGCTGGACCAGTCCTGGCGGCGCTGCTGGGCCTGCAATACGCGCTCGCGCAGTGCGGCCACGTCGCGCAGGCCCAGGTTGACGCCCTGCCCGGCCAGCGGATGCACCACGTGGGCGGCATCGCCCAAGGCCACCACGCGGCCGGCCACGTAGGCGGTGGCGAGCTGCCG
>NZ_DAMDFR010000089.1:0-12627 GCF_032103445.1 Stenotrophomonas sp.
CAAAATTGGACAGGTGTCCAAGTTCTGGGGGTCACCTCAAGGGCGTGGCTCTACGACGGCATGCGGTACCGTCCCGCCGCGTCACCCTGCGCGCTTTGCTGCGGCCTGTGCCCAGCGCGCGGCTACGCGCGGGGCGGTGATGCATACCGCCTGGTCGGTCACCGTGGTCACCGCGCGCTCCAGCAGCTGGATATCGGCTTCATGCTGGCGGGCCACATGCGGGTCCTCAAAGAAAATCGCGCGCTGGCAGCGGCCTTCCAGCACCCGGTCGGCAATCTGCGCGTCGCCGCCCATCGGGCCGCTCTGGTAACGGGTCACCCATTCCTGGTCCTGCGGCCAGCCTTTGCTCCAGGCCAGTTCGTTCAGCCGCTGCCCGGTGGTGCCGGTGCCCACGCGGTGCTTGAAACGCGCCAACACGTCGAAATGTTCGTCGGCAAAAGCCAGCATGGCCGGCTTCATCGCATCGTGGGCGATCAACGCCAGGGTCTGCTGTTCAAACGCATGCAGGTCGTTCGCGCCCGGGTCTGCCACGAGCCCCGCATGCACCCGTTCCACCTCGATCCAGTCGCGCGCGGTGGCAACGGTGGAGATGAACGGCTTGCCGTGGATCACGCACTGGCGCTTGAGCGCGGTGGCTTCGGGGAACACCGAGGACGGATCGACCGGGTCCATCAGGTAGATCGCGCCGTCCAGGGTGCGCTCGGGCGTGCCCATGCCCACCACCTCGGCCACCAGCTTCATCAGGCCACCCTCGCGGCCGTTGGGGTAGCGGTGCAGGGCCGGGAGGTCCTTGAGGAAGCCCAGGCGCTGGATGGCGTCGTAAGTGCGTCCCACCGCATGCAGTTCAACGCCCAGTTCGCGCAGGCCTGCCTCACAGGGGCCCAGCCAGCGGAACAGCGCGGCGTGCTTGTCATGGTGGTGCAGACGGTTGGCGGCCAGGCCGATGCGCATGGGGCGTCCTTGGGGATGTGATGCCCGACAGTGTAGGGCGAATCGGATGCGTCGCAGCCACGCAGGGCGTGGCTCTACGGGTGTTTCCAAACCCGACGTAGAGCCACGCCCTGCGTGGCTGCCCACGGCCTTCACACCTTTTCGTAAAAGTTGCATAGCCCCAAAACAGGCCACAACCGACATTGACGCCCTCCCAACCGTCAATCAGGACACCCCTGCCATGACCGTCGCCGTTCCCCCCATCGACCCGTCCGTGAAGGCCCTCGCCGCCAACCGCAGCGCCCGCATCCGCGCCCTGGGCCGCCTGCTGCGCCACGCCAGCACGGGCGATGCCGATGTGCTGCTGGCCGGGCTGGCGCGCATGCTGGACGCGCATATCGGCCACGACCATGGCGATGACGCCAGCAACGGCCGCATCCGCGATCAGCTGGATGAGATTGAGCTGCTGCTGGCGTTGGAGATTGAACGCGCCGGGGTGCGGGTGGGACCGTTGCTGTCCAGCGCGGCTTGATGACAGGCGATCACGCGCACACCAGCTGCACGATGCTCGCCGCGGCATCCCGCCCTTCGGCCACGGCCGTCACCACCAGGTCCGCCCCGCGCACCGCATCGCCACCGGCAAACAGCTTCGGGTGCGCGGTCTGATACGGCAGACGACCCGCGCCGCCGGCCACGATGCGGCCGTTGTTCCCGGCCTCCACGCCCTGCGCGGTCAGCCAGGCCGGTGCGCTCGGCGAGAAGCCAAACGCAATGATCACCACGTCGGCCTCCAGCAGCGATTCGCTGCCCTCAATGGCCACCGCGTTGCGACGGCCCTGCGCATCCGGCTCGCCAAGCTGGGTTTCCACCACGGTCACGCCAATCACTTCGTCATCCGCGCCGGCTTCGATCGACAGCGGCTGGCGGTTGAACAGGAAGCGCACGCCTTCCTCGCGGGCATTGGCCACCTCACGCGCGGAGCCGGGCATGCTGGCCTCGTCGCGGCGGTAGGCGCAGGTCACCCGTGCCGCGCCCAGCCGCACCGCGCTGCGCACGCAGTCCATGCCGGTGTCGCCGCCGCCCAGCACCACCACGCGCTTGCCTTCCAGATCCGGCAGCGCCATCTGGTCTTCCCAGCCGGCAATCGGCCGGCCCTTCGGGTCGTCGCCACTGACGATGCGGCTGTTCTGGACCAGGAACGGCAGCGCCGGCAGCACGCCCTTCAGATCCTGGCCCGGCAGGCCGCCATCGGTATAACGGTAAGCCCCGGTGCCGACGAACACGGCGTCGTACTCGGCCAGCAGGGTGTCCATTTCGATATCGCGGCCGATCTCCACGCCCAGCCGGAACTGCACGCCCATGCCTTCCAGCACGTGCCGGCGGCGGCTGATCACCGCCTTGTCGAGCTTAAAGCTGGGAATGCCGAACTGCAGCAGACCGCCGATCTGTTCGTAGCGGTCATACACCACCGCCTGAACGCCGGCACGGGCCAGCCGGTCGGCGCAAGCCAGGCCGGCCGGGCCGGCCCCGATCACCGCCACCCGCTTGCCGGTGGATTCCACCGCGGCCAGGTCAGGCGTCCAGCCGGTGGCCAGTGCGGTGTCGACGATGTACTTCTCGACCGCGCCAATGGTGACCGCGCCAAACTCCTCCAGCGTGCAGCTGCCTTCGCACAGGCGGTCCTGCGGGCAGACCCGGCCGCACACTTCCGGCAGTGGGTTGGTGGAGTGGCACAACGTGGCCGCTTCGTGGATGCGGTTTTCCTGCACCAGCTGCAGCCACTGCGGAATGGCGTTGTGCACCGGGCACTTCCAGCTGCAGTACGGGTTGCCGCAATCCAGGCAGCGACCGGCCTGGTATTGCGCGTCTTCCTTGCCGAACGCGCCGTACAGCTCGCCCCAGTCGCCGGAGGTGCGCAGCTCCACCGGAATGCGCTGCGGCATGGTGCGGGGCAGGTCGAGGAATTGGAAGGCTTGCTTGCGGCTCATCGTGCGGTGTCCAGGAAGGCCGGGCAAGCCCGGCGCTACATGCATGAGGGGTGGATCAGGCGGCGCGGCGCAGCGATTCGGTCAGCGACTCGATGCTGGCGGCCTTCGGTTTGACCAGCCAGAACTTGCCGACGTAATCGCGGAACTCGTCGAGAATCTGCTGCGCCCAGATGCTGCCGGTCAGCTCGCGGTGGCGGCTGATCAGCGTATGCAGGTGCTGCCGGTGATTCTCGAAGCCCTCGGCGGAAATGCGATGGATGTCGATCAGCTCGTGGTTGTAGCGGTCCACGAAATCGCGGTCGATATCCAGCACATAGGCCAGGCCACCGGTGAAGCCGGCCCCGAAGTTCAGCCCGACCTTGCCCAGCACCAGCACGATGCCGTCGGTCATGTATTCGCAGCAGTGGTCGCCTGCGCCTTCAATCACCGCCAGTGCGCCGGAGTTGCGCACGCCGAAGCGTTCGCCGGCACGGCCCGCAGCGAACAGCTCGCCGCCCGTCGCGCCATACAGGCAGGTGTTGCCGATGATCGCTGTGTTGCGTGCTTCGAAGCGTGCGCCACGCGGTGGGCGCACCACCAGGCGACCACCGGCCATGCCCTTGCCGACGTAGTCGTTGGCTTCGCCTTCCACCTCCAGGTTCAGCCCGCCGACGTTGAACGCGCCGAAGCTCTGCCCGGCGGTGCCGCGGAAGCGCAGGGTCAGCGGTGCTTCGCTCATGCCCTGGTTGCCGTGCGCGCGGGCAATGGCACCGGACAGTCGCGTGCCGATTGAGCGGTCGGTGTTGTGGATCAGGAAGCGGTGTTCGCCGCCCAGCTTGCCGGCAATGGCCGGAGCCAGCAGGCCGTCCATCTGCGTGGCCAGGCTGTCGGGCCATTCGTACAAGCGCTGCGCGGCGCAGTGGCTGCCCGGGAACGACGCCGGCTTCAGCAGACGGCCCAGGTCGACCTTCACGCCGGGGCGCGGGGCGACTTCCAGCTGCTGCAGCAGGTCGGTGCGGCCGACGATTTCATCCAGCGAACGCACGCCCAGGTACGACAGCCAGCCGCGCACTTCCTCGGCCAGCAGGCGGAAGAAGTTCTCCACGCGTTCCGGCAGGCCGGTGAAGTACTGCGCGCGCAGGCGGTCATCCTGGGTGGCGACACCGGTGGCGCAGTTGTTGAGGTGGCAGATGCGCAGGTACTTGCAGCCCAGCACGATCATCGGCGCGGTACCGAAGCCGAAGCTGTCCGCACCCAGCAACGCGGCTTTGATCACATCCAGGCCGGTCTTCAGACCACCGTCGGTCTGCAGCAGGGTACGTTCCCGCAGGTCGTTGGCCACCAGCGCCTGGTGCGACTCGGCCACGCCCAGCTCCCACGGCACGCCGGCATAGCGGATGGAACTGACCGGGCTGGCTCCGGTGCCGCCGTCATGGCCGGACACCGTGATCAGGTCCGCACCGGCTTTGACCACGCCGGCGGCAATGGTGCCCACGCCGGCATGGCTGACCAGCTTCACCGACACCAGTGCGCTCGGGTTGACCTGCTTGAGGTCGTAGATGAGCTGGGCCAGGTCTTCGATGGAATAGATGTCGTGGTGCGGCGGCGGCGAGATCAGGCCGATGCCCGGCTTGGCATAGCGCAGCCGCGCGATCAGCTCGTTGACTTTGTGCCCCGGCAGCTGGCCGCCCTCGCCGGGCTTGGCCCCCTGCGCGACCTTGATCTGCAGCACTTCGGCGTTGACCAGGTATTCGGCGGTGACCCCGAAGCGGCCCGAGGCCACCTGCTTGATCTTGCTGCGCTTGTCGGTGCCGTAGCGCGCGGGATCTTCGCCGCCTTCGCCGGAGTTGCTGCGCCCGCCCAGGCGGTTCATCGCAATCGCCAGCGCTTCATGCGCTTCCGGCGACAGTGCGCCCAAGCTGATTGCGGCGGTGTCGAAACGACGGAACAGGTCTTCGGCCGGGGCCACCTCACTGAGCGGCGTCGGCGTCGGTGCGGCCTTGAGCTGCAGCAGATCGCGCAGCGCCGACACCGGCCGGCCGTGCACCGCTTCGCAGTAGCGCTGCCAGTCCGCCGCATCACCGCTGCGCGCCGCGCGCTGCAGGGTCATGACCACGTCCGGGTTGTACATGTGGTATTCGCCGCCGTGCACGTACTTGAGCAGGCCGCCCACGTCCGGATGCAGCAGGTCGTTCCAGGCACGTACGGTGAGTTCGCGCGCTTCGTCATCCAGGCGCGCAAAGCCCACACCGGCCACGCGCGAGGCGGTGTCCGGGAAGCACAGATCGACCACTTCATCGTCCAGCCCGACAATCTCGAACAGCTGCGCGCCGCGGTAGCTGGCCACGGTACAGATGCCCATCTTCGAGATGATCTTGGACAGGCCCTTGTAGATGCCCTTGCGGTAGCTGCGGCCGATCTGCGACTGCTCGCCGCCCTTCTTCAATTGCAGGATGCCGCGCCGGCCCAGGTCGAACAGGGTCTGGTAGGCCAGGTACGGATACACCGCGGTGGCCCCGAAGCCGAGCAGGCACGCCATGTGGTGCGGGTCGCGCGCGGTGCCGGTTTCCAGAATCAGGTTGACGTCGCAGCGCAGACCGACGTTGGACAGGTGGTGATGCACCGCACTGGTGGCCAGCAGTGCATGCACCATCGGCCGGTCGGCCACCGGGTAGCGGTCGCTGAGCAGCAGCATGACGATGCCTTCGCGCGCGGCCGCTTCGACTTCCGCGCAGATGCGTTCGATGCCGGCCTTCAGCCCTTCTTCCAGGCTGTACGACAGGTCGATCAGGCGGTTGCGGTCGGTGTACTGCGGCATTTTCAGCAGCTGGCGCAGCTTGCGCTGGCTGAGCACCGGCGAATTGAGGATGACGTGGTTCACCGTCTCCGCGCCGGCATGGAAGATGTTGGTCTCCTTGCCCAGCTGGGTGGTCAGCGACATCACGCAGTCTTCCCGCAGCGGGTCGATCGGCGGGTTGGTCACCTGCGCGAAGGCCTGGCGGAAGTAGTCGTACAGCGGACGGCTGTGCTGGCTGAGCACCGCCATCGGGGTGTCGTCGCCCATCGAGCCGGTGGCTTCCTGCTCGGTTTCGGCCAGCGGGCGCAGCACCTGTTCCACTTCCTCGGTGCTGAGCTGGAACAGCTTGTGGTAGCTGCGCAGGGTACGTTCGTCGAACGGCTCTTCCACCAGCGACGGGTCGATCAGCTCGGTCTGCAGGTAGGTCACGCCCTGCTGCAGCCACTGCTTGTACGGGGCACGGCCGCGGTTGATGCGGTCGATGGCGTCCGAGTCGAGCAGGTCACCGCGCTTGAGGTCGATGGCCATCATCTCGCCCGGACCCAGCTTGCCCTTGCGCACCACGCGCTCGGCCGGCACTTCCCACACGCCGGCTTCGGAGGCCACCAGGAAGTGGCGGTCGGAGGTCAGCATCCAGCGCGCCGGGCGCAGGCCATTTCGGTCCAGCGTGCAGGCGGCATAGCGGCCGTCGCAGGCGACGATGCCGGCCGGGCCGTCCCACGGCTCGCTGTTGAGCCCATAGAACTCGTAGAACGCGGCGAGATCGGCGTCCTTGAACTCCAGCGACTGGGTCGCCGGCGGCACCAGGATGCGCAGCGCCTGGATCAGCTCCATGCCGGCGCTGACCATCAGCTCCAGCATGTTGTCCAGGCTCTGCGAATCCGAGCCGTGCATCGAAATCACCGGGTCGAACTCGGCGATGTCGAAGCGCGGCGTCTTCCACACCTTGCTGCGCGCCTGCGCCCAGCGCCGGTTGCCTTCAATGGTGTTGATCTCGCCGTTGTGGGCGAGCATGCGGAACGGGTGCGCCAGCGGCCAGCGCGGCAGCGTGTTGGTGGAGAAGCGCTGGTGAAACACGATCGCGCTGGACGCCAGGTCGCTGCGCTGCAGGTCCGGGTAGAACCGGCTCAGCTTGTCCGGCAGCACCATGCCCTTGTAGCTGATCGCGTTCGGGGTCAGCGTGGTGACGTAGAAATCGGCGTGCTCACGCAGCTGCTGCTCGCTGCGGCGGCGCGCAAGGAACAACGCCAGGGTGAACCCAGCCTCGTCCTGGCCGGGCCCCGCATCGACGAACAACTGCTCGATATGCGGCAGGGTGTCGCGCGCCAGCTGGCCACAGACACTCGGGTCAGTCGGCACCACGCGCCAGCCCAGCGGCTGGCAGCCGGCGTCGCGCAGGGTCTGTTCCAACGTGTTGCGGCACTGTGCGGCAGCGGCTTCGTCGTGTGGCAGGAACACCACGCCGGCGGCGTGCTGCGCACCCAGGGTCAGGCCGGCTTCGGCGGCGAGGGCTTTCAGGAACACGGTGGGACGGCGCAGCAACAGGCCGCAGCCGTCGCCGGTCAAACCGTCGGCGGCGACGCCACCGCGATGGGTCATGCGCGAGAGCGCGGCAATAGCGGTATCGACCAGCAAGCGGGACGGCTGGTCGTCGAGCTGCGCGACCATGCCAAAACCACAGGCGTCGCGTTCGTCTTGCGGGTCGTAAAGCCCTTGGCGGTTGCGGGGGGCCATGTCTGCCTCAAAGTCGGGTGAGCGGCGACAGTCGTCCCCGCTCAGTCCGTTTGAGCGCAGCTGAAGGCACCGGATGTTTCGACTAGATCACAGTTGCTGCGACGCCGCAATACACGGTTGCACTCGAAACCAGCGGCGCTGAGAACAGCTGCAGACGCCGCTGGAAACCCGCCCCAATTCAGCCGCAGCGCACGCCGGTGACGACGTTCTTGTCATCCACTTCCACGTTCAGGCGCTCGCCCAGGAACTCCATCGTGGTCACGTCAGTGGGGTGCAGCACGCGCACCTGCTTGGCGGCCGCATCCTGTTGCGCCTGGCCTTCCATGCCGTCGCTCCAGGTCTGGCCGATCAGGCTCTGCACCTGGGTGGCGTCGCAGTTGCCGACTGGCGGTGCCTCGGTGGCCTTGCCTGCTTCTGCCGGTGCCGGTGCGGAGGCTTCTTCGGCTGCCTTCTGGGCGTGGGCGGTGGCCGCTTCCTGCTCGTCCATCGGCGGGGCCTTGCAGGCACCGAGCAGCAGCAGGGCGGGAACCAGAGCCGCTCCCATCAGCAGGGGACGGAACGAACGGGGGGCGCGGGAAGACAGAGACGACATCGAGACTCCGGAAAGTGGAAGACCAGGAAGCCATGGAGCATATCGCCAACCCGGGTGTGAGGTGTTTGTCTTCTGTTATTGACGCGCCGGAGGCAACGCGGTCACGACACTGACCTTCCCGGTTCCGATGTCTGTCCATGCCTGTCCGACACACTGTCACTCCCGAAGCCCAGGCCGCCCGCGCCGCCGGCCTGCGCTATGTCAGCGACGAGCAGCCGGGCATTGCCCGCCGTCGTGCCGGTAAAGGCTTCAGTTACCGCGATGCTGACGGGCATGCGGTGCGCGATGCAGCCACGCTGGCGCGGATCCGCGCGCTGGCGATTCCGCCGGCGTATACCGACGTGTGGATCTGTGCGCTGGACAACGGCCATCTGCAGGCCACCGGCCGCGATGCGCGCCGGCGCAAGCAGTATCGCTATCACGCCGACTGGGCGCGGGTGCGCGGCGACGGCAAGTTCGACCGCGTGATTGCCTTCGGCAAGGCGTTGCCCGCGCTGCGGCGACGGCTGCGCCGCGACATGAAGCTGCTCGGCTTTCCGCAGGATAAAGTGCTGGCCATCGTGATCTCGCTGCTGGCCGACACCCTGGTGCGGGTAGGCAACCCCGAGTACGCCCGCGACAACCGTTCGTATGGGCTGACCACGCTGCGCAACCACCACCTGGCGCTGGTCAGGGGTGGGCGAGCGCGCATGCACTTCCGTGGCAAGTCGGGCCAGGTGCAGGATGTGGAGATCGACGACAAGCGGCTGGTCGAACTGATCCGGCGCTGCCAGCAGTTGCCCGGGCAGGCGCTGTTCCAGTACCGGGATGACGACGGCACCCTGCAGCCGGTGGATTCGGGGCAGGTCAACGCGTACCTGCGCGAGGCCATGGGCGAGGATTTCAGCGCCAAGGACTTCCGCACCTGGGGCGGCACCGTGGCCGCGCTGAAACAGTTCGCCGCTACCGAGTTGCCGGACAAGCCCAGCGAGCGCGCCTTGGCGGCGCTGCAGAAGCAGGTGGTGTGCGAGGTAGCCACCCTGCTGGGCAACACGCCTTCGGTGTGCCGCAAGGCCTACATCGACCCCAGTGTGTTCGAAGGCTGGCGCGCCGGCAGCCTGGCCAAGCTGGCCGGCCTGCGCGGGGAACGCCAATGGGAGGCGGCCACCCTGCGCTTCCTGCGCAGCGCACGGAGAGTGACCAAACCGTAGAGCCGGGCTTGCCCGGCTGCTCTTAACCGCAATAAACCGCCGTAATGTTGTTGGTCCGCCCAGTCTCAATGGTCAACCGCTCGCCACCACTTTCCGCCCCCGGCGAAGGATTGGCCACCCCACTCGCGGTCGCCCCGGTTTCGGCGTGACGCGACCCGATCACCTGTACCTGCAGGCTGTCACTGTCCACCCGGGCGCGTTCCACGGTGGCATCCGAGGCGGCCAGCCCGACTGCGCCGCGGACCTTGTCCACGTGGCACTGGCCCGAGATCACGCCGTCGATGGGTTGAACACTGGCGACCTGGGACGTGCTGCAGGCCGTCAGAGCTACCAGCGCGGCAGCAGAAAAGATCGTACGAAGCATGGTGGCAGACTCCCTGAGTTCAGGATCAAAGCGTGCCGCGTCTGCCGTATGCAGCAGATGAACATCTGCACAGTACCCGCACACGTCATTCACCCCCGCTGTCCCCCTGGATCCGCAGACTGGGACGCTCCTAATGCAGCGGGAGAAGGTCATGGCGCTCTGTGACGTCTGTGGCAACGAGTACGACAAAAGCTTCACCGTGACCCAGGCTGGCCGCACCGGCACTTTCGATTCCTTTGAATGCGCCATCCATGCCTTCGCTCCGCGCTGTGCGCATTGCCAATGCATCGTGATCGGCCATGGGGTGGAAGCCGATGGCATCACCTTCTGCTGCGCGCATTGCGCCCGCCACGCCGCCGGTCCCACTGACCGTGCACCGTTTGACCGCTGAACCGGAGGAGCAATCCATGGCGACTGCCAAGAAGACCCGCAAGCGCGTAAGCAAGCCCGCACCGTCTGCAGACACCCAGAAGGGAGGCAAGCGCACCCCCGTAGTGAAGACCGCTACGCGAAAGGCAGCGGCCGAAGATCCTCGTGCCGCCCGTGTCGCCTCGCGCCAGCGTCGACTGCAGGACCAGGAGAAGGCCAAGGATGCGCGCGCCGCGAAAAAAGCCGCGAAGAAGCCGACCCAGGCGGGCGCACGTACCCAGCCGGAGAAGATGCCCGCCCAACACCTTGCCAAGCCCGGCAATGAACACGAACTGCAGCTTGCCCCAAGATTCCTTGCCCCGGACTACGTGGGAAGCGGCAAGCTGCAGGGCAAGCGTGCCATCATCACCGGGGCCGATTCCGGCATCGGCCGCGCGGTCGCAGTGCTGTTCGCCCGCGAAGGTGCCGATGTCGCGGTGCTGCATCTGGACGAAGCCGAGGATGCGGAGATCACGCGCCAGCACGTCGAGGCCGAGGGTGTCCGCTGCGTGGTGATTGCCGGCGACGTGCGCGACCCACGGTTCTGCAACAAGGCAGTGAAGCAAGTTGCCAAGGCCCTTGGCGGCATCGACATCCTGGTCAACAACGCGGCCTTCCAGCTGCATTGCCACCGCCTGGAGGATCTGGAAGACGCACACCTGCAGGAAACCCTGCAGACCAACATCGGCGGCTACATCCAGATGGCGCGTGCGGTACTGCCGCATCTGGAAGAGGGCGACTGCATCATCAACACCGGTTCTGAAACCGGGCTGTTCGGCAGCAAGTCGCTGATCGATTATTCCTCGACCAAGGGGGCGATCCATGCGTTCACCATGGCCCTGGCCAGTCAGTTGCTGCCGCGCGGGATTCGCGTCAACGCCGTGGCTCCCGGTCCGGTGTGGACGCCGCTGAATCCTGCCGACAAGCAGGCACCTGATGTGGCCGAATTCGGGAAGAACAGCGACATGGGGCGTGCCGCGCAGCCGGAAGAGCTTTCGCCGGCCTACGTGTTTCTTGCCTCGCCGGTGACCGCCAGCTACATCAGTGGCGTGGTGTTGCCGGTGATGGGCGGGCCGCACGGGTGAGGAGCAGCCGGGCAAGCCCGGCTCTACCAAAGCGCGCATTGACCGTTCGTCGGCTGGGATCCTCCGGCACTTGACGACAGTTGTAGTCACGGGCATGGTGGCGACACGTGTAGTCATCGGAGCGTGTCATGCGTGGGAAAACCATCGGGGACCAGGAACTGGCCCTGCTGCAGTACGTAGCGGAACAGGAAACGGCCAGTGTCGGCGAAGTGGCCGCCGGCTTCGGCGAGGCGCGCGGGCTGGCAAGGTCGACCGTGCTGACGATGATGGAGCGCCTGCGCAGCAAGGCATACCTGACCCGCGAGCAGGTGGACGGGGTTTACCGCTACGCCGCCACCGGGGAACAGGACACGGTGGTGCAGGGCGCGGTGGCCAGCTTCGTGGAAAAGACCCTGCAGGGCTCGGTATCCCCGTTCGTGGCCTTCATGTCGCACAAGGCGGAAGTGAGTGATCAGGAACTGGCTGAGCTGGAAGCCCTGGTGGCCCAGCTGCAGTCGCGTCGGCGGGAGGGCTGAGCGATGGAAACGATGATGACGGAACTGCTGGTGCGGCTGGGCTGGACCAGCCTGCAGAGTGTGGTGCTGGTGGCGCTGGTGTGGGCGGTGTGCCGGTGGCTGCCACGCCTGCCCGCCGCTACGCGGTGCCGTCTTTGGTGGCTGGTGGCGCTGCAGGCCGTGCTTGGGTTGGTGTGGAGCAGCCCGCTGGAACTGGCGGTGCTACCGGCTCCTGACATCAACACCGCCGTGATGGCCGCGCAGCCGATGCTGCAGCAGGCCTCGGCGCTGGCCCCGATGGCAGTCGAAACCGCGCTGCCCTCCAGCTTCGCGCTGGTTCCGGCGGCAGACGCTCCGGCATGGCCGCTGCTGGTGTTCGCACTGTGGGCGTCGGGCGTGCTGCTGATGCTGGTGCGCAGCGTGCACGCCTACCGGCAGAGTAGGGCGCTGGTGCGTAATGCCGCGCCGTGCACTGACGATGGCCTGCAGCAGGCACTGCAACTGGCAGCCGAAGCGCATGGCCTGGCGCGTGCGCCGCAGCTGAAGATTTCCGCTCAGATTCGTTCGCCGCAGCTGATCGGGCCGTGGAACCCGGTGCTGCTGCTGCCGGCGCGCGAGCTGCCAACGATGGCCGCTGACGACCTGGACATGGCGCTGACCCATGAGCTGGTGCACCTGCAGCGCCGTGATCTGTGGTGGGGCCTGCTGCCGGCGCTGGCGCAGCATCTGCTGTTCTTCCACCCGCTGGTGCATCTGGCGGCCCGCGAGTATTCGCTGGCCCGCGAGGAGGCCTGCGACAGCGCGGTGGTGGCCGGCCACGGGCACTGCCGCCATGACTACGGTCGTCTGCTGGTGCAGCTTGGGGTGGCCCCTCGCCCGGCGGTCGGCGTTGCAAGCGCATCGCCGAACTTCCGCAGCCTGAAGCGTCGCCTGCTGACCCTGCAGCAGACCGCCACGCTGCCGCGTGTGGTCTCGGTGGGAGTGACCGCGCTGTTCGTGCTGGTCGGCGTGGCTCCGCTGCGGCTGGTGGCCGCCGTTCCGCCGCCGCCACCGGCCCCGCCCGCAC
>NZ_DAMDFR010000090.1:0-12569 GCF_032103445.1 Stenotrophomonas sp.
GGGCGTGCGCCGATCAGTCGCCACGCGATTCGGCCGGCGCTGTCCGCGATCACCAGATTCTGGGTCGGAATCCCGGCGCGGTCGGCGACGGCCAGCGCCTGGTCCAGGTCACTCGCGCGCGCCATCTCGGCAAAGTCCAGGCGCACCGCGCCCGGCTGCTGCGCGGTCCAGCGCAGCGCCTGCCCACTGCCGTCCGGACGTTCGTGCAGGATCGGCCCCCAGTCGGTTTCACGCACGCGGAACACCACGTCGGGCTGACCGGCCACGCGGATGCGCTCATTGTGGATGCGGATGCCCGGCGCATGCGCCGCCACCTGCTGGAAGTCGGCGTTGTCGATGAAGCTGTTGGTGAAACCCCAGGCCACGTGCCCGTTGCTGCCCACTACAATTGCCGGCAGGCCCGGCAGCGAGAAACCGCTGACGTCCACCTTGCCGCCGGGCGCGGCCGGGTCGGGGTAACGCAGCCGCACCCGGAACCACAGGCTGGGCGCACGCAGGCCCAGATGCATGTCATCGGCCACGATGGCGCGACCATCGGCGGTCAGCGCCCCGGCCACCGCGAAGTTGTTGCTGCCTTTCACGTCCGCTTCCAGCACCGCCGTGCTGGAAGCGGAACCGGACCCGGTAGGTGACGACCGTTGGTCGTCACGCAGGTCAAGGGCTTCTTGCTCCGGCAACACCGCATTACCCCGCGCCTCCCCGAACAGCGGCGCATCCCACTCGCTGCCGTCATGCGCAAGCAGCGCATACAGCGCTGGCGGCACCACCTCGCGAATCCGGGTCATGGCCAGCTCGGTCTGATTGCCCGGGTCCTGCAGGTCGGCATACATGGCCAGCGCGGTCAGCACCGAATCGGTCGCGCTCCAGCGCGCCGGTGCCTGGCGCACCAGCAGGTACGGCCAGGGGCGTACGCGCAGGCCGTCCACACCCGCATTGACGCCGTCCACATAGGCCTGCATCACCGCCGCCTGGCTGCCCATGGCCGCCTCCAGATGGGCGTCGGTGCGTGCGCGCAGCCGATGCACGCGCATGCGCTTGTCCACGTCGACCGCCGCCGACCCGAACAGCTCGGCCAGTTCACCGGCGGCGGCCCGGCGCATCAGGTCCATCTCGAAGTAGCGCTCCTGCGCATGCACCTGGCCCAGGGCGCGCATTGCGTCGGCCTGGGAGGCGGCATCGATGGTGACCACCCCCAGCGCATCGCGCTGAACGGTCACCGGGGCCTGCAGGCCGGCCAGCGTGTGTTCCCCGTCCAGCGGAGCCAGGCTGCCGCGCAGCAGCCACCAGACCAGGGCAATCCCGACAACCCCCAACAGCAGCACCAACCCCAGCACCCGCTTCAGCCAACGACGCATCCCGCGACCTCCCCTCCGGTGGAACGCCGATTGTAGGGCCTGTGGATGAAGCGTGAATGCGGGCTGCGAGCGCAACTGCGACTGATTCCGATTAGATCACCGTCGCGAAAGATAGGGCACCATGCGCGCATCGATTCACAAGGAGCCCCCCATGAAAGGTCACCCGGACGTCATCGCCTGCCTGAAGGAACTGCTGCGCGGCGAGCTTGCAGCACGCGACCAGTACTTCATCCATTCGCGCCGCTACGAGGACCAGGGCCTGTTCGCGCTGTACGAACGCCTGAACCATGAGATGGAAGAGGAAACCCAGCACGCCGACGCGCTGCTGCGTCGCATCCTGTTCCTGGGCGGCAACCCGGACATGCGTCCGCATGCGTTCGAACCCGGTGAAACCGTGGAAGAGATGCTGCGCAAGGACCTGGACACCGAGTACAGCGTGCGCAACAACCTCGCCGCCGGCATGAAGCTGTGCGAACAGCACCAGGACTACGTGAGCCGCGACATGCTGCTGGTGCAGCTGAAGGACACCGAGGAAGACCACGCCTGGTGGCTGGAACAGCAGCTGAGCCTGATCAAGCGCATCGGCCTGGCCCTGTACCAGACCAGCAAGATCGAAGCCAAGGGCACCGCCGCACATTGAGACACGTGGGACGCAAGCCAGCCACCGCCAGCCAGCCGTCCCGCTTTTGATGTATCCGGATCGTCCTGCGCACGTAGCAATTCGTAGTGCCGGGCTTGCCCGGCAACCGCGCAACGCGCGGCACAAGCGTCCAACCGCGCAATAACCACGCGTCACTGCCGCATCCGACGTTGAACCCCACCGAAGCAATGCCGACGGGTTCATGACCCCGGAACGAAGAGCAGCCGGGCAAGCCCGGCTCTACAAAAAAAATGGCCGGGTTACCCCGGCCATTTTTGTCACTCCACGCTCAACCCTTCCACCTTCTGCCACCCACGCGGCAGCAGATGCCCGCGGGTCGCACGCGCCCCCAGATACTGCTCCAGATCCTTGAACGACAGATTCATGGTGCGCGCACCGCTGTGCACCTGCAGCGTATTGCCCGGCGACACCGCGACCACCGCCACCACGCGCTCGGTGGCGAGCTTGGCCTTGGGAATCTCGATGATCTTGTTGCCCTTGCCCTTGTCCAGTTCCGGTAGCTCGCTGGCCGGAATCGCCAGCAGGTTGCCCGAGCTGGTCACCGCCACGATGCGGTCGGTTTCCGCATTGGCCACCACCGAAGGCGTCAGCACCTTCGAACCCGAGGTCAGGTTGAGCATCGCCTTGCCGGCCTTGTTGCGGCCGACCAGGTTCTCAAAGCGGGTCACGAAGCCATAGCCGTGCGACGACGCCAGCACGAAGCGGGTGTTGTTCTCGCCGCTGGCCAGGGTCATGAAGGCGCTGCCGGCGGCCGGCGAGAAGCGGCCGGTCAGCGGTTCGCCGTTGCCACGGGCCGAGGGCAGGGTGTGGATCGCGGTCGAATACGCGCGACCCTCGCTGTCCAGGAACGCCACCTGCTGGGTGCTGCGCGCACGCGCGAAGCCCAGCAGCGCATCACCTTCGCGGTAGTTGAGCGTGGACGGGTCCATGTCATGGCCCTTGGCCGCACGGATCCAGCCCTTCTCCGACAGCACCACGGTCATCGGTTCGCTCGGCACCAGCTCGGTTTCGTCGATGGCCTGGGCCGCGCCACGCTGCACCAGCGGCGAACGGCGGGCGTCACCGAACTTCTTCGCGTCGGCGGTCAGCTCGTCGCGGATCAGCTTCTTCAGCTTGGCCTTGCTGTCCAGGATCGACTGGATCTTGTCGCGTTCCTTGGCCAGCTCGTCCTGCTCGCCGCGGATCTTCATTTCTTCCAGGCGCGCCAGCTGCTTCAGCTTGGTTTCCAGGATGTACTCGGCCTGGTCTTCGCTCAGCCCGAAGCGCGCGATCAGCGCCGCCTTCGGTTCGTCCTCGGTGCGGATGATGTGGATCACTTCATCCAGGTTGAGGAACGCCACCAGCAGGCCTTCCAACAGGTGCAGGCGACGCTCGACCTTTTCCAGGCGATGGTTGAGGCGGCGGGTCACCGTGGCCTGGCGGAACTGCAGCCATTCGCTGAGCAGCATCTTCAGGTTCTTCACCTGCGGACGCCCGTCCATGCCGATCACGTTCATGTTGACGCGATAGCTGCGTTCCAGGTCGGTGGTGGCGAACAGGTGGCCCATCAGCTGTTCGGCATCCACGCGGTTGGAGCGCGGCAGCAGCACCAGCCGCACCGGATTGGCGTGGTCGGATTCGTCACGCAGGTCTTCCAGCCACGGCAGCTTCTTGGCCCGCATCTGTGCGGCGATCTGCTCGATCACCTTCGACGGCGACACCTGGAACGGCAGGGCCGTCACCACGATGTTGTTGCCTTCCTTGGTGAAGGTGGCACGCGCGCGCACGCTGCCGTTGCCGGTTTCGTACATCTGCCGCAGGTCGGCCAGCGGGGTGATGATTTCCGCCGTGCTCGGGTAGTCCGGGCCCTTCACGTGCTCGCACAGGTCGGCGATGGTCGCGTCCGGGTCATCCAGCAGGTGCAGCAGCGCGCTGACGATCTCGTTGAGATTGTGTGGCGGCACGTCGGTGGCCATGCCCACGGCGATGCCGGTGGTGCCGTTGAGCAGCAGGTGCGGCAGGCGCGCCGGCATCCAGGTCGGCTCTTCCAGCGTGCCATCGAAGTTCGGCACCCAGTCGGTGGTGCCCTGGTTGATTTCGCCCAGCAGCACTTCGGCGATCGGGGTCAGCTTGGATTCGGTGTAACGCATCGCCGCGAACGACTTCGGGTCGTCGCTGGAGCCGAAGTTGCCCTGGCCCTCGATCAGCGGGTAGCGGTACGAGAACGGCTGTGCCATCAGCACCAGCGCTTCGTAGCAGGCGCTGTCGCCATGCGGGTGGTACTTACCGATGACGTCACCCACGGTGCGCGCGGATTTCTTCGGCTTGGAGGCCGCGTTCAGCCCCAGCTCGCTCATCGAGTAGATGATGCGCCGCTGCACCGGCTTGAGCCCGTCGCCGATGAACGGCAGGGCGCGGTCCAGCACCACGTACATCGAGTAATCCAGGTACGCCCGTTCGGCGTACTCGCGCAGGGGCAGCTGTTCAAAGCCGTGGAACACGGGTCGGGCTAGATCGGTCATGCGGGATTGTTACCTGTGGCAAAGGACGGCGACGGCTGTCGCCCTCGCAGGCGGTCGATTATCCGGATGCGGCGGGGGATGCCAAGCCATGTGAAGAAATCGACCCCCGTCATCACGCTCCTGAATGCAGTTACAGTTGAATTGCTTCCAACTTAAATATTTCCATTGAGAAATATATTGAGTGGAAGTAAAGTGCGCACCCATGATGATCTGCCCCGAAACCACCCCGCCCAGCCTGGGTCTGCTGCTGCGTCAGGTCCGCGACGGCCTGATGCGCCAGCTCGACATCTCGATGGCCGAGGAAAACCTGGACATCGGCTTCACCCACTACCTGGGGCTGAAGGTGCTGTCGTTCCGCGCGCCGTGCACTGCCAACGAGCTGGCCCAGGCGCTGGACCAGGTGCCGAGCGCGGTGACCCGGCTGCTGGACAAGCTGGAAGCGCTGGGCTGCGTGCGCCGTGAGCCGCACGCCCAGGACCGGCGCGCGCTGCAGATCGTGCTGACCGACGAGGGCCGCGCGCTGTGGGCCCGGCTCAAGCTGCGCGGCGAGGCCACCATCAATGACGCCATGCGTGACCTGAGCGCCGATGAGCGCGCCCAGCTGCTTTCCCTGTTGACCCGTGTTCGCGATTCCCTGACGACGCCATGACCACTTCTACTTTCCGCACCTTCCGGCTGCAGCCGCTGCTGCCGGCCGCACTGGCGTTGGCGCTGTCCGCCTGCGCCAGCACCGGCGGCCTGCAACCGCAGGGCCAGCTGCTTGATCCCGATCACCTGCAGAGCCAGCGCACCCTGGCCGGCCAGAACCTCAGCCAGCCCGGCTGGCCGGCCACCGACTGGTGGCGCGCGCTGGGTGATCCCCAGCTCGACGCGCTGATCGCCGAAGGCCTGCAGCACAACCCGGGCCTGGACGCGGCTGACGCGCGCCTGCGCCAAGCGCGTTCGCAGATTGGCACCGCGCGTGCCGACCGCCTGCCCAGCTTGAACGCCTCCGGTGGCTACACCGGCGTGCGCCTGCCCGAATCCATGGTCGGCGACGAGATGGGCGGCAGCTACGCCGGCAGCGTGCAGGGCTATCTGAGCTTCAGCTACGGCATCGACCTGTGGGGCGGCAAGCGCGCCGCCTGGGAAGCCGCCGTGGACAGCGGCCATGCCGCCGAAGTGGACGCGCAGGCCGCACGCCTGGATCTGTCGGCCGCCATCGCCGAAGCCTATGCCCAGCTCGGCTACGCCTGGCAGCTGCATGACGTGGCCAATGGCGAACTGGAGCGCGCGCAGAAGACCCTGAAGCTGACCCAGCAGCGCCGCAGTGCCGGTATCGACAGCGACCTGCAGGTGCGCCAGGCCGAAACCCGCATTCCGGCCGCACAGCAGCAGCTGCAGGCCGCGCAGCAGCAGATCGACGAGGCCCGCACCGCGCTGGCCGCGCTGGTCGGGCAGGGCCCGGACCGTGGCCTGCAGATCGAACGCCCGAAGGTGCTCAACCCGCTGGCGCTGCAGTTGCCTGGCGTGCTGCCCAGCGAACTGCTGGGGCGTCGCCCGGACATCGTCGCCGCGCGCTGGCGCGTGGAAGCGGCCGGCAAGGAGATCCACGCGGCCAAGGCGAAGTTCTACCCCAGCCTCAACCTCACCGCGCTCGGCGGCGTGGTCAACAGTGAAGTGGACCAGTTGCTCAAGAGCAGCTCCACCTTCGCCTTCCTCGGCCCGGCGCTGAGCCTGCCGATTTTTGACGGCGGCCGCCTGCGCGCCAACCTGGACAAGACTGACGCGCAGTACGACCTGGCCGTCGCCGACTACAACCAGTCGGTGGTCGGTGCACTGCGCGAGGTGGCCGACCAGGTCAACGCAGTGCGCTCGCTGGCTGACCAGGCCGCGGCCCAACAGCAGGCGCTGAACACCGCGCAGGCCGCGCAGGACCTCGCCCAGCAGCGCTATCGCGCCGGCATTGGCAGCTACCTCGACGTGCTGGTGGTGGAAGAGCAGCTGCTGGTCGCGCAGAAGCGCCTGGCCGAGCTGCAGTCCCGCCAGATTCTTGTTTCGGTGAAGTTGAGCCAGGCGCTGGGCGGTGGGTTCACCCCGTCCAGCGACACCGCCACGCTCGCCGCCCCCACTGATTCCACGCATTCCTGAGACAACGTTCATGAGCCAGACTTCTGCTCCCGCTGCCGCGCCGGCAGCTCCGTCCCGCCGCGGCAAGCTGCTGCGCGGCCTTGTGGTCATCGTGGTCCTGCTGCTGGCCGCGTTCGCCCTGTGGTACTTCATGTTCGGCCGCTGGTTCGAAGAGACCGACGACGCCTACGTGCAGGGCAACCAGGTGCAGATCACCCCGCTGGTGAGCGGTACCGTGGTGGCGATCAACGCCGACGACGGCATGCGCGTGGAGCGCGGCCAGCTGCTGGTGCAGCTGGATCCGGCCGACACCGAAGTAGCGCTGCAGCAGGCCGAAGCCACCCTGGCCAAGACCGTGCGTGAAGTGCGCGGCCTGTATCGCAGCGTGGAAGGCGCACAGGCCGAACTGAATGCCCGCAACGTCACCCTCAAGCGCGTGCGCGAAGACTTCGCCCGCCGCAAGGACCTGGCTGCCACCGGTGCGATCTCCAACGAAGAACTGGCGCACGCCCGTGACGAGCTGGCCGCCGCCGAAGCGGCCGTGGCCGGTTCGCGCGAGACCTTCGAGCGCAGCCGCGCGCTGGTCGACGACACCGTGATCGCGACCCAGCCGGACGTGCAGGCGGCTGCCGCGCAGCTGCGCCAGGCGTACCTCAACAATGCCCGTGCCGGCATCGTTGCACCGGTCACCGGCTACGTCGCACGTCGTTCGGTGCAGGTCGGCCAGCGCGTGCAGCCGGGCAACGCCCTGATGGCGGTGGTACCGACCGAGCAGATGTGGGTGGAAGCCAACTTCAAGGAAACCCAGCTGCGCCACATGCGCCTGGGCCAGGAAGTGGAGCTGAAGTCGGACCTGTACGGCGGTGAGGTGCACTACACCGGCCGCATCGACAGCCTGGGCCTGGGCACCGGTTCGGCGTTCTCGCTGCTGCCGGCGCAGAACGCCAGCGGCAACTGGATCAAGATCGTGCAGCGCGTGCCGGTGCGCATCGCCATCGACCCGAAGCAGCTGGCCGAACACCCGCTGCGCATTGGTCTGTCGATGAAGGCCGAAGTGAGCCTGCGCGACCAGAAGGGCAGCGTGCTGCCGACCGAAGCGGCCAAGGGCCAGGTGTTCGACACCGACGTGTACGCCAAGCAGCTGCACAGCGCTGACGACAAGATCCACACCATCATCCAGGCCAACCTGCCGCAGCAGGCCAAGGCGAGCTGAGACCGAAACGATGTCCGCACAAGCTCCTACCGCGCCCGGTAATCCGGGCGCGCCGTCGGCGGCCGGTGCCTTCCGGCCGGCCAATGTCGCGCTGTGTACTGCTGGCCTGGCGATGGCCTCGTTCATGCAGGTGCTCGACACCACCATCGCCAACGTTTCATTGCCGACCATCGCAGGCAACCTGGGAGCCAGCTCGCAGCAGGCCACCTGGGTGATCACCTCGTTCGCGGTGAGCACGGCGATTGCGCTGCCGCTGACCGGCTGGCTGAGCCGTCGCTTCGGCGAAACCAAGCTGTTCATCTGGGCGACGCTGTCGTTCGTGGTGGCGTCGCTGCTGTGTGGCCTGGCGCAGAGCATGGGCATGCTGGTGGTGTCGCGCGCGCTGCAGGGTTTCGTGGCGGGGCCGATGTACCCGATCACGCAGTCGCTGCTGGTGTCGATCTATCCACGAGAGAAGCGCGGACAGGCGCTGGCGCTGCTGGCGATGATCACGGTGGTGGCACCGATCTGCGGCCCGATCCTGGGTGGCTGGATCACCGACAACTACAGCTGGGAGTGGATCTTCCTGATCAACGTACCGCTGGGCATCTTCGCAGCGCTGGTGGTGGGCAGCCAGTTGAAGGACCGGCCGGAGCACATCGAAAAGCCGAAGATGGACTACATCGGCCTGATCACGCTGGTGATCGGCGTGGGTGCGCTGCAGCTTGTGCTGGACCTGGGCAACGACGAAGACTGGTTTGCCTCGGCGAAGATCGTGGTGCTGGCCTGTGTGGCGGTGGTGGCGCTGGCGGTGTTCCTGATCTGGGAACTGACCGACAAAGACCCGATCGTGGACCTGCGCCTGTTCCGGCACCGCAACTTCCGTGCGGGCACGCTGGCGATGGTGGTGGCGTATGCGGCATTCTTCAGTGTGTCGCTGCTGATTCCGCAGTGGCTGCAGCGTGACATGGGCTACACGGCGATCTGGGCGGGATTGGCAACAGCGCCGATTGGCATTCTGCCGGTGATCATGACGCCGTTCGTGGGCAAGTACGCGTCGCGTTTCGACATGCGGATGATTGCGTCGTTTGCATTCGTGTTCCTGTCGTTCACGAGCTTCCTGCGTTCAAACTTCAACCTGCAGGTGGATTTCACCCACGTGGCGGGGGTGCAGTTGATCATGGGCGTGGGCGTGGCACTGTTCTTCATGCCGGTGCTGCAGATTCTGCTGTCGGACCTGGACGGCCGTGAGATCGCGGCGGGCTCAGGCCTGGCAACGTTCCTGCGAACGCTGGGTGGCAGCTTCGCGGCATCGCTGACGACGTGGCTGTGGGCACACCGCACGCAGGAGCACCATGCGCACCTGACCGAACACATCTCGGTGTATGACCCGGGCATGCAGGAGCAGGTAGCGGCAATGGGGCAGGGCGACCTGCAGCACGGCGCAGCGGCCTTGAACAACATCATCAACCACCAGGCATCGCAGATGGGCTTCAACGACATCTTCTTCCTGCTGGGCTGGGTGTTCCTGGCGATCATCGCGTTCCTGTGGCTGGCCAAGCCCCCGTTCGGTGCCGGCGCAGGCGCTGCTTCCGCTGGCGGCCACTGATTCCGCCGGCATTCGACGCACCGCCTCCTCGTCGGCAATCGACGGACTACGTAGAGCCGGGCTTGCCCGGCTGCTGGTGGATTCGTGCGAACAACCCTCGGCTGTGGGTCTACGTGCCTGGGGCCATCGGATGGGGGGTACGGGACACGCCGTTAACCCATCCATGGGGGCTCGTCGAAAACATCCATGTTTTCAACGGTCCCGTACCCCCCATCCGATGGCCCCCCGACACATGGTCGGGGGCCATGGGAAATCAAAACCAGTCCATCGCTCAGATGGCCTTGACCCGCTTTGGTGGGATCGGTCGAAAGACGATCGCCGTGAAATCACCAACGTTCTTTAACGCATGAACCCCTGATCGAAGCGCGCTCCCTGCATGACCCGAAGTGACGCATGCGACGCGATCACCACTCCGGGGTTTTCATTGCACGCCTGATAAACGCGAACGCACGTCACACATTGAAACATCCACCAACGCGCGACACCCGCACCACCTTCGCGCGCACCGCACTACTCCCACAAGCCTCCCGCAAACCAACCGCGCCGATTGCGTCGCACCATTTGCCCCTGCGCCGAAAACCCGCCACGATTGCGTCGCAAATGCCTATTTTTATCGGCATCTGATTCCTGCAGGGTAGGCCCCGGAGCGTAGAATCTCCGAAATTTCCAGATGGTGTCCTGCGTGGGAGTCGTACATCCTGCGTCGGGAGGGTGGCTAATAAAAGACCTCCGCGAGGAGGGAATATGCCCGCCGTTTTCCTCTGGAAATTTCACGGTTCTAACCTCCCGACCCCTCGCCATTTCGGCGGGGGTCGCACTCTGCAGGAGGTTTGCCATGCAAACACAACGTTCGTACACGCATCACCCGCAGTTCCGGCGGAGGGCACGCCGATGAGAAAGCCGGTCTGGCTACGTGCGCGAGTGGAAGACGATCTGCGCCGCGACTTCAAAGGCGTGACCAAGAGCCTGGATTACGCGCCGGCGGAGGCGGTCCGGTTGTTCATGAAGCGGCTGGTGGAACTTGCGCAGGAGTCGCGTGCGAAGGATGCAAAGCTGCGGCGCAACGCCATCCGCAAAGCAAGCGACGACGCGGCCGGTGCAATGGGTGTGGGTGTTGAAGATCCAGCCAGCGGCGAATCCTCGCGATCGCGGTGATGTCCTCGCATCCGGCGGTTTCCCGCCCTTTGGATGGTGCTCGGGTATCCGGCACTGCCGATGGCAATGTCATCCGCAATGCAATCGACAATGCCATCGGCAATGCCGCCGGTAGGGTCGCACGACAGTCGACCGCCGATAACGGTGATCGGCGCGGTAGGGCATGACCTCAGGCGAAGAAGCGCGTCTCCGTTCGGAGGTCATGCGTTACCGAACGCGGGTGATGTCACGGCCGTCGTCTGTCGACCGACGCTACCGGGCCCCAGCATTCCAGACAGGGCCGGCATCTCGATCACAATCCAAACGCCAGAAACGAAAAAACCCGCTTGCGCGGGTTTGATCATTTACTGAGTCATGGTGCCCAGGAGAGGACTCGAACCTCCACGAAGTTGCCCCCGCTAGCACCTGAAGCTAGTGCGTCTACCAATTCCGCCACCTGGGCGACTCAGGAGACGAATTGTGCGGGAGAACCTCGATTGTGTCAACAACATTTCGCAATCAACACCCACATCGATTGAGCGTTGCGCAGAAACGAAAAAACCCGCTTTCGCGGGTTTGATCATTTACTGAGTCATGGTGCCCAGGAGAGGACTCGAACCTCCACGAAGTTGCCCCCGCTAGCACCTGAAGCTAGTGCGTCTACCAATTCCGCCACCTGGGCGACTCAGGCCGCGAATTATGCGGAAGCATTCGGGGGCTGTCAACGAATTTTGCGATACTCGTTTGACCACGATCGCTTGGAACTCCGATGACCACGCCCGTCCTGCACGTCCACCCGCTGTCGTCGTGCTGCCAGAAGGTGCTGATCGCCGCCCGCGCGCTCGGGGTAACGATGGAAGAACGCTTCCTCAACCTCGGCGACCCCGCCGTGCGCGCGGCCTTCGCCGACATCTCGCCGATGGGCAAGATGCCATTGCTGGAAGACGGCGATCGGCGCGTGGCTGAAACCAGCATCATCATCGAATACCTGCAGCAGCATTACGCCATAGCCGAGGCTCGGCTGATTCCGGCAAACGCGGATGCCGCCCTCGACGTGCGCTTCTGGGACCGGTTCTCGGACTTCTACGTGATGACCCCGATGCAGGCGCTGACCGCCGAACGGCTGAAGCCGGCCGGGCAGGGCAGTGAGGCAGCGGTGGCCGATGCCCGGCAGATGCTGTTGAAAAGTTATGCCGTGCTGGATCGTCAGCTGCAGGGCGGCGGGTGGCTGGCCGGTGCTGAGTTCTCGATGGCGGACTGTGCGGTCGCGCCGGCGCTGTTCTATGCGGTGGCTTATGTGCCGTTGCCGGAGGAGGCGACGCGTCTTCAGGCTTACTTTGAGCGCTTGATGGCGCATCAGGCGGTGGCGGCCGTGGTGGATGGCGCGCGGCCGTGGTTCAAGTATTTCCCGGGGCGCGATGGGTTGGCGCGAGAATATTTCGACCCGGCAGGGTGATGCCAGAAACGAAAAAACCCGCTTGCGCGGGTTTTTAACGTTGGTGCCCAGGAGAGGACTCGAACCTCCACGGTTTTACCCGCTAGTACCTGAAACTAGTGCGTCTACCAATTCCGCCACCTGGGCGTTCCAGAGCCGGCAATTCTGGGCATGTCCGGGGCGCTTGTCAACGACTTTTTTCACTTTCTTCACAAAACTGCATGCGGGCCTCTGATGACCCGTTATGCACACCGCCAGCGGTTACCATAAAGGTCAATGAAAACAAAGAAACCGACCCGGGGCGCGAAAGCCCCCAAGTCTCCGGCCCCCAAGAAGGGTGCTGGTCCGTCGGGCAAGTCCCGCGCCGCTGCCAAGCCTGGCAAGCTGCCGCCCTGGATGCCCGAGTCCCTGCAGAATCCCGCCCCGCCGCGCAGCGGCAAGCGTGCCGGCCCCAAGCCGGGCACCGGGGTCCCCGTGCCGACCCGCCGCAATCCGCATCCGCAGGCCGCCAGCGGCAGCTATGACGACCCCTTCGCCGCGCGCGAGGCGGAACGCTACGCCCAGCCCATCGCC
>NZ_DAMDFR010000091.1:0-12270 GCF_032103445.1 Stenotrophomonas sp.
GCTGCCGGGCGACCCGCGCCGGCCGCCGGCGTGGCTGGTGGGGGCCAGCCCGGAGCTGCTGGTGTCGCGGCAGGGACAAACGGTGAGTTCGCATCCGCTGGCCGGTTCGGCGCGGCGCAGTGCAGATCCGGTCGAAGATGCGGCGGCGGCCGAGGCGCTGCTGGGCTCGGCCAAGGACCATGACGAGCACCGCTACGTGGTCGAGGCCATCGTCGAAGCACTCACGCCCTGGTGCAGCGAGATCCGCGCGCCCAAAGTGCCGGAACTGCATTCCACCGCCAGCATGTGGCATCTGGGTACGCGCATTGAAGCGACCCTGCGCGACCCGTCCACGCCGGTGGCGACGCTGCTGGCCGCGCTGCATCCCACCCCGGCGGTGTGCGGCACGCCGCGCGACGATGCGATGTACAGCATTCGCCGGCTGGAGCCGAATCCCCGTGGTTTCTACGCGGGTGCGGTGGGCTGGATGGATGCCGAGGGCGACGGCGAATGGTACGTGGCGATCCGCTGCGCACGCGTGCAGGGTGCGCACGCGCAGGTGTTCGCGGGCGCGGGCATTGTGACCGGTTCGCAGCCTGAATTCGAAGTTGCCGAAACGGCAGCAAAATTCACCGCACTGCTGAGCGCCCTGGGCGTCGGCCATGCGGCTTCAACGGAAAACGTTTCATGATGATGCACTCCAACGACGCGCACGCGCGCCTGCCACTGGCGCAGACCTGGCCGGCGGCGCGCGTGGCGCGCTACCGCGCGGCCGGCTACTGGCGGGGCGAAACCCTGCCGGGCATGCTGCGTGCGCGCGCCGAGGCCTGGCCCGATGACCTTGCGGTGATTGGCGGCGACGTGCGCCTGACGTATGCGCAGCTCTGGCAGTACGCCGGGCGCATCGGGGCTGGTCTGCTGGCGCGCGGGCTGCGTCCGGGCGACCGGGTGGTGGTGCAGTTGGGTAATACCGCTGACTTCATTGCGGTAGTGTTCGGGCTGTTCCGTGCGGGTCTGATTCCGGTGTACGCCCTGCCGGCGCATCGCTTCACCGAAGTGAGCCATGTGCTGGACAAGGCCCAGGCCAACGCCTACATCGCCAGCGCGCAGTACGAAGGCTTCGACTACCGCACGCTGGCGCGCGAACTGCAGGCGGCACGGCCGGCGTTGCAGCACGTGCTGATCAGCGGTGACGGCGAGGAATTCGCGACCGTGGCGTCGCTGGATGGCGACACGGCCACGCTGCCGCCCGATCCGGACCCGCAGTCGGTGGCATTCCTGCAGCTGTCCGGTGGCAGCACCGGCCTGTCCAAGCTGATTCCGCGCACCCACGACGATTACCTGTATTCGGTGCGCGCCAGCAACGAGATCTGCGCGATCAACCGCAGCACGGTGTACATGGTCGCGTTGCCGGCCGCGCACAATTTCCCGATGAGCTCGCCCGGGTTCCTCGGCGCGCTGTATGCCGGCGCGCGGGTGGTGCTCAGCCCGGGTCCCGGCCCGGACGTGGCATTCCCGCTCATCGCGCGCGAACAGGTGACCTGCGTGGGGCTGGTGCCGCCGCTGGCACTGTTGTGGGCGCAGGCCGCCGCGACCAGTGCACACGACCTGTCCAGCCTGAAAGTGATGCAGGTCGGCGGGGCCAAGCTGGTGCCGGAAGCCGCGCGCCGCGTGGTCGACGGCCTGGGCTGCCAGCTGCAGCAGGTGTTCGGAATGGCCGAGGGGCTGGTCAACTACACCCGTCTGCATGATGCCGAAGACATCGTGCTGGGCACGCAGGGGCGGCCGATCTCGCCGGATGACGAAGTGCTGGTGCTGGACGACCATGGCCATCCAGTGGACCCGGGCGAAGTGGGTCACCTGCTCACGCGTGGGCCGTACACCATCAGCGCGTACCACAATGACCCCGGTGCCAACGCGCGTTCGTTTACCGAAGACGGCTTCTACCGCACCGGCGACCGCGTGCAGCAGCTGCCGGGCGGCTATCTGGTGGTGCAGGGCCGTGCCGGCGACCACATCAACCGGGCCGGCGAGAAGATCTCCGCCGAAGAGATCGAGGACCATCTGCTCGCGCACAGTGCTGTGTTCGATGCGGCGGTGGTGTCGATTCCGGATCCGTATCTGGGTGAGCGCAGCTGCGCCTTCGTGATTGCCCAGGGGGAAGCGCCCACCGCCGCCCAGCTCAAGGCGTGGGTGCGCGGGCGGGGCGTGGCCGCGTTCAAAGTGCCCGACCAGGTGGTGTTCGTGCCGGCATTCGGCACCACCGCCGTCGGCAAGATCAGTCGTCGCGAGCTGCGTGCGCAGCTGCGCGACCATCATCTGCAACAGACTGGAGAACCGCGCTGATGGCGCTGCCGAAAATTGCTCCCTATCCGCTGCCCGTTGCAGCGGAACTGCCCGCGCCGCGTGGACCGTGGACACTGCAGGCCAACCGGGCCGCGCTGCTGGTGCATGACATGCAGCAGTATTTCCTGGCCGCGTTCGCCGCCGATGCCAGCCCGCTGGCACCGGCCATCGCCAACATCGCACGCCTGCTGCAGCACTGCCGCCAGCGCGGCATTCCGGTGTTCTACACCGCGCAGCGCGGCAACCAGGACCGTCGCGACCGTGGGCTGCAGGCCGACCTGTGGGGTCCCGGCATGCAGGCCATTGCCGAACACGAAACCATCATCGACGCGCTGGCTCCTGCGGCCGGCGACCATGTGCTGGTCAAACACCGCTACAGCGCGTTCCAGCGCAGCAACCTGGAAACGATGATGCGGGCACGTGGCCGCGACCAGCTGCTGGTGACCGGCGTGTACGCGCATATTGGCTGCACCGCCACCGTGAGCGAGGCGTTCCAGCGCGATATCGAAGCGTTCATTGCCGCCGACGCGGTGGCGGATTTTTCGCGCGCCGACCATGACCTGGCACTGCACTGGATCGCCCGCACCACCGGCGTGCCGTTGACCACCGATACCCTGCTGGAGCAGCTGGCATGACCACCGACACCACTCCGCTGACCCTCGAGCGCATGCGCGCCGACATTGCCGGCATGCTCGGCGAAACCCCCGATGTGGTGGGCGACGATGATCATCTGATGGACCTGGGACTGGACTCCATGCGCGTGCTTGGGCTGGTGCTGGCCTGGGGCAACACCGGCATTCCGCTCGAGTTCGGCCATCTGGCCGAGCACACCACGCTGCGCGCCTGGTGGAACGTGGTGCAGCGCCTGCAGGGCTTCACCCCGGCATGAGCGGGCATGCGGTCGCGGCCGCCGAGGACGTGGCGCACCGGCATGCCTTGAGCGAGGCGCAGACCGGTCTGTGGTATGCGCAGCGACTGGCGGCCGCACCGGCTGCGTTCAACACCGCACATGCGGTGTGGTTCGACGGCCCATTGGACATCGCGCGCTTCGTGTCCGCCGCAGACCAGATGGCATTGGAAGCCAGCACGTTGGCGCTGCGCTTTGCCGAGCGCGCCGATGGCCTGCCGGAGCAGTGGCTGGATCCGGCGCACGTGCCGCGACTGCAGGTCATTGACCTGTCCAGTGCGGCGGACGCGGCGCATGCCGCGCGCGACGTCATGGACCATGACCGGCTGATCCCGGTGGACCCACAGCGTGACCGCATCGCCCAGCAGCGCCTGTTCGTGCTGGGGCCGCAGCAGCATGTCTGGTATCTGCGGGTGCATCATCTGGCCACTGACGGCTATGGCATGGCGCTGCTGGGGGAGCGCGTCTGTGCGCTGTATGCCGGGGAAGCGGCACAGGCCGTGCTGCAGCCATGGGCACCGGTACTCGACGAAGATGCCGCATACCGCAGCAGCGAGCGCCGCAGCACCGACGCAGCGTGGTGGCAGGCCTACATGTCCGATGCGGTGCCGGCGGAGGCCGGCAGTGCAGCCCCGCCAGCGGCGGATGCGTTGCGCGGCGTCTGGCCGGTCCCGGCAGCGCTGTGCACCGCACTGCACAGCGCCGCCGCGCAGATCGGCCAGCCGTGGCCGGACCTGCTGACCGCGCTGGTGGCCGCCTATTGCCAGCGCATGACCGCACAGGACGAAGCGGTGCTGGGCGTGCCGAGCATGGGGCGGCTGGGCAGCGCCTCGGCGCGGGTGCCGGCCATGGTGATGAACGTGCTGCCGCTGCGCACCCGCGCACGGGATGAGGACAGCGTGGAGGCGTACCTGCGCGACACCGCGCGCGACCTGGTACGTGGACGTCGGCATGGCCGCTACCGCGGCGAGCAGCTGCGTCGCGACCTGGGCTGGGTCGGTCGCCAGCACCGCCTGCACGGGCCGCTGGTGAACGTGCAGCCTTTCTATCGGCCGCTGCCGTGGCAGGGGGCCACGGCAACGCTGGAGATTCTGGGCACAGGGCCGGTGGACGAGATCACCTTCGGCTTCCGCGGTGATGCCGTGACCAGCCTGCAGCTGGAGATCGAAGCGAACCCGGCCCTGTTCGACCGCACCGCGATGGCGGCGCATGCCGCGCGCCTGCCGCATTTCGTGGCACAGGCGCTGCGCGTGCTGGGCGAGGGCGGCAGCATGGGGGATATCCCGCTGGCCACGCCGGACGAGGCGAGGCATTGGCTGCATGCGGTCAACGCCACCGCGCATCCGGTCGAGGATGTTTCGCTGACGGCGTTGTTGCTGGCGCAGATGCAGGCCACGCCGGATGCCATCGCGTTGGAGTTCGAGGGCGAGTCGCTCAGCTATGCGGCACTGGAAGCGCGCAGCCTGGCGCTGGCGCTGCAACTGCGCGCATGTGGCGTGGCGCGTGAGAGCCGCGTGGTGGTGGCGCTGCCGCGCTCGCTGTCGTTGCTGGTCGCGCTGGTGGCGGTGCTGCGGGCGGGTGCGGCTTACCTGCCGGTGGACCTGTCGCATCCGGATGCGCGCCTGCGTCGGGTGCTGGAGATCGGCCAGCCGGTCTGCGTGCTTGCCGAGACGGAGCACGCAGCGCGCTTCGGCGACCTGCCGGTGCTGACGCCAGCGGACTGGTCGGAGCAGGCGTCAGATGCGCTGGTTGACAGCGTGCAGCCTGATGACGCGGCCTATGTGATCTTCACCTCCGGCTCCACTGGCGAGCCCAAGGGCGTGCTGGTGGAGCACCGCGCCATCGTCAACCGGCTGCAGTGGATGCGGCATCACTACGGCTTCGGGGCCGCCGAGCGCGTGCTGCAGAAGACCCCGGCGACCTTCGATGTGTCGGTGTGGGAATTCTTCCTGCCGCTGATCAGCGGTGGCACGCTGGTGATCGCGGCTCCGGATGTGCATCGCGACCCGCAGGCGCTGGCGCGGCTGATCCGCACTGCCCGGATCAGCACAGTACATTTCGTGCCGTCGATGCTGGACGCGTTTCTGGCGGTACCGGAATCGCAGGGGCTTGCGCTGCGCCAGGTATTCACCAGTGGCGAAGCGCTGGACGCGGCGCTGCGCGACCGGTTCCACGCGCGCATGCAGGCACAGCTGCACAACCTGTATGGCCCCACCGAGGCGGCGGTGGATGTGAGCTGGTGGCCGGCCAGTGCCGACGACACGTCGCAGCCGGTACCGATCGGCTACCCGGTCTGGAACACCCGCCTGTATGTGCTGGATGCGCAACTGCGCGCGGTGCCCGACGGCGTGCCCGGTGACCTGTATCTGGGCGGGGTGCAGCTGGCGCGCGGCTACCTGGGGCGTGACGACCTGACCGCCGAACGCTTCATCGCCGACCCGCACGTGCCCGGTGCACGGATGTACCGCACCGGGGACCGGGCGCGCTGGCGTCGCGACGGGGCAGTGGAGTACCTGGGGCGCAGCGACCACCAGGTGAAGCTGCGCGGCCTGCGCATCGAGCTGGGGGAGATCGAGGCCGTGCTGCGCACGGTTCCGGCGGTAGACCGGGTAGCGGTGCTGCTGCGCGATGCGATGCTGGTGGCCTATGTCTCCGGCACGGCAGTCGACCCTGCGGCCCTGCGTCAGCATGCGCTGCAGCACCTGCCCGATTACATGGTCCCGTCGGCCGTCGTGACTGTCGATCACTGGCCGGTCACCCCGAACGGGAAACTGGATCGTGACGCGCTGCCTGCGCCGCCGATGCAGGCGGTGGCAGGGCGCGCCCCGGCGACGGAAAGCGAGCGGGTGCTGGCGCGGTTGTTTGCGCAGGTGCTGGGGCTGTCCGCCCCGGTGGATGCGGATGCGGACTTCTTCGCGCTGGGCGGCGATTCGCTCACTGCCGTGCGGCTTCTGCTGGAGATCCAGCAGCACTGGGCGCAGGACCCGGGTCTGGGCAGTGTGTTCGAACACCCCACGGTGGCGGCGCTGGCTGCACGGCTCGATGCGCCGGTGGTGGACACCGATCACGGCCTGGGTCCGCTGATCACCCTGGCCCAGGGCGAAGCGGGCAGGGCACCGCTGTTCGTGATCCATCCGGCCGGCGGCATCGCCTGGAACTATCGCGAGCTGGCCACTGCGCTGCGGCCCGCACGCGCGGTGTTCGGCCTGCAGTCGCCGGCGCTTGATCCGGCCGCGCCACTGCCGCACAGCATTGATGCGCTGGCGGCGCAGTACGCCGCGCGCATCTTCGAGCGGCAGCCGGAAGGGCCGGTACATCTGCTGGGCTGGTCGGTCGGGGGCATCATCGCCCAGGCCATTGCGGTGCATCTGCAGGCGCAGGGCCGCGCGGTGGGGGCACTGGTGCTGCTGGATGCCTACCCCAGCGAATGCTGGCGGGCAGAGCCCGAACCGGACCCGGTGGCAGCGTTGCGGGCGCTGCTGGCCATTGCCGGTTACGACCCCGACGGCCATCCGGAACTGGACAGTCGCGAGCGCATCGTGAACTTCCTGCGTCGCGGTGACAGTGCACTGGGGCATCTGCCGGACGTGGTGCTGGACGGCGTGGTGCGCGCGGTGACCGGCACCAACCGGCTGATCCGTGAGCATCACCATCGGCACTACGATGGCGCGCTGGTACATGTGCGTGCGGCGCGTGACCATGTGCAGCGTCCGCACCTGCAGTCAGCGCTGTGGAACGTGCACGCGGCACGCGTGGCTTCGATGCCGCTGCCGTTCCTGCACAGTGAACTCACCGGGCGCGATGCGGTGGCCCAGCTCGCTCCGTGGTTGTCACAGCATCTTTCCGATCTCGATTCAGACAAGGATCCCACGGCATGAAACTGACCGGATTCGACGGCACCGTGGCGCTGGTGACCGGTGCCGCAGGCGGCATTGGCGCGGCGCTGGTGCAACTGCTGCTGGACAGCGGTGCGGTGGTGGTGGCGACCGATCGTGAAGCGCCGGTAGGGGCGGCCCATCCACGACTGCATGCGTATGCGCTGGATGTCAGTGACGCCGCCGCAGTCGATGCGCGCGTGAATGATGTAGAGGCCGAGCTCGGCCCGATCGGCTTCGGGATCAACGTGGCTGGCGTGCTGCAGGTCGGTGAAGTCACCGGGATCAGCGATGCGCAATGGCGCAGCGTGTTCGCGGTCAACACCGATGGCGTGTTCCATCTGGGGCGCGCACTGGCGCGGGTGATGACGCCACGGCGGCGTGGGGCCATCGTCACGGTCAGCTCGAATGCGGCCGGCGTGCCGCGCCATGGCATGGCGGCGTATGCCGCATCCAAGGCCGCCGCGACCATGTTCACCCGCTGCCTCGGACTGGAACTGGCCCCGCATGGCATCCGCTGCAATATCGTGGCACCGGGGTCAACGCTGACTCCGATGCAGACCGGCATGTGGGCGGATGACCAAGGCGCGCAGCGCGTCATTGCCGGCACGCCGGAGACCTTCAAGGCGGGTATTCCACTGGGCAAGCTGGCCAATCCCGAAGACGTGGCGCAGGCGGTGATGTTCCTGCTGTCCGATCAGGCCGGCCACATCGCGATGAGCGATCTTTACGTGGACGGCGGCGCGACGTTGCGCGGCTAGCGCGTGGTGCGGCGACGCGGCTTCGCGCCGGGCGCGGCGCTGTCGCGGCTGGGCAGGGTGCCGCGCTGCTGCAGCGTGTCCAGCCAGGCGAGGTTGTCCACATACGCGAGGAAGTGCTGCAGGTAGCCGGGTGAGACCTCGCCCAACCAGCCCAGCGTGCGGTGCACCAGCATGCTGGAATTCAGTGGCCCGCTGTCGCTGGGGGCTTCCTGGGCCAGGGTCTGGCGGACCTGGCTCTCGGTGCGCAGATGGGCCCACATCGCACGGAAGTCGGCCAAGGCCGGCAGCTGTGGGTAGTCGGCATTGCGCGGTGTGGGCAGGTCGCGCAGGGTAGCGGCCGGTCGTGCCGTTGCGTCAGCCGCCGCGGGCTGCGCTTCAATACGGGCGGCGTAGGCGTCCAGCAGCACCTGCAGGCGTGCGTCGAGTACCCGCCGCAGCGCGCCGTCGTGGGCGTGCGTGCGCTGCTGCAAGGCTTCCAGGAACGCGAACTGCACCGGGTCGATGCGGTCGTGTCCCTGCGTGCGCCAACGCTGCAACTGCGCTGGCGTGCTGTGGCCGTCAGCGGCCATCGGCGCGGTGGTCCGGCGTGTCAGTGGCCTTGGGGCGCGGAATCGGCGCCATTTCGACGCGGCGATTGCGTGAGCGGCCTTCTTCGCTGCTGTTGCTGTCCACGGGCTGTTCGGCACCAAAGGCGGCCGCAAACACCGAACCGGCTGGAACCCCTTCGGCGATCAACGCACGGGTCACGGTCAGCGAGCGCTGCGCGGACAGTTCCCAATTGTCGGCGAACTGGCGATTGGTGTCGCGCACCGGCTGGTCATCGGTGAAGCCGCTGACCATCAGGATCTCCTCGCGCGAGGCCAGGTAGCCGGCCAGCGGTGCGGCGAGGCTCTTCAGCAGCTCGCGGCCTTCCGGCTGCAGCTGGTCGGAGTTCAGTGCGAACAGCACGCTGCCGCGGATGCCGATGCGGCCATCCACCAGGGTGACCCGGCCCGCCGCCAGCGGTCCGGCCAGCGCCTGCTCCAGGGTCTGGCGGCGCTTGGCTTCCGCCTCGCGCTGGGCTACTTCCTGGTCCAGGCGCTGCGACAGCTCCAGCTGGATCGCGACCACGCCGACCAGAATCAGCACGAACGCGCCGAGCAGCACCGACATCAGGTCGCCGAACGCGGCCCACACCGGGGTGCTGGCTTCGCCGTCGAGTTCGATCTCCTCGCTCATGCGGTGGAGGTCCCGCTGCTGCGGCGACGCCCGGCCAGCTGCTGCAGTTCTTCAATGATCTGTTGCTGCGAGAGCACGCTCAGGTCAACCACTTCACGCGCCTGGGCGACGTAGTAGGCGAGCTGCTCGTCGCTGCGCGCCATCGAGGCATCCAGTGCGCCGGCGACCTGCTGCAGCTGTTCGCCCAGCCCGGTGCTGGCGCTGCCGAAGCTGTGCATGGCGCTGCCGAAGGCTTCGGCCAGGCTGGCCACTTCGACCACGCTGCCGCTGACCTGCGCCGCCGCGTGTTCCAGCTTGCCGGCTTCCCTGCTGATCTGTTCGCCAAAGCGGGTGCCGACGCGTTCCAGCAGCTCGGCCGAGGTGTTGACCAGCGCGTCCACGGCGGTGCGCTGTTCGGTGCTGGCGTGGTTGACCGCGTCCAGCAGGGTTTCCAGCGTGCCCAGCAGGCGGGTGCGCTCTTCCAGCATGGCGGTGTCGCGTACCATGCTGTCAGACAGCTTCTGGCGCAGTTCGGCAACCACGTCCGCGGCGGCCTTGGGAGCCTCCGAAGCCAGGGTGACCAGGCGCGAGATCTCGGCGATGGTTTCGCGCGCGTGATCCTGCGCCTGGGTGCCGATCTGGTGCGCGGTGCTGGCCAGGGTCTCGCAGACGGCCTGCTGGCTGGCGGCAACCTGCGCGCCGTTGGCTTCCCACTGCTGGCCGAGCTGTTCGGACAGGCGGACAAACGCCTCGCGCCAGGTGTCCAGGCGCTGCGCATCGCGCGCTTCCAGGGTGTCCTGCAGGCCGGTATGGGCCGACTGCAGGCCGTCCACCAGAGCACGCGCATGGGTATCGAAGCTGGCGGTGGCGCTGACCAGGGCCTGCTGGTTGCGCTCGGCCAGTTCGGCATTGACGCGCTGCTGGCCGGCCAGGGTGTCATGCCATGCCTGTGCCGAGGTGTCGGCGCTGGCCTGCATGTGCGCGGCCAGGGCATCCACCAGCGCGGTGGCGTGGGCGTTCTGCTCGGACTGGGCGGAGTTCAGCGCTTCGCGCAGCTGTTCGATCAGCGCGGCATGGGTGTGCTGCTGGACCTGCTGCGCGCTGTTCCACTGCGCGGCGGTGTCGTCCAGGCGTGCGGCCACGGCCTCAAGCAGGCTGCGGCTGTGATCGCTCTGGGCGTTGTTGAAACCATCCAATGTACCGCGCAGGTCGCTGGCCAGCTGCGCGTGCGCCTGCTGCTGGTCGCGCAGGGCGCTGGTCCAGGTTTCCCGGGTGTGGGTCTGGCTCTGTTCGAAACCGCTGCTGAGTGCGCCGAGCTGGGCCTGCACCGCATCGCGCACGCTGTGCTGCAACTGCGTAGTCTGCTCGCTGAGCCCCGCCAGGGTCTGCGCCATCAGCGGCTGCAGCGCTTCGCCCACGGCACGTGCGCTCTGCGCCACGCCGTCCTGCAGGGTCTGCTGCAGGGCGCTGGCCAGCTGCTGCTGGCTCTGTTCGGCGGCCTGCTGGAACTGCTGCTGGCTGCTGAGCAGGCGCTCACCGGTGCTGCCGCTGTGTTGTTCAATCGCGGTACTGACCGCTTCCAGACGCTCCACCAGGGCCGGCAACAGCCCGGCCTGGGCCTGCAGCAGGCGGAAGGTTTCAGCGCGCTGCCAGCTCTGCGAATGCACATGCAGGGTGGTGGCAATGGGGGTATCCAACTGCTGCACCACGCCCAGGCGCTCGCGACGGCTGAGTGCCGACAGCAGGCCGAGCATGGCCGAGGTGGCGACACCGGCGATGGAGGTGCCGAAGGCCACGGCCAGGCCCTCGACGGGTGCGCCCAGCGAGCCCCGGATGGCCTGCAGGTCAGTGGCGCTTTCCAGCGCCAGGCCGGTGCCGCGCAGGGTGGCCATCATGCCGAGCAGGGTGCCGAGCATGCCCAGCAGCACCAGCAATCCGACCAGATAGGGGGTGAGCGTGGGCGCGGGCAGGGCGGTGCGCTCGCCTTCGACGCGCAGGCGGACCGCGTTGCGCAGGCTGGCGGGGACCTGCTGCAGCCACTCGGCGAGGCTGGCCGGCGCGGTGTCTGCAGCGGCTACGGCCTGCTCCAGTGCGGCGGTGTCGGCGCGGTAGCGGCGCAGTTCAAGTGCACCGGCGACATAGCCGGCGGCGATCACCAGGGCCACGCCGACGCCAACGGCGTTATGGCCGATGTAGCCGGCCCCGATCCAGCACACGGCCAGCAGGCCGGCGAGGAAGACAACAAGATGAAGAGCGGTTCTGGACATAGGGGCTACGGATTCAGTGGGCGCGCAGGGCTGCAAGCAGGCCGTCGATGGGGTGGAAACGGACATCCAGTTCGGCCATGAGCACGTTCTGCATGTCGGTCCTGAACAACTGCAGCCAGGCGGGATCCACACCGTCGTCGGTGTCATCGGCGCTGGCGGCGTCGCGCAGGCGTTCAAAGTGGGTGCCGAGCAGGGCAGGCACGGCGGCGAGCAGGCTGTGCTCGCAGGGGCTGAGGGCCTGTTCCATGACGGCGTCGACCTCGGCAAGGCGGGCGCGGTCGTCGGGCAGGGCACTGAGCCGGTCACGCAGCAGGCCGCGCAGGCGGCCGCTGGCACTGAGCATGGCGCGCTGGTGGTTCAGGCAGCGGGTCTTCCAGGCCATGGTCTCGCGCGGTTCGGGTTTGCCGGGCACGGGGGGCTTCTGGATGGCCTGGCCCAAGCTGTCGCGCACCCGCTGGCATTCGGCCAGCAGGGGTTCGACCGGGCCGGGTTCAGCTTCAGCGGCCGCCGGCAGGCGGCCATCCAGCGCACGCGACAGGGCCACGGCACGGGTCCAGTCGATCCACTGGCTGAGCCGGTCGGCCAGATCGGGGCTGGTACGCGGGGCATTGCGGTCGGCCAGCGCCGCCAGCAATCGGATGAAGGGCGGGCCGGGGACAGGCGGTTGGGGCTTCTTCGCCATGGTTCCGGTCAAAACCGTGAATTTTACACTGGAATGACGTTTAGGCGGGTTCAGGTGCCCTGTAGAGCCGGGCTTGCCCGGCTGCTGTTGGTTTTGGGCGAACAACCCTCGGCTGGCGGTCTACGTGTGTGGGGCCATCGGATGGGGGGTACGGGACACGCCGTTAACCGCCCTCCGGGCCCCGGCCCAACCGCCAGCGGTTGGGCGTTCAGTCGCACGCGAGGCAGTGCCTCGCAAGCAGTGCGCCTTCACCCAT
>NZ_DAMDFR010000092.1:0-12102 GCF_032103445.1 Stenotrophomonas sp.
GCTGGCCGGCTATCAGCTGCCCTCGGCGCGGCTGCAGGCGGTGGTCGACGCGCCGCGTGCGCCCACCCTCAGCCTGTCGCCACGCCGTGACCTGGCCGCACTGCTGCAGACCCCGTCGCTGGCGGCGATCGGCGACGTGGCCCAGCCCGAACTGAAGCTGGCCGGCGTGCGCATCCATCCGGCCACGCATTCGGCCAGTCGTTTCAGCTTCGGCAACAAGCTGTGGCTGATGGACATTGCCGACGGCAAGGAGCGCCAGATCAGCGGCCTGCCGCAACCGCTGTCGATTGCGACGATCGCGTGGTCGCCTGATCAGAAGTACCTGGCTTTCAACCAGGTGCAGCCTGCCACCGGCATCAATGAACTTTGGCTGGTGGATATCGCCAGCAACAGCGCGCGCAGGCTGGTGGGGAATCTCAACACCGTGTTCGGTGCCGGTTACCAGTGGCTGCCGGACAGCCGCGGCCTGCTCGCCACCGTGCAGCCGGGCGGGCAGGGCAGTGCACCGGCCGCCGATGGCATCCCGACCGGGCCGGCCATCCAGCAGACCGAGCCCGCGGCCGGTGTGCGCTCGCTGCGCACCTACCAGGATCTGCTGAAGAACGAAGCCGACGCGCGCCAGTTCGACTACTACGCCAGCGCGCAGCCGGTGCGTGTTGCACTCAACGGCACCACCACCGCGTTGTCCAGCGCCGGCATCTATCTGGACCTGGATGTGTCGCCGGACGGCAACTACCTGCTGGCCGAGCGCGTGCTGCGTCCGTATTCCTACCAGGTGCCGGCCGACGATTTCCCGCGCCGCATCGAGGTGCTGTCCGCCGCCGACGGCTCGCTGCAGCACACCCTGGCTGAGCTGCCGCTGGTGGAAGGCCTGCCCACCGGCAACGACGCGGTGCCGACCGGCGTGCGTCGGGTCAGCTGGCGCGCTGATGTCCCGGCCACGCTGGTCTGGGCCGAAGCCCAGGACGGCGGCGACCCCGCGCGCGAAACGCAGGTGCGTGATGCGGTGCTGACCCAGGCCGCCCCGTTCGACCGCCCGCCGCAGACCCTGGCCCAGCTGGGCAGCCGCTATGCCGGCATCCAGTGGGGGCGCGGCGACCTCGCCCTGCTCAACGAATCGTGGTGGAAGAGTCGCACGGTGAAGCAGTGGCGGATCGCCCCGGATCACCCTGAGACCGAGCCGCAGCTGCTGGTGGAGCGTTCCTCGCAGGACCGCTACAACGACCCCGGTCGTCCGGGCATGGTCAGTGACGTCAACGGCCGCGGCCGCCTGCAGACCAGCGCCGACGGCCGCAGCATCTTCCTGTACGGCCAAGGCGCGTCACCGGAAGGCGACCGTCCGTTCGTGGACCGCTTCGACCTGGACAGCCGCCAGACCACCCGTCTGTTCCATTCGCAGGCTCCGGGTTATGCGGCACCGCAGGCGCTGCTGGACCAGGAAGGCACCACGCTGCTGCTCACCCGCGAGTCACCCGATGAGCCGGCCAACTACTACGTGCAGTCGCTGACCGATGCGGCTGCCGCGCCGCGCGCGCTGACCGAGTTCACCCACCCGCTGCCGCAGTTGCGTGGCGTGAGCAAGGAGCAGATCCGCTACAAGCGCAACGACGGTGTCGACCTGACCGCCACGCTGATGCTGCCGCCCGGTTACAACGCGAAGAAGGACGGGCCGCTACCGCTGCTGATGTGGGCCTACCCGGGTGAGTTCAAGACGGCTGCTGCCGCCAGCCAGGTCACCGACTCGCCGTACCGCTTCAACGCGGTCGGCTACTGGGGCCCGCAGGCGTTCCTGGCCACCGGCTACGCGGTGCTGGTCAGCCCGTCGATGCCGATCATCGGCGAAGGCGACAAGGAACCCAACGACACCTACCTGCCGCAGCTGATCGCCAACGCCGAAGCCGCGGTGGACGAAGTGGTGCGCCGGGGCGTGACCGACCGTGAGCACATCGCCATCGGCGGGCATTCCTATGGTGCGTTCATGACCGCCAACCTGCTCGCACACACGCGCCTGTTCAAGGCCGGCATCGCGCGCAGCGGCGCCTACAACCGCTCGCTGACCCCGTTCGGGTTCCAGGCCGAAGAGCGCAACTACTGGCAGGCCCAGCCGGTGTACCAGGCCATGTCGCCGTTCAATTACGCCGGCAACATCAAGGACCCGATCCTCTTCATCCACGGTGAAGACGACAACAACTCCGGCACCTTCCCGATGCAGAGCGAGCGCATGTTCTCGGCAGTGAAGGGCCTGGGTGGCACGTCGCGTCTGGTGATGCTGCCCAACGAATCGCACCACTACCGCGCCCGCGAGTCGATCATGACCATGCTCGCTGAAAGCGAACGTTGGCTGGAAACCACCATCGGCCCCGGCCAACCGATCAAGAAGAAATGATCCATGCGCCGGTCACCCTGTACGGGGTGACCGGCATGGAACATATGCAAATGAAACCTTTTGCATGTCGATATGCGGCCCACATTCTGCGTTACGCTTGACCGGATTCCGTTCCTTCAGGCCCATGCGTCGCAGATGAACGAATACCGCAGCAGCATCGTGTTTGCCACCCCGGACATTCCCCTGCGTGACGACGTGCGCCGGCTCGGCGCGCTGGTCGGCGACCTGCTGGTCGAGCAGGTATCCGAAGACTTCTTCGAACACATCGAACAGATCCGCACCCGCGCCATCGCCCGGCGTGAGAGCGGTGCGCCGTTGAGCGATCTCAGCGCGGCCCTGCAGAATCTGGCTCCGGCCGAAGCAGAAGCTACCGTGCGCGCGTTCAGCACCTACTTCCAGGTGGTCAACATCGCCGAGCGCGTGCACCGCATCCGCCGCCGCCGTGACTACCAGCGCGCCGGCACCGCCGCGCCGCAGCCGGACAGCCTGCAGGACGCGCTGCAGCACCTGAAAGCCCAGGGGGTCACCTTGGACGAACTGGCGCAGTGGCTGCCGCGCATCGACATCGAACCGGTGTTCACCGCGCATCCCACCGAAGCGGTGCGTCGCGCGCTGCTGGAAAAGGAACAGCTGATGGTGGCCAGCCTGGTGGATGCGCTGGACGGTCAGCGCACCCCGGGCGAAGCAGCTGCCGATGCCGCGCGCTTCCGCATGGCGCTCACCGCCTCCTGGCAGACCACCGACTCCTCGCCGGTCCGCCCCACTGTAGATGACGAGCGCGAGCACGTCGGCTTCTACCTGGTGCAGGTGCTGTACCGGGTGATGCCGGTGCTGTACGAATCGCTGCAGCAGGCGCTGCTGGACACCTACGGGCAGACCCTGCCGCTGCCGCGCCTGCTGCGCTTCGGCACCTGGGTCGGCGGCGACATGGACGGCAACCCGAATGTCGATGCCCGCACCATCCGCAACACGCTCGACGCGCAGCGCCAGGCGGTGCTGGGGCGCTACCAGAAAGACCTGCTGCAGCTGGCCAGCCTGCTCAGCCAGAGCACCGAACGGGTCGGGGTCAGCGATGCGCTGCAGGCGCAGGTCGCGCATTACCAGCAGCTGCTGCCGAACGTGACCTCGCGCCCGCGCCACGCCGACATGCCGTACCGCCTGCTCAATGACCGCATGCGCGCGCGGGTGCAGGCGACACTGGATGACGCCGACGGTGCCTATGCCGGCCCGCACGAACTGGAACACGATCTGCAGCTGATCCTCGACAGCCTGCATGCCAACAAGGGTGATCACGCAGGCGGCTTTGCGGTGCGCCGCCTGTTGTGGCGCGTGCGCACGTTCGGCTTCCATCTGGCGAGGCTGGATGTGCGCCAGGAATCCAGCGTGCACGGTCGCGCCCTGGCCAGCGTGCTGGACGGACAGGAGGCCTGGGACAACGCCGACGCGCTTGCCCGTGCCGAACGTCTGGCCCCGTTCGCCAGCGGCGAGCAGGCGCTGCCGCCCAGCTCGGAAGAAGGCGGGCAGCGGCTGGACGCCGTGTTCGCCGCGCTGGCCGATGCGCGCCAGCGCCACGGAACCGACGCGCTCGGCAGCTACATCATCTCCATGGCCCACGACCGCAGCGATGTGCTGGCGGTGCTGGCGCTGGCCCGGCGCGGCGGGCTGGTCAACGACGAAGGTGCCGTGCCGCTGGATATCGCGCCATTGTTCGAAACCGTGGACGACCTCAAGCGCGGCACCGACACGCTGCGCGACCTGCTCGCCGACCCGGTCTACCGCGCCCACCTGCGTGCGCGAGACGACGTGCAGATGGTGATGCTGGGATATTCGGACAGCGGCAAGGACGGCGGCATTGCCGCCTCACGCTGGGGTTTGCAGCGCGCCCAGGTGGAACTGCTGGAGGTGGCGGCTGAAACCGGCATCCGCTTGACCTTCTTCCATGGTCGTGGCGGTTCGATCAGCCGCGGTGGCGGCAAGACCACGCATGCGGTGGACGCCTCACCGCGCGGCAGCATCGACGGCCGCCTGCGCGTCACCGAGCAGGGCGAGGTGATCCACCGCAAATACGGCATCCGCGCGCTGGCGCTGCGTTCGCTGGAGCAGGCCACCGGGGCGGTGCTGCGCTCCAGCCTGCGCCCGCGTGCGCCCGAGCCGCGCGAAGACCAGTGGCGGCCGGTGATGGATCTGATCGCCGAGCACAGCGCGGCAGCCTATCGCGCATTTGTCGGCCAACCGGATTTCATGCAGTACTTCCGCCTCGCCACGCCGATCGATGTGATCGAGCGCATGACCCTGGGCTCGCGCCCGTCGCGGCGGCTTGGCCAGGACGCGGCGCTGGGCAATCTACGCGCCATTCCGTGGGTGTTCGCCTGGAGCCAGGCGCGCGCGGTTATTCCCGGTTGGTACGGGGTGGGCAGTGGCCTGCAGGCTGCGCTCGATGCGGGTCATGAAGAAACCCTGCACGAGATGGCGCGCGACTGGCCGTTCTTCAGCACCTTCCTGGACGACATCGCGATGGTGCTGTCGAAGGGTGACATCACCATCGCCGAGCAGTTCTCGCAGTTGTCCGGGCCGCTGCACGCGCGGTTCTTCCCGCAGATCGAGCAGGAGCTTGCGCTGACCGGAAAGCTGATTCTGGCGCTGACCGGGCAGGGGTCCCTGCTGCAGCACGATCAACGTCTGGCGCTGTCGATCCGGTTGCGCAATCCGTACGTGGACCCGATCAGCGTGCTGCAGGTGGACCTGCTCAAGCGCTGGCGCGAAAGCGGCGGTGAAGATGACGAGGTGCTGCGCGCGCTGGTGGCGTGTGTGAATGGTGTTTCGCAGGGCGTGCAGAATACGGGTTGATGAACGCCGATCTCGTGCACTCCTTCCGCATTACCAAATACGCGACGCTGGGCTCCAACGGGGCACGGACGTCGCCGCCGTCGGAGTGGACCGCCTTCTCCGACGTTGGCAAGAAGGTGGCATTGCAGGATTACCTGGACGTGGAATCCGCTTACCTTGAGCTCATTCGGGTGGCGTGTGCGGCTACCCGCACCGCTTCGCTGCGGGTGAAGGCCTTGGAAGGGGCCGAAACGGGCGATTACGTTGAAGGGCAGTACCTGGAACTGCCGCAGGCGCTGGAGGTGGCTCGCCTGGTTCTGCGTGAGGTGTGCTGGTGCATGCTCGTCGCGGAGCGCATGGAGGTGCACTTTGGGTACGACTACTACATGTATGTAGTAGCGGCGGACGACATTCTGCCTGCCCTGCAGCAGTCCAACTCCTGTTTGTGCTTTGAGCGGTATCCATCGCCTTATCAGCAGCCCGTCGAAGCACAGGATGCCAAGCCTGAGGACCGCGCGCAGGCTGATTGACAGCACGGGAATGCGTTGCGTCGAAGCGGGCCTTGGTGCAGCATGCAGCTTCTGCTCCGGGGTAGTTCAGTGGCAGAACACCTGGCTCTTAACCGGGTGGGCGCTGGTTCGATTCCAGCCCCCGGACCCACCAAACGAGGCACCCATGGCCAAGGATGATGCCGAATCGCCTGCAGCCCCGACGATCAGTGGCGGCTACATCGGTGCCCAACTGGGGAAAGCGCTGCGTGCGCTCCGTTCAGCGGTCACCCCCGATCAACGAGCGCGCGCGGAGCAACGAGTGCAGCGCTGGTGCAGTGTGCTGGATGGACGTTCGATCGGCGTACTGGAGCACGGATCACGCACGCCGCTCAAAAACACTCCCGTCTGGGCAACGCCGGAGGTTGTTACCGGCGGCTTTGCGACGGGCAACCTGCTTGCCGGTGGAGCACTGCAGGCGTGGGAGCTGGATCTGGCCCGGGAAGTACTGGAGCCCACAGAGGGAGACGAGCGGCTTCGCCTCAATCGCTGGTGTTTCGAGGAAGCTGGCTTCGCATGGTTGCTGGCCCGGTTGCGCAACGGGGATTATCGGATCTCTGTGCCCGAAGAAGGCGCATTGCTGACGGTGGTATGGCTGCTGGAGCAGGGCCGTCAGCAAGACGTTGCCGATCTGCTTGAGGTGATCGCGCCGTGGTTTACCCACTTGCGATTCTATCCTGAGCCACTGGCCGCCCCCACTCCTGCTGCGGGCCGTTCCGACTTGTTTGTAGCCTCTGCCGGCCAGGTGGCTGATCAGTTGCAGCGGCATCCGGTTCCCCACGATGTCGCCGTCCAGCGCGAGGTACTCAACGATTGGGCCCCGCTGTATGCCCGGACCGTACTGCTGTTCCGCCAGACGTGGTTGGAGGGTTGGCCGTGCAGGGTCTACCCGGCAGGCTGGCTGCCCGCAGCTACCGGGGTGGTTGAGGAGTTCCACGCGCTGCAGCGTTCGTCTTCCTTGCAGCGGCCAGCGTCCCGGCACCGCGATGTGGAGCTGATGGTGTATCTGCGCACGTGCGTGAGCCGTCCAGAGGACTTGAATGGACGGCAGGTGGGACGAATCCGTCGTATCGTGCTTGACCATGTTGCCGCGCATGGGGAGCCGGATTCACCAGCCTATGCCGCGAGCATGGCGCACGCGCGTCTCGGTGTAGCTGCACCCACGCACGCAATGCTTGCAGGCGTTGCCGCCGATCGCCTGCGGCAGCTTCCTGCCGACACCGGTGTGGAAGATCCAGTAGTGCTGGCGGCACCGGTGAGCAGCAACGAGGCCACATCGGCGATTGCAGCAGGGACGTGGCTGCCGCTTTCCGTGCGCAGGCTGATAAACCGCTGCCGTCGAGGATCGCTGCAACAGCTGATCGCCGCGGGACTGGTGCCTTCGCTGGAGAGCATGGCTGCGTTGCTGCCGCAGCTCAATGAGCAGGTTGCCGGTTCAAGGTTTTCCGACGCCGCGCAGGGGCGTCTGTTTGCTGCGTGCCAGCGTGCTTTCGGCGACCGCCGCTCCCTGTTGCTTCTGAATCTGCAGTCGCAGGTGCGGTTGCGTGAGATTCCATGGATTCGCCTGCTTGATGTGCAGAGCGAGAACGCTTCCGGCGTGTCGGATGACGTGCTGAGCGACGTAGTTTGCACGGCGTTCCGGTGCTACCCGCATACGCCCCTGCCAAATCCGATGCTGCGACGCCTGCAGGAGCTGGAGGGCTCCAACAGCAGGCTGCCGTTGGTGGAAGAATTGGCGGCGGACATCTTCATGGGGCGGTTCTCAAGCGGCTTCAACAGTGCTGCCCGGCACGCGGTGGGCTATACCTACGACAGCCTTTATGGCCTTTATTTCGGCATTGACGATGAGGTCGTTCACGCTCTGGGGACCTCATCACAGTCTGGGCAGTCCAACAAGGACGAAGCATTGGCGACGTTGTGCCATGCTCGTGCGGGTTTGAAGCCCGGGCGTCTGAACGTCGCAGAGAATGGCTGTGTAATCGAGCAGGCGCAGATTCTCACCACTCACAATCTGGCCGCGCTTTTCGACAGATTCCAGCTGGACCAGCGTCTTGTCGATGCATTGCCACGCATGGTCGACACCTGCTTCAAGGCAGTGTTGACGGATCTGCAGCGCGTGCCTGCGGATTGGCACAGCTGGATGCTTGCGGTGAAGCGTAGTGCCTATGCCTGGCGCCAGATGATTTTCTTCATGTCGCGCATGGCACCCGACGAATGCAGCCGGACCGTCGGTCGTCTCCATGCCAGCTACCAACTTCAGTCAACGCTGTTCCAGGCCCGTTTCGCGCCAGCGATGCAGGGCCTGCTGCAAGCAGTCGAAGGCATGCGGCCGGATCTCCAGTTTCTCGGTTGGAGCCGGCGGCACTGGCTCAAGCCCCCCGGCTGACGCTTACCCCTCGGCCGAGGGCGGATTCGACGCCAGCAACTCCCGCTGGCGCTGCTCCATTTCCGCCCGCAGCTGCCGGCGGATCAGCGCGGCCGCATGCCTGCGGCGCTGGTTGCTGCTGGCCAGTTCCAGCGGCGGCACCGGGGTGGGCTTGCCGTCGTCATCCACGGCCACCATCGTGAAGAAGCAGCTGTTCGCATGGCGCACGCTGCGTTTCATGATGTCCTCGGCGACCACCTTCACCCCGATCTCCATCGACGAGGTGCCGGTGTAGTTCACCGAGGCCAGGAAGGTCACCAGTTCACCCACGCGAATGGGCTCGCGGAAGGTGACCTGGTCGACCGACAGGGTGACCACGTAGCGGCCGGCATAGCGGCTGGCGCAGGCGTAGGCGACCTGGTCGAGCAGGCGCAGCACCGCGCCGCCGTGCACCTTGCCGGAGAAATTGGCCATGTCCGGCGTCATCAGCACGGTCATGGACAGCTGGTGGGATTTGAGTTCGGTGGTCATGCGCTCAACTGTGCCAGTTGCGCTTCCGACGGGAAACCCCGGGTCAGGTAGCGTGGCGGGTACAGGTGGCGCGGGTCGCGCTCCAGCAGATCGCCCACGATCGCCATCGCCTTGTTCCAGGGAACCCGGATGATGGAGGGCTGGCCTTCCGCCGGGATCACCAGCGCCAAGTAGTCCGTCCGCGGCAGCGAGCCATTCACTCCCTCGGTCCAGGTGGCAATCGAGATCCACTCTTCGCCACTGGCATACGCCATGTAGGTCGCCACATGGATGTCCTCGCCATGCGCCTCATGCACGCGCTCAAGCAACTGCTTCTGCACATGGTAGGCATCCTGGTTCAACGTCACGCGCAGCTGGCTCTGTTTCTGTCGCAGCGCCTCGGTAGCGGGTTCCTGCACCACGATGCGACCATCGTCATCGTGGCGCAGCAGCTCCCACGAGATCGCGCGGCCGGCCTTCACCTCCTCCAGCGCGATGTCGAACATCGCGAGCTGCGCGGCTTCGTCGTTCTCACCGGCCACCATCATCAGGTCGCGGGTAGCCAGCAGGAACACCGGTCGTCCGGAAACCGGAACCCGGTTCACCAGTTCCGGCAGCAGGGCGCGGCTGCTGTCGTAGCAGTCCTGCCAGTTGGCGCGGAACAGACCGGGGGCGATCGGCTCGAAGGGCACCTGCTCCTGATCGCGCAGATTGCGGCGGGCGATGTCGAGGGTTTCGTGCAGCGAGACACCCCAGTCCGCCGCCGGGCCATCGGTCTTGGTCATCATGTGTTCGGGATGATCGATGGCGATCAGTTCCACGCACTCTTCGGTCAGTTGGCGGTACTGGAAGGTGTTTGGTGCCTCCCAGCCCTTCTGCGCGATCTCGCCCAGCCGGACCTGCTCCAGCTGCGACAAGCTGCGGATGATCGGGCGCAGTAATGGCTGGATCTCGTCCCATTCCATTTCAGGGGAGTTGCTCGCGTGCAGGGCAGTCACGAACTGATCCAGCGCCTGCTGCTGCTTGCCGCGCTTGGCACTCAGGTACGCGTGGTGGGCGTTGTGCAGGTTGAAGTAGGCACCCTTGCCGACCTGCACCCGGAACAGCTCGGCGTCGTAGGTCATTGGTTGGGTGATGCCACTGCGGCGGGCGGTGCTGATGAAGCGTTCGGCGAACGCGTCGTTGTTTGGGATGTGTTTGAACAGCTTGTCCAGCAGTGCAGAGAGCATGTGCGAGCGTCCTTGGTCGATTGCGACATGCTCGCTTGGGTGCCGTCTGAATGCAATCGATCGGTAGTGCCGGCCGCTGGCCGGCAACCACGCAAAAAAGAAGGGCCGCTTGCGCGGCCCTTCCGGTTTCGATCGTTGCCACGCTGCGCGTGGCCAGCCACGCAGGGCGTGGCTCTACGCCTTACTTCAGCTTGGCGTCGGCGCGGAGGGCGGCGGCGCGGTCGGTCTTTTCCCAGGAGAAGGCCGTGGCGTTGACCGTTTCGCCAGCACCGTTGAGGTAGCTGAACTCCTTCGGCTTGCGGCCGAAATGGCCGTAGGCGGCGGTCTGCTGGTACATCGGGTGGATCAGGTCCAGCATCTTGATGATGCCGTACGGACGCAGGTCGAAGTGCTTGCGGATCAGCTTCTCGATCTTGTCATCGCTGATCTTGCCGGTGCCGAAGGTGGTGACCGAGATCGAGGTCGGCTCGGCCACGCCGATGGCGTAGGAGACCTGCACTTCGCAACGGTCAGCCAGGCCGGCAGCGACGACGTTCTTGGCGACGTAACGGGCGGCGTAGGCGGCCGAACGGTCCACCTTCGACGGATCCTTGCCCGAGAACGCGCCACCACCGTGACGGGCCCAGCCGCCGTAGGTGTCGACGATGATCTTGCGGCCAGTCAGGCCGCAGTCGCCCACCGGGCCGCCGATCTCGAACTTGCCGGTCGGGTTGATGTGGAACTTGGTGCCCTTGTGCAGCCACTTGGCCGGCAGCACCGGCTTGATGATCTCTTCGCGGACGGCCTCGATCAGGTCCTTCTGCTTGATGCCCGGGGCGTGCTGGGTCGACAGCACCACGGCGTCGATGGCCGCCACTTCGCCGTTTTCATAGCGCAGGGTGACCTGGCTCTTGGCGTCCGGACGCAGCCACGACAGCGGCGAGTTCTTCTTCTTGCGGATCTTGGCCTGCTGCTCGACCAGGCGGTGCGACAGGTGGATCGCGGCCGGCATGTAGCTGTCGGTTTCGTTGGTGGCATAGCCGAACATCAGGCCCTGGTCGCCCGCGCCCATTTCTTCCGGCTTCTTGCGGTCAACGCCCTGGGCGATGTGCGGGGACTGCTTGCCGATCAGGTTCAGCACGCCGCAGGTGGCGCCGTCGAAGCCGACTTCAGAGCTGTCATAGCCGATGTCCACGATGACCTTGCGGGTCAGCGCTTCCAGGTCGATCCACGCCGAGGTGGTGATTTCACCGGCGACGATGGCAACGCCGGTCTTGACCATGGTCTCGCAGGCCACGCGGGCGCGCTGGTCCTGGGTCAGGATCGCGTCCAGCACCGCATCGGAGATCTGGTCGGCAACCTTGTCCGGATGGCCTTCAGAGACCGACTCGGAGGTGAAGAGGTAGCTGGACATCAGGCTTAATATCCTTTGATTCGGATGGAAAGATGGGCGCGCATGATACACGGCACCGCGCGCCATTGCATTGTGGCCCAGCGGGAGTTGCCCGTGGTTAAGCCGGCGTGCCCGGCCGGAAAGGCCGCCGTTGCGGCATTAGGGCCCAGCATCGGGGGCCAGTGTTCCATCCGCGTGACGGCCGCAGGGCCCGCCGTGTCATCAATCTGCCGCCAAACCGCCACCTGACTGCCGCCTCCCGGGTTCAGGCTTCGCCCAGCCAACCGTCCGTGGGGCCGCCATGCAGGAACTCGAACAGCGTCTGCAGCAACGTTTTCCCGACTGGTTCCGCGGCCGTCGCGGTCACCTGGCCCGCCCGCTGCTGCGCGGGGTGGGGCGCTGGTCCCGGCTGGACCGGGTGGACGCCTTCCTGCGCCAGCACGCGGGGGTGCGCGGTTTCGACTTCGTCGCCGCCGGTCTCGACTTCCTCGACAGCCGCTATCAGGTCGACCCGGCCGAACTGGCCCGCATCCCGGCCACCGGCCGCCTGCTGATCGTGGCCAATCACCCGTCCGGGGCGCTGGATGCGCTCGCGCTGCTGGACGCGGTGGGGCGGGTGCGGCGCGATGTGCGGATTGTGGCCAACGACCTGCTGGGAGCCATCGGCCCGCTGCAGGACCTGCTGCTGCCGGTGCGCATGCTGGGCGGCAAGGTCCAGCGGGCCAGCCTGCAGGCGGTGGAGCAGGCACTGGCGGCCGAACAGTGTGTGATCGTTTTCCCGGCCGGCGAGGTCTCGCGGCTGTCGCTGCAGGGCATCCGCGACGGGCGCTGGCAGCGGGGCTTCGTCCGTTTCGCCCGCGCGGCGG
>NZ_DAMDFR010000093.1:0-11961 GCF_032103445.1 Stenotrophomonas sp.
CTGCTGTGGGCGGTGCGTGGCGTGCAGGCACGCCTGCGCGGGCGCTGGAAGCTGGGGCTGGCCGCGCTGACGCGTCGGCGCGGGCTGGCGGTGATGCAGCTGGTGGGACTGTCGCTGTCGCTGTGTGCGCTGCTGCTGTTGTCGGTGATCGGCCCGGGCCTGCTTGCGCAGTGGCGCGATCGTCTGCCGGCGGATACGCCCAACTATTTCCTGATGAACATCCAGCCGGAGCAGCGTCAGGCGGTGCTGGATACCTTGAAGGGGCTGGGCGTGGGCGATGCCAGCGTCGAGCCGTTCAGTACCGGCCGCCTGCTGGCGTTGAACAACCGCCCGCCGCAGCGGGCCGAGCGCGAGGACAACAGCAACGAGGACGACGACGCCAACCGCCCGGTCAACTTCAGCTGGCGGCATGACTTCCCGGCCGCCAATACGCTGGTCAGCGGGAAATTCTGGGAAACCGGCAGCACCGCGCCCGAGGCGTCCATCGAGGAAGGCTGGGCCGAGCGCTACGGCATGAAGCTGGGCGACACCGTCACCCTGCAGATGGGCGAGCAGGAACGCACCTTCACCATCACCAGCATCCGCAAGGCCGACTGGGACTCGTTCCGGGTCAACTTCTTCCTGCTGCTCAACGAAGGCGCGGTCGGCGATGCGCCGTACAACCTGATCACCGCCTTCCACCTGCCGCGTGCGCAGGCCCCGGCGCTGGCCGGGCTGACCCGCGAGTACCCCAACATCTCGCTGCTGGACATCGACGGCATTCTGCAGCGGGTGCGCGAGGTGGTGGACCGGGTGACCCAGGCAGTGCAGCTGGTGATGGGCTTCAGCCTGCTGGCCGGCGTGCTGGTGCTGCTGGCAGCGCTGCAGGCCACGGCGGGTGAGCGCCGCTACGACAGCGCGGTGCTGCGCACGCTGGGGGCCACCCGCACCCAGCTGCGTGGCGCGGTGCTGGTGGAGTTCGGGGCACTGGGGCTGTTGGCCTCCGGGCTGGCGGTCGGGGCGGCGGCTCTGCTGGGAACCGTGGTGGCCAGGCAGGTGTTCGAGCTGCAGCTGACCCCGCCGTGGGGACCGCTGCTGCTGGGTGGCGCACTGGGCATGGCGTTGAGCATGCTGGCCGGCTGGTGGGGCACCCGGCGCATTCTGCGCACCCCGCCGGCGCTGGCGTTGCGCGAGGCGTGACGTATCCGGGCGGGGCGCGTTGCTATGCTGCGCGCCTCGCCCCCATTGAACGCCCCGTACCATGCCCGGCACCTCCTTCGCCTCCTACCTCTACCCGGTGTTGCTGCTGGTTGGCAGCAACATCTTCATGACCTTCGCCTGGTACGGGCACCTGAAGTACAAGAGCGCGCCGCTGATGACGGTGATTCTGGTCAGCTGGGGCATCGCCTTCTTCGAATACTGCCTGCAGGTGCCCGGCAACCGGCTCGGCAGCGCGGTGTATTCCGCGCCGCAGCTGAAGGGCATGCAGGAGGTGATCACCCTGGTGGTGTTCGCGGTGTTCAGCGCGTTCTATCTGGACCAGCCATTGAAGTGGAACCATTACGCCGCGTTCGGGCTGATCGTGGTGGCGGCGTTCCTGATGTTCAAGGAATAACGGTCGTAGAGCCACGCCCTGCGTGGCTTCGACCTCGTTTGGGACCGCGCAGCCACGCAGGGCGTGGCTCTACGACGGAACAACCGCCGCCTGATGCTGCCGCACCAGCTCGGTCAGCGCATCATTGAGCATGCGCCGTTTCAGCGCGGAGTTGCCGAACTGCATATCTTCCAGAGCGCCTTTGAGTTCCTCCAGCTCAACTCGATCCAACGAGGCGGGATGGAGCACCCCACGCATGTCAGCGAAGACGACGCGTTTGCTGATTTCCGCCATTACCCATTTATCATTGGTCGCAGCCCACGCCTTCCAGCATGCGGGCTGCTTGAACGCCCGCCTTGCGTCGGCCAGCGAGCCGCGTTCCTGCTCGGGGATATAGCGGGCCAGGAACTCGACCTGACGGGCCAGGTTGTCCGCGTAGTACGACGTCTGGCTTTCCTTGTAGTCAATGAAGTTCATCTTCAGTAGCGTGTCCGTGGTGTACCCCCCGGACTCGATATCTCCCAACGGATTCTCTGAGCGCCCTTCAAGCTGACGATGCAGGATAGTGCGGATCTTCCGCGTGTCCCCGGGCATCGTGCTCTTCAGCGACTTCTCAAACGCAGCACCGATTGCAGCCTCCGTCGTGCAGACTGACTCGATTGCCTCGTTTGTCATTGAAGCAGTGATGCGCGGATTCTGGTCCAGCCGCTGCAGGCAGGCACCATAGTTGCGCTCCAGCGCGGCCTGTATATCCGAGGGAATGGGACCGTTCGAGATGCAGGTCAGATTGACCGCAGTACTGGTGCCGCTTTCCGGTGCGGTGATGGGAGCGCCTCTCGCACCCTGAAACGCAGCGACGGCCCCGATGAGCGTGGTGAACATGCCGGAGATCTTCATGCAGAACTACTCCATGCGAGTGAAGTAGGCAGTAGCCAGCAATTTCGCGAATGACGCTTTCGGGAATCGATCACATTCGCGACGGGCACGGGATGTGTACGCCATGCCACCCATGCGCGACTCATTCGGCGGAATGCTCGCTTTGGTAGCGTCGGTCGATAGACGACGGCCGATAACGGCGATCTGCACGGTAACGAGTGACCTTTGACGGAGGCGCGCTTCTCCGTTCGCAGGTCATGCCCTACAGCATCGATGGACGTTATCGGCGGTCGACTGTCGTGCGACCCTACCGTGCGTCAAGGATTGCCCGGATTGTCCGGATTGCCCGGATTCCCCAGGTTGCCCGATTTGCTCGGATCACCCGATTTACCCTGAATGGTTGGATTGCCCGATTTGCCCGACTTGCCGAGATTCCTGGCAACGTCCACACAGGCCTTGCGGACCTCCTTCGGGCCCAGCTCAATCGTCTTCCTCATGAACAGACGAATCGCCTCTGACGGGCTGTACTTCGTGTGCTTCAGCACCTGCTTGAAGCTGCTGCGCAGTTCCGCGCTCGTCTTCGCTCGCACCCAGACTGGATCTTCGATCACGACAATATCCTCTTCGATGTGCCTCCTCGCCGGGCTGGCGAGGAGGTCGGGAGGTTAGTAACCGTGAGGCCAGCAAAACGGCAGGCGTATTTCCCCCAAGAGGGTGTTGTATTAGCCATCCTCCCGACGCGGGACGCTCGATCCAACGCAGGACATCGTTTGCTGACCTCGGAGTTACTACGCTCCTTGAGGACAAGCCTGCAGCAAATGAACATCGATCAGCGATTGATGTTGTCTATCGATTTTTGCGTTCTCGATATGCAGATGCAATTTGCGTGTCGCGTTCGGCGCATGACACCGGGAACATGTCGGGGTTGGCACGGAATCGTGTGATCTGCAGCGTGGGAGGGATGCGCGGTTCTGTGATGTGGGTTTGGTTTTTCGGGAGGTGGTGCGATGGAGTGGGCGTCGCAATTGGACCGCGAGTGCGTGTGCGTTTGATTTCCCATGGCCACCGACCACCTGTCGAGGGTGGGTCGGGGTGGGTTGGAGGGGGCGTGAGCCGCATGGATGCGGCGACCGAGGCTCCATGGACGGATTCACGCCGTCCCCCGGAACGCCCGCCTCGACCCACCCAGCCAGGAGATCAGTTAGCCGAGGGCTGTTCGCCGAAATGCATGAAGGCACCGGGTGAAGCCCGGTGACCTGCCGGTGCCGGTGATTTCCAGTCGTTACCGGTTGTGGAGAGCGTCCGTGCGATCGTCTTTCGACCGATCCCACCAGAGCAGGAGCAGGAGCAGGAGCAGGAGCAGGAGCAAGAGCAAGAGCAGCCGGGCAAGCCCGGCTCTACATGGCAAGGGCATCCGGGCATGCCCGGTTGCATGCAGTTGTGGTGGGTCAGTTCGGGGCTTTCTCTACCCACTGCTTGAAGACGGCGTCTATCTGCGCGTCCTTGACCTTCTTGCCGTCCTGCAGGTCCTGCGCCTGGGTGAACAGCGGGATGATCATCGCCATGCCGTCCAGCTTGGTCTTCAGGTGCACGCCCGGCGCCTGGCCCAGGAAGCCGTCCCAGCGCTGGCGCACCTTGCCCCAGTAATCCGCCGTGGCCTTCCAGTAGTCGTAGGCCGGCTTGAAGTCCACGTCCGTGGTCTTGTTGTAGTCGTTGAAGCCGAATTCGCGCGCGATCTCCTGCTGGCTGCCGTCCGCGCCGCGCAGGATCTTGGTGTTGAACTGCTCGTGGGTCCAGCCGTTCGGCGTCAGCGTGTGCCGGTTGATCACCGCGAGCGCGTTGTAGTCGCTGCGCCGCGTGTACTCACGGCGCGGCAGCGGACGCCAGCTCAGGTCGCTGGTCCACGTTGCCACCCCATTGCTGTAGTCCCACTTGCCCGTACCGCAGTAACGCGGCGCGTCGCTCACTTCATACACGCACTGTGTCCACGCGCCCGCGTTCAGTGCCGCCGGAATCGTGCGCACCTGCCAGGTCTGGTCCGCGCTGAACTCGAAGCGGTTCGGCGCTTCATACACCCAGTCCTGACGCCAATGCTTGGTCACGTGACCGCTCTTGCCGTCCACCAGAATGTGCTGCAGCACGATCCTCTGCGGCGTGTCTTCCACCACGATCACTACTTCATTGCCACCGCTGCGCACCGCCGGTGCGCGCTCATAGCCCGGCTTCAGCAGCACGGTTTCGTCAAACGCGAAGTCCACGATGTATTCGCCCTGCATCGCCAGGATGCTGTCGTGGTCGCGCTTGATGTCGGAGGGCTGGGCGTGGGCCATGCCGCTGGCGGCAAGCAGCAGCCACGCGCTGGCTGTCTGGTATTTCATTGAGAAAGCCTCAGGAAGGGCGGAGTGAAGAAAGATGAAGCAGCGGCGTGGCCGCTGCGGAAAAACCGGCCGTGTCCGTCCATAGCTCGCCTTCGGCACCTTCCACATCGGCAATACGGCGTGCGGTCGCCGCACCCAGCGACGACAACGACGCCAGGCTGGCCGCCAGACGATTGCCCTCACCCACCTGCAACCGCAGCGCGCACATGCGCCACGTCTCGTTGCCGAGCTTGGTCGCCAAGCGACGCCACAGGCGCTCGGCCACGCCACCCTCGAACGCCGTCTCCGGGCGCGCCGGGTAGGCCGAGACCAAGCGGTCCCAGGCCAGGAAGTCGCTGTCAGGCAGCAGGTACAGCCGCCAGCAGCAGCGGCCGCGTGCATCGGCGAAGCACAGGCTTTCGCGGATGCCTTCGCTGTCCACGCCCTGACAGGCGTGAGCAGACACCGCATGCTGCCAGCCGCCGAGCTCGCTGCTTTCGGGGCGGTACAGGCACAGCACGGTGCCCAGGGCCGCCAGCTGCGCCGGAGAAGGCAGCTGGGCGGGGCGCAGGTACCGATCGGAGGAACGCAGGGCGGACAGGGCTCGGCTCATGGCGGCTACCAGCTGACGGAGAGACTGGCCGAAACATTCCGGCCGGGATTGGTGTAGCGGTCGATCACCGTGCTGTTGGTGGCCAGCGCGGTGGTGATCGCCGAGTAATCGATGTACTTGCGGTCGCCCAGGTTGAACACACCCACGTTGAACTTCGCGCCCGGCGCGAACTCCCAGTGCGCCATCAGGTCGAGCACGCCGTAACCGGCCGGGGCAAAGGTGGTGTCGCTGGGCAGGCGGTCCTTGCGGCGCGCGAAGGTACCGGCCAGTTCCACTCCCCAGCTGTCGCGGTCGTAGGCCAGACCCAGCGTGCCGCGCAGCGGATCAATCGAGGCCAGCGGTACGTCTTCGGTCTTGTTCTGGCCGCGTGACCACGCCACCGCGCCGTTCAACGACCAGCCGGCCAGGGCCGCGCTGAGTTCGCCGAAGTCCACACCGGCCTTCACTTCGGCACCGTAGATTTCCGCATCGGCCACGTTCTGCGACTGGAACACGATCAGGCCCTGGTCGTTGATGCCGACCTGGCGCTGCGACTCGATGAAGTCCTTGTAGTCGTTGTAGTAGCCGCTGACGCTGACGTAGGCCGCCGGGGTGAGGTAACGCACGCCCAGCTCAAAACCATCGCTGGTTTCCGGCTTCAGATCCGGATTCGGAATCGCGGTGTACCCGAACATCACATTGGTGAAGCCCAGGTTGACGTCGTTGTACGGCGGCGAGCGGAAGCCGTGCGAGTAGCCGGCGAACAGCGACCAGTCGGTGGCGAAGCGCCACACCATGCCCAGCTTCGGCGACACGCTGGTCTTGGTCAGGTCGGACACCGCCATGCCGGGGTTGTCCGCGGCGAAGATCGCATCCACGTCCGGGCGCAGTTCGTAGTGGTCCACGCGCACGCCCGGCACCAGCGACAGGCGGCCGTCGGCGAAGCGCATTTCGTCCTGCACATACAGGCCCAGCTCGGTGGTCTTGCTGATCGGGAAGTCACGTACCGGGAACGCATCGGGGAGGATGGTGGTGCTGATCTGGCCGTTGGCCAGGACCTGGTAGCCGTCGCGCTTCTGCCGCGTTTCGGTCCAGGTGCCTTCCAGCCCGTAGGTCAGTTCATGGGTGACGCTGCCGGTTTCCAGGCCCTTGTGGAACACCGCCTGCAGCCCGTACACGCGCTGGTCGAAGTTGAATTCGCGGTGGCGCGAGGTGCGGTTGGCGCGGGTTTCGTCGGTGCGCTGGGTGGTCTCGCTGTCCTGCCGGTACAGCTGCCACGACAGGCTGTCGGCGAAGCCGGCGGCGAGGTTGTCCATTTCATGCGCGAACGACACCCGCGCGCGGGTCTGGTGGTCGCGCGCCTGCATGCCGGTGGTGGTGGTGTGGTCGATGGACGACAGCACGTCGGTATCCACGCTGTCTTCGTTGCCTTCCACGGTCAGCTTGAAGCGCTGGTCCTCGTTGGGCGCATACACCAGCTTGCTGAGCACGCTGCGGCCGTCGCGATCCTGCGGATTGGCCGCCGTGCGGGTGCGATCGTTGCTGCGCACCTCGCCCATGCTTTCGGTTTCCTGGCCCTGGCGGTGATTGAAGTTCACCATGCCGCTCCAGTGGTCACCGCCGAAGGCGGTGGTGACGCTGCCGAGCAGGCCCTTCCACTCACCGTCATAGCCGAACTTCAGGCCGACGTAGCTGTTCTTGTCGTCCTTGAGGTAATCGTTCGGGTCCTTGGTGACGAAGGCCACCACGCCGCCGAGCGCATCCGAGCCGTACAGCGCGCTGGCCGGGCCGCGCACGATTTCCACGCGCTTGAGCGTTTCCAGATCGGTGAAGTTGCGGTTGGCATCCGAGAAGCTGCCGATGCTGAAGGCCTTGGGCATGGCGATGCCGTCGGTCTGGATCAGCACGCGGTTGCCGTCCAGGCCGCGGATGCGGAAGCCACCCAGGCCGAAGCGTGCCGGGCTGCCGGTGACCGACACGCCCGGTTCGTAACGCACCAGGTCCTTGATGTTGTTGACCAGATGATTGTCCAGCTGCTCGCGGTCGATCACATCCACCGTAGCGGCCACATCGCTCAGCGCGCGCTCGGTGCGGGTGGCAGTGACCTGCACGCGGTCGAACTCGCGCGCGTCGGCGGCACCGTCAGGCGCGGCGTGGGCGGCAAACGGCAGCAACGACGCGGTAATGGCGACAGCGAGGTAGGAACGGGTCATGGTGGTTGGCAGAATTCGGCTGGACACAGAAAGAGGGCCCTCGACCGACCCCCACGACCGCACATCGCGGCGCGCAGGCGAAGCGTCGAGGGGGAGAGAGCCGTGCGCGGCGCGCGGGACCGGTGGGAGGGAAGCCGGCCCCGCCGCCGACGTCATTTGGTCAGGATCAGCTTGTCGTTGCTGGTATGACGCAGGCGATAGAAGCGGTCGCCGTGCTGGATCAGGATTTCGCGGCGGCCCTTGAGCAGGGCTTCGCTGTCGATCACATCTTCGGCCGGAACCGCACGGACCGGGCGGTCGCGCAGGGTCAGGGTTTCGGGGCGCAGCAGTACAGCGGCTTGAGTGTTCATTGTCTGGACTCGTGCGTGGGACGAGTTAAATGATAATGATTCTCAGTTGACAATCAACACCCATTCTCAACTTCGTTGAAGATTTTGCCTATCGAGTTCTCGTTTTTCGATAGATGGGGCCTATCGAATTGGGTGAATGGGGGCTATCGACGGGATGTCTGGGGGCACGCCGTTGTAGAGCCGGGCTTGCCCGGCTGAAGGTCCGCGCAAAAAGCAGCCGGGCAAGCCCGGCTCTACGAATCCCACACCGGCATTCGAACGGATCGAATCCCACACCCGCCTTGCACCGAACGGATCGAATCCCACACCCGCCTTGCACCGAACGGATCGAATCCCACACCCGCCTTGCACCGAACGGATCGACCCCACACCCGCATTGCATCGGGCGGGGGCTCCCCCGGATCAGGCGAACACCGCCTCCACCTGCGCCCAGGCCGTCTCATCCAGCTGCACCTCCAGCGCGCGCAGGTTCTGCTCCAGCTGCCCGACCCGGCTGGCCCCGAGGATCACGCTGGACACGTTCGGGTTGCGCAGGCACCAGGCAATGGCCAATTCGGCCGGGGAATAGCCCAGCTCAGTGGCCAGCTCGGTGTAACGGCGCACCTGCTGCAGGCGCTGCTCGGCCGAATCGCCCAGCACCAGGTCACGCAGCCAGCCCATGTCCTGCTGGCCCAGGCGCGAACCCGGCTCCATGCCGGCGTTGTGCTTGCCGGTGAGCAGGCCCGACGCCAGCGGCGAGAAGATGGTGGTGCCCAGGCCGGGGTCGGCGTACAGCGGGGCATATTCCTCTTCCACCCGCTTGCGATGCAGCAGGTTGTACTGCGGCTGCTCCATCGACGGCAGGTGCAGGTGCTGGGAACGGGCGAAGTCCACCGCCTCCTGGATCTGCGCGGCCGACCATTCCGAGGTGCCCCAGTACAGCACCTTGCCCTGGCGGATCAGGGTGTCCATCGCCAGCACGGTCTCGGCGATGGGGGTATCGGCATCGGGGCGGTGGCAGTAATACAGGTCCAGGTAGTCCACCCGCAGGCGCTTGAGCGCGGCGTGGCAGGCGTCGGTGACGTGCTTGCGCGACAACCCGTGCTGGGTCGGGCGCGGGTCGTCCACGGAGCCGAAGAACACCTTGCTGGACACGCAGTAGCCGTCGCGCGGCAGGCGCAGGTCGGCAATCACGTCACCCATCACCTGTTCGGCCCGGCCGCGCGCATAGCCCTCGGCGTTGTCGAAGAAGTTGATGCCGTTGTCCCAGGCGGTGGCGATCAGGTTGCGGGCCTCGTCGCGGCCGATCTGGTCACCAAAGGTCACCCAGGCCCCGAAGGACAGGGCGGAAAGCTTCAGGCCGGTCGAGCCCAGGCGGCGGTAATGCATGTGTGTCTCCTGCGGAAAACGGGAAGCCAGGCCGCGCGGCGAACCTGAACGATGTGAACCAGTTTAGCCCCCAAACGGGCGCAAACCCTTGCGGATGCTTGCCCGATCGCGGCCGTTCGCCTTTGGCGCGGCGCTTTTTCTTGCCCCGCCCCGGCCACCACTATAGGCTTCCCGTTTTTCGCGGTGCCCCAGGGGGGCTTCTCATGGTCGAAGGTTTGGGCAGGATCGGCTTCGGCCTGTTTGGTCTGGTGGTGCTGATCGGTATCGCCTGGTTGTTCTCCAACAACAAGCGTGCGGTCGACTGGCGGCTGGTTGCCACCGGCATCGGCCTGCAGATCGCCTTTGCCGCCGTGGTGCTGCTGATTCCGGGTGGCCGCGACGTGTTCGATTGGCTGGGCAAGGGCTTCGTGAAGGTGCTGAGCTTCGTCAATGAAGGCTCCAGCTTCATCTTCGGCAGCCTGATGAACACCGAACAGTACGGTTTCATCTTCGCCTTCCAGGTGCTGCCCACCATCATCTTCTTCTCGGCGCTGATGGGGGTCATGTACCACCTCAACGTGATGCAGGCGATCGTGCGCGCCATGGCCTGGGCGATCACCAAGATCATGCGCGTGTCCGGTGCGGAAACCACCAGCGTCTGCGCCAGCGTGTTCATTGGCCAGACCGAAGCGCCGCTGACGGTGCGCCCGTACATCGCCAAGATGACCCAGTCCGAGCTGATCACCATGATGATCGGCGGCATGGCCCACATTGCCGGCGGCGTGCTGGCCGCGTACGTGGGCATGCTGGGCGGCAGCGACCCGGTGCAGCAGGCGTTCTACGCCAAGCACCTGCTGGCTGCCAGCATCATGGCTGCCCCGGCCACCCTGGTCGTGGCCAAGCTGCTGGTGCCGGAAACCGGCACCCCGCTGACCCGTGGCACGGTCAAGATGGAAGTGGAAAAGACCTCCAGCAACATCATCGACGCCGCCGCCGCCGGTGCCGGCGATGGCCTGAAGCTGGCGCTGAACATCGGTGCCATGCTGCTGGCCTTCATCGCCCTGATCGCCCTGCTCAACGCCCCGCTGACCTGGTTCGGCCAGGTGACCGGCCTGCAGGACCTGCTGGGCCGCCCGACCGACCTGGCCACCCTGTTCGGCTACCTGCTGGCCCCGATTGCCTGGGTGATCGGTACGCCGTGGGCCGATGCCACCACCGTGGGTTCGCTGATCGGCCAGAAAGTGGTGCTGAACGAATTCGTCGCGTACTCGGAACTGTCCAAAATCGTCAACGGCCAGGTGCCGGGAATGACCCTTTCGGATGAAGGCCGGCTGATCGCAACGTACGCCCTGTGCGGTTTCGCGAATTTCAGCTCCATTGCGATCCAGATTGGTGGTATTGGTGGTCTGGCCCCGGAGCGCCGCCATGACCTGGCCAAGTTCGGTCTGCGGGCGGTGCTGGGCGGCACCATCGCCACCTTCATGACGGCGACCATTGCCGGCGTGCTGACGCATTTCAGCTGATATCCGTTTTAGAGAAACAATCTTTATGAGTAGCAGTGTCGTCGTAGTCGGTTCCTTCAACGTGGATCATGTCTGGCGTTGCGAGTCGCTGCCCGCCCCGGGTGCGACCATTGCCGGCCGCTACAGCACCGGCCCCGGCGGCAAGGGCTTCAACCAGGCCGTCGCGGCCCGCCGCGCCGGTGCCGCCACCACCTTCCTGTGCGCCCTCGGCGACGACGCCGGCGGTGCCATGGCGCGTGGCCTGGCCGCCCAGGACGGCTTCGAGCTGACCGCCGAAGCCAGCCCGGAACCCACCGGCACGGGTGGCATCTACGTGGATGCCCGCGGCCGCAACACCATCGTGATCGGCCCCGGCGCCAACGCCGCCCTCAGCACCGCGTTCATCGAACAGCAGCGCCCGCTGCTGGCCGGTGCCAAGGTGGTGCTGGCGCAGCTGGAATCGCCGGTGGAAACCATTGAAGCAGCCCTGGCCATCGCCCGCGAAGGCGGTGCCACCACCGTGCTCAACGCGGCCCCGGCCGACGCCCCGTCCAGCATCGGCCTGCTCAAGCTGGCCGACGTGCTCACCCCCAACGAAACCGAGTTCGCCGCCCTGCTCGGCCGCCACGTGGGCGAGCGCATCGACGCCGACAACGTGGCCGCGCTCGATGGTGCCAGCCTGCACGCCCTGTGCCGCAAGCTGGTCGGCAACGGCACCGTGGTGGTCACCCTGGGCGCGGTGGGCGTGTTCGTCTCGCACGACGAAGACACCCTGCGCGGCGACACCCAGCCGTACTACCGCGTGGGTGCCGAACAGGTGCAGGTGGCCGACACCACCGGTGCCGGCGACGCCTTCAACGGTGCCCTGGTCGCCTCGATGGCCCAGGACCCGAGCGCAGCGTTCGCCCGCCACGTGCGTTTCGCCAACCAGTTCGCCGGCCGTTCCACCGAGAAGGAAGGCGCGGCTGTGGCCATGCCACACTTCACCCCGGCGGACGCGCAGAGCGCCTGATCGGCGTGCAAACTGAAAAGAAACGGCGCGAAAGCGCCGTTTTTTTTTGCCTTTGACACGGGCACCGTCACCGACACACTGTCAAAGGTGGGTCGGGGTGGGTTTGCGGGGGTGTGAGCCGCATGGATGCGGCGACCAA
>NZ_DAMDFR010000094.1:0-10615 GCF_032103445.1 Stenotrophomonas sp.
GCGTCGGCGTCGGGCGCGAACTCGGCCGACAGTTCGGCGCGGGCGGCCCCGTGGCGGACCACGCCGCTGTCGGCGCGCAGGCCGGACAGGAAGCCGAGGGCGTCCACCATCAGCGACTTGCCGGCCCCGGTTTCACCGGAAACAACAGTCATGCCCGGCCCGAACTCCAGTTCGGTGGCGCGGACGACGGCGAAATCCTTGATCGAAAGATGTCTGAGCATGGTATTGGGTTCTTGAGCCGCGCAACGCTAGCATGGGCGCGGGGCCACTCCAATGACTTGCCAACGTCCACGCCAGCCATTATCAAGGCGGGCGTCTCACAGGCTGATTCCATGCACGCACCTTCGCCACCGCTGGCACCGCGCGCCCGCCACCTGCTGCGGACCCTGATCGCGCGCCATATCCAGGATGGCGAACCGGTGGGGTCGCAGACGCTGGCGCGACTGGCAGGCCTGGACGTCAGCCCGGCCACCATCCGCAACATCCTGGGCGACCTGGAAGACCTGGGCCTGCTCAGCTCGCCCCATACCTCGGCCGGACGGGTGCCCACCGCCACCGGTTACCGGGTGTTCGTCGACAGCCTGGTCAAGATGCAGCCGCCGGGCGAGGGCGAACTGCAGCGCCTGCGCAGCGAGCTGTCCAGCGGCACCGGCACCCAGGCGCTGCTGGGCAGTGCCTCGGAACTGCTGTCGGCGATGAGTCATTTCGTGGGCGTGGTGGGGGCGCCCCGGCGCGAACAGTTCGCGTTCCGGCATATCGATTTCGTGGCGCTGGATGCGCGCCGGGTGCTGGCCATTCTGGTGTTCGCCGACAACGAGGTGCAGAACCGGGTGATCGAGCCGCGCCGCGCCTGGGAGCCGGCCGAGCTGGAGCGGGTCGCCAACTACCTCAATGCGCACTGCGCCGGCCGCACCCTGGCCGAGATCCGCGCCGGCCTGCTGCTGGAGCTGCGCCAGGCGCGTTCGGAAATGGAGCAGCTGCTCGCCCACAGCGTGGAGCTGGCGGAGCAGGCACTGGCCCCGCCGGCGGACGACATCGTGCTGGCCGGGCAGACCCGCCTGATGGGGGTGCAGGACCTGTCCGACCTGGAGCGGCTGCGCGAGCTGTTTGACGTATTTGCCAGCAAGCGCGAGATCCTGCAGCTGCTGGAACGCACCAGCCAGGCCCCGGGGGTACGCATCTTCATTGGCGAGGAAACCGGGGTGGTGCCGCTGGAAAGTGTGTCGCTGGTGACCGCGCCGTACTCGGCCGGTGGCCAGGTGCTGGGCGTACTGGGGGTGATTGGCCCGAAGCGGATGGCCTATGACCGCATGATTCCGCTGGTGGAAGCCACCGCCCAGGTGCTGGGGGCGGCGTTGGACGCGCCCTCGAGCGGCGGATTGTCCCGGGAACGCAGCTAAAAGCGTCTTCAGCTCTTGAATCGGTCCGCCGCGCCCACATAGGGGGTGTGGAGGCGGGGAGTGACCGCCAAGGACCCGAACATGAATCAAGATCAGCCCGATACCGCCACCCCGTCCCCGGCCGACGCCGCTGCCGAAGGTTCTTCGCTGCAGCAGCAGCTGGAGGCCCTGCAGAACGAGGTCGCCCTGCTGCGTTCGGAGTCGCTGCGCGAACGCGCCGACCTGGACAACCAGCGCAAGCGCGTGGCCCGCGACGTGGAACAGGCGCGCCGCTTCGCCAATGAAAAACTGCTGGGCGAACTGCTGCCGGTGTTCGACAGCCTGGACGCCGGCCTGAATGCCGCCGGCACCGAGGCCAGCCCGCTGCGCGAAGGCTTGGAGCTGACCTACAAGCAGCTGCTGAAGGTCGCCGCCGACAACGGCCTGACCCTGCTGGACCCGACCGGCCAGCCGTTCAACCCGGAACACCACCAGGCCATCAGCCAGGTCGACGCCCCCGGCGCGGCCCCGGGCAGCGTGGTCCAGGTGTTCCAGAAGGGCTATCTGCTCAACGACCGCCTGCTGCGTCCTGCGCTGGTGGTGGTTGCGCGCGATTGATTAACGGTGCAGCCGGGCAAGCCCGGCTCTACGCGGGGAATGGGTTGAATGTGACAAACCCATCCCCCACATCCCATTCATAACCCGGCAGCCGCCGGACAGTACTTAAGAACTTTCAGGAGTCTCCCCATGGGCAAGATCATTGGTATCGACCTCGGCACCACCAACTCGTGTGTGGCGATCATGGACGGCGGCAAGGCCCGCGTCATCGAAAATGCGGAGGGCGACCGCACCACGCCTTCCATCGTCGCCTACACCAAGGACGGCGAAGTGCTGGTGGGTGCCTCGGCCAAGCGCCAGGCGGTCACCAATCCGAAGAACACCTTCTACGCCGTCAAGCGCCTGATCGGCCGCAAGTTCACCGACGCTGAAGTCCAGAAGGACATCGCGCACGTGCCGTATTCGATCCTGGCCCACGACAACGGCGACGCCTGGGTTGCCACCAGCGATGCCAAGAAGATGGCTCCGCAGGAAATCTCCGCCCGCGTGCTGGAGAAGATGAAGAAGACCGCCGAAGCGTTCCTGGGTGAGACCGTCACCGAGGCCGTGATCACCGTGCCGGCCTACTTCAACGACAGCCAGCGCCAGGCGACCAAGGACGCCGGCCGCATTGCCGGTCTGGAAGTGAAGCGCATCATCAACGAGCCGACCGCCGCAGCCCTGGCCTATGGCCTGGACAAGGGTGACGGCAAGGACCGCAAGATCGTCGTCTACGATCTGGGCGGCGGCACCTTCGACGTGTCGATCATCGAAATCGCCAATGTCGACGGTGAAAAGCAGTTCGAAGTGCTGGCCACCAACGGCGACACCTTCCTGGGCGGCGAAGACTTCGACAACCGCGTCATCGAATACCTGGTGGACGAGTTCAACAAGGACCAGGGCATCGACCTGCGCAAGGATCCGCTGGCGCTGCAGCGCCTGAAGGACGCCGCCGAGCGCGCCAAGATCGAGCTGTCCACCAGCCAGCAGACCGAAGTGAACCTGCCGTACGTCACCGCTGACGCGTCGGGTCCGAAGCACCTGAACATCAAGCTGACCCGCGCCAAGCTGGAAGCGCTGGTGGAAGACCTGATCAAGAAGTCGATCGAGCCGTGCCGCATCGCGCTGAATGATGCCGGCCTGCGTTCGAGCGACATCAGCGAAGTGATCCTGGTCGGCGGCCAGACCCGCATGCCGAAGGTGCAGCAGGCGGTGACCGAGTTCTTCGGCAAGGAGCCGCGCAAGGACGTCAACCCGGACGAAGCCGTGGCACTGGGTGCGGCGATCCAGGGCGGCGTGCTGGGCGGCGACGTCAAGGACGTGCTGCTGCTGGACGTGACCCCGCTGTCGCTGGGTATCGAAACCATGGGCGGCGTGTTCACCAAGATCATCGAAAAGAACACCACCATTCCGACCAAGGCCTCGCAGGTGTTCTCCACCGCCGAGGACAACCAGTCGGCGGTGACCGTGCACGTGCTGCAGGGTGAGCGCGAACAGGCCCGCTTCAACAAGTCGCTGGCCAAGTTCGACCTGTCCGGCATCGAACCGGCTCCGCGCGGCCTGCCGCAGGTGGAAGTGTCGTTCGACATCGACGCCAACGGCATCCTGCATGTGTCGGCCAAGGACAAGAAGACCAACAAGGAACAGAAGGTCGAGATCAAGGCCGGTTCGGGTCTGTCCGAGGACGAAATCGCACGCATGGTGGCCGATGCCGAAGCCAACCGCGAAGAAGACAAGAAGTTCCACGAGCTGGTCCAGGCCCGCAACCAGGCTGACGCGCTGATCCACGGTACCCGTACCGCGATCACCGAACACGGCAGCAAGGTCGGCGGCGATGTGATCGGCAAGGTGGAATCGGCCCTGGCCGATCTGGAAACCGCGATGAAGGGCGACGACAAGGCGCAGATCGAAGCCAAGTCGAAGGCGCTGGAAGAAGCCGGCCAGTCGCTGTTCGCAGCGGCGTCGGCGGCTGACCAGGGCGGTGCCGCCCCGGGCGGCGAGTCGGCTGGCAACGGTGGTTCGGCCGCCCACGACGACGTGGTCGACGCCGAGTTCACCGAAGTCAAGGACGACAAGAAGTCCTGATCCAGACGCGACACGGGACGCTGCGCAGGCAGCGTCCCGTTGTCACATCTCAGATCCTGACCGCCACAGCCCGGCGTGTCGGGGGCGATACCCGACTGCCGGACAACGATTGAAGTTATGAGCAAGCGCGACTATTACGAAGTGCTGGGCGTGACCCGCACCGCCAGCGAAGAAGAATTGAAGAAGGCCTATCGCCGTTGCGCGATGAAGTTCCACCCTGACCGCAATCCGGGTGACGCCGCTGCCGAAGCCTCCTTCAAGGAGTGCAAGGAAGCCTACGAAACCCTGTCCGATGCGACCAAGCGCCGCATGTACGACGCCCACGGCCACGCCGCGTTCGAGCACGGCATGGGCGGTGGTGGTCCGGGCGGCCCGGACATGGGCGACATCTTCGGCGACATCTTCGGCAATATCTTTGGTGGAGCCGGCGGTGGTCCGCGCCAGGCACGTCGCGGTGCCGACATCGGTTACGTGATGGAGCTGGACCTGGAAGAAGCCGTGCGGGGCATCGAGCGCCGCATCGAGATTCCGACCCTGGCCGAGTGCGATGACTGCAACGGCAGTGGCTCGGAAGACGGCAAGGTGGAAACCTGTTCGGTGTGCAAGGGACATGGCCAGGTGCGCATCCAGCGCGGCATCTTCGCCATGCAGCAAGCCTGCCACAACTGCAACGGCCGCGGCCAGATCATCCAGAATCCCTGCAAGACCTGTCACGGCAACGGCCGTGTCGAGGAAGACAAGGTGTTGTCGGTCAAGGTGCCTGCGGGCGTCGACACCGGCGACCGCATCCGCCTGGCGGGCGAAGGTGAAGCCGGCCCCGCCGGTACGCCGCCGGGCGACCTGTATGTGGAAGTGCGCGTGCGCGAGCACGACATCTTCCAGCGCGACGGCGACGACCTGCACTGCGAGGTGCCGATCCGCATTTCGCAGGCGGCACTGGGCGACACCGTGCGCGTGGCTACCCTGGGCGGCTATGCCGAGATCCGCATCCCGGCCGAAACCCAGACCGGCAAGCTGTTCCGTCTGCGTGGCAAGGGCGTACGTTCGGTGCGCAGCCGCAGCGAAGGCGATCTGTACTGCCGCGTCGTCGTGGAGACCCCGGTCAACCTCACCGCTGAGCAGCGCAAACTGCTGGAGCAGTTCGAAACGACCTTCGTCGGCGAGGAAGCACGTAAGCACTCGCCGAAGTCGGCCACCTTCCTGGATGGCGTCAAGGGCTTCTGGGACCGCATGACCTCGTAATGAGGATTGGTTCCATTGGTAACGAAGAACGCCGGCAATGCCGGCGTTTTTTTATAATGGACGCATGAACGAACCCCTCGAAAGCCACCTCGTCCACGGTCGCCGCCAGCGCCCGGACGGTCCGTCGCCGGTCGACGTCATCTCGGTCCAGTCCCAACTGGTCTACGGCCATGCGGGCAACAGCGCGGCGGTGCCACCGCTGCGCGCGCTGGGTGTGCGCGTGGCGGAGATTCCCACCACGCTGCTCAGCAACGCGCCGTTCTATGCCACCACGCGCGGTCGTGTGCTGCCGTCGGAGTGGTTCGCCGACCTGCTGCTGGGTGCGGGCGAACGCGGCCTGCCGCAACGCGCGCGCATGCTGGTGTCGGGCTACTTCGGCAGCGTCGGCAACGGCGCGGCCTTTGCCGACTGGCTCGATGCAGTACTGCCGACTTCGCCGCAGCTGCGCTACTGCCTGGACCCGGTGATTGGTGACACCCATACCGGGCCCTATGTGGAACCTGGGCTGGAAACCATTTTCGCCGAGCGCCTGCTGCCGCATGCCTGGCTGGTGACACCGAACGCGTTCGAGCTCAATCGCCTGACCGGGCTGCCCAGCCTGGAAGAGGGCGACGCCATTGTCGCCGCACAGGCACTGCTGGCACGTGGCCCGCAGTGGGTGCTGGCGCACAGTGTCGGCGGCGAGCCCGGCCAGCTGGTCACCCTGGCGGTCAGCCGCGAGGCGATCTGGCGCTGGTCTTCGCCGCATCTGCCGGTGGACGTGGCCGGCACCGGAGACGTGCTGATGTCGCTGCTGGTTGCCTTCCTGCTGCGCGGCGAGACGTTTGAACAGGCGATTTCGCGCGCGATCGCCGGCGTGCATGTGGCGCTGGAAACCACCCTGGCCAACCACCACGAAGAATTCGATGTGCTGGCCGCCGCGCCGGCCGCCTTGGCCTTCCCCGACCGCTTCGTAGCCGAGCGTCTGGCGTGAGCGTGCGCCCGCTGATCGGCATTGTCGGCAGTGCCGGTGCCTACGGGCGCTGGCTGCAGCGTTTCTTTGAACAGCGCATGGGCCTGGAGGTGATCGGGCATGATCCGGCCGATCCGGATTCGCATTCGCCGGACGACCTGCTGGAACGCGCGCAGGTGCTGATCTTCTCCGCACCGATCCGGCATACGCCGGCGCTGGTGGCCGAGTACGTCGAGCGCTCGGCCGGGCGCGAAGCTGGCCGGTTGTGGCTGGACGTTACTTCGGTCAAGAGCGCACCGGTGGCCGCCATGCTGGAATCACAGGCCGAGGTGGTGGGGCTGCATCCGATGACCGCGCCGCCCAAGGCTCCCACGCTGAAGGGTCGGGTGATGGTGGTCTGCCAGGCGCGCGTGAGCCACTGGCAGCCATGGGTCGACGCGCTGTGCGCGGCGCTGGAAGCCGAGTGCGTGCAGGCCACGCCCGAACACCACGACCAGGTGATGGCGCTGGTGCAGGCCATGGTGCATGCCACCCATCTGGCCCAGGCTGGGGTGCTGCGCGAGTACGCGCCGCTGCTGGGCGCGCTGCCGGCATTGATGCCGTACCGGTCGGCCTCGTTCGAGCTGGATACCGCGATCATCGCGCGCATTCTGTCGATGAATCCGGTGATCTACGAGGACATCCAGTTCGGCAACCCGCATGTGGCCCCGATGCTGGAACGTCTGCTCGGCCAGTTGCAGCAGCTGCACCAGCAGGTGCTGCAGGGCGATGACGCGGCGCGGGCGGATTTCCGCCATCAGCTGCTGCGGGTGAACCGTGAGCACCAGGGTGACGCGCAGCTGGCCGAAGGCAACTACACGTTTGAACGGGTGGGGTATCTGCTGGCTGACCTGACCGAGCGCAACGCGATCAGTGTGCACCTGCCGGAGGACCGCCCGGGCTCATTGCGCGAGCTGCTGCATGTGTTCGAGCGCCATGGGGTCAGTCTGGCGTCGATCCATTCCTCGCGTACGCCAGGCGGTGAGGTGCATTTCCGCATGGGGTTTGTACCGGGAAGCGATCTCGCGGCGATGGCGCGGGCGGCGCAGGAAATCGACGCCAGCGGTATTGGCCGGGTGCTGTCGCGCTGAGGCGGTGGGCAGTTCATCCACAGGGGGTGTGGATGAACTGCGCACAAAGGTGTGGATAAGTGCGGGCAGGTCCCGGCAGGCAACGCTGTCAAGAGACCTGGTGATTAATTGACCAGCGTTACGTGCTCAACGTCAGTGCACCATCGCGCGTGTGGTACTGGCGGCCATCCCGTTCGAGCGGTTCGCCGGAATCCAGCTCATAACGCTTTTCGCCGCCATCGGCCTGGTCGGCAACGAACTCCAAAATGATGCGGGTTTCGCCATTGGCGTCAGTGGCGGGGAACTGGCGGAACGACATGCAGCACCTCCTTCAGCGGCCTGTTGGGTAGCGCCACCATGCGACCGCTGCCGTTACCGGCGCGTCATCAATCGATGAATTGCAGTCGCGCCAGTTCAGCGTACAGGCCGCCTTCGGCCAGCAACTCGGCATGGGTGCCCTGGGCCACAATGCGGCCGTGGTCCATCACCACGATCCGGTCGGCCTTCAGCACCGTGGCCAGCCGGTGCGCGATCACCAGGGTGGTGCGCCCGGCCATCAGCCGCTCCAGCGCCTGCTGTACGGCGCGCTCGCTCTGCGCGTCCAGTGCGCTGGTGGCTTCGTCCAGCAGCAGGATGGGCGCGTCCTTGAGCAGGGCGCGGGCAATCGCGATGCGCTGCTGCTGGCCGCCGGACAGGCGCGCGCCGCGCTCGCCCAGCTCGCTCAGGTAGCCGTCGGGCAGCGCCTGCAGGAAGTCGTCGGCTTCGGCGGCTTCGGCGGCCTGTTGCACCTCCTCGTCGCTGGCGTCCAGCCGCCCGTAGCGGATGTTGTCCAGCGCGGTGGCGGCAAACAGGGTGGGCTGCTGTGGCACCAGCGCCATCTTCGCGCGCAGCTGCGCCGGGTCGAACTGGCGGATGTCCACGCCGTCCACTTCCACGCCACCGGCGGCCGGGTCGTGGAAGCGCAGCAGCATCGACAGCACCGTGCTCTTGCCGGCACCGGAGGGCCCGACCAGGGCCACGGTCTCGCCCGGGCGCACATGCAGGTCGAAGTGATCCAGCGCGGCGGTGTCGGGGCGTTGCGGATAATGGAACACCACGTCGTTGAAGCGGATCTCGCCGCGCAGGGGGGCGGGCAGGGCCAGCGGGTGGGCCGGTGGGGTGATCTCCACGTCTTCCTGCAGCAGCTCGGCAATCCGGCCCATGCCGCCCGAAGCACGCTGCAGTTCGTTCCAGACTTCGGCCAGTGCGCCCACCGAACCGCCGCCGATCAGTGCATACAGCACGAACTGGCCCAGCGTGCCGGCACTCATGCGGCCATCGATGACATCGTGCGCGCCCAGCCACAGCACACCGACGATGGCACCGAAGATCATCACGATGGCAACGGCGGTGACCAGCGACTGCGCGGTAATGCGACGGCGCGCGGCCTTGATCGATTCGCCCAGTGCCGCGTTGAAGCGTCCGCGCTCGTAGGGCTCGCGCGCATGCGCCTGGACCGTGCGCACGGCCCCCAACGTTTCTGCGGCGAGCGAGTTGGCATCGGCAATGCGGTCCTGGCTGGCGCGTGAGATGTGGCGCAGGCGGGCGGCGCCGATGAGGATCGGCAGGATCGCCAGCGGAATGCCCACCAGCGACCACGCGGCCAGCCGGGGGCTGGTGATGAACAGCATGGTCAGGCTGCCTACCACGGTGACGCTGCTGCGCAGGGCCACTGACATGGTGGAACCGATCACGCTGCGCAGCAGTTCGCTGTCGGCGGTGAGGCGGGAAACGAGCTCGCCGCTGCGGCTGCGGTCGTGGAAGCCGGCCCCCAGGCTGATCAGGTGGGCGTACAGCCGGCTGCGCAGGTCGGCGACCACCTTTTCGCCCAGCATCGAAACGAAGAAGAAGCGCGCGGCGGTGGCCAGCGCCAGCACCACCGCGACCAGGAACAGCAGAGCGAAGGCGCGGTTGATGTCGCCGTTGCTGCTGAAGCCGTGGTCGATCATCTGCTTCACCGCCGGAGGCAGGCTGAGCGTGGCCGCCGACGATATTGCCAGTGCGACCAGCCAGGCCGAGAACAGCCCGATATGGCGGCGCACGAACGGCCACAGCGTCCCCAGGCTGCCCAGGCGGCGCAGGGGTGGGGCAGGCGTGGCGGAGGTGTCAGTCATAGGGGAGATCCTGGAGCAGTGCGCAGATGCACGCGGATACGATCACGTGTGGCGTCGCGCAGACGGATTTTCAACGGTTCCACCTGGTCGGCGGGCAGTCGCAGCTGCAGTTCCACGCCGCGGGCGGTAAACGACTCATCGATTTTTTCAGCGGCGTGTGCGGCCACGGCGGCGTGCAGAGTGCCCAGATCTTCGAACGGGGCCTGCACCTCCAGCTCGGCCAGGGCGATCAGCGGCACGCGCGGCGCGGCGCGCAGGCATTCGGCGGCGGTGCCGCCATAGGCCCGCACCAGCCCGCCGGCACCGAGCTTGATGCCGCCGTACCAGCGGATCACCACCACCATCACCCGGTCGAAGCCCTGGCCATCGATGGCGGCCAGGATCGGGCGGCCGGCGGTGCCGGCGGGTTCGCCGTCGTCGCTGGAGCGGTAATCCTGACCGTGGCGGTAGGCCCAGCAGTTGTGGGTGGCATCGGGTACCGCCACCTGCTGCAGGAAGTCGAGTGCAGCGGCAGCGCTTTCAATCGGCGCAGCGTGCGCGATGAAGCGGCTGTGCTTGACGTCCAGGCTGTGGCTGACCGGTTGGGCGAGTGTATCGGGCATCGCCGACCATTCTAGTGGGCCGCGCTCAGGAATCGAGCAGAGCGCGCAGATCGCGCGGCACCCGCACTTCCGGGTAGTGCTGAAGGTAGCGGCGCAGGCTGGCGCGAGCAGTCTCCAGGTCGCCCGCATCGCGGCGTTCGCGGATGCGCTCGATCCATTGGCGACGCGGCAGCAGAGCGTCCGCATCCACGGCCGTGGTGATCGCCGACGCGTCCGGTTGCCCGCCGAAGTCGGCCGGCGCGGCGCGCTGGGCGCGCAGGGCAGACTTTTCGCGTGGTGTCTCGATCTTCGAGCCGGTCACCTGGATGGCGTCCAGCGCGGCGCGCTCTTCCGCCGCCGGTGCGGCAGTCGTCTCGGCCGGTGCAGGCGCAGGTGGAACCGGTATCGGCGGTGCTGCGCTGTAGGTGCCAAGCGTCAACGCTTCCGTGGGTTCCGGTGCCGGTGCCGGTGCCGGTGCATGTGCTGCTGCTGGCGCGGGCGCTGCCGGCGCGGGGGG
>NZ_DAMDFR010000095.1:0-10336 GCF_032103445.1 Stenotrophomonas sp.
TGTCCAGCGCCAGCCTGCACGCCACCCTGGCCAAGCTGCAGCCGCAGGTCGCCAGCGCCCGCCGCAGCATGGCCGACCTGCACAACGCGCTGCTGGCGCAGATGCGCGCCGACCACGGCCCGCAAGCCAGCCTGACGGTGAAGGACAACGACACCTTCGACCTGCTGAACATGCTGTACGGGCAGATCCAGCGCGAGGTGCGGCCCGATGCCGCCGCGGTGGACCTGCTGACCCGCCTGCAGGTGCCGGTCGCGCGCGCCGCGCTGAGCGACCCGGCGTTCTTCGTCCGCGACCAGCACCCGGCGCGTGAACTGCTCAACGCGGTGGCCGAGGCCGGCGCGAACTGGCTGGGCGAAGAAGACGTCGACCCGCAGCTGGTGCAGAAGCTGGACCGCGCAGTCGACAAGGTGGTCACCGATTACCAGGGCGACGCGGCGGTGTTCGAAGCCGCCAATGACGAGATCCAGCAGCACTTCCGCGCACTGGCGCACAAGGCCGAACTGGCCGAGCGCCGCCATGTGGAAGCCGCGCGCGGCAAGGAACGCCTCGAATCCGCCAAACAGCAGGCGGGGGCCAGCATCGAGCAGCTGTGCGCCGACGCCGCACCGCCGCGCTTCGTGCAGTCGCTGCTGAAGCAGGCCTGGTCGGACGTATTGACCCTGACCCTGCTGCGCAACGGCGAAGGCTCTGAACAGTGGCAACAGCGCACGCAGGAAACCGCGCGCATTGCCGAGATCACCTGCCAGGCACCGGGCAGCGCTGACAGCGACACCGAACTTGGCCAGCAGGTGGAAGCCGCTTTGCTGCAGGTGGGCTACCACCATGACGAGGCCGCAGCCATTTCGCGCCGGCTGTCCACGCCCGGTGGCGAGGACGAAAGCAGCTCGCGAACCGAACTGACCGCGCGCCTGCGTGCGCGCAGCCGCCTGGGCGACCAGGGCGATGGGCATGACCCGCGCAAGACCGCCCCGCTCGCCCGCAGCGCTGCCGAAGAAGAGCTGTACAAGCAATTGCGAACGCTGCCGTTCGGCACCTGGTTTGAATTCACCACCAACCAGCAGGGCGACGTGCGCCGACAGCGCCTGTCCTGGTACAGCCTGATCACCGACAACGCGCTGTTTGTGAATCCGCGCGGGCAGAAAGTGGCCGAGCATTCGCTGGACGGGCTGGCACGCCTGATGGCCCATGGCCAGGCGCGTATCGTCAATGAAGACAAGAGCCGGTTGATTGACCGCGCCTGGCAGGCCACGCTGCGCACCCTGCGCTCGCTGGCAGGCGGCGGTGCGGCGGCGGAGGGGACGGCATGACCGAAGAAAAAGAAACCCGCCGCGCTCGCCGCCGTAGGGTAACCGAGCAGATCACGGTTACCGATATGCTCGCTGAGGCAGTGATAGGGCGATTGGTCAATGTGTCGGAAACCGGCATGCTGATGATGGCCGCCGTGCCGATGCAGGATGACGCGCTGTACCAGTTCCGCTTCGCCATTCCCGGCCCCGGTGGCCAGCCGGTCGCATTGGACGTGGGAGCGCACCTGCTGTGGCACGAGCAAAGCAATGCGCCGGGCCAGGACTGGATAGGTTTCCGCTTCCTCACCCTGAGCAAGGAGCACCGGGAGCTGCTGAAGGCCTGGGTGGAGCAGGAGACTTCGGCGACCTGAGCGCCGGTTCCTGCACAGCACACCCGGCGCAATTGCGGCAAAATCAGGGACTGCAATCCGCACTGCCCTGTGAGCTGCCGCAATGACCCTGCCTGACCTCGCCGCCCTGTATTCCCATCATGTCCGCGTGCTTGCCCAGCGTGCCGACGAGGCGCTGGCGCGCGGTGGTTTCGACCACCTGGTGATTCCCAGCGGCACGCTGCATTACCAGATGTTCGACGACCGCGATTATCCGTATGCGGTGAACCCGAACTTCAAGGCCTGGCTGCCGCTGACCAAAGTGCCGAACAGCTGGCTGGTATACACCCCGGGCCAGCGCCCGAAGGTGATCTTCCACCAGCCGTTCGACTACTGGCACGTGGTGCCGGACGCGCCCAGCGGCTGGTGGGTGGAGCATTTCGACATCGAGATCATCCGCACCCCGGATCAGGCGCTGGCGCTGCTGCCGGCCGATCCGGCGCGCTGCGCGATCCTGGGTGAACCGCAGAGCGCGCTGGGCGCGTTCGTGCCGAACAACCCGGAGCCGGTGCTGCACTACCTGGACTGGCACCGCGCGGTGAAGACGCCGTACGAAATCGCCCTGATGCGCCAGGCCCAGCAGCTCGGCGTGCGCGGTCACCGCGCGGCGGAGGCGGCATTCCGCGCGGGCGCGAGCGAGTTCGAGATCCACATGGCCTACTGCAGTGCGGTGGGCCAGGATGCGAATGAACTGCCCTACGGCAACATCGTGGGCCTGAACGAGCATGCGGCGGTGCTGCATTACACCGACCTGGGCAAGACCGCGCCGCAGCCGCTGCGCAGCTTCCTGATCGATGCCGGTGCCAGCGCGTTCGGCTATGCCAGTGACATCACCCGCACCTATGCCGCCGCCGGCCACGACGAATTCGAGGCGATGATCGCGGCCGTGGACGCGGCGCAGCAGCAGATGTGCGCGGGCGTGCGCGCGGGCGTGGACTACAAGCAGTTGCACGTGGACGCGCACCTGTCGCTGATGGGCATCCTGAAGGACTTCGGTGTGCTGAAGGTGTCGCCGGAAGCGGCGCTGGCAACGGGCGTGAGCGCGGCATTCTTCCCGCACGGCCTGGGTCATCTGATCGGCCTGCAGGTGCACGACGTGGCGGGCTTTGCGGCCAGCGACCGCGGCGGCCGGATCGAGCGCCCGCAGGGCCATCCGTACCTGCGCCTGACCCGCACGCTGGAGCCGGGCATGGTGGTTACGATCGAACCGGGCGTGTACTTCATCGACATGCTGCTGGACGAAGTGAAGCAGCGCGGCCACGGCGACAGCATCGACTGGGGCCGCGTGGACTTCTTCCGCCCCTACGGTGGCATCCGCATCGAAGACGAAGTGATGTGCACGGAAGGCGACGCCGACAACCTCACCCGCCCGGCGTTTGCCGAGGCTTGATGGTTGCCTGATTTCCTGATTTCCTGATTGCCTGATTGCACGATCGCACGATTGCCTCACTGCCTGATTGCACGATCTACGTAGAGCCGGGCTTGCCCGGCTGCTGTAGGATTCAGGCGAAAAGCCTTCGGTTCACGGCATCCCTGATTTGGCAGCTCGGGACGGGCGTTCCGGGGGACGCTGCAAGTACGTCCCTGTAAGCTCGATCGCCGCATCCATGCGGCTCACGCCCCCTCCAGCCCATCCCGACCCGCCATCGACAGTGGGTCGGTGGCCATGGGAAGTGCCACATCAACGGCAATGTTGATCCGGGGTCATGCGTTACCGATTGCTGGGGATTTCACGGCGATCGTCTGTCGACCGATCCCACCGGGGCAGCGCGAGTGGCCTTTGATCTTCCATGGCCACCGGCCAACTGTCTGGGGCGTGCCGGGGTGGGTTTGCGGGACCGTCAAAAACATGGATGTTTTTGACGAGCCTACAGGGACGTATTCACGGCGTGTCCCGCAAACCCACCCTGGCGCGCCCAAACACGGAAGACAGTGACCATCGGCTGTTCGCCGAAAACCAACAGCAGCCGGGCAAGCCCGGCTCTACGTACATCGTGCAATCACGCAATCAGGAGATCGTGCGATAGAGCGATCAGCGCGAAGCAGCCATTTCCGCTTCAATCTCATCGGCGCTGCGTGCCAAACCCTCGGTCAGCACGCGGTGGCCGTCGTCGGTAATCAGCACGTCGTCCTCGGTGCGGATGCCGATGCCGCGCCAGCGCGGCTCCACGCTTTGGTCATCCGCGCTCACGTACAGCCCCGGCTCGATGGTGAACACCATGCCCGGCTCCAGCAGGCGTGAGTCGCCCGCCAGGCGGTAATCGCCCACGTCGTGCACATCCAGACCCAGCCAGTGGCCGGTTTTGTGCCGGTAGAAACGCTGGTAATGCCCCTGCGCGATGTTCTCTTCCAGCGTGCCCTTCAGCAGCCCCAGTCGCAGCAGGCCTTCAGTCAGAGTCTGCACCGCTGCCAGATGGCCCGCTTCGTACGCGACGCCCGGGCGCGCCTGCGCCAACGCCGCCGCCTGCGCCGCACCGACCAGATCATGCAGCGCGCGCTGCTCGGGGGTGAAACGACCATTGACCGGGAAGGTGCGGGTGATGTCGCTGGCGTAGCCGCGGAACTCGGCGCCCGCATCGATCAACACCAGATCGCCGTCGTGGCTGCGCGCATTGTTGCCCCGGTAATGCAGGATGCACGCGTTCGCCCCCGCACCGACGATGCTGCCGTAGGCCGGCCACGCGTCGTTGGCGCGGAAGTCGCGCTCCAGGTCCGCCTGAAGTTCGTATTCGAACATGCCCGGGCGCGCCACCCGCATCGCCGTGCGGTGTGCCTGCACGGTGATCTGCGCGGCACGCTGCATCAGCGCCACTTCCGCCGGCGACTTGAACAGCCGCTGCTCGTGCAGCAGGTGGCCCAGTTCCAGGAATTCATGCGGCGGCTGCGCGCCGTGCCGCACCTGCGAGCGCACCCGGTTGACCCAGCCGATCAGCTTCAGGTCGAAGTCTGCATCGCGGCCAAAGTGGTAGTACACCCGCGAGCGGCCTTCCAGCAGCCCTGGCAGGATGTCGTCGAGGTCATCGATCGGATAGGCATCGTCCATGCCGAAGTCCGCCACCGCGCCTTCCTGTCCCGCGCGCGCGCCGTCCCAGGCTTCGCGCTCGGCATCGCGCTCGCGGCAGAACAGGATCACCTCGCCATGCCGGCGGCCGGGAATCAGCACCAGCACCGCGTCCGGCTCCGGGAAGCCGCTCAGGTACCAGAAGTCCGAGTCCTGCCGGAACGGGTAATGCGTGTCCAGGCTGCGCACCCGCTCGGAGGCGGCCGGCAGCACCAGAATGGCGTCGTCACCGGCCATTTCCATCAACTGCTGGCGGCGGTGCCTGTATTCGCTCGCGCTGATTCCGGTCAGCTGCTGGATATCCATCTCAGTTCAGGCGCTGGCGGTGACGCGCGCCCATCACGCAGTCGCCGTGCAGCAGCAGCACCGCCACGCGCACGAACTCCTCGATCTCGGCCAGTGCATCTTCGTCGTCATCGTTGCCGCTTTCGAAGTCTTCCACCGACACCTGGGCCAGCTTGGCCAGGTCGGTCAGCGCTTCTTCGCCTTCTTCGGACAGCACCGGACGGTTACCGCCCGCGCCCAGCCCGAAACCGCCCAAGAAGGCGCGCGCCCACGCAAACAGCGCGTCGGCCTGCGAGGTGGTGTCGGTGGCGTCGGTGAGCAGCAGCTCGAAGGCGAAATCACGGTCTTCCAGCTGGGCCACGGTCGCGGTCAGCAGGTCATCCAGGGTGTCCCCTTCCTGCACCGGCGGCAGGCTGTCGTCGGCCAGCACCTTGGCCGGCCATTCGCGCACGGCCGCACCACCGGCCGACAGCCAGCCGCACAGGCCGCCGTGCAGCTCGGCCGCGCTGGCCCCCAGGCCCAGGGCCTGGCTTGCCTGGGTTACGTCTTGGACAGTCGGAAGTTCGGTCATTTCGGGCTCGGTCACACTTACGGGTTGGCAGCTTCGCAGTGTAGCAATGGACAGGTAGCGGCCGGGGCGTCGCCTGCGCTATGGTGCGGGCATGGAACCTTCAGATGCCATCGCCCAGCTACAGGCCTTTGCCGCCCGGGTGGAGGCGTTGCTGGAGCGCAACCAGCGCCTGGCCGAGGAAAACCGCAGCCTGCGCCACCAGCAGGAGCAGCTGGTCAACGAGCGCTCGCAGCTGCTGGCCAAAAACGAGCAGGCCCGCTCCCGGGTGGAAGCGATGATCACCCGGCTCAAATCCCTGGAGCAGCACACATGAGCCAGTCCGAACCGGTCAGCGTCCGTATTCTGGATCGTGAGTACACCGTGGGCGTGGGCGCGGACGAGCGCGAAAGCCTCACCGCCGCCGCGCGCCTGCTCGACGCAAAAATGCGCGAGATCCGCGGCAGCAACCGCATGGCCGCCGTCGATCGCATTGCCGTGCTGGCCGCGCTGAACCTGGCCCATGAACTGCAGCAGCTGCGCGATGAACACGCGCAGCAGGCCACGGCGCTGCAGCAGACGCTTTCCGACCTGAACCGGCGCCTGGACCGCGCGTTCGACGGTGCCTGAATTGGCCTGCAATCCGACCGACGAACGGGGGTACCCGAATCGGTGGGGTTGGCTATAATGGCCTCGCGTTCTCTGCTGTGAACGACGGCGTGTGCAAACATTCGCCTTGTCCCTTAATTACGACCACGGGTGCGCGACGACGCCGGGAGTGCAGGTCCGCCTTGTAGCGGGAAGCCCGATGGAGTCCCAGCGTACCCACTTGAACCCCGGGTTCAAGGTCGTTTCGCACGCATCGTCACCGCGGAGAATGCAGTATTCCTGCAAGAGCGACGTTCCACCGGAGCGTCGCTCTTGTTTTATCCGCCGCCCTGCACCGCTGCCCGGACCCTGGCATGACCGACCCGCGCTCCGCACTGCGCCAGCAGCTGCGCCAACGCCGCCGCGACATTCCCGCCGCACAGCGCATTGAAGCGGCCGAACAGCTGGCCGATGCCCTGTTCGCCCTGCCCTTCGCCCCGACCCATGGCCCCGTTGCCGGCTATTGGGCGCTGGATGGCGAGATCGCCCTGCACCGCTGGCAGATGCGCCTGCCCGACACCCTCACCTACTGCCTGCCCGTGCTCAGCGGCGACGTGCTGCGCTTCGCGCCATGGCGTCCGGGCCAGCCACTCACCGCCAATCGCTACGGCATTCCCGAACCCGATGTGGCTGCCGGCGACACCCTCGCCGCCGAGCAGATGGCGCTGGTGGTGGCTCCGCTGGTCGGTTTCGACGCGCAGGCCCGGCGGCTGGGCATGGGAGGCGGCTGGTATGATCGCAGCTTCGCATTCCGCCAGGCTCGCCCGGCACCCCCGTGGCTGGTCGGCGTTGGCTTCGATGCCCAGCAGGTCGAGCACCTGCCGGTGCAGCCCTGGGACGTCGGCGTGGATGCGATCTGTACCGAAACCACCACGTTCATTCCCTGATAGACACCGCATGACCGCACGCAAGCGCTACTGGCTGATGAAGTCCGAACCGGACGCCTTTTCCATCGACGACCTGCAGCGCGTGGGCCAGGAACCCTGGAACGGCGTACGCAATTACCAGGCGCGCAATTTCATGCGCGACGGCATGAAGGTCGGCGACGGCGTGCTGTTCTACCACTCCAACACCAAGGTGCCCGGCATCGTCGGCACCGCCACCGTGGCCACCGAGGCCTACCCGGACGAAACCCAGTTCGACCCGAAGTCGGACTACTACGACCCCAAGGCCAGCCGCGAAGAACCGCGCTGGCTGCTGGTCGATGTGGCCTTCGAGCGCAAGCTGCGCGACACCATTTCGCTGGACGAGATCAAGCTGCATGGCGACGCGCTGGGCGAGGGTTTTCCCTTGATCGCGCGCGGCAACCGGCTTTCGATCCTGCCGGTGACCGCTGCGCAGTGGAAGCTGCTGCTGTCGCTGGAAAAGCACTGACCCCTTTCCTTCTGTCTTTCACGAGTACTGCCCCATGTCCGAAGCCAAGCGCCTGGCCGCCGAAAAAGCCCTGGAATACGTTCAAGACGGCATGATCGTCGGGGTCGGCACCGGTTCCACCGTGGCCTACTTCATCGACGGCCTGGCCCGCATCAAGCACCGCATCAAGGGGGCCGTGTCCAGCTCCGAGCAGAGCACCGCGCGGCTGAAGGAACACGGCATCGAGGTGATGGAACTCAACCACACCGGCACCTTGTCGCTGTATGTGGACGGGGCCGACGAATGCGACGGCAACAAGTGCCTGATCAAGGGCGGCGGCGCCGCACTGACCCGCGAGAAGATCATTGCCGAGGCCAGCAAGCAGTTCGTCTGCATCGTCGACCCGAGCAAGCAGGTGCCGGTGCTGGGCAAGTTCCCGCTGCCGGTGGAAGTGATTCCGATGGCGCGCAGCCTGGTCGCCCGCCAGATCATGGACATGACCGGCGGCCAGCCGGCCTGGCGCGAGGGCGTGGTGACCGACAACGGCAACCAGATCCTGGATATCCACCACCTGCAGATCACCGACCCGGTGAAGCTGGAGCGCGACCTGAACCAGCTGCCCGGCGTGGTCTGCGTGGGCCTGTTCGCGCGCCGTCCGGCGGACGTGGTCATCGTCGGCGGCGAGCCGCCGCAGGTTCTGTAACTTTCCCCTGAGGACACCCGGTATGCGTGCTTCGTCGTTGCTGCGTCTGTTGTTGCCGTTGTTGCTGCTGGTCTCGCTGAGCGCCTGTGCCAGCAGCGGTACCCGCCACTGGGTCGAACTGGCCGGTACCCGCTACCAGGTGGAGCTGGCCACCGATGACGCCAGCCGCGCGCGCGGCCTGATGTTCCGGGACGAGCTGCCGGAAGGCCACGGCATGCTGTTCATCCACGACCGCCAGGAACTGCAGGCGTACTGGATGAAGAACACCCGTATCGCGCTGGATATCCTGTACTTCGACGCGCAGCGCAAACTGGTCAGCCAGCAGCGCGACGTGCCGCCGTGCTCGGCCGGCGACCGCTGCCCGCCCTATCCCAGCAGCGGCCCGGCCAAGTACGTGCTGGAACTCAATGCCGGCCAGGCGCAGAAGCTGGGTCTGCAGGATGGCGCGCTGCTGACCTTCGGGCCGGGCATCGAAGCCAACTGAACGCGGCCACGCCGGGCCCGCCCCGGCGTGGCGTTTTCACAGCGCGCCGCTTGAATCGCGGCGCGTTTGTCGCCAGTCTGTGGTCATGCAGGGGAAGATCACATTGCCGGCGTGGGACAGCCTGGCCGAGCTGGACGACGAGGCGCTGCCGCTGTTGCCCACCGCCCTGCTGATCGCACGCGACGAATACCCTGATCTGGACCCGGTCGCGTACGACGCCCTGGTGCAGAGCCACGCCGACCACCTGCGCACCGAGGTGGACACCCTCGACCGTTTCCCGCTGAAGATTGCCGCGGTGAACCGGCACCTGTTCGATGAACTGGGCTATGGCGGCGACCACGGCGAGTACTACGACCCCCGCAACAGCTACCTCAACCAGGTGCTGGACCGTCGCCTGGGCAACCCGATCTCGCTGGCCCTGGTGCAGATGGAAGTCGCGCGCCGGCTGGGTATTCCGCTGGACGGTGTGTCCTTCCCCGGGCACTTCCTGGTGCGCCTGCCGGTGGACGACGGCATGCTGGTGATGGACCCGTTCAATGGCGGCCGCCCACTGGATGTGGACGAACTGCGCGAACGCGCGCGTTCGCACCTGGGCGGCGAAGTGCCCGACGACCACGTGCTGGCGCAGATTCTGGACGCCGCGCCGGCGCGGGCGATTCTGATGCGGATGCTGCGCAACCTGCACGGCGTGTACGCCGAGCGCGGCGAATGGGATCGCGCAGCGCGCAGTGCCGATCGGTTGTTGAAGCTGGCCCCGGAACAGGAAGATGCGCTGCGCGACCGAGGGTTGGCCTATTTACAGCTGGACCATCTGGCCGGGGCGCGGCATGACCTCGGGCTGTACCTCAAGCGCAATGCGCAGGCCAGTGACGCACAGTGGGTGCGCGAGAAGCTGATCGAGTTAGGCGCGGGCGCGCCGCGGTTGCATTAGAAGCAGCCGGGCAAGCCCGGCTCTACGATCATGGCGATCCGAAATGCACGTGGTGGTCCCGAACGTAGAGCCGGGCTTGCCCGGCTGCCGTTGGCGACCCACCGTGGTCAATCGATCTCCACCATCTCGAAATCATCCTTGGTCACGCCGCAATCCGGGCACGTCCAGGTATCGGGCACATCCTCCCACGCGGTACCCGGCGCAATGCCCTCTTCCGGCAGACCATCCACTTCCCTGTAGATGAAACCGCAGACAACGCACATCCAGGTGCGGAAGGTGGTGGCAGCAGTGTCGCTCATTGGATAATCAGGCTTCGGGCAATACGGTTGACCGGCATTGTCCCACTCCCGTCGCGCTGCTGGTAGCCATTGATGAACACCCCTGTTGCCTCGACCACGCCCCCGCGTGGCGTCTATCTGATCACTCCCGACGACGCCGACACCGCGCGCCTGCTGGCGCGGGTGGAGCCGCTGCTGGCCAATGGAGCCACCTGGCTGCAGTACCGCAACAAAACCGCCAGCCCGGCCCTGCGCCAGGCCCAGGCCGCCGCGCTGCAGCCGCTGTGCGCCGCCCACGGCGTGCCGCTGATCATCAATGACAACGTCGCCCTGGCCCAGGCCGTGGGCGCGGCCGGCGTGCACCTGGGCGC
>NZ_DAMDFR010000096.1:0-10252 GCF_032103445.1 Stenotrophomonas sp.
CCTGCGGCGCGCGCGGGCCGGGCACGATGGCGGCCGGCTCGGCGTCCACCGGTGCAGCCTCGGCTGTGGCCGGGGTCACAGGTGCGGTGTCGGGCGACGTCCCATCAACGGGCGTCTTGGGCGGCTCTTCGCCGGGGAAAGGCAGGGAATTCTGGTTCGGCATCGGCTTCATTATGGCTTAGCCGGTGCGGAAGCATCGTCCTTGACGCTGGCGGCGGCCTCTGCTTCGGCTGCTTTTGCCGCATCCTGTTCAGCTTTTGCGGCATCGGCGGCGGCCAGCAGGGCGTCGGTGTCTTCCAGCACCCGGGTCAGGTACCAGTGGCCCTGGCGGCGTGTCATGCGCACCTGCGCGTCGATGGTTTCGCTGGCCAGCGGGTACTGGATATGGACCACGGCGGTGTCGCCGTCCTGGCTGACCAGCTCGCCGCGCACCTCGCGCAGGGAGGTGTCCAACGGCAGGCCATAACTGGCCAGCGCGGTCTTGACCGCCTTCAGGAACGGTCCCAGCTGGCGAAGGCTCTGCTCCATGCCCGCCGCCTGCAGCTGGGCGTCGGTGGTCAGCCCTGTGGTGCTGGCCGTGGCGGTCAGCAGGGTGATCGTGGTGGTGGCGCGCTGCTTGTCGGTGAGCGGTGCCGCCGCCGCCCAGCGGCTGAGCGCTTCCACCAGCTGCACGTAGTGCGCGCGCTCTTCCTCGCTGTAGTCGGCCTGATTGCGCAGGTACTGCACCCCGAACAGCCCCATCGAGTGCGCCGCCTGGCGCACGCCGGTGGCCTGCCCGGAGATCTGCGCCTTGAACGAGCGTTGCAGGCGCTGCGGGGCATCCGGCTGCGACAGGTTGGCCAGCAGCGGCAGCAGCTGGCCGTCCAGCGGCAGTTCGGTCAGCGGCCAGCGGCTGTGGCCGGCCGCCCACGCGGCCTCGAGCCGGGCGTACTGCGCCGGCGGCACCGAGGCGCGGGCGTAGGCCACCAGGTCATCATCGGCGACATGGCGGGCCAGCTGCTGCAATGCCGCCACCGGTTCGGACGCAGGCGCGGCCGGATCAATGGCGTCTTTCTTGCAGCCTGCCAGCACCACCACCCCACACAACGACAGCGACAACACCCAGTGGCGGCAGCGCCCCGGCATCAACGGCATGGACATGAATTCGGACTCCCCGGACCGGTCCGCATCTTGCCGCGAGGTGGACGGCGGCGTCTACCGCGCCGCCGTCCGGGGGCGACTCAGTCGCCGGTCCAGGTGGCCCGCACGAAGTCACGCACATGGCCGTTGGACAACCGTGCGTAGACCCCGGGCAGGCCCGGCAGGGCACAGCCTTCGCCCCAGCTGACCGTGCCCAGCACGGTCCAACGGCCCTTGCGCTGGACCATCAGCGGCCCGCCAGAGTCGCCCTGGCAGCTGTCCCGGCCCTCGGTGCCGGCACAGATGGCGGTGCCCGCCTGCAGGTCCGGGTAGGCCTGGGCGCACTGCTTGAAGCCCACGAACGGCACCTGCACCGTCTGCAGCACGGTGGGCAGCTCATCGGCGTCCATGTCGGTCACGCCCCAGCCGGTAACCGTAAACGACCGCCCCGGACGCAGGTAGGTGCCGTCCCCTTCCAGCAGGAAATCGACGGTCTGCGCCTTGCTCACCGGGCGCTTGAGCTGGACCAGGGCGACGTCATTGACCAGCGTGGTGGAGTCGTAGGCCGGATGCACATGGATGGCCTTGACGTTGGAGACGCGCCGGCGCGGTGCGGTGTCCAGGGTATGCAGCCCGGTGGCCGCGGCCAGGTCATTGGCGCGCACGTCGTCCACGCAGTGGGCCGCGGTCAGCACCCAGGACGGCGAGATCAGGGTGGCCCCACAGCTGTGCCGCAGGTGGTCCGAGTCGCCGCGGCGCAGGCGCTGCAGACTGACCATGAAGGGGTACTGGCCGGGCTCGGCATCCTGGCCGCCGATGATGCGGGGGGCGGCGGTATCCGCCGGGAGGTTCGGAACGGCGGGGGCCGACAGGGCCGACAGCGGGAACAGAGCAGTGATCAGCGCGGCGACCAGCGCCGGGCGGTAAGTGCGATGCATGCAGCAACTTCCTTTGCAGAATGGAATCGACCCTTGCCTCGCCGGGTGGGTGCGGGCGGGATCGGGGTCGATTCGACGGCAAAGGACACACGCAGAACTGCGAAGCCGGTCTCGTTTTTCGGCGAGGACGGGCCTGCAGATCGATTGATGGATTCAATACTGGATGCGGGTTCACAGCGGAACCGGGACGTGGTTCCGCCGTGTGGGACTATCCCTACCGCAGTGCGCTGCGGATCTCGTCCTGGATGGCCAGGGCGGCGGCACGCGGGTCGGCGGCCAACCGGATCGGACGACCGACCACGATCGCATCGGCTCCGTCAGCAAAGGCCTGGGCCACGCCCACGGTGCGCTTCTGGTCATCGCCCACCGGACCGCCGGGGCGGATGCCGGGGCAGACGATGGAGAAACCGGTGCCGGTCGCGGCGCGGATGGGTGCAGCTTCCTGGCCGGAGGCGATCACCCCGTCGATGCCCGCCGCTTGCGCGGCCAGCGCGCGCTCGACCACCACCTGCACCGGTTCGCGGTCGATGCCCATGCCGCGCAGGTCGTCGTGGCCCATCGAGGTCAGCACGGTCACCGCCAGCAGGCGCATGTCGCTGGTATTGGCGGCGGCGCAGGCTTCCATCATGGCCGGGTGCCAGCCGTGGATGGTGGCGTAGCTCACCGGCCACTGCGACAGGCGCTTGATCACGGCGGCAGCGGTGGCGGGAATGTCGAAGAACTTCAGGTCGACGAACACGCGCTTGTCGCGTGCAGCCAGCGCGTCGAGCACCTGGAAGTACTCGCCGGACGCCAGCAGTTCCATGCCGATCTTGTAGAACGACACCGAATCGCCAAGTCGGTCGACCCAGGCCAGCGCTTCCTCCTGGCCGGGCACGTCCAGGGCGAAGATCAGGCGCTCGTCGTCACGCAGCGGCAGCGGTGCGCGGCTCACGGCGCGTAGTCCAGGGCAGCACGCTTGGCGTCATGGCGGGCCTCGCGCGACTGGCTGTAGTCGTTGTTGAACTGGGCCGGCTCATAGCCACCGTAGCTCGGGTTGGGCAGCATCCACCAGCGCTCGCCGAACCAGTCGTGATACTGCTGCTGCAGGGCGTCGCGCGCCTCATTCGTATTGGCGGTAACTTCCACGAAGTCACCCAGCTGGTCGCCGAACTGCATCAGCACGCGGTACTTCTGCCCGGCGAGGCGGCGGCGGCAGTTCTTCTCACTGCCGTTCTGCTCGCAGCCTTCCACTACCGTGCCCAGACCGAGGAACACGCTGTCGTCGGCCACCGGCAGTCCTTCGCTGCGCAGGTTGGCCAGGGTGGCTTCCTTCAGGTGCACGGCACGGTTGGAGATATACAGCAGGGTCACGCCTTTGGCGTTGGCGGCCTTGGCGAAATCAACCACGCCCGGAATCGCCTTGGCCTTCTTCTCGGCGACCCACTGCGCCCAGGTCACTTCGTCGTATTCCTTGCCGTCGCGGACCAGGCGCGCCTGGTAAGGCGAGTTGTCCAGCACGGTCTCGTCCACGTCCAGCACGACAGCCGGCTTCAGGCCCTTGGCGTCGTTGCCGCGTTCTTCCGGCACCAGTGCGTCCCAGTTGGCTTCCTTCAGCGCCTTGTCCAGGTGGTCGGCGGCCGAGCGGTAGGTCTGCTCGGTGATCGCGCGGTATTCCTGCGAACGCTGCATCCACAGCACCGCGTTGAGGTTGTCGTTGGCGGTGGCATCGGCCGCCTCGGGCTTCGCCGCAGCAGCCGCCGGGGCGGCCTCGGCCGGAGCAGCGGGGGTCTCGGTGCGCTTGCAGGCGCTCAGCGCCATCACGGCGCAGGCAAGAACGGACAGGGAAACGGCAGCAGAACGACGCATGTGGCTCACCAGCAACAGATTCGCGCCAGTTTACCGGGTAAGGCCGTGCGGTTCATGGCCGCTGCGGGGCTCGGCTATGCTGCACGCCCCTGAACGCCCCGGAGCGCACCCGTGAACGACGACACCCAGACCCCCGCCCTGCCCGTGCTGAACGCGGCCCAGGCCCGTGCGCTGGGCTGCCTGATCGAGAAGGAGGCCACCACCCCGGACGCCTACCCGCTGACCGTGAATGCCACCCAGGTGGCGGCCAACCAGAAGACCGCGCGCGAGCCGGTGATGCAGCTGTCGGCCGGGGACGTACACCATGCGCTGCGCCAGCTGGAGGGGCTGGGCCTGGCCCGGCAGCAGTTCTCCTCGCGGGCCGAGCGCTTCGAGCACCGCGCCGGCAGCGCGCTGGACCTGACCCGTCAGCAGTTGGCCCTGCTGGGTCTGCTGCTGCTGCGCGGGCCGCAGACTACCGGTGAGCTGCTGACCCGCAGCGAGCGCCTGTTCCAGTTCCAGGACGCCGACGAGCTGCGCCACCACCTGGAGCGGATGATCCAGCGCGGGCTGGCGGTGCAGCTGCCGCGCGCCAACGGCCAGCGCGAAGACCGGTTCATGCACCTGCTGGGTGGGCCGGTGGATGTGGTGGCGCTGGCGGAGGCGTACAAGGCTGCGCCGTCGTCAGGCGGTGCCGGGAATGCCGGGTTGGAGGCGCGGGTGGCTGAGCTGGAGGCGACTGTGGCGGAACTGCAGGCGCAGGTGGCGGAGTTGCTGGGGCGCGGTTGATTCTGGCAGCGCGCAGCCACGCAGGGCGTGGCTCTACGGGACGATGACGGTGTGCGATGGACGCGCATGGCGCGTCCCTACGCAAATCACCCCAACGCCAACGCCCCCGGGGTGGCGAATACCAACACCTCTTCGTCTACCGGCGGTGGCAGGCGCAACCGACCGCGCGGCTCCATCCCCAGCTTCTGCAACAGCGCCGCCGAGCGCGCGTTATGCGGGGCCACGATGCCATACAACTCCGGATACCCCAGCCGGTCACGGGCGTAATGCTGCACACCGCGTGCCGCCTCGAACGCATAGCCCTGCCCTTCATACTGCGCCTTCAGCGCATAGCCGATGTCCGGCCCCGGCAACTCCGGTCGCTTCACCAACCCGGCATTGCCCAGCCACGCACCGTCGCTGCGGCGGATGATCGCGTACATGCCAAAGCCATTGAGCGTGTAACTGCCCAGCACGCGCTCGGCAGTGTAGTCACGCGCCTGTGCCAGCGTGCGCACGCCGCGGTCGGCGATGTTGCGGATGAACCCCGGCTCATTGAGCAGGGCCAGCATGTCGGCGGCGTCGTGATCGGGGTCGATCAGGCGCAGGTGCAGGCGGTCGGTCTGGATCAGGGCGGACATGCGGGTACCAGGCGTAATGACATCCCATGGATTGTGCATGGAATCCGGCGGTGCCGGGCAAGCCCGGCACTACGTCAGTCGAACAAGGCCTGGATAGCCGCCAGCCCAGCATTGGCACGCTCTTTCTTGCGCGCCGCATCGGCGACGGGATCAGCCCCATCGCGCTGCATCTCCTCGGCCGGAATCTCGTCGAAGAACCGGCTGGGCTTGAGCCGCACATGCTCACCGAACTTGCGGGTGAGCTTGCTGTAGCTCATCCACAGCTGCACCTTGGCGCGGGTGATACCCACGTACAGCAGCCGGCGCTCTTCCTGCAGGGTGCCTTCGTCCAGGCTGACCTGGTGCGGCAGCACGCCGTCCTCGCAGCCGACGATGAACACGTACGGGAACTCCAGGCCCTTGGACGCGTGCAGCGTCATCATGCGCACCTGGTTGCCGCCATCGTCTTTGTCGTTGCGCGACAGCAGCGCCAGCTGTGCGGCCAGGTCGGCGGTGGACGCGCCACGCGGGCCGCCCTCGAACCACTGCGCCAGCTCTTCCAGGTTGCCCAGGCGGCGCTGGTAGGTGGACTCTTCCTTGCAGCTGCTGCGCAGTTCCGAAACCAGCCCGGAATCCTTCACCAGCTTGCGCACCAGGTCGCCGGAGCTGAGCTGGGGCATGCCGGCGCGCAGGTCGCGCAGGATGTCGGTGAAGCGGCTCAGGCTGTTGGCCGCGCGCGGCGGCAGTTGTGCCAGTGCGCCGAGCGCTTCGGCCGCCTGCGCCATCGGCATGTCCTTTTCCGACGCCAGCTCGGCCAGTTTGGCCAGCGTGCCCGCGCCCACTTCGCGCTTGGGCGACTGCACCGCCCGCATGAACGCGGTGTCGTCATCCGGGTTCACCAGCAGCCGCAGCCACGACAACGTGTCTTTCACTTCCTGGCGTTCCAGGAACGCGGTGCCGCCGGTGATGTGGTAAGGCGCGCGCACCAGCTGCAGCGCTTTTTCCAGTGGCCGCGACTGGAAGTTGCCACGGAACAGAATGCAGAAGTCGCTCCACGGAATCTGTTTCGACGTCGCCAGATAGGAGATCTCGGCGGCGACCTTTTCCGCTTCGTGCTCGCTGTTGCGGCATTCCCACACGCGGATGCGCTCGCCGTCGGCCTGGTCGCTCCACAGCTTCTTCAGGTGCTCGTGCGGGTTGTTGGCGATCAGCGCGTTGGCCGCGCGCAGCACGCGGTTGGAGCAGCGGTAGTTCTGCTCCAGCTTGATGATTTCCAGCGCGGGGTAGTCGCGCGCCATCTGCTGCAGGTTTTCCGGGTTGGCACCGCGCCAGGCATAAATGGACTGGTCGTCATCGCCCACGCAGGTGAAGTTGCCCGCGCTGCCGGCCAGCTGCTTCAGCAGCCGGTACTGGGCGTCGTTGGTGTCCTGGCATTCGTCGACCAGCAGGTAGCCGATGCGCTCGCGCCAGGCCAGCGCGATGTCCGGGTGTTCTTCCAGCACCTGCACCGGCAGGCGGATCAGGTCATCGAAGTCGACCGCGTTGAACGCGGTCAGCCGCAGCTGGTAGCGCTCGTACACACTGGCCGCTTCTTTCTCGCGGTTGCTGCGCGCAGCCGCCATCGCCTGCTCGGGCGACAGCCCGGCATTCTTGGCGCGCGAAATCAGGTTTTTTACATCCTCGATGTCATCGGGCTTGGCCCCGTACATCAGGTCCTTGACATGCGAGGTGGCGTCGTCGGCATCGAAGATCGAAAAACCGCGCTTGAGTCCCACCGCCGCGTGCTCGATCTGCAGGAACTTCAACCCCAGCGCGTGGAAGGTGCAGATGGTCACCTCATCGGCGTCGTCGCCGTGCAGGCGCTTGCCCACACGTTCACGCATTTCCTTGGCCGACTTGTTGGTGAAGGTGATCGCCGCGATGCGCCGCGCCGGGTAGCGCTTGCTGGCGATCAGCTGGGCGATCTTTTCCACGATGACGCGCGTCTTGCCGCTGCCCGCGCCAGCCAGCACCAGCAGGGGACCTTCGCAGTGCAGGACCGCGGCGCGTTGAGGGGGGTTGAGACCGTGCATGCCTTCTCCGTGGAGCCCGGCATTGTACCGGGGTCGCCCGCCCCGTAGAGCCGGGCTTGCCCGGCTGAACAGCCAGACTGAACAACCACCCGCCAGCCGTTTAAAATCCCCGCCATGGCCAAGCTCTACTTCTACTATTCGGCGATGAACGCCGGCAAGACCACCACGCTGCTGCAGTCGGCGCACAACTACCGTGAGCGCGGCATGCGGGTGGCGATCCTGACCCCGCGCCTGGACGACCGCGCCGGGCGCGGCGTGGTGGCCTCCCGGATCGGGCTGAAGGCTGACGGCATCGCGTTCGACCGCGAGACCGATCTGGAGCAGCTGATCCGCCAGGACCTGGAGGCGCACGGCCCGCTGGGCTGCGTGCTGGTCGACGAGGCGCAGTTCCTCAGCCGCAGCCAGGTCTGGCAGCTCAGCGAGGTGGTCGACCAGCTGCGCATTCCGGTGCTGTGCTACGGCCTGCGCACCGACTTCCGCGGCGAGCTGTTCGAAGGCAGCCAGTACCTGCTGGCCTGGGCCGACGAGATGCAGGAGATCAAAACCATCTGCCACAGCGGCAAGAAGGCCACCATGACCGTGCGCGTGGACGAACACGGCCACGCGGTCCAGGACGGCCCACAGGTGGAGATCGGTGGCAACGAACGCTACGTGTCGGTAAGCCGGGCCGAGTTCAAGAAGATCACGCGCGGCGAAGGCCGGGTAGACCCGGCGCAGGCGCAATTACCGATTTGATCCGGTTACCCGGTCAATACAACGTGCGCTCCGGCGCACCCGCCGGCGGCGGGTTGTACTGATACAGCCACGTCTCCGTCAGCGTCTTGCCACCACTGCGCAGATACAGACGGATGTCGATCTGGTCGGTGCTGTTGTCGGGCGGCACCAGGTCGAACATGGCGCGGTAACCCTTGATCTCACGCAACGGACGCGCCGAGACAATCTCGGTGCGGCCACGGCTGGTCTGCACCACCGCTTCCACTTCGCCCTTGTCGATCAGCGCGGCCAGCTCGCCGCCTTCGAAATCCACTGCGAAGCGCCACGAGAAGTACTCGCGCTTCTTGCCGATCACCCCGCCCAGCCCGGTGCGGGTGGCCACGGCCTGGGCCAGCGGCGGCCGTGCCGGCGGTTCCGCGCCCCAATACAGGCGGTAGCCCAGCAGCATTTCCTGGCCCGGCTGCGGCTTCGCTTCCGGGTTCCAGAACGCCACGATGTTGTCGAAGGTCTCGTCCACGGTGGGGATCTCCACCAGCTGCACCGAGCCCTTGCCCCACTGCCCCTTCGGTTCCACCCACAGGCACGGGCGCTTCTCGTAGAACACGCCGTCGTCCTGGTAGTGGTCGAAGTTGCGGTCGCGCTGCAGCAGCCCGAAGCCCTTCGGGTTGTTGTCCACGAACATGTTGAAACGCAGCTGGCGCGGATTGCTCAGCGGCCGCCAGATCCACTCGCCAGCCCCGGTCCACATCGACAGGCCGTCGGTGTCGTGGATTTCCGGACGCCAGTCCCACGCCATGCGGCGGTCGTTCTCGCCGACCTGGTACATGCTGGTGCAGGGCGCAATGCCCAGGCGCTCGATGGTCTTGCGCGGATACAGCGCCACGTCCACGTCCATCAGCAGGACGTCGCCGTTGGTGATGGCGAAGCGGTAGGCACCGGCCACGCTGGGCGAATCCAGCAGGGCGTACACCACCAGGGTGTTGGAGTCCTTGGCCGGCTGCTCCAGGAAATAGGCGATGAAGTCCGGGAACTCTTCCGGGCGGTCCATGCCGGTGTCGATGGCAAGGCCGCGCGCGGACTGGCCGTACTGGCCTTCCTTGCCGACCGCGCGGAAATAGCTCGCCCCCAGGAACGCGGCGAAGTCGCGGTCAGTGTCCTGGCGGGTGTTGAGGCGGAAGCCGGCAAAGCCCAGGTCGGCGGGCAGGTGGCTGCCCTTCAGACCGCTCTTGCCGTAGTCGAACGCGGCCGGGTCATAGGCCAGTTCCTGGGCCATGCCGTCGACCACGTCGAACATGCGCACCGGCGAGTGGAAATACAGGCCCAGGTGGAAGAACTTGGCCTGGAACCGACCTGGCTGGTCGGCCCACAGCGCGTGGTCCTGGCGGTAGCGGATCGACTGGTACTGGTCCCAGTCCAACGCCTCCAACGGCCCCGGCAGGGTGCGCCGGTGGCTCTTGTACGCCGCCTCGGACAGCGCGCGGGCCTGGCCCTTGAGCGTGGCGAAGTCGAACGGCTGCGGCTGGCCGAGGCGGCGCAGGCCCACCTGGTTGCCCTGCGCGGCGCAGGCCGGCAGCGCGGGAAAACCAATGGCCGCCAGGGCCAGGGAAGCGTTGCGGATGAAGTCGCGTCGTTGCATGCAGGGCAGCAAAGGCAGATAAGGGCCGGCCATCATAGGCACGCGAACGTTAAATCGCCGCTGTGATGAATGGGGAGCGTTCAGTCTCGCGACGCGACCGTGTGCAGCGCCCTGTCGCCGCAGTCGCCCAGGGCCAGCTCGATGCTGCGCGCCACCCGGCCGCCCTCCGGTCGCAGCCTGCGCACATCATCACGCAGCTCGAGCAGGGCCGCGCGACCACGCGGCGGGGCCTGGCTGCAGCGCAGTTGCCCCTGCAGCAGGCGGGCGCGCCAGCGCAGCTGCTGCGACCGCGGATCGCTGCCAGGTACGGCCACCACCTGGGCCAGCACGCGCTCTGCTTCCACGCTCTGCCCCAACCGCACCAGGTTGCGCGCCCAGGCCAGCTGGACGGCGTGTTGCTGCAACGTGGCCTCGGGCCCGCCGCGCGCTGGACGCGCCATCAGCCCAGCCAGGCGCTGCCCGGCATCCACCGGGTCCACCCGGGCTCCGAGGATGTCAGCCATGCGCCAGTCCGCTCGCTGCACCATGGGGTCGTCTTCGCCGCGCTGCGCGGCCAGC
>NZ_DAMDFR010000097.1:0-10125 GCF_032103445.1 Stenotrophomonas sp.
AAAACATCCATGTTTTTGACGGTCCCGCAAACCCACCCCGGCACGCCCCAGACAGGTTGCCAGTGGCCATGGGAAATGCCACGGCAACATCAACGGCACCTCCGTTTCGGGGTCATGCGTTACCGAATGTTGGGCATTTCACGGCCGTCGTCTATCGACCGACGCTACCGGGTCCACGCGCTTTTGATCTTCGATGGCCACCGACCTTCTGTCGTGGCGGCTCGGGATGGGCTGGAGGGGGCGTGAGCCGCATGGATGCGGCGATCGAGCTTACATGGACGTACTTGCAGCGTCCCCCGGAACGCCCGTCCCGAGCCGCCAAACCAGAGAACTGATGACCACCGGCTGCTCGCACAGATCCAACAGCAGCCGGGCGTAGCCCGGCGGCACGTAGTGTGTGCGATTGCATGCCCGCAGAAGCAAACCTTTACGGCAGTACCACGGCCTCGCGCGGAATCACCGCCGCCCCACCCACCTTCAGGAACTGCGCGAGGTCACGCGGGGTGAGCGGGCGGGAGTACAGGTAACCCTGGATCTCGTCGCAGCCCTGGCGGCGCAGCAGGGCTTCTTCCTGCTCGGTTTCCACGCCTTCGGCGACGACTTTCATGCCCAGTGCGTGACCCAGGTGCACGATCGCCTGGGTCACTTCGGCGGTGCCGGCATCGCTCAGCATGCCCTGCACGAAACTGCGGTCGATCTTCAGGCGGCCGACCGGGAAACGGTTGAGGTAGTGCAGGTTCGAGAACCCCGTGCCGAAGTCATCGACCGCCAGCGGTACACCGTGCCGCTCCAGCACGTCGAAGCAGTGCCGCAGCACCTCGGTGTCGCGGATCAGCGCCGACTCGGTCAGTTCCAGCTCCAGCCGGCTCGGGGGCCAGCCATGGGCGTGGCAGATCTCGATCACCCGCTCGGCAAAGCCCCGGTCACGCAACTGCACCGCCGACACGTTCACCGCGATCCGGTCGAACACCAGCCCCGCCCGGTCCCAGGCCGCTGCCTGGCGGCAGGCCTCGGTCAGCACCCAGTCGCCGATGCGCACGATCTCGCCGCACTTCTCCGCAATCGGAATGAACTCCGCCGGGCTGCAGTAACCGATGCCCGGGCGATGCCAGCGCAGCAGCGCCTCGATCGCCGGCGGCTGGTCATTGGCCGCGTGCATCAGCGGCTGGTAAGCCAAGCTGAATTCCTCGCGCTCGATAGCGCCCAGCAGCGCATGTTCGATCTCCAGCATGCGCTGGATCCGGGCCAGCGCGTCCTTGCTGTAGTACTGGTAGGTGTTGCGCCCGGCTTCCTTGGCGGCATACATCGCCGCGTCGGCCGCGCGCAACAGTGAATCGAAATCGTTGCGGCTGTCGTCCAGCATCGCGATGCCGACGCTCGCCCCCACCTTCAGCGTGATGTCGCCACGCTGCAGCGGCTCGGCCAGCGAGGCGATCAGCTTGCGGGCCACGTGCCCGGCATCTTCCGGGTCGGCCAGATCGCGCAGCACCACGATGAACTCATCACCGCTGAAGCGGCCGAACAGGTCGGCGTTGCGCAGGCTCTGGTGCAGGCGTGCCGCGGCCGCCTTCAGCAGGGTGTCCCCGGTCGCGTGACCAAAGGTGTCGTTGATGGTCTTGAAGCCGTCCAGGTCGATGAACAGCATCGCCAGCGACGCGCCCCGGTCACGCGCCTCCTCGATCGCCTCGGCGGTCTGCTCACGCAGCAGCATCCGGTTCGGTAGCCCGGTCAACAGGTCGTAATGCGCCAGCAGCTCGATCCGCTCGTTGGCCTCACGCTCGCGGGTGATGTCACGGAACAGCACCACGAAGCGCGTCGGCAGGCCGTCGCGATGGTCCAGTTCAATCAGTACCTGCACCCAGATCCGCAGGCCGGAGTGGCGATAGAAGCAGAGGTCGAGCTGTTCGGGCAGTCCACCGTCGGCAATGCGGGTCAGCGCCGCCTCGAAGCTGTCGCGCGAATCCTGCGTGTACAGCGCCAGTGCCTGATCCAGGGTGATCGGCTGCTTGCGCAGGCCGTGGATGCGGTAGCACTCCTCGGTCCACTGCATGTTGCGCGTGCCCACCTCGATCTCGCAGCCGCCAATGCGGCCCAGCGCCGAGACGCGGTTGAGCAGTTCCGTGCGCCAGCGGATCAGCGCATCGGTCTGGTGTTGTTCGGTGATGTTCTGCACCTGCCCCAGCAGGCGCTGGAGGCGGCCATCCGGGCCCAGCAGCGGCTGCATCCACAATCGGAGGTACAGCACGCCCTCGCTGCCGCGCGGCAGCTCCAGGTCGAGCGTGGCCGGCTTGCCGTCGCGCAGCAGGCGCCGCCAAGCGCGTTGCAGTTCGGTGCGCGACGACGCGGACAGCAGGCGCAACCAGCGTCGGCGGCTGCGCGGGGCGGTGGCCACGCCCAGCAGCGCCAGCAACTCTGGCGACCACCAGAATTGACGGCTGTGCGGGTCCCACGACCAGCTGCCCATGCTGGCAATGCGTTGGGCTTCACGCAGGTGCAACTGCTGCTCCAGCAGCAGTGACTCCATGCCCTTCTGCGCCTGGATGTCGGTGTGCGTACCCACCATGCGCAGCGGCTGGCCGTCCACGGTGCGGGCCACCACCCGCCCCCGGTCCAGCACCCAGCGCCAGCCACCCTCGGGGTGGCGGATGCGGTACTGCGCACTGTAGACCTCCCCCTCGCCGCGCAGATGCGCATCCAGCGCAGCGCGTACCGCCGGCTGGTCGTCCGCGTGGACCTGCGACAGCAGGGCGCTGCCCGCACCGGCCGGTGCCGCTTCGTCATCCGTCCGCGGCACGTCGTCCCAGCGCCGCGAGCGGGTCACCGCGTCGCGCGGCAGGTCCCAGTCCCACAGGCCGTGGCCGGCGTGGTCCAGGGCCAGCTCCCAGCGGCTGCCGGCATACGGGGCCACCGGCTCGGGCACGCTGAGGGTAAACGCCAGCAACTGGCCGTCCGGGTCATGCACCGCGCGCAGCCAGCCATCAAACCGGCCACGCGGTCCGCCCGGCAGCTGGCACGGCACCAGGCCGCCATCGGCGGCCAGCAGGCGCAGCGACTCCAGCAGTTCACCATAGGCTGCCACGGTTGCCGGCAGCCCATGCTCGCGCGCGGCCGGATTGGCCGCGAGCGGACGCCCGGTCCGGTCCAGGATGACCAGGGCCGAGGCCAGGGGGTGCTGCAGCAGACTCGCGATAATCCCTTGGTCCACGCGGTAAGACTCCGAAAAGCGCACCCGACAGCCGGGAACGTAACCGTTAGCGGCGGCCCTGGCCGATAGTTGAGTGCCATGTGCGTGCCGACCCACTACTATCTACGGACTCCCCAGCCTTGTTCCGGTTACCCCGCCGCCCATGACCGACGCCTCGTCCGGCTCGCCGCCGCCCTCCGCGCATGATCGACCGCTGGCCCGTGCCCTGCGCCGCGATCGCTGGCGGGTGGTGATCGGCTATCTGGTGCTGGCGCTGGTCTGGATACTGGCCAGTGACGCCGCCGTGCAGATGATCGCGGTGGACCCGCTCACGGCTGCCCGCTGGCAGACCGCCAAGGGCGCGTTCTTTGTCATTGCCAGCGCAGCCGTCATCTATCTGCTGCTGCGGCCGCTGGCCCAGCATGTACTGGATGCGCATGCCCGGCTGGCCCAGTCCGCCTTGCGGCACCGGCAACTGTTCGAGGACAACCCCGGCCCGATTCTGGTCTATGACCTGGAAACGCTGGAGGTGCTGGATGTAAACCCGGCGGCCTGCAGCCTGTTTGGCTGGAGCCGCGAGGAGTTTCTGGCCCTGCCGATGACCGCGCTGTGGCCACCCGGCGACGAAGCCACCATGAAGGCCAAGCTGGAGCAGATCCGTTCCCACCCCGAACAACTGTGCGTGATCACCGCCGACCTGGTGCTGAAGGACGGCAGCCCGCGGCGCATGGAAATGCGCAGCAACTATCTCGATTACGACGGCCGCCCGGCCCGGCTGCTGATCGCGATCGACCGCACCCGCGAGGACCAGGCCCTGCGCCGCCGCGACCAGGCCCTGGCACGGGTCGAGGAAGCGCACGAAATGGCGCGCATCGGCGCGTGGGAAGTGGACCCGGCCACCGGTCTGGGTCGCTTTGCCGACCAGGTGTACCACCTGCTCGGTCGTCGCCCACCCGGCGCGCGCCGCTGGCACCGCTTCGACGAACTGCTGGTGCCGGCCGACTCTTCCACCGCCGCACTCAGCGAACAGCTGTTACAGGACATGCGTGGCGAGCAGGTGCAGATCGATGTGCTGCTGCCGGTGTTGGCGATGGATGGTCGCGCATTGATGGTGCACCTCCGCGCCGAAAGCGGCCACGATGATGCCGGTCGTCCGCGCGTGCTCGGCACCCTGCAGGACGTCACCGAGCGCGAGCAGTCGCGGCGCTTGCTGCGCGAACGCGAAGAACAGTTCCGCGAACTGGTGCGGGTGCTGCCCGACGGCGTGGTGATCCTGTCCGACGAGCACGTGCTGTACGCCAACGCCTGCGCGGCCGCCCAGTTTGGCTACGGCCAGCACACCCTGCTGGGTGAGCCGCTGTCCGCACTGGTGGAGGGGCGCGACCTGGCCCGGGTGCGCGCGCAGCTGTTCGCGACCATTCCATTGCCCGGCACCGGGGCCGGTGAGGTCATCGGCATGCGCCGGCTGGATGGTCACTGCTTCCAGGCCGGTCTGGCCGTGGGCGACGTGCGCTACGGCGGACGCAATTGCAAGCTGCTGATTGTCCGCGACCTCAGTGAACCCGAACGCATTCGTGAAGCACTGGAAACCAGCAACGGCGAACTGCAGGCCATGGCCGGGCGCCTGTTCTCGCTGCAGGAGGACGAGCGCCGGGCGATCTCGCGCGACCTGCACGATGACATCGGCCAGGCGATCACCGCGATGAAGCTGTCCGCGTTCGCCGCACGCGACGAAGAGGACGCGCAGCGACGCTGCGAGGACCTGCAGCAGATCATCCATCTGGCCGACGCCACGGTGGCGAAGGTGCGCGACATTTCCACCCTGCTGCGCCCGCCGCAGCTGGACGCGTTGGGGCTGGAGGCCGCACTGCGCTGGCAGGCCGGCATGTTGTTCCGTTCCGGCACGATCGAACTGCTGCCCGATATCCAGTCACTGCCGCGCCGCCCGCAGAACGACATCGAGCAGGCCTGCTTCCGCATCGCCCAGGAAAGCCTGACCAATGTGCTGCGCCACGCCCGCGCCAGCCAGGTCCACCTGCAGCTGCACGACGTGAACGACCAGGGCCTGCACCTGCAGGTCCGCGACGACGGCGAAGGCTTCGACCCGGACGGCCCGCGCGGGCTCGGCCTGATCGTCATGCGCGAGCGCGCACAGAGCGTGGGCGGCACCCTGAAAATCGAGTCGGCGCACGGTGCCGGCACCCTGATCGACCTCTATCTGCCGTACCGCAGCGACAGTGCGGTGCCTTCTGAATCATTGGAACACTGAGTCATGTGGAACCCTTCCCTGCCCCTGGTCAGCATCGAGGACGCGCCCCCGCGCCTTGGCGCAGGCAATCCCGAACTGCAGGCCATGGTGCATGAGGCCGCCTCCGGCGGCACACCGCTGATGCTGATGCACGTGGACATCGACCACTTCGCGTCGGTCAACGAAAACATGAGTGCGGAAGTGGGCGACCAGGCCCTGGTGCTGATCGCGCAGCGCCTGCAGCACCACCTGCGCGGGCGCGGCAAACTGTGGCGCCATGGCAGCGACGAGTTCCTGATCGCAGTCCCCCGTACCGGCGACCTGCCGTTGCCGGATGACCTGGCCGAAGAGATCCGCCAGCAGCTGGAGCTGCCGTTGTCGGTACTGCCGTACACGTTGTTCATGACCGGCAAGCTGGGCGTGAGCCTGTGCCCGGAGCATGCCAGCGAACCGTCGCGGCTGCTGGACCATGCCGAGGATGCGTTGCACCAGGCGGCCCGAGAAGGCGGCAACGCGGTGCGCATCCATGCGGTGAACACGCCGTCCAGCGCCCACAGCGAGAGCATCATCGCGCGGCAGATCGTCGATGCGATCCCCAACGGCGAACTGAAGCTGCGCTACCAGCCGCTGGTAAGCGCGCGCGACGGCCACGTGGTGGGCATGGAAGCGCTGCTGCGCTGGCAGTCGCCGACGCTGGGCATGCTGGTACCGGAGCGTTTCATGCGCACCGCCGAGCGCCTGGGCATCATCGTGCAGATCGGCACCTGGGTGCTGGAAGGTGCGCTCAAGCAGGCCCGCCAATGGCGCGACCAGGGCTTTGACGATTTCACCATCGCGGTGAACGTATCGACGCTGCAGCTGCTGCGCCCGAACTTCTTCGCCGAGGTGATGGCGATGATGCAGACGCTGGGCGTGCCGGCGCACATGCTGACCCTGGAGATCAACGAAAGCGCGCTCACCAACAACGTCAATTTCGTCCACGAAACGCTGGTCAACCTGCGCAACGAAGGCATCAGCCTGAGCCTGGACAACTTCGGCACTGGCGACTCCAGCCTGAGCGCGCTGGTGCGCTACCCGGTGGACAAGCTGAAGATCGACCGCAGCTTCATCAAAAGCGCCCCGGCGGGCAACCGCGAGGCGGCGATTGCGCGCGCGATCATCGCGATGGGCCATCAGCTGGGCATGACGGTGATCGCCAACGGGGTGGAGTCGCAGGCGCAGCTGGGCTTCCTGCGTCGCAACGACTGCGATGTGTTCCAGGGCTATCTGTTCGGCGAACCGATGTCGGCTGACGCCGCCGGCATGACCCTGCGCCGGCGCTACCTGCGCCCGGAGGCCTTCGCGGAAACCCGTCCGGACCGCACGCTGCTGCTGCTGGACGACGAGGAAAACGTGCTGCGCTCGCTGGTCCGCCTGTTCCGCCGCGACGGCTACCGCATTCTGGCGGCGGGCAATGTGCGCGATGCATTCGACCTGCTGGCGATCAACGACGTACAGGTCATCCTGTCGGACCAGCGCATGAGCGACATGAGCGGCACCGAGTTCCTGGGCCGGGTGAAGATGCTGTACCCGGACACGATCCGGCTGGTGCTGTCCGGCTACACCGACCTCAACACGGTCACCGACGCGATCAACCGCGGCGCGATCTACCGCTTCCTGACCAAGCCCTGGAACGACGACGAACTGCGCAAGCACATCCACCAGGCCTTCCGCACCCACGAAGAACAACGCCGCGCCAACACCGCACCGCCGGTGGCAGCCGAAGACGAGCCGTGATGGTTGACCGCATCTGATTGCACGCTGCGATTGCATGCTCCGCACGCCAAACGCTGCAATTGCACGCTCTACGTAGAGCCGGGCTTGCCCGGCTGCTGTTGGATTCGTGCGAACAGCCGTCGGCTCACAGCATCCCAGGCTTGGCAGCTCGGGACGGGCGTTCCGGGGGACGGCGCAAGTACGTCCCTGTAGCCTCAGTCGCCGCATCCATGCGGCTCACGCCCCCTCCAGCCCATCCCGACCCGCCACGACAGTGCGTCGGTGGCCATGGAAGATCAAAACCCGTTCGCGGCTCCGGTGGGATCGGTCGACAGACGATCGCCGTGAAATCCCCAACATCCGGTAGCGCATGACCCCAGATCGACATCGCCGTTGATTTGGCACTGCCCCTGGCCACCGGCCAACTGTCTGGGGCGTGCCGGGGTGGGTTTGCGGGACCGTCAGAAACATGGATGTTTTTGACGAGCCTCCAGGGATGGATTCACGGCGTGTCCCGCAAACCCACCCCGGTGCGCCCAAACACGGGAACCGATGACCACCGGCTGTTAGCCCAAATCCAACAGCAGCCGGGCGAAGCCCGGCGACACGTAGATCGTGCAATCAAGGCTGTAGGCGCTGACCCTACCGCGGCTGCTTGATCGGCAGCACCAGGCGGAACTTCGAGCCCACGCCTGGGGTGCTGTCCAGGTCGATGCGGCCGTGGTGCTTGTTGACGATGCTGTAGGAGATCGACAGGCCCAGGCCGGTGCCGCTGCCGACGGGTTTGGTGGTGAAGAACGGGTCGAAGATGCGCTGGCGCAGTTCCGGCGAAATACCACCGCCGGTGTCCTCGAACTCCACCCAGACGGTCTCGCCGTCCACGCCGGTGCGCACCGTGATCGTGCCGCGTTCGGCAATCGCGTGGCCCGCGTTGAGCAGCAGGTTCATGTAGACCTGATTCAACTCTGATGGCAGGCATTCCACCAGCGGCAGCTGGCCGAATTCGCGCTTCAGATCGACCTTGTACTTCAGCTCGTTCCAGATGATGTTGATCGTCGATTCCAGGCCCGCATGCAGGTCCACCAGCTTCCACGACTCATCGCGGCCCGAATACGAGAAGTCTTTCAGATCGCGCACGATCCGCGTCACCCGCTCGATGCCCTCGCGGGACTCCGCCATCAGCTGCGGCAGGTCGCGGCTGATGAAGTCGATATCGAAGCGGTTGCGGATATCGTCGATTTCCGGGATCAGCGCCTTCGGGTCCGGTGCACGCAGCGCCCGTTCGTACGCTTCGATCACCGTGAACAGGCTGCGCAGGTATTCCTGCAGGCTGCCCAGATTCGAATGCACATAACCGATCGGGTTGTTGATCTCGTGCGCCACGCCCGCCGCCAGCTGACCGATGGACGCCATCTTTTCCGACTGCAGCAGCTTCTCCTGCGTGCCGTTCAGACGCAGGTACGCCTGGCGCAGCTCCGCATGGCGCTGCTGCAGCTCGCGCTCGTAGTCTTCCTGACCCTCGATGCGACGGAACAAGGCCAGATAGTGGCGCTGGCCCGCGTCATCGTGTTGGTAGACGTGCGCGATCACCATCCGCTCGCCGACCGGCAGGCTGCCATTCCAGTGCCCATGGCTGCGCGCGTGCTCCAGCGCATCCGGTGGCAGCAGCTGGCGCAGCCAGGTGGCCGGGTTCAAGCCGGCTTCGCGCTCGGCCGGGGCCAGCATGCCGCGCACGGCGGCGTTGGCCAGCGCAATGCTGCCGTCCTCGCGGAACAGCAGCACGCCTTCATTGATCTGCTCGAACAGGGCCAGCAGCACCGGCTGCGGCGGCAGCGCCGCGGTGACAAACGTTTGGGGTGTGGGCACGGTCAAAGGGGGCAGTTGATTCCGGTGCCCAATATAACCGCGTTCAGATGGTGCGGGTGCGTTCGACCCGCGCGCGCTCAGGCCACCGCCAGCGGGCGGCGTGGGTGCAGCGTGTGCGACTGGCCCTTGGCGTCGTAGGCCGAGGATTCTTCGCTGCGGCCCAGCTGGCGCAGCGCCCAGTTCACTTCGCGGCGGCGCCGCGACAGCAGCACGCCGTTGGCGCGGTTGCGCTCGGCCAGCTCCTGTAACCGCTCGGCATGGCCCAGCGGCGGCGTGCCTTCCAGGGCCCGCAGTGCCTCCAGCTTGGCGCTGGTGGCGCGGATCAGGGCCTGCACATCATGGTCCACCAATGCCTGGCGCTCGACGTCCAAGGCATCGCTCAGGCGCTGCAATGGCTCGCTCATCGCCGGTTTCATCCCTGCAGCTGCTGGTCCAGCTCAAGCATGCGCGAGGCAATCGCGTCCGGGTTGATCTTGTAGGTGCCGTTCTGCAACGACTCGCGCACGGCCTGCACGCGGTTCGCGTCGATGGCCGGGGCGGTGCTCAGTTCGCGCTGCAGGGCCTGCAGGCTGGTGGCCTCACCGGTCAGCTTCACGCTGGCAGCCGCGTCCACCGGGCGCGCCGGGGAATCGGTGCTGACGCTGGGCTTGTTTCCCGGCGCAATGCTGCGCAGATGGGCGGTCGCCTGCAGGTTGCCGTCGATTATCTGGCTCATGGAATTGTCCTGGGGAATTGCGTTCACAAGGGATAACGGCACGAGGACCGCCATCTTTAGGGGCTTTTGCGGTTTTTTTCCACTTTCAGCCCCGGATTCAGTTTTCTGCTCACCGCGTCACAAAAACGTCGCCACTGGCCGCGACCGTACCCTGCACGATCTTGCGTGAAGACAGGTTCTCGACTGACACCCGTTCATTTTCACCGGCGTCGGCCAGGGCCTTGCCGGCCACCCGCACCTCCACCCCGCCCCGCCGCGACACCAGCGAGACGCTGTCGCCCCGGCGGATCAGCCGCTGCGCGACCAGATCGTTGGCCGACAGCAGGCTGCCCGCGGCCAGCGTGCGCCGAGCCACCC
>NZ_DAMDFR010000098.1:0-9907 GCF_032103445.1 Stenotrophomonas sp.
GCCGCATCCATGCGGCTCACGCCCCCTCCAGCCCACCCCGACCCGCCATCGACAGACGGTCGGTGGCCATCGAAAATCAAAATCACGTAGGTCCGGTAGCGTCGGTCGCAAGACGACGGCCCTGAAACAACCAACACCCGGTAACGCATGACCCCGAAACAACGGAAGCTTCTGCCGTTGCCGTTGCCGTTGCCGTTGCCGTTCCATCCGCATTCCGACCCTCCATCGGGGGAGGCCGACGGGTAGCCCCCGGAGGGACACTCCACGGCATGGATGCCGTGGAGTAGCCTACATGGACGTACTTGCGGCGTGTCCCGGAGCGAGGGTGCCCGTCCCCCGCCCCAGCACGGATGAATCAAAGCGCCGCTTTTCACATCAAGCTACGATCAACCGATAAACCACAACGCGAGGACACGCATGGCTGTCGAGGTGCTGGGGGTGAAGGAACGTGCGCCGGGCGAACGCCGGGTGGCGCTGACGCCGGAAACGGCGCGCAAACTGGCCGCGCTCGGGGCCACGGTGTGGATTGAAGCGGGTGCCGGTCTCGGTGCGGGCTTCACCGACCAGGCTTATCTGGACGCGGGCGCACAGCTGGCCGATGACACGCGTGCCAGCCAGGCCGACATCGTGCTGTGCGTGCAGGCTCCGGAAACGGCGTGGTTGAACCAGCTCAAGCTGGGCAGCACGCTGGTCGGCATGCTGCAGCCGCAGGCCGACAGCCTGCGCGCGGCCACCATGCAGTCACGTGGACTGCAGGTGTTTCCGCTGGAACGCCTGCCGCGCACCACCCGTGCGCAATCCATGGATGTACTCAGTTCGCAGGCGGGCATGGCCGGTTACAAGGCCACGTTGATTGCGGCACAGCGCGCGCCGCGCTTCTTCCCGATGCTGACCACCGCAGCCGGCACCATCCGGCCCTCGCGCGTGCTGGTGGTCGGGGCCGGTGTGGCCGGTCTGCAGGCAGTGGCGACGGCGCGTCGGCTCGGGGCGCAGGTGGAGGGCTTTGATGTGCGGCCGGAGACCCGCGAGCAGATCGAATCACTCGGCGGCAAGTTCCTTGATCTGGGCGTCAGTGCAGCGGGCGAGGGCGGTTATGCGCGCGCGTTGACCGAGGAAGAGCGTGCCGAGCAGCAGCGCCGTCTCGGCGAGCACCTGCGGCTGGTGGATGTGGTAATCTGTACCGCCGCCGTGCCCGGCCGGCCGGCCCCGAAAATCATCACCCAGGCGATGGTCGAGGGCATGCGGCCCGGCAGCGTGGTGGTGGATCTGGCGGCGGAAACCGGCGGCAACTGCGAAGCGACGGTGCCGGGAGAAACGGTCGATGTGGGGGGCGTTGTCGTTGATGGGCCGCTGAATCTCGCCAGCCAGGGCGCGGTGCATGCCAGCGAGATGTATGCGCGCAATCTTTACAACTTCGTTGCGCTGTTTGTGAAGGACGGTGCGATTGCGTTTGATTGGGAAGACGAGTTGCTGGCCAAGACGCGGTGGGTGGCGGGGTAAGGCGTCAACGCGATGCCAGAACATCCGTAGAGCCACGCCCTGCGTGGCTGCGCGGTGCCGGGTTGGTCGAAGCCACGCAGGGCGTGGCTCTACGTGTGGATAGGCATGGTTGTAGTGTTACGGTCGTTTGGCCGGGTCACCCGGCGCTGCATTGGCCTTCAACCACTCCTGGCGCTGTTCCGGCGTCATCTTCCCCCAGCGCTCGCGCAAGGCTTCGCGCTGCTCCGGGGTCATGCTTCGCATCTGTGCGAACAGCACCCGTGCCTGCTCGCGCTGGGCCGGGGTCATGTTTTCGAAGCGGTGGCGGCCACGCCGGGCCAGCTCGCGCTGCTCCGGGGTCATGCTCTGCCAGCGCTGGCCGTGCTGCAGCATGCGCTCGCGCTGCGGTGGCGGGGCGTCGTTCCAGCGGTCGCGCACCGGGGCGATCAGCGCTTCGCGCTGCTGCGGGGTCAGCTTGTCCCACTCCGGCAGCGGGGCGTTCTGCGCCGCGCTGGTCGCGCTGAAGGCCAACAGCAGCATGGCAAGGGTTGTCTGCAGTTTCATGGTCACTCCATCGCCAGGTCGGTGGCACCCAGCCACACGTACATGTCCGGATTCTCATCCAGCAGTCCGCCACTGTCATCTACCGCACTGGCCATGACCGGTGCCGGCGGCGCGCCGGGCGGATGTGCGGTAAAGCTGTAGCCCAGGCCCAGCGCCACCACCGCAGTACACGCAGTGGCCAGCCACCAGCCATGCGCGCGGCGCGGCCGGGCCGGTGCATGCCGGGCGGCACGCAACCGGGCCAGGGTGGCCGGTGACAACTGCTGCAGCGACTGCGCGTGCAGCTGCTGCAGGCGGGCATCATCGGGGAGGGGCGGGTGCGGACGGCTCACAGTTCGATCTCCAAGTGGTCCTGCAGCGCCTGCCGGGCGCGCGAAAGATGGGTTTTGACCGCGCCTTCGCTGCAGCCCATGGCGGCGGCGGTGGTGGCTCCGTCCAGCTGCTGCAGCACGCGCAGGGTGAAGGCTTCACGCTGTCGCGCCGGCAGCGCGCGCAGGGCCTGCACCAGCTGCGCGTACTGCTCGCGCTGCTCATGGGCCTGGGCCGGTCCGGGCCCGTGGTCGGCCCAGTCGATGTCGTGGTCGCCGGCCGCCTCGTCGCTGCTGCGCCAGAAGCGCAGGCGGAAGCTGCGGCGGCGCTGCAGGTCGACCACGCGGCGGCGCAGGATGCTCCAGAACAGCGGCGACCACTCCGCAGCCGCCTTTTCGCGGTAGGCCAGCATCCGCAACATGCTGTCCTGGACCGCATCCAGGGCGTCGTCGCGCTGGCGCAGGCCGGCTTCGGCAAAGCGGAACGCGCGCGGGCCGATCCCGGCCAGGAACGCATCCAGCGACACCGGCAGGGCGGCGTCGGTCTCGGACATCTCAGGCGGCAGGGACGGACTCACCAGCACAGGGTAGCGCTCGCGTGGGGGACATCGTGACAACGCGCCAGCGGGCCGTTGGTTGACCGGTGCGCCGATCCGTTAAGCCCATGGTTATGATGAGGGGGCGGAACAAAACGACTGGGAGAGACACGGCAATGAGCGACGGGTTCGTGGCGTTGTACATCTTCATGCTGGCCGCCATCGCCGGCCATGTGATCATTTCGCGGGTGCCGGTGATCCTGCATACCCCGTTGATGTCCGGTTCCAACTTCATCCACGGCATCGTGCTGATCGGCGCGATGGTGGTGCTGGGGCACGCGCAGACGCCGCTGGAAGAGATCATCGGCTTCGTCGCGGTGGTGCTGGGGGCCGGCAACGCGGCCGGCGGCTACGTGGTCACCGAACGCATGCTCGACATGTTCAAGCCCAGTGCCAAGCGCACTGACACGGAGAAGACCCCGTGAGCCTGAGCACCGCGCAGTTGCTGCATTGGGGCGTGCAGACCAGCTACCTGGTCGCCGCAACGCTGTTCCTGCTGGGCCTGCAGCGCATGGCCTCGCCGCTCACCGCGCGCAGCGGCATCCGCTGGGCCGGGGCCGGCATGCTGATCGCCACCGTGGCGACCTTCTTCCTGCCGGAACTGCACAACGTGCCGCTGATCCTGGCGGCGGTGGCCATCGGTACCGGTGTGGCGTGGTGGTCGGCCAAGCGGGTGGCGATCACCGACATGCCGCAGATGGTGGCGCTTTACAACGGCATGGGCGGCGGCTCGGCCGCGGCGATCGGTGCGGTGGAACTGCTGCGCTTCTCGTTCCTGGCCAACCGCGATACCACCCACTGGAGCGCGCAGGCCATCGCCGACCTGGCGGCCCGCCAGCCGTCGGCCACGGTGCTGGCGCTGGCGGTGATCGGCTCGGCGATTGGTGCGGTGTCGCTGTCCGGCTCGATCATCGCCTGGGCCAAGCTGGACGGGCGCCTGGACCGGCGCGTCACCTTCCCGGGCCAGCAGGCGTTCAACCTGGCGGTGGCCGTGGCCATGGTGGCGCTCGGCATCTGGGCGGCAGTCAGCCTGAGCCCGGTGGCGATCATCGCTTTCTTCGTCGTGGCGCTGGCCCTGGGCGTGCTGATGACCCTGCCGATCGGCGGGGCCGACATGCCGGTGGTGATTTCGCTGTACAACGCCTTCACCGGCCTGGCAGTGGCGTTCGAAGGCTACGTGCTGGGCAACGAGGCACTGATCATCGCCGGCATGATGGTGGGCGCGGCCGGCATCCTGCTGACCCGGTTGATGGCCAAGGCGATGAACCGGCCGATCAGCGGTGTGCTGTTCTCCAACTTCGGCGGCGGCGGGGCCGGGCAGGAAATCACCGGCGCGCAGAAGCCCATTGAAGCCAGCGACGTGGCCGCGATGCTGGCGTTCGCCGAGCGCGTGGTGATCGTGCCGGGCTACGGCCTGGCCGTGGCCCAGGCCCAGCACAAGATCTGGGAACTGGCGCAGCGGCTGATCGAGCGCGGGGTGAAGGTGAAGTTCGCCATCCACCCGGTGGCCGGGCGCATGCCCGGGCACATGAACGTGCTGCTGGCCGAGGCCGGCGTGCCGTATGACCTGATCGCCGACATGGATGACATCAATCCCGAGTTCCCGACCACCGACGTGGCGCTGGTGATCGGGGCCAACGACGTGGTCAATCCGGTCGCCCGCACCGACCCGTCCAGTCCGATCTACGGCATGCCGATCCTGGACGTGGTCAACGCCCGCAACGTGGTGGTGATCAAGCGTGGCAAGGGCACCGGCTTTGCCGGGATCGAGAATGCGCTGTTCTACGCCGACAACGCGCGGATGCTGTATGGCGACGGGGCGGGGGCGGCGAGTGCGCTGGTGAGTGAGCTGAAAGCCCTTGATGGAGGGCATTGAGGCGGTTTAGATCACGGGCAGCCGGGCAAGCCCGGCTCTACATGGGGGCGCGCGTAGAGCCGGGCTTGCCCGGCTGCTGTTACCGCGCGACAAACCAGCCCACAACCAGTGCCACGGCCAACCACACCATCTCGGCCGCCCCGTTGGCCAGCTGCGCCAGCGTCCAGGCCATATGTGGCCCCATCCGCAACGCTGAATCCCACGGGGCCAACCCAAGCGACGCTCCGACATAGGAAGAAGCGATCGCCCAGTTGGCAATGACCGCCGCCAGCAGCGTTCCGACCAGGGTCAGCCCCACCCGCAGCGCCGGACGCCGCAGCGCCCCCAGGCGAAGCATGAAGGCCAGTTCCACCGCGGCGAAAATGGCCATCCAGCCGGCCTGGCGGCCACTGGCCAGGGCCACGAACCACCACACCATCACCGCAGCTACCAGTGCGATCAGCAACATCAGGGGCCAGAGCCAGTTCACGGAGCGGGCAGAAACGGACGGGGTCGACATGCAATCTTCCTGTGAATGGCTACAGGATACCGGCTTGCGCCGTGACCGGCGCGGGGGCACCCACTGGGCTAAAATGGTCGCCTTGAGCGGCCCCGTCCGCAGCCCCATATCGAACGCATGTATTCCCGTAGCAGCGAACCTGTCCACTTCGAACGCGATTGCGAGGCCGTGATGGTCCCGCAGGGCGAAACGGTCACCTTGCCAGCTGGCAGCTATGGGTACATCACCCAGGCGCTCGGGGGCAGCTATACCGTGTTTGTCGAAGGCAATCTGTTCCGCATCGCCGGCAAGGACGGTGACGCGATCGGCAAGGAGGCTCCGGCCCCGCTGGAACTGCCGGCCGACGCTTCCGACGAAGAGGTGGAAAAGCTGGTGTGGCAACAGCTGCGCACCTGCTTCGACCCGGAGATCCCGTTCAACATCGTCGACCTGGGCCTGGTCTATGAAGTGGACCTCAAGCACCTGGACGACGGCCAGCGCGAGGTGGACGTCAAGATGACCCTGACCGCGCCCGGCTGTGGCATGGGCGACATCCTGGTCGATGACGTGCGCAGCAAGCTGGAAATGATCCCGACCATCGCCGAGGCGGATGTCGAGCTGGTGTTCGACCCGCCGTGGGGCAAACATATGATGTCCGAGGCTGCCCGCCTCGAAACCGGCATGCTGTAACCGCCGCAACTGCAACCCAGAACAGGAAATTCCCGGTGTCCCAGTCCAATCCCAGCTTCGCCGTCACCCGTTCGGACCACCCGCGCAGCGCCGAGCAGCGCGCCCAGATCCTGGAGAAGCCGGGCTTCGGCCTGCATTTCACCGACCACATGGTGGAAGTCCGCTGGGACAAGGACACCGGCTGGCACAACGCCAACGTGCGCGCCTACGGCCCGCTGCAACTGGACCCGGCGGCCGCGGTGCTGCACTACGGCCAGGAAATCTTCGAAGGCATCAAGGCCTACCGTCACGCCGACGGTTCGATCTGGACCTTCCGTCCGGACGCCAACGGCCGCCGCCTGCAGCGTTCGGCGCAGCGCCTGGCGCTGCCGGAGCTGCCGGTGGAAATCTTCGTGGAATCGCTGAAGCAGCTGATCGCGGTGGACGCGGACTGGGTGCCGTCGGCCGATGAGTCGAGCCTGTACTTCCGTCCGTTCATGATCGGCGACGAAGCCTTCCTGGGCGTGCGCGGCGCACACAAGGCGGGTTACTACGTGATCGCCAGCCCGGCCGGCCCGTACTTCGCCAAGGGCGTGGCTCCGGTGTCGATCTGGCTGTCGACCGAGTACGCACGTGCGGCCAAGGGTGGCACCGGTGCGGCCAAGTGTGGCGGCAACTATGCCGCGTCGCTGCTGCCGCAGCAGAAGGCGCAGGCACAGGGCTGTTCGCAGGTGCTGTTCCTGGACCCGGTGGAAGGCAAGTACCTGGAAGAGCTGGGCGGCATGAACGTGTTCCTGGTCTACAAGGACGGCACCCTGGTGACCCCGGCACTGTCGGGCAGCATCCTGGAAGGCATCACCCGCGAGAGCATCCTGCAGCTGGCCCGCGACCGTGGCATGAAGGTCGAGGAGCGCAAGGTGACCATCGACGAGTGGAAGGACGGCGTGGCGTCGGGCGAGATCGCCGAAGTGTTCGCCTGCGGTACCGCGGCGGTGGTGACCCCGATCGGCCAGCTGAAGGGCGAGGGCTTCTCGGTGGGCGACATCAACGCCCCGGCCGGCGAAGTGACCATGTCGCTGCGCAAGGAGCTGACCGACATCCAGTACGGCCGCCTGCCGGACCGCCACAACTGGCTGGTCCGCCTGGACGCGTAAGCCGCGCCCTGGCAGCACTCCTCGAAAAGCCCGCCTGCAATCAGGCGGGCTTTTTTGTTTGGATTCCGTAGAGCCACGCCCTGCGTGGCTGCTGCCGGGTTCGTGCGAACAGCCGGTGTTCACGGCATCCCTGGGTTGGCGGGTCGGGATGGGCGTTCCGGGGGACGCTGCAAGTACGTCCATGTAAGCTCGATCGCCGCATCCATGCGGCTCACGCCCCCTCCAGCCCACCCCGACCCGCCCCGACAGGCAATCGGTGTCCATCGGAAATCAAACGCAGCGCTGCTCGATTTTCATGCGCTACCGGGCGTGGGGCATTTCACTGCCGTCGTCTGTCGACCGACGCTACCGACCGCCTCGCGACCAACCCTCGGGGGCGGGGCCAGGTACCCCCCGTAAGGACACTCCACGGCATGGATGCCGTGGAGTAGCCCCCATGGATGGGTTCACGGCGTGTCCTGGAGCGGGGGGGCCTGGCCCCGCCCTGCACGGATGAACCGAAGCGCCGCTCTCCGCGACCAACTCCGAATACATCGATCCAAACAACCCTAACCCTTTGACGCGCAAGCAATGTCCCACCACTGACGCACAAGACAGTGACGCAGGACACGATTTGCCCTACCGAAGACTCGAATCGGGTACGGAAGTTCCTTCACATTCACAAACCTTTGACCCCGGATGTCTCAATTCGGAAATTTCACAATACTGAAATCGCGCTGAAGCGTTGTTCGGAGTCAGGAAAACGCACTAGCGTCCGGGGTCGGTCGGTTTTTCAGGGGAGCCGGTCCGCTTGCAACGGTTCAATCCGCGCCAGCGCTTCACAGCGAACGGATTGCACCGACTTCCGCCGCATTGACGGCATTTCAGTTCAAAGGGAAATCCGATGTCTCATGATTCGCAGCAACGTGTGCGTCAGCGCGCATTGGTGGTACTGGGTGGTTCGGTCCTCTCGACCCTGCTGCTGGCCGCGCCGGCCTTCGCCGGTGACGTGCAGCTGAGTGGTCTGGCCTCCGCGCCCACCCACCAGCGTTTCATCGTCAAGTACCGCGACGGGTCCACCGACGTGGCCAATCCCACGGCCCTCGCCAGCTCGCTCAAGGCCGCCGCCTCGGCCGTGCCCGCCGCCCAAGGGCGCGCGCTGGGCCTGCAGAAGCTGCGCACGCTGGCCATTGGCCCGACCGTGGTCAAGGCGGATCGTCCGCTCGACGCCGCTGAATCCGAACTGCTGATGCGCCGCCTGGCCGCTGACCCGAACGTGGAATACGTCGAAGTCGATCAGCTGATGCGGCACACCCTGACCCCGAACGACCCGCGCCTGTCCGAGCAGTGGGGCTTCGGCACCAGTGCCTCGTCGATCAACGTGCGTCCGGCCTGGGACAAGTCCACCGGCACCGGCGTGGTCGTGGCGGTGATCGACACCGGCATCACCAACCACCCGGATCTGAACGCCAACATCCTGCCCGGCTACGACTTCATCAGCGACGCCGCGATGGCGCGTGATGGCGGTGGCCGCGACAACAACGCCAATGACGAAGGCGACTGGTACGCCGCCAACGAGTGCGGCGCCGGCTATCCAGCCTCCAACTCCAGCTGGCACGGTACCCACGTGGCCGGCACCATTGCGGCCGTGACCAACAACGCCGTCGGCGTTGCCGGCACCGCCTACAACGCCAAGATCGTGCCGGTGCGCGTGCTCGGCAAGTGCGGCGGCTACACCTCCGACATCGCTGACGCCATCGTGTGGGCCTCGGGCGGCACCGTCAGCGGCGTGCCCGCCAATGCCAACCCGGCCGAAGTGATCAACATGTCGCTCGGCGGCAGCGGCAGCTGCTCGACCACCTACCAGAACGCCATCAACGGTGCCGTCTCGCGCGGTACCACCGTGGTCGTGGCGGCCGGCAACAGCAACACCAACGTGTCCTCGGCGGTGCCGGCAAACTGCCCGAACGTGATCGCGGTGGCCGCTACCACCTCGGCCGGCGCGCGCGCCAGCTTCTCCAACTACGGCACCGGCATCGACATCTCCGCGCCGGGTGCGAGCATCCTGTCCACCCTCAACACCGGCACCACCGTGCCGGGCAGCGCGTCGTATGCCTCGTACAACGGCACTTCGATGGCGGCTCCGCATGTGGCCGGCGTGGTCGCACTGATGCAGGCAGCGGCGACCACCGCGCTGACTCCGGCACAGGTGGAAAGCATCCTCAAGAGCACCGCACGGCCGTTGCCGGGTGCCTGCTCGGGCGGCTGCGGTGCGGGTATCGCCAATGCGGACGCGGCGGTCGTTGCCGCACAGGGCGGCGGCAACCCGAACCCGGGTACCGGCGAACTGCAGAATGGCGTGCCGGTCACCAGCCTGTCCGGCACCAGCGGTACGTCACTGGCCTACACCGTGGCGGTGCCGAGCGGGCGTTCGCAGCTGAAGGTGACCATCGCCGGCGGCAGTGGTGATGCCGACCTGTACGTGCGTTCGGGCAGCGCCCCGACCGACACCGTCTACAACTGCCGTCCGTACCTGAGCGGCAACAATGAAACCTGCACGATCAATGCGCCGGCGGCGGGCACTTGGCACGTCCGGGTGAAGGCCTACAGCACCTTCTCGGGTGTGACCCTGACCGCGCAGTACTGAGCCAAGCCCCTCTCCAATGGGCAACGCCCTGGCGCAAGCCGGGGCGTTTCTGTTCCGGCATCCCGTGGACACGCATGGCGTGTCCCTACATCGCACAACCCGGCGTAGATACCGTCTCGCCCCTGCCTATGCAAGGGCGATTTCGGGATCAAACGGC
>NZ_DAMDFR010000099.1:0-9818 GCF_032103445.1 Stenotrophomonas sp.
ATTGTGCCTGATCAGGGCCCAGTCCGAGACACAAGTGACACGCCATGCGTGTCAAAGCCATGATCCTGTGCACGTAAACCGCCATGCGTGTCAAAGCCATGATCCTGTTCACGTAGCCCCCGCCCCAATCAGGTCGCTTCCGCCTCCGTCTCCAACCGCCCGATCACATCGGCCAGCGGGGCCGGGCGGCCCAGCAGGAAGCCCTGCACCTGGTCGCAGCCGTGCGCGGCCAGCCATTGCTGCTGGCCCGGCGTTTCCACACCCTCAGCGATGATGGTCAGGCCCATGCTGTGGCCCAGCGACAACAGCGCGCGGCAGATCGAGGCATTGCGCGGATTGATCTCCACGTCCGCGACAAAACTGCGATCAATCTTCAGGATGTCCAGCGGCAGGTGCTGCAGGTAGGACATGTTCGAGTAGCCGGTGCCGAAGTCATCCAGCGAAATGCAGATGCCCTGCTCGTGCAGGCGCTGCATGGTCTGCTTGGCCTGCGCCGGTTTGCGCATCAGGCTGCTTTCGGTCAATTCCACATGCAGCGCACCGCGCGCCAGGTTGAACTCCTGGCAGGCGCGGTTGAACTCGGCCACCAGGTCGCTGTTGAAGAACTGCACCGCCGATACGTTCACCGCAATCGGCAGGTCCCAGCCGGCATCCACCAGCTGGCGCTGTGCACGCGCCGCTTCGCGGATCACCCAGCGGCCCAGCGCCAGAATCAGGCCGGTGTCCTCGCACAGCTGGATGAACTCACCCGGCGGAATGAAGCTGCCGTCGGCCTGCGGCCAGCGCAGCAGTGCTTCCAGGGACGCGGGCGTGCCATCGGCGGCATGGCAGATCGGCTGGAAGTACAGCTGGAATTCGCTGTCGATGGCGGTGTGGATGCGCCCGGCCAGACGGAGCCGCTCGGCCAGCCGCGAACTCACCGTGCTGTCGTACCACGCAATCACGCTGCCTTCGTCACGCGCAGCGTGCGCGGCCTGTGCGGCCATGCCGATCACCTGCTCGGCACTGATCACATCGCCTTCGAACTTCACCGCGACACCAATGCGCGGCTCGAACTGGTGCAGCCAGTCCTGCCCGCGTACCGGCTCGGATACCGTCTGCACCAGCGTGTCCAGCGCACTCTGGCGTTCGTGGTCATCGCGGATGGCGAAGATGAAATCCTCCGCCGGCTGGAACGCCAGCAGGCCATAGCGCACGCCCAGCCCGCCCAGGCGCTTGGCCATCGCCTGCAGCACCACATCGCCGACTTCGCGGCCCAGCGTGTCGGCGACCAATTGCAGGCCACGGAACTGCACATAGGCAATCGTGTAGCTGCCGCCCTCCTCATCCAGCTGCGCGGCCAGCGCACGCGTGTTGAGCAGGCCGGTGGCCACGTTGTGGGTGGCGTGGTACGCCAGGTCGCGCTCGTAGGCCAGGCGCTCGCTGACGTCTTCGGCCAGCACCAGGCAGGCCTGGCGACCATCGAAATCAAGCCGCGCCAGATGCGCGCGTACTTCGAACACCGTGCCGTCCTTGCGCCGGTGCAGCCGCACCTGCGCGTCATGGGTCTCGCCCGGTGTCGCGCTGGCAATGGCCTGGCGGATCTCGTCCCAGCCTTCGCGCGGGCGGATGTCGAGAATGCTCATCGACAGGAATTCCTCGCGGCTGTAGCCGTACTGCTTCACTGCCGCTTCATTGACCTCCAGGAAGCGCAGCGTGTCCGGGTCGAACACCCAGAACGGGGCCGGGTTGCGGTCGAACAGCAGGCGGAACTGGCGCTCGGCCTGCTGCGCGCGCGCCAGGATCTCAATGCGGTCGCTGACATCATAGAGCGCACCGATCATGCGCCGTTCGCCCTCCGCCACGCCCACCTGCTGGCCGCGCGCGGACAGCCAGCGCACCTTGCCGCCCGGCAGCACCAGCCGGAACATCTCATCGAGCACGCCGTTGTTGGCGAACGCAACGTGGAACGCGTCCTGCAGCCGCTGTGCATCCTCGCGGTGCACGCGGTTGAAGAAGTCCGCCACCGGCAGGCTGTCGATGGGAATGTTGAAGATCTGCCGCGCCATCGGTGACCAGTGCAGCAGCGAGGCGTCCTCGTCCACGGTCCAGGTGCAGATCTGCGCGATCTGGTGCGCCATGTGCAGCTCCGCATGGCCGGTGCGCAGTTCCTCGCTCATCGCATGCTGGCGGCGGGTGGCGCGACCCAGGCTCACATACACCAGCGCGAATGCGCCCACGTACAACAGCACCAGTCCCAGCGACGCGTACACATAGGGCCACCACGCGGCCAGCACGTCACGGCGACCCAGGCCGGCGTACACGCCCAGCGGGTAGTCACCCAGCGTGGTCAGCGTGGCAATGCGCTCCACGTGATCCACCGGGCTGTATTCGATGCCCAGCGGCACCACCGCGTCGCGGCCCAGCCGGTCGCGGTGCTTCAGGCCGAAGCGCTTGCCCACTGCCCCGGCGCGGTCGGGGCTGCGTGCCAGCATGTAGCCGCCGCCGTCGGTGATCGAAATCACCCCGTCACTGCCCACGTCCAGATCGTTGATGATGGCCTGCAGTTCGACGGTGTGCAGACGGCTCAACAGCCAGCGGTTGTCGCCCATGCGCAGGGCCAGCGGCAGCACCCAGCGCTGGTCCGGCATCTGCTGCGGCGGGCCCAGGTACAGCTGGCTGTGCTGGCCGCGGTTGCTGTCCACCGCCCACAGCGGCAGGAACAGGTCACCACTGCCGCTGGTCAAGGCGCGGCCGTACTCGTCCACCACCACGATGCTGTCCAGTTCCTGGTGGCGCTGCAGCACGCCCTGCACGGATTCGTCCAGCAGGTCCGGGGCCTGGTTGGGCACCCGCTCGAACAACTGCGCGCCGTCGGCGGCAATACCACGCATGGCGCGCTCGAGGTTGCGCAGTTCCAGCCGCAGCAGGCGCTGGGTGCCGGCGGAGATGGCCGTGCTCTGCCGCTGCGCGGCTTCGTGGCGGCGCTGGTAATCGTTGGCCAGCATGATCGCCAGGCCCACGGCCAGCAGCACGCCCAGGCCGACGCCCAGCCATACCAAGGTCCGCAAGGGACGCGCCAAGGCGCGGTTCATCGCGGGCATTGCCTGATACTCCCCCACGCAGCTGACGACATGAAAACAGTTCCCGAGTCCTGCAGACGAGAGCGGCCAATGTCTCAATTTCTTGATGCGGCTCCGGCCGATTCCCCGTCAGCCAGGCCTTGGCACGCCTGTACCGGCCCAGCATGCACCAGCCCGCGGCGCGCGGGAAGGTCTGTGACCGTATTCACATAACTGGCGGCAACACAACCGGCCACAGCTCCCGCCAGACAAGGGCAGTTGCGGCCGCAACCACGGGTTTAGACTTGGTGGTTTCCCGTTGCCTGAGAAGTTGCATGTCCAAGCTGCGCCGCCCCACCCTGATGCTTGCCATTGCCGCCAGCCTGTCGCTGGGCCTGGCCGCCTGCGACCGCGAGGCCGCCCCCTCCGCTGCGACACCGGCCGACACCGCGCCGGCCACCCCGGCCGCGCCCAAGGCCCAGCTGGGCAGCTTCGGCTTCGATGCCGCCGGCATGGACCGCAGCATCGCCGCCGGTGATGACTTCTTCGGCTTCGCCAATGGCACCTGGGTGAAGAACACCGAGATTCCGGCCGACCGCTCCAGCTTCGGCAGCTTCAATGTCATTTCCGAGAAAACCCTGGCCGACACCCGCGCCATTCTTGAAGGCGCCGCCGGTGACGCCAAGGCCAGCGGCGAGACCAAGCTGATCGGCGACTACTACGCCGCCTTCATGGACGAAGCCGGAATCGAATCGCGCGGCATGGCCCCGGTGAAGCCGGAGCTCGACGCGATTGCCGGCATCGCCGACAAGGCCGCACTGGCATCCACCTTGGGCGGCACGCTGCGCGCCGACGTCGACCTGCTCAACGCCACCAACTTCTACACCGACCGCCTGTTCGGCACCTGGGTGTCGGTGGATCTGCTGCAGCCGGACCGCAACGCACCGTACCTGGTGCAGGGTGGGCTGGGCCTGCCCGACCGCGACTTCTACCTGCAGGGTGGGCGCATGGCCGAACTGCGCAAGCAGTACCAGGCCTACATCGCGCAGGTGCTGCAGCTGGCCGGCGTGGCCGACCCGGCCGGCAAGGCGCAGCGCATCCTCGCGCTGGAAACCCGCATCGCGCAGGTGCACGCCACCCAGGAAGAAACCAACGACGTGGCCAAGGGGGCCAACGCCTGGACCCAGGCTGACCTGAGCGGCAAGGCACCGGGCATGGACTGGGCCGCCTTCCTCAAGGCCGCCGGCCTGGACCAGCAGCAGGACTTCATCGTGTGGCAGCCGAAGGCCGTGGCCGGCATTTCGCGCCTGGTCGCCACCGAGCCGCTGGACGTGTGGAAGGACTACCTGACCTTCCACGCGCTGGACCGCGCCGCACCGTACCTGCCCAAGGCGCTGGCCGACGCCCGCTTCGCCTTCCACGGCACCACCCTCAACGGCACCCCGCAGCAGAGCGAGCGCTGGAAGCGTGCGGTGGATGACAGCAACGCGGCGGTGGGTGAAGCGATCGGCAAGATCTATGTCGAGAAGCACTTCGACCCGGCCACCAAGGCGCGTGCCGATGAAATGGCGAAGAACATCATCGCCGCCTTCGCCAAGCGCATCGACGCGCTGGAATGGATGTCGCCGCAGACCAAGGCGCATGCCAAGGCCAAGGTCGCCGGCCTCACCGTGGGCATGGGCTACCCGGACAAGTGGCGCGACTACACCGGCCTTGAAGTGAAGCGCGACGACGCGCTGGGCAATGCCGAGCGCGCCAGCCTGTTCGAGTACAAGCGCAACATCGCCAAGCTCGGCCAGCCGGTCGACCACAGCGAATGGGCGATGCTGCCGCAGACCATCAATGCGATGAACGTGCCGCTGGAAAACCGCTTGGTGTTCCCGGCCGCGATTCTGCAGCCGCCGTTCTTCGACGGAGCCGCGGATGACGCGGTGAACTACGGTGCGATTGGCGCGGTGATCGGCCACGAGATCAGCCACGGCTTCGACAACGCCGGTGCGCTGTTCGATGAAACCGGCAAGTTGAACAACTGGTGGACGGCCGACGACCTGAAGAAGTTCACCGCCGCCGGTGACGCACTGGCCGCGCAGTTCAGCAGCTACGAGCCGTTCCCGGGCGTGCACGTCAATGGCCGCCTGACCCTGGGTGAGAACATCGCCGACGTGGCCGGCCTGGCCACCGCGTATGACGCGTACCAGCTGTCGCTGCAGGGCAAGCCGGGGCAGACGATTGAAGGCTTCACCCCGGACCAGCGCTTCTTCCTGGGCTTTGCACAGGCGTGGCGCAGCAAGGCGCGCGAGCAGGCGCTGCGTAATTCGCTGCTGACCAATGTGCATGCACCGGGGCAGTTCCGTGCGCTGACCGTGCGCAACCTGGACGCGTGGTATCCGGCGTTCGAGGTGAAGGACGGTCAGAAGCTGTACCTGGCCCCGGAAAAGCGGGTCAAGGTGTGGTGAGGTGAGGTGACCCGCATCCCGTGCAGCCACGCAGGGCGTGGCTCTACGGGGTGATGGGTTCACGTAGAGCCACGCCCTGCGTGGCTTCGCGGTGCATGCCGCCGCCCATCCATCGTGACACCCATGCGTGCGTAGGCGCGCGGCGCGGTGCCGTCGGTCAACGCGCGACGGAACAACGGGGCCATGCCAGCCAACATCCGGGCCGACGCGGCAGCCTGCATCCGCTGCAACGGCGTCCGCTCCAGCATCGCCTCGGCCCAGTCCGGCAGCAACGCCGCGCCCGCGCCGAGGAACAGGTCGCGCGACACGCCGGCCATCGGTACCGGCAGCCGGATGCCGGACAACACATCCAGCACCTCGCGCGAGCGTGCATCAAAGCGCAGCTGCGGCTGCTGCGCGGCGAAGTACGCGGTGACCTCAGCCTCGCTGGCCGGCACATCCGTCGCACCCAGTGCTTCCGCCACCCGCCGGTACTCGTTGTAGTACTGGTCCGCAAAGGCCGGCGACGCATCGCGGCAGTAGCGTCGATATCCCTGCAGGAAGCCATACGCCTCAGTCACATGCACCCAGGTGAGCAGCGCAGGATCATCCGCCGCATAGGCCTGCCCATCGGGCGTGTGGCCACGCACGTGCACGTGGATGCGCTTCACCTTGGCCACCAGCGCCTCCACCTCGCCGCTGGGTGCGTAACTGGTGCCGGCCACGAACGCAGTGGTGCGGCGCAGCCGGCCGACCAGGTCGCCGCGGAAGTTGGAATGGTCATACACCCCGGCCAGGGCCAGCGGGTGCAGGGTCTGCAACATCAGCGCGCACAACCCGCCCGCCAGCATGCCCGGGAGTTCGGCATGCACCTGCCAGGTGGCGCTGTCCGGGCCGAACCAGCCGGGGTCGCCGACCGGGTGGTCGTAGTCGATGCCGCTTTCGCCGCGTGGGAACGCCCCGATCACCCAGCGCCGGATCGACGCGGTGGCAGGGGTGGCAAGTCGGTGCAGCAGTGACGGCATGCGGGGGTCCGGAGGGGGGTGAAAACGCCGCGGATCTGCGCGGTTGTGTCAATTCTGCGTGATCTGCGACAGGGGGGCCATGGCAAGCGGCGCGCTTGGCTGAAAAATTTGCGTATGCAGCACGAATGAGGTGGGAATTGCGGCACGGTGCGCGGGATTTTCATGTCGCAGTGCGCAATATTTTTGTCTCGCCGCGCATTCAGAAATGACCCCTGCGGCGTTTTGTCGCACTGCCCATTGCCAAGCGAAATGAAAGTGCTACTACTGAATACATCCGGCTGAAGAGCAGCCGGGCAAGCCCGGCTCTACATACGTACGTCCAATGCGCTACCGCTCGTTCCCCAAGGAGCTCGTGATGATCGCTTTGTTCAAAGGTTTGGGATTGCTGCTCCAGGACAACGAGCTGTATCGCAGCCCGTTCGAGAAGCAGGTCGCGCATTGGCGCAACAAGAGTGAACAGCAGATCCGTGAAGAAGTAAGCACCCTGGCCAAGGCCAAGGGGCAGTGGCTGATGGCTTCCATCGTGGGCTGGCAGGCGGCCTCGCTGCTGATCCTCGGGCTGATCGCCAACTACCTGTGGAAGGACGACTTCCATATCACCTTCACCCGCGTGGTGATCGTGTTTGGCTCATGGGTGTCGATCCTGTTCGTGATCTGGTTCATGGCCAACATGTTCGACCACACCGCTGGCTTCGAGCGCTGGATGAAGGCGTTCAACAGCCGCGCGCGCATTACCAGCGACGCCGATACGGTGGAATGCGTGGCCGAGGCGCTGGACATGGCCCAGCATTACCCGGAAGTGCTGGATTACAAGCAGGCGGTGACCGCCAAGCGTGAGCTGCGGCATGAAGACATCCGGATCATGCGTGAGATCGGGCGCATGAAGCAGCATTCGGAACTGGTCGGCCAGCTGAATCACGTGGGTGAGCAGGACGGGCGGCATAACCTGCATCTGCAGCCGGCGTTCTGATGGTAGTGCCGGCCGCTGGCCGGCAAGCGGGGCAAGCCCCGCTCTACGTAACACATCAAAATCGTGGGGGATCCCAATGCCACCGTGGCGATCACGGTGGCATTGTTCGTTTACATCCCCCGGAACAGGCTCATGAACGGCTGGCTGACGTTCAACACTTCCGGGCGCTGCTTCAGCCGCAGCTGACCGCGCCCGGTATCGTCGCGGCTCACCGCCGCCACCGCTTTCATGTTGACGATGGTCGAACGGTGGATCTGGCGGAACTTCTGCGGATCCAGCACTTCCAGCAACTCACGTAGCGGCGTGCGCAACAGGCTCTCACCGGCTTCAGTCACCACCGTGGTGTATTTGCTGTCGGCGCGGAAATACATCACGTCTTCCAGCATGATCAGCTGGGTGTCGCGCCCATTGCTGGCGGTGATCCAGGCCAGCGGCGGCGCAGTGCTGTGTGCGCCGGGAGCCTGGCCGAGGCGCTGCAGCAGCTGCTCCAGCATCGCGTTGTCCGGCCGGCCCAGCTGCATGCGGCTCAAGATGCGCTCGCGAGTGGCCAGCAGCCGCTCGTCACTGACCGGCTTGAGCAGATAGTCCATCGCGCCCTGCTCGAACGCATCAATCGCGTACTGGTCATACGCGGTCACGAACACCACCTGGGTGCGCGGGCTGATCTCCGGCAGCGCGCGCGCCACCTCGATGCCGCTGATGCCGGGCATGCGGATGTCCAGGAACGCCAGATCCGGTTTCAGTTCGGCCAACCGCTCCAGCGCGCTGGCACCGTCCTCGCATTCGGCGACCAGCCGCAGCTCCGGCCACAGCCGGCCGAGTTGCGCCACCAGCGACTGCCGCAGCAGGTCTTCGTCTTCGGCAATAAGTGCATCAAGCTGCATGGATGGCCTCGCGCGCGTCACGCGGCAGGGTGATGGTGGCGGCGACGCCACTGGGGAAGTTGCTGACAATGGCCACGCCGGCGCGCTCACCGCAGGTCAGGCGCAGGCGTTCGCGCAGGTTCTTCAGGCCGATGCCGGTGCCGCTGGTGCTCTGGCCAAAGCCGAGGCCGTCGTCGGCCACGGTCAGGGTCACATGGTCATCGAAGCTGCGCGCGATGATCCACACGGTGCCTCCACCGGGCTTGGGCTCCAGCCCATGCTTGATCGCGTTTTCCACCAGCGTCTGCAGCGCCATCGACGGCAGCGGCAGGCCGTGCAGTGCCGGCGGCACGTCGACCTGCAGGGCCAGGCGTGCACCCATGCGGATCTTCAGAATTTCCAGATAGGCCTGGGTGCGCTCCAGCTCCACGCCCAGGGTGGACATCGACTCGTCCACGCTCGGCAGCGAGCTGCGCAGGTATTGAATCAGGTGCCCCAGCATCTGGTCGGCGCGCGGCGGGTCGGTGCGGGTCAGCACCTGCGCGTTGGCCAGGGTGTTGTACAGGAAGTGCGGTTCCACCTGCGCGTGCAGCAGGTTCAGCCGCGCCACCGACAGTTCCTTTTCGGTGGCGGTCTGCTCGGCGGCGGCCTGCTCGTCGCGGCGCTGCTCGGCGACGCGGCGGGTGATGGCGCGGCTCACCGCCTCGGCGTTCTCGTAGTTGCTGCCTTCATCCACCGCCAGCAGGTCGGCCCAGACCCCGGCATCGGGTTCGAACAGCAGGGTCACGCTGCAGGTGCCCTGCCCCGGGGTTACCGTGGCCAGCACGCTGTTGCGCTTGATCGCCAGCCGCGCCGGCAGGTTCCAGCGTGACGGCGGGCGGCCGTTGTAAGGGTCCACGCGGCGCACATAGGCGCGAACCTGCAGGCTGCCGGCGGCGCTTTCGATGTCTTCCACACGCGGCAGTTCGGCGATGGCCTTTTCCACCACGTCGAAGGCCGCGCCGGCGTCCATCGGCACTTCGATCTGGCGACGCTGGCGGCTGGACAGGGTGGTGGCGTCCAGCTTGCCGGCCACCAGCCAGACCCGGCGCAGGTGGGTGATGCAGCTGCCCAGCGCGGAAATCATCAGGAACAGGGCCAGCAGGGCGAATACCCAGCCCGGGCCTTCATCCATGCCATGGAAGATGCCGCTCCAGACAAAGCCCGCCACCACGATGGCGAGGGCCCAGGCAGCCAGAATGCGGAAGATCAGGGCGAGGCTGGCGAACACGGCGGCGGGCTCTGGCAAGGGTGTGAGGCGAGCATAGCCCTGTGGCGGAGGGGGGCAAGGGGCGTGCGACGAAAGCCCGGATTTGCGGGGTGAATCCGCCGCCGGATTCCGTTCGGGTGCCGCGTGGACACGCATGGCGTGTCCCTACAGGTGGGGCCGCCGCGTAGATACCGTCTCGCCCCTGCCTATGCAAGGGCGATTTCGGGATCAAACG
>NZ_DAMDFR010000100.1:0-9639 GCF_032103445.1 Stenotrophomonas sp.
CAGCGCTGTCGGCGGCCTGCGCGGCGTCGTCGCGGGCCTGTTCGGCTTCCGGGCCCTTGCAGGCCGCAAGGGCCAGCAGCAGGGAGGCGGCCAGCAGGGTCGAGGTGATTGAACGGAGCTTCATGGCGCGCACCTGTTTCATCGGAGGGGACGCAAAGCCTATTCATCCCCCCGTGAAGACCCGGTCGTCCGGGCATTCCGGTAGGTGCCCACCGTTGGTGGGCACATCGCAGCCAAAGAAAAAGCCGCTGGCGAACCAGCGGCTTCTTCAGACTTGCTTGAAGAAAGAAGTGATTACTTCTTGGCTTCTTCAGCAGCGTCCTTGGCCTGCTCGGCGGTGCCTTCAGCAGCCTTGGCAGCGTCAGCAGCGGCTTCAGCCGTAGCGTCGGTGGTGGCAGCAGCAGCGTCGGTAGCAGCGGCGCCAGCAGCGTCAGCAGCGGTGGCGGCGGCAGCAGCGGCGTCCTGGGCAGCCGGGGCGGTTTCGGCGCCAGCAGCAGCGGCCTGGTCGGCAGCGACCTGGGCGTCGGCAGCAGCGGCGTCAGCCGAAGCGGCGGCGTCAGCAGCCTGTTCCTGCTTCGAGCAGGCGGTCAGAGCCAGGCCCAGGGCCATCGCGATCAGCAGCTTGTTGATGCTCATTAGTGTGAATCCTCGTCGTTAGATTAGGCAACGCGCTATTGCGCGCCCGGCAACATGATGACAAGCCACGAATGGCTGTCAAGCGATCGCGCATTCATTTTTGCGAAATGCGAGTTAAGTTCAATTAAATCAATTCGATAGCGATGGCGGTCGCTTCGCCGCCGCCGATGCACAAGGTGGCAATTCCGCGCTTTGCATCACGCTTGCGCAAGGCATTGACCAAGGTAACGACCAGCCGGGCACCCGATGCGCCGATGGGATGACCCAGTGCGCAGGCCCCACCATTCACGTTGACTTTGTCGTGTGAAATGCCCAGTTCGCGGATCGGGGCCATGGCCACCACGGCGAACGCTTCGTTGATTTCAAACAGGTCGACCTGGTCCAGGGACCAGCCGGATTTCTCGAGCACTTTGTGGATGGCACCGATCGGCGCGGTGGTGAACCACTCCGGTTCCTGCGAATGGGTGGCGTGGGCGACGATGCGCGCCAGCGGCTGCAGGCCACGCGCGGCCGCGTCGTCTTCGGCCAGCAGGACCACAGCGGCTGCACCGTCGGAAATGCTGGACGAACTGGCGGCGGTGACCGTGCCGTCCTTCTTGAAGGCCGGGCGCAGGGTCGGGATCTTGGCAATGTCCGAGCGGCCCGGCTGTTCGTCCTGGGCATACTCGACCTCGCCCTTGCGGCCGGCGACCTTCACCGCGACGATTTCGCCGTCGAAGGCTCCACTGGCCTGGGCGGCCTGGGCGCGACGCACCGATTCGATCGCATACGCGTCCTGGTCTTCACGGCTGACCTGGAACTTGTCCACCGCGTACTCGGCAAATACTCCCATCGGGTTGCCGTCGTAAGCGTTGGTGAGGCCGTCGAAGGCCATGTGATCGACCGCCTGGAAGTTGCCGTAGCGGTTGCCGGTGCGCGAATTGGGCAGCAGGTGCGGGGCATTGGACATCGACTCCATGCCGCCGGCGACCACGATGCTGGCCGAACCGGCCTTGATCAGGTCATGGCCGAGCATGATCGCCTTCATGCCCGAACCGCACACCTTGTTCAGCGTGGTGGCACCGGTGGAAAGCGGCAGGCCGGCGGCGATGGCGGCCTGGCGGGCCGGGGCCTGGCCCAGGTTGGCCGGCAGCACGCAGCCCATGATGACTTCGGTGACGTCTGCTGCAGGCACGCCCGACTGTTCCAGCGCCGCCTGGATCGCGGTCGCGCCCAGCGTCGGCGCGGGCACGCCGTTGAACTGACCCAGGAAGGAACCGATGGCGGTGCGTTTGGCTGCAGCGATGACAATGTTGGACATGGCAATCTCGTTGATGCGTTGGCGTTTTGGCAACCGGGGCATTGGATGCAGCCACGATTCCCGTCAGACTGCGGGGGAGACCCAGTATAGAGGGTCGAGGTTTACCACCGGTGTCTGCGGGGTAGGCGGCACCGGACGGCCATATCAACGTCTGGGGGAACAGGGATGAATCAGTTTGCAGGGGGCAGGGCCGCGCTGGCGGCTGCCTTGGCGGTCGCATTGAGTGCATGCAGCGGGGGCAGCGGAGGTGAAAACGTCCGCGTGGACGGCCCCGGCGGTGGAGGTACGCCGGTTACCACACCCACGCCGCCAGGCGTGACGCCACCGGTGACGCCCGGGCCGGGCACGGTGCCCCAGCCGGCTGTCAATGCCCATCTGGCATTGATCAATGCCAACGACCGACAGGGCCTGACTGGCACCGGCGTGCGAATCGGTATTGTCGATTCCGGCGTCAACCGCGCGCATCCGACGCTGGCTGGCCGCGTACGCGCCAGTTACAGCTATGTCGACCCGGCGGCAAACAATCTCAACCAGGACGACGTGGTCGGTCATGGCACCACGGTCGCGTCCCTTGCTGCCGGGCAGGCTGCGGGTAACTGGCCGGGAGGGGTAGCGCCGGGGGCACACATCGTGTCGGCGCGCATCATTGCCGACAAGGCTCCCGCTGATGACGGTTCGGGCGAAGGCAATGAGGTGGACGGCGCATTGGGCCTGGCTCAGGTGCACCAGGACCTGATTGCGAGTGGCGTGAAGATCATGAACAACTCGTGGGGAGGACTGTACTGGACCAACCCCGCCGCCACGGCGTCGATTGCCGACGAGTATCGTCCGTTCATCAAGAGCAACGGCGGTCTCGTGGTGTTTGCCACTGGCAACGAGAGCAAGCCTGATCCTTCGGATATGGCGGCGCTGCCCAGCCAGGCAGGACCGAATGGCACCCTGCCGGCTGCCGATCTTGAACAGGGCTGGCTGGCTGTGACGGCAATCAATTCGAGCAAGCCCGATAGCCTGTCGAGCTACGCGAACGCCTGCGGTATCGCGGCACGTTATTGCCTCGCTGCTCCGGGCGAAGCTGTGTTCATTGACCCGCAGAGTACCGGGAGCGCGTCCACGCTGTACTACGGCGGCGGTACCTCGTATGCCGCACCGCTGGTTTCCGGCGCGGCCGCTCTGGTGTGGGAGAAGTATCCCTATTTCACCAATGATCTCGTGCGACAGACCCTGCTGGGGACGGCCACGGACCTGGGAGAGGCGGGCGTGGACGCCACCTTCGGCTACGGCCTGCTGAATGTAGCCAAGGCGCTCAATGGACCGGCGCGGCTCGATTGGGGGAACACCGTAGTGACCGTGCCGGCGTCGTCCTCCGGTAGCGTCTGGAGCAACGACATCAGCGGCGAAGGTGGATTGACCAAAAACGGCGCTGGCGCATTGGTGCTGACGGGCACCAATACCTACACCGGCACGACGCGCATTCTGCAAGGTGCGTTGGCCTTGACTGACGGCGCGTCGCTGACGTCGAACGTGGATGATGTTTACGGTGCGCTCCAGTTCCGTGGAGGTTCGGCGCGAATCAAGGGGAACGTGGCCATCAGCGGCAGTGTCTACCTGCTGGAAGCAGGGACCAATGCCGTCATCGAGGGCAACTACACGCATAACCAAAGCGCGTTCTATTACACCGCGCTCGGTGCCCCCGCACTGCAGGTGACCGGAACGGCGCTTCTGCGAGGGGGGCATGTGACCCTGGATCGTGCAGTGCGTGGCTACGTGCCGCAGAACGGTTCGCGCCAGGCGCTGATTGTGGCGGGGCAGGGTCTGACCGGGCAGTTTGAGGATTATGGTTACGTGGGCAGCATTACTTTGTTGGAGGCCACGCTGTCCTACGATGCAACCACTGCGTGGCTGAATATCGACCGGGTCAGTGTCAGTGCGGCAGCGTCATCGGCTGGACTCAGCAGTGCCTCCATAGCTTCAGCGAACCGCGTCGAGCTGGCGTTCCAGGAACTCGATTCCGGAAACGCAATCGACGCGCCAGGCTTTGCCGACGGTGCCGGGCAACTTCAGCAGGTGCAGGGGGCGGCCGCGCTCCAGGCCAGCCTGGAGAGTCTCTCCGGCAAGGCACATGGCCTGGCCACTGCAATGACGTTCGACAACCTGGACATGAACCGCCGCGCGCTGTCGTCGCGGTTCGACGAGGTGGCGTCGTCGCCGCGCCTGCGAGGAGCGTGGCACAGCGCCTTGGGTGAGCCCGGGCAGGGCAGTTTCGCCGGCAATGGCTTCCAGACCCAGGGTTGGATGATGGGCCAGGACGCCGCCATGGGAAGTAATGGTGTGGTCGGCGTTGCCTTCGGCGAAACCCGCAGCAGCAGCGGTCGGGCCTGGAGCAGCGACAGCGGTCGCGACCGGCAGTCGCAGGCGCAGCTGTACGCCGGATGGAGCAACGGCAGTGCCTACGCATTGAGCCAGGTCGGGGCGGGGCAGTTCACCCGTGAGATTGATCGCCAGCTGCTGCTCGGCGCGGGGATGTACGGCGTGAACGCCCGCTATAGCGGCAGCTTCAGCAACGCCAGCATCGAATCCGGCTATCGCTTCGGCGGTCGTCGCGCATCGCTGACGCCGTACCTGGGGGCGGACTACGCACGGGTGGACAGCAATGCGTTCAGCGAAGCAGGGGGCTTCGGCTTCGGCCTGCGCAGCGATGGCAGCAGCAGCCAGCGCAGCCAGGCACTGGCGGGTCTGCGCGCGCAGGCGCAGCGCGGTGACTGGTCGTTCGGCGGGTACGCCGAATGGCAGCAGATCCTGTCCAGTGACGGCGCGGGATTCGACGCCAGTTTCGTCGGCGTGGATGTCTGGGCTCCCATGGCCGGCTTGCAGCCGACCCGCTCCGGTGGCGTGTTCGGTGTGTCCGTGTCCTCCTGGCTGACCCGCCAGTCGCAGCTGTCCTTTGGTTACGACCAGCGCTTCGGGCCGCGCGGCGACCTGCGTCAGGTGGGGCTGCGGTACTCCGCCGCGTTCTGATCCATGAGCGAAGGGTGTAGTACGGGAAGGGCGCGATGATCTCGCGCCCTTTTTCGTTCATCGTTCACCGTGAATGGGCATTTTGCGACCTCCGACATTGGAAGAGGGGGCATTTCGGGGCACACTGCGCGCCTGATCCGGCAACAGTCCGGCAGTCTGTCGCAGGTGGCCGTCGGGGATGACGGTGCTCCAGAGGCGACGTTCATTTATGTGGGGAACAAGGATGAAACACGTGGTGATTCGCAGGGCGGTTCTGGTCAGTGCACTGGCCGTGGCATTGAGTGCATGCGGTGGCGGCGGGGGTGGCAGCAACGTGCGCGTGGATACGCCCACCACACCTACCACTCCGCCGACGACACCGCCCACAACGCCCACAACGCCGACGCCGACGCCGACGCGCCCGGCGGAACCGGCGATCAACGCGCACCTGACCATCACCCAGGCCGGCGCTGCCCAGTCGGCCGGGTTGACCGGTGCCGGCCTGACCATTGGTGTGGTCGACTCGGGTGTCATGCGCAACCACCCCACCCTGGCGGGGCGGGTGAAGGCCAACTACAACTACGTCGACCCAGGTGCCAACAACCTGAACATCGATGACGTGGTCGGCCACGGTACGTCGGTGGCTGAACTGGCAGCGGGCAAGGCGGTGGGCTCGTGGCCGGGTGGCATCGCGCCGGGCGCGGGCATCGTGTCTGCGCGCATCATCGCCGACAAGGCCCCGGCCGATGACGGCAGCGGCAACGGCAACGAAGTGAGCGGCGCGCTGGGTCTGGCACCGATCCATCAGGATCTGAACGCCCAAGGTGTGAAGATCATGAACAATTCGTGGGGCGGCCTTTACTGGACCAACGCGTCGGCCACCGCCGCGATTGCCGCCGAGTATCGACCGTTCATCATCAGCAACGGCGGCCTGGTGGTGTTCGCCACCGGCAATGAATCCAAACCCAATCCCTCCAGCATGGCCGCATTGCCCAGTCAGGCTGGCACCGGCAGCAGCCGCCCGGCCGCTGATCTGGAGCGCGGCTGGCTCAGCGTCACTGCCGTCGACTCCACCGACCCCAGCAAGCTGGCCTCGTATGCCAATGCCTGTGGCGTGGCGGCCAACTACTGCCTGGCTGCGCCCGGTGCAGCGGTGTTCGTGGATCCGGATTACACCGGCGCGTCGGGCACCACGCCGAGCTATCTGTGGAACTACGGCACTTCGTTTGCCGCGCCGCTGGTGTCCGGTGCGGCTGCGCTGGTCTGGCAGAAGTACCCGTACTTCAGCAACGATCTGGTCCGCCAGACCCTGCTTGGCACCGCCACCGACCTGGGTGCGGCCGGCGTGGACAGCACCTTTGGTTATGGTCTGCTCAACATCGCAAAGGCGATCAACGGTCCGGCGAAGTTCGACTGGGGCACCGTAACGGTGAACAACCCCACGCTCGGCTTGGGTTCGGTGTGGAGCAACAACATTACCGGCAGCGGCGGCCTGATCAAGCAGGGTGCAGGCTCGCTGGGTCTTTCAGGCACCAACACCTACACCGGCGACACCCGCATCGAGCGCGGCACGCTGGCGTTGCACAACGGCGCATCGATCACCTCCAACGTCGTGATCGTGCCGCAGACCAGCAGCCCCAGTGGCGCGGCGCTGCAGTTCATGGGTAGCAGCCGGGTCAAGGGCAACGTCGACAACGGTGCGATGATGCTCGTGGCCAGTGCGGCATCCAATGCCGTCATCGACGGCAACTACCTGCACCGCGAGGGCGCACGGCTGATGGTGTTGCTGGGCTCCAATGCGCTCAGCGTCACCGGCACGGCGACGATCGAGGGCGGCGACGTACATATCGGCGGCATCGTGCCCGGGTATGTTGCGGCCAATGGCCGCACCCAGACCGTGTTGCATGCCGACCAGGGCGTGAACGGTACGTTTTTCGGGATCACCAACAACCTGACGCCCGGCACGCTGCTGGAGGCCTCGTTGTCCTACGACCCCAACAGCGTGGTGCTCACCACCGACCGCATCGACGTCACCCTGGCCAGCCAGCAGGCCAACGTCACTGGAGCCGCGCTGCGCACCGCGGGCCGGGTGGAATCGGCGTTCGAGCTGCTGGACCGCGATGCCGGCGGCATCATTCCGGCCAGCTTCGCCGACGGAGCCGGACAGCTGCAGCAGGTGGCCGGTGCCGGTGCACTGCAGGCCAGCCTGGACAGCCTCTCCGGGCAGGCGCATTCGCTGGCCTCGGCGATGACCTTCGACAGCATCGACATGAGTCGACGGGCGTTGTCGTCGCGATTTGATGACGTGCGCAGCGCTCCGCGTCTGCAAGGGGCCTGGCAGAGCCAGCTGGGTGAGGTCGGCCAGGGCAGCTTTGCCGGCAGTGCCGGCGATACCCGTGGCTGGATGATCGGCCAGGACACGGCGCTGGGCCAGAACGGGGTGATGGGCTTCGCCTTTGGCGAAACCCGCAACCACAGCAATCGCGGCTGGGGCAGCGATCGCGGCAATGACCGCCAGTCGCAGGCGCAGCTGTATGCGGGCTGGCAGCTGGGGCAGGGCGGTTATGCGCTGGCCCAGCTGGGGGGCGGCCAGTACACGCGCGAAATCGACCGCCAACTGCTGCTGGGGTCCAGCGCATACGGGGTCAACACGCGCTATGGCGGCCAGTTCAGTACGGCCAGCATTGAATCGGGTTATCGGTTCCAGGCTGGCAGCCTGGCACTGACGCCTTACCTGGGGGCCGACTACGCCCGGGTCAGCACGGATGGCTTCAACGAGCAGGGCGGCATGGGCTTCGGCTTGCGCACGCTGGACAACGTGTCTACCCGCAGCCAGGCCCTCGCGGGCGTGCGCGCCGAGCAGCGCTGGCGCGGCTGGTCGCTGCGCGGCTATGCCGAGTGGCAACAGCTGCTCTCCAGCGATGGGCTGCAGTCGCAGGCCAGCTTCATGGCAGTGGACAGCTGGTCGCCAATGGCTGCGCTGGAACCGGCGCGTTCGGGCGGTCTGTTCGGCGTATCGGTGCAGTCGTGGCTGGGACGCAACAGCCAGCTGTCGTTCGGTTACGACCAGCGATTCGGCCCGCGCGGTGACCTCAGCCAGGTTGCACTCCGCTTCGCGACTGCGTTCTGACCCGCCAACGTCGGAACGCCGAGGTAGAGCCGGGCAAGCCCGGCTCTACGTCATCAGTTTCAACTGCCGCGCAGCGTCCCCAGCCGGGGCGTTGCGCGGCCCAGCGGCATCTTCAGCTTGCCGATCGACAGAATGCGCGCCTCGGCAATCCGGTCGGCGGCGCGCTGCGGGGCAATGCCTTCGCTCGCGGACAGCGCAAAGATCCGCCCGAGGTTGTGATAGATGCTGCGGATCAGGCGCATGGCGCGCTCGCGGTTGTAACCGTCGATCTCCAGCGAGACGTTCATCACGCCGCCGGCATTGACCGCGTAATCCGGCGCGTAGAGGATGCCGCGCGCATGCAGTTCATCGCCGACCTCCAGGCTGGACAGCTGGTTGTTGGCGGTGCCGCAGACGATTCTGCACTTCAGACGCGGCAGCGTGTCGGGGTTGATCGCACCTTCCAGCGCGCACGGTGCGAACACATCCGCGTTGACGTCGTAGATCTCGTCCGGCTTCACCGCTTCGGCCCCGTACTCGGTGACCGCACGGTCCACCAGCGCGCTGTTCAGATCAGTGACATACAGCTTGGCCCCACGGTCACGCAGCAGCTTCACGAACTCCATGCCGATGTGGCCCAGGCCCTGCACCGCGATGCTGGTCTTGCCGACTTCCTCATGCCCCAGCTTGTGCTGCAGGCAGGCCATCAGCGCCTGCAGCGCGCCGTAGGCGGTGAACGGAGCCGGATCGCCCGAGCCGCCATGGACCTGGTGCACGCCGGTGACGTACTCGCTTTCCAGGTAGATGTTCTCCATGTCGTTGACATCGGTGCCGACATCTTCGGCGGTGATGTAACGCCCACCGAGCGAATCCACATAACGGCCAAAGGCACGGAACAGCACCTCGGTCTTGTCCTGGCGCGGGTCGCCGATGATCACCGCCTTGCCACCGCCCACGTTCAAGCCCGCCAGCGCGTTCTTGTAGGTCATGGTGCGGCTCAACCGCAGCGCATCGGCCAGCGCCTCGTCAGTGCTGGCATAAGGCCGCATGCGCACGCCGCCCAAGGCAGGGCCCAGGGTGGTGTTGTGGATGGCGATGATCGCCCTCAGCCCGGCGTCGCGGCTGTGGCAGAACACCACTTGTTCGTGACCGGCGGTTTCGAGGGTTTCAAATAACATGGCGACTCCGATGGGGCGAACGGCGGTCAACACCGGCGAACGTACCAGCAAAAGGATGGGCGTAAAACAAAAAAAGCGACATCGTCGGTAGCAGGAGACGGGTCGCGCGGTCGCATTCTAGAGCATTCCGATGGATGCTGCCGTCACAGTGACCGCCACCCGGGCGCAGGTGCAACTGTGACGCAGTTCTAAAGTTGTGAGCGGCCGCGCCGATGCCGTGGCAACGGTGCGTGGGCACCGGCAGGGGCTGGGTGGATCAGGTGCAGGCAGTAAATGTGATGGGTGCACAGAGGGCCGCAACAGGCCAGGTGGCGACATGCTGACGGTGATGGTCGGGCTGGCGGCGGCGGTCGTGGCCTGCGCGCTGGGTGGCTGGCTGTATCTGCGCAGCCCTGCGCCGGTGGCTGGCCCGGCCCGCGCTG
>NZ_DAMDFR010000101.1:0-9600 GCF_032103445.1 Stenotrophomonas sp.
CGGCGGCGCGGATCGCGCGCAGCAGGCGGCCCGGCGCGGTCAGCAGCGCCAGCTTGCCCTTGCCGCGCAGGCCACTGATGGCCAGCGTGTCGATGTGGATGTCGTGCTGCGGCACCAGGCGGGTTTCCATGCCGCCGTCGCTGCCCAGCCAGGTCACCGGAATGCCGCGCGCGCGCAGCACCCGCGCCACCGCCAAGCCGGGGAAGATGTGACCGCCGGTGCCACCGGCCATGATCAGGACCGGACGTTCAGAGGCGCTCATCCCATCCTCCCGAAGGTCGGTTCAATGCGCTGCTGCATGCGGCTGGTGCCGCGTGCGCTGCTGTTGCGCGCACTGCTGTCCGGCGTGGTGTCGGTGTAGGCATTGGCCGGGCGACTGCCCTGCACCGCTGCCGCCACTTCACTGGCGCTCGGTCCGGTGTGTACGGGCTCGTCGCCTTCGGCCGCGCCCATGCGCACCGCCTGACGGCGCTCGGCGCGCTCCAGTTCATACGAAACCCGCAGCAGCAGGCCCATCGCCACACAGGTCATCAACACGCTGGAGCCGCCCGACGAAATCAGCGGCAGGGTCAGGCCCTTGGTCGGCAGGATGCCCAGGTTCACGCCGATCGAGACAAAGCTCTGCATGCTGATCCACAGCGCGATGCCGAAGGCGATGTAGCCGGAGAAGTGGCGCTTCATTTCCACACAGCGCATGCCGATCCAGAACGCACGGCCGACCAGCACCGCATACAGCGCAATGATCACGCAGGTACCCAGGAAGCCGAACTCCTCGGCGGTCACCGAGAAGATGAAGTCGGTATGCGCTTCGGGCAGGTAGTACAGCTTCTGCACCGAGTTGCCCAGGCCGACGCCGGTCCATTCACCACGGCCCACCGCCATCAGCGCGTTGGTCAGCTGGTAACCGTCGCCCTGCTGGTCCGCCCACGGGTCCATGAACGAGGTGATGCGGCGCAGACGGTAGGGTTCGAAGATGGCCAGCGCGCTCATCGCGGCCAGGCCGATCACCGCCGGCATCGACATGCGCAGCATGTTCACCCCGCCCAGCACCAGCATGCCGGCGGTGATGCCGAGCAGCAGGGTGGACGAGCCGAAGTCGGGCTGCAGCAGCAGCAGGACCACCAGCGCACCGGCCACGCCCTGCGGCTTCAACATCGCCGGCCAGGTGGCATTGACCTCGTCGCGGAAGCGGACCAGATAGCTGGACAGCCACACGATGTACAGCACCTTGACCGCTTCCACGGTCTGGAACTTGGAAATGCCCAGGTTGATCCAGCGGCGCGCGCCGTTGACGCTGCTGCCCAGGCCCGGAATGAACACCACCACCAGCAGCGCGAAGCAGCCCAGCAGCAGCATCTGGTTGTACTGCTCGATACTCTTCAGCTCGGTGCGCATGGCCAGAATGGCCAGCCCCACGCCGACCGCCAGGAAGATCAGATGGCGGTTGAGGTAGTAGAACGGGCTGCTCATCAGCGCGATCGAGCTCGACGCGACCATCACCACGCCCACACCGGTCAGCGCGATGATCGCGCCCAGCAGCCACGGATCGAAGCGGCCTCCGATGGCTTCAAGACGGGTTGCCTGGCGCGACAGGTCGTTCATCAGCGGACCTTCAACGTCGCCAGACCGATGAGCACCAGCACCACCGAGATGATCCAGAAGCGCACGATCACGCGCGGCTCCGGCCAGCCCTTCAGTTCGAAGTGGTGGTGGATCGGGGCCATCTTGAACACGCGCTTGCCGGTCAGCTTGAACGAGGCGACCTGGATCATCACCGACAGCGTTTCAATCACGAACACACCGCCCATGATCACCAGCACCAGTTCCTGGCGGGTGATCACCGCGATGGTGCCCAGCACCGCGCCCAGCGCCAGCGCGCCGATGTCGCCCATGAACACCATGGCCGGATAGGTGTTGAACCACAGGAAGCCGAGGCCGGCACCGGCGATGGCGGCACAGATGATGATCAGCTCGCCCGCGCCGGGAATCTGCGGAATCTGCAGGTAGTTGGCGAACACCACGTTGCCCGAGGCATAGGCGAACACGCCCAGGCCGCAGGCCACCAGCACGGTGGGCATGATCGCTAGGCCGTCCAGGCCGTCAGTGAGGTTCACCGCGTTGGAGAAGCCGACGATCCAGAAATAGGCGATGGCGACGAAGCTGATCCCGGCCAGTGGCAGCGCCACCGACTTGAACATCGGGATATAGAAGGTCAGCTGCGCCGGCACATCAGCGGTGTAATACAGGAACAGACCGGCGGCCAGGCCGAAGATCGACTGCAGCAGGTACTTCCAGCGCGAGGCCAGCCCGTTCGGGTCGCGGCGCACGATCTTGATCCAGTCGTCGTACCAGCCGATGACGCCGAAGCTCAGCATCACCGCCAGCACCAGCCACACATAGTGGTTGCGCAGGTCGCCCCACAGCAGGGTCGACAGGGTGACCGTGAGCAGGATCAGCGAACCGCCCATGGTCGGCGTGCCGGCCTTGGAGAAGTGGGTCTGCGGGCCGTCCTTGCGGATCGGCTGGCCACCCTTGAACTGGGCCAGCTTGCGGATCACCGCCGGGCCCAGCCACAGCGACAGGAACAGCGAGGTGAGCGCGGCGAGGATGCCACGGAACGTCAGATAGCCGAACAGCCCGAACAGGCTCTCCAACTGCTGCAACCATCGGGCCAGTTCAAGCAACATGGGGGCTTTCCTCTCCTCGCGCCAGCAGCGCTTTTACGATCTTGTCCATCGCGCTGCCGCGCGAACCTTTCACCAGGCAGCGCACGCCGGCGTGCAACTCCCCGGCCAGTGCGGCAGCCAGGGCGTCATGGGTGGGAAAATGCCGACCGCCTTCGCCGAAGGCGGTGGATGCTGCTTCGCTGAGCGGGCCCAGCGTGTACAGACGCTTCAGCCCAGCGGCGCGGGCACGCTGCCCCGCCTGCGCGTGCAGTGCGGGACCGTCCGGACCCAGCTCGCGCATGTCGCCCAGCACCAGCCAGCCCTCGTCCTTGCCGGCGGCCAGCGCATCAATCGCAGCGGCCAGCGAACCCGGGTTGGCGTTGTAGCTGTCGTCGATCAGCACCGCGCCACCCGGCAGCGTGTGCGCGATCTGCCGGCCAGGCACCGGCTCGGCGTTGCCCAGCCCGGTCACCACCTGGGCCAGCGGAATATCCGCGGCCAAGGCCAGGCTGGCGGCGGCCAGTGCATTGCTGATGTTGTGCCGGCCCGGCAGCGCCAACGTGATCGCGGCGGTGCCAACCGGGGTGTGCAGGGCGAACTGGCTGCCGGCGGCGGTCATGCGGATATCACGCGCGGTGATGTCGGCGCTGTGGTCCAGGCCGTAGCGCAGCACGCGGCTGCGCGGCGGATGGCCGACCACGTGCTGCTCGAACCACGCGCCGTATGCATCGTCGGCATTGATGACGGCCACGCCATCGGCCGGCAGCGCCGCGTAGATCGCGCCCTTGGTGGTAGCCACGCCCAGCAGGCTGCCCATGCGTTCCAGGTGCGCCGGCGCGATGTTGTTGACCAGCGCGTACTGCGGCCGGGCGATGTCGGTCAGGTAGGCGATGTCGCCCGGCTTGCCCGCGCCCATCTCATAGATGGCGAAGTCGGCGTCTTCCGGCGCATCCAGCACGGCCAGCGGCAGGCCGATCTCATTGTTGCGGTTGCCCGGGTTGGCGTAGACCACCTTGCGATCCTCGCGCGCCACCTGCTGCAGAATCGCCAGCAGCAGGGTCTTGACGCTGGTCTTGCCGTTGCTGCCGGTGATGGCAAACACCTGGGTGGCGCGGTCGCGCTGCATGCCGGCGGCAATGCGCGCCAATGCCAGTTCGGTGTTGGCCACCAGCACCTGCGGCACGGCCACGTCGAGCAGGCGCTCGACCAGCATGGCGCTGGCCCCACGCGCCAGCGCATCGGCGGCGAAATCGTGGCCGTCGAAGCGCTCACCGCGCAGCGCCACATACAGGCTGCCCGGGGCCAGGGTGCGGGTGTCGTTGCTCACCGCGTCGATCACGGTGTCGTCGCCGTGGATCTCGCCGCCGGCCCAGTGTGCGATCAAGGAGAGAGGCGTGCGCTTCATTCGGCCTGCTCCGCGTTCTGCTTCAACAGGCCTTCCTTCGCGCTCAGGGCGGCCGCAGCCACCAGCGTGTCGTCGAAGTCATGCTTCACCCCGCGCACTTCCTGGTAGGGCTCATGGCCCTTGCCGGCAATCAGCACGATGTCGCCGGCACCGGCCAGCTTCACTGCCAGGCCGATGGCGCGCGCGCGGTTGCGCTGCACGGTCACGGTGTCGGGTGCGGTGAACCCGGCCAGGATGTCGGCCACGATCACGTCGCCGTCTTCGCCGCGCGGGTTGTCGTCGGTGACGATCACCTGCTGGGCCAGACGTTCGGCAATGGCAGCCATCTGCGGGCGCTTGCCGGTGTCGCGCTCGCCACCGCAGCCAAACACGCAGAACAGCTTGCCCTGCAGATGCCCGTGCAGGCTCTGCAGCGCCTGTTCCAGCGCATCCGGGGTGTGTGCGTAGTCGACCACCACGGTGGGCAGGCCGTGTTCGCCGCCGAGCCGGTTCATGCGCCCGGCAATCGGCTGCAGCCGCGACAGCAGCACGGCGATGTCGGCCGGTGCATGGCCCAGCGCGTACAGCGCACCGGCCACGCCAAGCAGATTGTCCACATTGAAGCGGCCCAGCAGCGGCGACTGCACCGGGTGGCGCGCGCCGTCGACCACCAGGTCGAAGGCAATGCCGCGGCCATCCAGGGTGATCGAGTCCGCACGCAGCGTGGCCTGCTGCGCGCCGCGCGAGCTCAGCCCGATCTGGGCGATGCCCGGATCCACTGTGCGCAGCAGTTCGCTGCCGAAGCTGTCGTCCAGGTTGACCACCGCCGCCTTCAGACCGGCGCGGTGGAACAGCTTGGCCTTGGCCGCGCCGTACTGGGCCATGTCGCCGTGGTAATCCAGATGGTCGCGGGTGAGGTTGGTGAACACCGCCACGTCGTAGTGCACCGCGTCGACACGGCCCTGGTCCAGCGCGTGCGAGCTGACTTCCATGGCAATGGCCTGCGCGCCTTCGTCGCGCAGCTGGGCCAGTACCTCGTGCATCTGCAGCACCAGCGGGGTGGTGAAGCCGGTCGGCACCACGTGCCCGTACAGACCGACGCCGAGCGTGCCGATGCTGCCGCTGCGGGTGCCGAGCAGGTGCCAGGCCTGGGCCAGCAGCTGCACGGTGGAGGTTTTGCCATTGGTGCCGGTCACCCCGACCATGGTCATCGCCCGCGAGGGGTGACCGTGGAACTGGTCGGCCATCGCACCCATGCGGCCACGCAGGCCGGGCACGGCAATGGCATCGGCCGGAGCCGGCAGTTCGGCCGGGGCCGGCGGTTCAAACAGGATGGCAGCCGCGCCAGCGGCCTTGGCCTGTTCGACAAAGCCCAGCCCATGCGCGCCAAAGCCGGCAATGGCCACGAAGGCATTGCCCGGGCGCACGGCACGGCTGTCCAGCACCAGGCCGGTGATGGCGGGGTCGTGGCGCAGCGCCACGTCGGGAATCAACTGCGAAAGCAACATCGTCTGGCTCATTGCGTGCCTCCCTGCGCGGGCGGCAACGTGGCATGCGCGCTGGGCAGCGCGGCATCGATTTCGGCGGCGGCGTCGAGCGCGTTGACCGCCTCGGCCGGCGGCGTCGGCAGCGACGACGCCGCGTGCCCCAGCTTTCCGGACTGCTGGGCGGCCAACCAGGCATCAATATCGTCCGGCTGCACATCCATCAGGCGCAGCGCGCCCTGCATGACGTTGTGGAACACCGGTGCCGACACCAGGCCACCGTAGTACTTGCCGGCCTGCGGGTCGTTGATCACGATCACCGTGGCAAAGCGCGGGTTGCTGGCCGGCACCACGCCGGCAAACAGGGAGTTGTAGTGGCCCGGCTCATAGCCGTGCGGGCCGGCCTTGCGCGCGGTGCCGGTCTTGCCGGCCACGTGGTAGCCCAGCACCGCCGCGCCCTTGGCACCACCCTGGGTGACCACGGTTTCCATCATCGCCACGACTTCCTTGGCGACCTTCTCATCGATGATCTGCTTGCCTTCGTTGTGCTGGCCCTTGACGAAGGTCGGCGCGATCAGCTTGCCGCCGTTGCCCAGCGCCGAGTAGGCGGTGGCGATCTGCAGCGGGGTGACGTTCAGGCCATAACCGTAAGACATGGTGGTCTTGGACGGACCGCTCCAACGCGCCGGGCGCGGAAACACGCCAGCGGACTCCCCGGGGAACCCGCTGTTGGGCGAGGAGCCATAGCCGAAGCTGTGCACCGAATCGTAGAACGCCTGGTCGGGCATCTTCGCGGCGATCTTGGCCGCGCCGATGTTCGAGCTGCGGGTGATCACGCCGGTCACGTTGAGCACGCCGTTGTTACGCGGCACGTCCTTGATCGTGTAGCGCCCCAAGGCCATGTAGCCCGGGTTGGTGTCGATGATGGTGTCCTTGGTGACCGCACCGGTCTGCAGCGCCGAGGCGATGGTGATCGGCTTCATGGTCGAGCCGGGCTCGACCAGGTCGGTCACCGCGCGGTTGCGGCGCGTATCCGGCGCGGTGCCACCGACCGAGTTCGGGTTGTAGGTCGGCAGGTTGACCATGGCCAGGATCTCGCCGGTGGCCACGTCCATGATCACCATCGAGCCGCCGGCGGCCTTGTTCTCGATCAGCGCGTTGCGCAGCTCCTTGAATGCCAGGAACTGGATGCGGCGGTCGATGCTGAGGGTGAGGTCCTTGCCCGGCTCGGCCGCGCGCAGCAGGTCACTCTCCACCGTTTCGCCCTTGCGGTTGCGGATCACCCGCTTGGCACCGGGCTTGCCGCGCAGCCATTCGTCGAAGGCCAGTTCCAGCCCTTCCTGGCCACGATCATCGATGTTGGTGAAGCCGAGCACGTGCGCCATCGCCTCACCCTGCGGGTAGAAGCGACGGAACTCGCGCTGCGAGGCCACGCCCGGAATCTTCAGGGCGACCACTTTTTCCGCATCGTCGGGGTTGATCCGGCGGCGCAGGAACATGAATTCCTTGTCCGACTTCTGTGACAGCTTCGAGCTCAGCTCGTCCAGCGGCATGCCCAGCGCGGTGGCCAGCTCGGGAATGCGGTCGGGCGCGCGCAGCAGTTCCTGCGGGTTGACCCAGATCGAGGCCACCGGCGTCGACACCGCCACCGGCTCGCCGTTGCGGTCGGTGATCATGCCGCGCGAGGTGTTGATCGGCAGCTCGCGCAGGTAACGGGCTTCGCCCTGGCGCTGGTAGAAATCGCTGTTGATGATCTGCACGTAGGCGGCACGGCCGACCAGCGACACCGAGCACAGCCCCAGCGCCAGGCCCACCCACTGCAGGCGGCGGCGCAGATTGAAGCTGTTGCGTGCGCGGTTGCGACCGGAGCCGTTCATGGGCGCACCACCACGACGTCATTGGCTTCCGGGAACTTCATGCCCAGGCGCTCACGTGCCACCCGGTCGACGCGGGTGGCTTCGGCCAGGGTGGCCTGCTCCAGCTGCAGGCGGCCGAATTCGATGTTCAGTTCGTCGCGGGCGCGCTCGGCGCGCGACAGCTCGACGAAGGTCTGCCGGTGACGGTGGCGCATGAACACGACACCGATCGCCGAGGCGATGGTGGCGGCCAGCAGGATCACCAGCAGCAGGCGGCTCATGCAGCCTCCCCGCGCTTTTCGGCCACGCGCAGCACGGCGCTGCGCGAACGCGGATTGACCGCCAGCTCGTCGTCTTCGGCCTTGATGGCCCCGCCGATCAGGTCCAGCGTGGGCACGAACGTCTGCTGCTCGGGCAGCCGGCGGTTGGCCGGCGGTGCCTTGGCATGGCGGTTCATGAACTGCTTGACGATGCGGTCTTCCAGCGAGTGGAAGCTGATCACCGCCAGGCGGCCGCCGGGCTTGAGCCGGGCCATGGCCGCGTCCAGGCCGGCTTCGAGGTCGGCCAGTTCGCGGTTGATATGGATGCGGATCGCCTGGAAGCTGCGCGTGGCCGGGTGGATCTTGTCCTTGCCGCGCGGCATCACCGAGGCGATCAGGTCGGCCAGCTGGGCGGTGCGGGTGAGCGGCTGGCTGGCGCGCTTGGCCACGATGGCGCGGGCGATGCGCCGGCTCTGGCGTTCTTCGCCGTAGGTCCACAGCACATCGGCGATCTCGCGCTCTTCGGCGCTGGCCAGCCATTCGGCGGCGCTCTGGCCACTGTCCGGGTCCATGCGCATGTCCAGCGGACCATCCTTGCCGAAGCTGAAGCCGCGCTCGGCCACGTCCAGCTGCGGCGAGGACACACCCAGGTCGAACAGCACCCCGTCCAGCCCCTCGGCGGTGGCCGGCCAGTGCAGCAGGTCAGCGAAGCTGCCACGGAAGATGGAGACGCGCGGGTCCGGCGCGAAGTCGCGCTCGGCTACCGCAATTGCCTCCGGATCCTTGTCCATGACCAGCAGCGCGCCTCCCGGACCGAGCTGCTCGAGCACGCCGCGGGCGTGACCGCCACGACCAAACGTGCCATCGAGATACCGTCCGTTTTCGATCACCCTCAGGCCATCCAGGACCTGGGTGTACAGAACCGGCAGGTGTCCTGCCGGCGACTGCGACACCGGGTGACCGGCCTGCGCGCCGCCGCGCATCCGGGCACCCCGGCTCACAACTTCAGGTCGAGCAACCCATCGCCCAGATCCTCGTCAGACAACGTCTGCTGGATCAGCGCGCGATGAGCCTGCTCGCTCCACAATTCGAACTTGTCGCCCATGCCGAGCAACACCGCCTTCTTTTCAATGCCAACGGCACCACGGTGGCTGGCCGGAATACTGATGCGGCCGTTGCCATCCAGCTCCAGATGCGCGGCCGAACCGACCAGCTTCTGTTGCAGAAGGCGCACGACGCGCTGCGTGTTGGGCTTGGACATGACGTCGTCGCGCACCCGTTCCCATTCGGCTTCGGCATACAGCCACAGGCAGCCGGACTCGAACGGGTTGTAGGTGAGGACCAGCCGGTTGTTGCTCACGCGCGCGACCAGGTCGCGATGCGCGGTCGGAACCGCCATGCGCCCTTTGTCGTCAACTGTGATGGCCGTCTCGCCCTGAAACACGACGCCTGCACCTTTCCTTCGCCCGGTGAAACATTGAACCACGAAAAACCACAAAAAACCCGGTTTTCCCTCTGTTGCCCACCTTAGCAGTGCCGTTCGGGTTGTCAACATCTTTGCGAGCGGCAAATCGCCTTGGACATCAAGGGCTTGCAGCAATGTTTAGAGACTTGTTCAAGGCTTATCCACAAGTTGCTGTTTCGTCTCAAATTTTGAGATTGAACAGAAGTTCAGTCCTGTGCAGGCCTTGTGAAACCTGGGCTCGCATTCATGCCGCAAGTGGACGCAACCCGCGCGCGGTTGCGCAAAACCGGCCACAATTCCAGCCATGTGTCTGCTCACCCTGGCCTGGAAGGTCCACCCCCGCTGGCAGCTGTTGATGGCCGGCAACCGCGACGAGTTCCACGCCCGCCCCACTGCCCCACTGGCGACGTGGCCGGCGGCCGAGGGCGCACTGCGCGCCGGTCGCGACCTGCGTTCCGGCGGCACCTGGGCCGGCATCACCGGCA
>NZ_DAMDFR010000102.1:0-6061 GCF_032103445.1 Stenotrophomonas sp.
CAGCACCTGCGGGCGGCGCTGCAGCAGGTCGCGCGCTTCGTCCAGCAGGCGGCCGCCGGGCAGCAGCAGGTCGCGGCGCTGGTCTTCCTGCTGCCAGCGCTGCGCAGCCAGATGCAGGCGCTCACGCAGGTGCAGGTCGTCGCGGTTGTCGGCCACCCACTGCGCGGCACGCGGCCACGCACTGAGCAGGGTTTCATGCGCGATCTGCACGGCAGGGGTGTCGTCTTCAGCGGTACCGGCCAGCAGACGATTGCGTAGCAGGGCGTCCACCAGTTCGCGTTCGGGGCCCGGCTGGAACACCTGCAACGGCGCGGCCACGCAGCTGATCTGTTCGCCGCTGGCCGAGTAGCGCACCAGATGGACCAGCACGTTTGGCAGGCTGGCGCGCGCGGCGGGGGACAGGCCTTCCATCACCTGTTCGGCATGCTGGCGCAGCGCGCCGTCCAGCCCGCCAATCGCGGAGTAGGCGGCAAAGCCCAGCCGTCCGCCTTCCTCGCGGTGCTCGTACAGCAACTGAAGCGTGTATTGCAGCAACGGCAGAGCGTGGCGCTGGGCCACGGCGGAATCGCGCAGCACGTCGTCGAGCCGACCGTCGGGACCTTCCTCGAACGACAACGCCGCCAACTGCGCCGGACGGCGGATGATCTCGGCGATTTCCGCCGGTCCCGGCGGAGCCAGGTCGACATGGCCGCTGGGTTGTTTCAGCGCCAGCAGCGCGGGCACGTTGGCCAGGGTGGCGTAGGCACTGCTGCGGCAGGCGGCCACCACCGCGACGTGGCCACTGCGCGCCAGCTGGCCCAGCAGGGTGGCGTCCTTCGCCAGTTGTACGGGGTCGCCGTCTTCGGGGAAGAAGTCATCCAGCTGGTCGATCACCAGCACCAGTGCAGGCGCGCGATCCCCCTGGCGTGCGCCCTGGGCACTGTGGATGCGGTCGGCCAGCTGCTGCAGGGCGCGTTCCGGGGTGTTCTGCAGCGACTGCTGCCAGGTGCTGACCTCATGCCCTTCCAGCAGGGCCGGCTGCAGGGTGGTCACCAGCGCATCGGCGACGGCGGCGGCCAGCGTGCGGGTTCCGGGGCCGCGGCCAGGAATGCGGGCAATGGCGACCACGTCCAGTGCGCCCACGCCGGGGGGTGCCAGCCGCGGAATCAGGCCGGCGTTGAGCAGCGAGCTCTTGCCGCTGCCGCTGGCTCCGACCAGCAGCACGAAGGCGCACTGCTGCTGCCATTGTGCTTCCAGTGCCTGCACCAGTGTTTCCACGGCGGCGCTGCGGCCGAAGAACACCCCGGCGTCGTCGCTGTCGAACGCCTGCAGGCCACGGAACGGACTGCCCGGCGTGGCCGGCGCGGCGGCGTGTGCCACCGGGCCGCGATACCCGGCGGGCAGGGTCACCGGGGCAATCAGCCGGTAGCCGCGCTTGCGGATGGTTTCGATGTAGCGGGGGGCCACCGCGCTGTCGCCCAATGCCTTGCGCAGCTGCGCGATCGCCTTCTGCACCGGGTTGTCGCCCAGGCTGACGTCGGCTCCGCATTCCACCAGCAGGCGCTCGGGGCTGACCACGGTGCCGGCGTTGTAGGCCAGGAATTCCAGCGTTTCCATCGCGCGCGGCTCAACGCTCACGCGTCCGGCGTCGCTGGCCAGTGCGTTTTCCTTCGGGTAAACGATCCAGTCGCCGACGCGGAAATGCGCGACGGCCGGACCCTGCGGGGTTTGTTCGTTCAACGCACTGCCCTTCCTGGCTCTCAGCGCACACGACCGGTGGCCGATGCGCCGATAGTAAGGCAATGTGAAGACGATCGTGCTTCAAAGCAGGTCGGTGGCCACCCCGCGCGCAGGCCAGGCCGTATCCATGGCCGGCGGCTGCGCGCGCCAGGAGTGGCAACCCAGCCGGAACAGCGTGGGTTGGTCACGCCCGGAAAGGCCCTGCACAGGCAATTGCACCGAGAGCACCAGGTCCACCCGGGCGTCCTCGCCGGGCATATGGCCGTGAGTGTCGATATGCAGGGTCAGGGTGTCTTCATAGCCGGCGGGCACGGTGGCCAGGCTGCTCACCCAGCCATTGGCACGGCCCAGCACGAACGGCGCGATCTGCAGCGGGCCATTGGCGTCGCTGCCCAGCACCGAGAACGTCCAGGCCGGCGGGCAGGCGTGCGCGCGCAGCTCCAGCTGCATCGCGGCGCTGCTGTCGCGCTGCTCGTAGCGCGCCTGGAAGGTGTAGCGGTCGGCCATGCCGTAGGCGACGCTGCGCTGGGCGTGGCCGGGGTGGCGCTCGAAGAAGGTCTTCAGCTCCTGCACGCTGCGCAGGGTCACCGGCGGCACCAGCAGGCGCGGGTGCGGGGCCAGCGGCTGCAGCAGGTCCGGCCAGCAGGGCAGCGGCGGGTGGCCGATGGCCACGAACAGCTGGCCGGGGGTGTCGCTGCCGATGCCGTTGGCGCAGCGCATGAACACCTGGTTGTTCACCGCCGGCAGGTGCGGCAGTTCCGGGGCGGTTCCCCAGCCCGGGCGGCTGTCGTCGCCGGGCAGGCCGCGCCGGAACAGCGGCTCGCGGGGGTCAGCGCCGCACATGGCGGGAGCCCTGGTGGTGGTGATCGGCGGCGGGAACGTGCATGGCGGCAGACCTCGTGAAGCGGACGGGATTACGAGGTCCGAGGCTGCTCAAACGTGGCTGACGATGCTTGCCGGAAACCTTCCGGAGGGGTCAGATGATTGATCTATAAGGAAAAATAAAAAATGTCAGCGCTTGACCGCCAGCACCCCGTCCAGCGCCAGCTCGGCCTTGAAGCCCGCCTTCTCCAGCCGCTTGGCCACCTCGCGCGGTACATCGCGGCCGCTGGTCAGCTTGTTCGGGGCCCCGGTGTAATGGAACATCCGGCCGCCCGGGCGGATCACCCGGGCCAGCTGGTCGTAGAACACCTGCGAGTACAGTTCGCCGGCAATCCCGAAGCGCGGCGGGTCATGCAGGATGGCGTCCACCGACCGGCTCTCCAGCCCCTCGATCGCCTGCGAGACGTCGCCGTGGGTCAGCGACAGCCGGCCGCCGCTGCTGGCCGCGTCCGGGTCGGGCGACCACGGGTTGAGGGTGCGCAGCCACAGCACGTCCGGGTTCTTCTCGAACGACTGGATCCGGGTCACCCCGGCTTCCAGGCAGCAGGCGGCGAAGTAGCCCAGGCCGCCGCAGGTATCCAGCACGGTCTTGCCGGCCGGGGCCACCAGCGCCACCTTGCGGCGCGCGTCCTCGAACGGGGAAACCTGGGCGCTGGGCAGCATCTTGATGCCGTCGATCTCGAAGGTGGGGGCGTCCCACTCGGTGGGCACCAGCTTGATCAGGGCCGAGCCGAAGCGCGACACCGGCAGGAACTCCTCGCCGTCCCAGTAGTACAGGGTGCGGTCCTTGGTCTTGCCGGGGTAGTCATAGGTCTCGCCCCTCCACTGCCAGTGGTCGGCGGCCAGGGTGGCGGTGCCGGAGCTGCGGCCGAGGTCGAGCGAGCCGGTCCATTCGGCAGCTCCACTGTCGCGGGCGCGCAGCAGCGCTTCGGCCAGGGGACGGGTGAGCAGGGGACCGGTGTAGTGGGGCACGGGCGTTCGGGCAGGTACGGGGGTGGGTAGGGTACCCGAGCCGGTGAATTCCTACCGGCCGACGCGCCGCCGCCCGACCCACGGCTGTGGCCTGGGCTGATCGTGGGCGACCGGCGGGGTTCCCACACTGGGGTCATGGACACGCCCCGCCCGTACGCCCCGTTCGAGAACACGTGGCACTTCAGTGCCTACCTGCGTGACCCACGCAGTCGCCTGCTGGTGGAACACGCCGAGGTGCTGCGGCGGGCGTTCCGCATTGCCCGGCAGACCCGCCCCTTCATCCTGCAGGCCATCGTGGTCCTGCCCAGCGAACTGCACGGGGTGTGGACCCTGCCACCGGGCGACGACGATGGCGAAGGCCGCTGGCGGCAGGTCCAGGCGGTATTCGATCGCCAGCTGCCCGGCCAACCACCGCGCGCGCTGCTGCGTCGTGACCGCTGCGCGCGGCCGTTGTGGCAGGCGGATTTTCCGCAACAGCGCATCGTTGATGCGCAGGACCTGCAGCAGCAGATCGCCCGGGTGCATCACAGCCCGGTGCTGCACGGGCATGTACGCGAACCGGCGCAGTGGCGCTACAGCTCCATTCACCGCCGCCAGGGTGGGCGGAATGGCGCATGACGGTTGTCTACAGGGGATGGCATCACCGCTGGGCGCGCTCGATGCGTTGGCGTCAGCTGCATATCCGCGGCTCGCCGCTGTGCGGCACCTCGGGTGGAGGTGCGTGGCTCAGTCGCACCCGGTGCGGAACACCGGCCCGGCACCGATCAGCACCAGGGTCATGTAGTCGCTGTCCTTGGCCTTGCCTCGCAGCGTGGCATTGGACTTCAGGTGGAACAGCCCGAAGCCGCCGCTGTTGCGCACCAGGGCGCGATCGATCTGGTCGGCATCGCTGGGGAAGTAGCTGGCGACTTCATCGCGCTTGGCTTCCTGCAGCGGGGTGGCCTCGCGCTGCCATTGCTCGTCGCGGTTGAAGGACACGTAGTACCGGCCTTGTTCCTGGTCGATGCGGAAGTCGGCCGGCTTACGCGGGTGGGTGGCGTAGCAGCCCAGCATCGGGTCGGCGGAAAACACCACATCGCCGCCATTGCGTTTGTCGCAGCTGGCGAGCAGGGCCAGGGGAAAGAGGAGCAGACAGGGCAAGGCGCGCATGGCGGTTCTCCTGACGGCAGATGTTGCGTCATAGTGCCGCACCCCGCGCGTGGGCGATGTGCAGAACCGGCAATGGTGTACGGTGGCAGCTGACTCGTTCACCTGTGCCGCCATGTCCCAGCCCGCCCCTTCCACGACCCCTTCCGCTTCCACGTCCAGAGCGCCCGGTACCCGAGCGCCGCTGTTGGGCGTGGGCAGCTTCCTGGTCGCCCCGGCGATGTTCGCGCTGGCCTATGCGGTGGGGTTGGCTTCGCCGGAGGTGGGGCAATGGTTGCTGAGCAATGCCGGCATCTCGCTCGGGGTGCTGGGCGCGTCCATTCTGGGCGTGATCGTGGGGTTGGGGTCGCGCGTGCGCGGCGAGCGCTGGCCGTGGCTGGGGACGGCAGGGGCGGTGTTCAGTTCGTTGCCGCTGGGGTTGTTCCTGTTGGGGATGATTCTCAAGTTGTAACCGGCACGGTGCAACAAATACGAAATCACCATTGATGCTGCCTATCCTGGAACACACCGCACAGTTCCAGGCACGCATCACCGCCAACCTCCCGCCTCCATCACCCACGAGGCAGGTACGCCCATGAGCTTCATCCTTGCACTGTTGCTGTCCGCACCGGTGCCCATGATCGAACACGCAGACGGCTACTACCACGATCGCATCGAGCTGGACGCCGAAGGCAACGAACGCGTCGTACGCACCACCGAAGAACCCGACGCAAACGGCGGTATGCGCCAGATCGAACAGCGCATCCGGCACCTGCACGGCAACACCTATTCCTTCGACTACGACGAACAAAGCCAAGCCACGAAGGACTACCACCGCGCGCTGTGTGCTGAGAGCCGCATGGCACCGGCGCGTGGCGGAGAGGCGAGGTTCACCGCCATTTCGGCCTGGAGCTGCGTACGCCAAGGAAAGCGTTCCGACCGCCCGCCCGGCTACCTTGAAGCCCACGCTCCGCGCGGCTCCGCACCCCGGGGCCAGGAGTTCAGTGCCGCAGGCACGTTGCGCTATGAGACCACCGAGCCCGACGTGATCAGCGGCACGGTGCGGGTGGACACCTGCAGCAGCCACTTTCTGCAGTACCACCCGGCCGCGTTCAAGGGCGAGTACAAAGCCTGGGTGACCTGCACCGTGCACGATCGCGGCGAGGTCACCACCGCACTGGAGGCCTGCATCGCCAACCACTGCGTGGATGACAGCGGCAGCATGAGCATCTACTGACGATATGGGGCGACGCGGGATAAGGGACAAACCGGATATGACCTGCACGGAACATGTGACGTGCGGGATACGTAGAGCCGGGCTTGCCCGGCTGCTCTTGGCGGGTTACGTGGAAGGCGCAGCCGG
>NZ_DAMDFR010000102.1:6161-9579 GCF_032103445.1 Stenotrophomonas sp.
CTGCTCTTGGCGGGTTACGTGGAAGGCGCAGCCGGGCAAGCCCGGCTCTACGCAAGGCGGTGCACTTCCACCGTTACGTGCACCAATTCCTCATGTACCGAAAGTGCCTCACGCAGGCTGTCGGCAGACACGTCATCAGTGCTGACCACACTGGCCACCACCGCAAACTTGCCACGGCCCACCTGCCACACATGCAGGTCGGCCAGCTGTGCAGCCCACGGACCCTGCTCGATCACCTCGCGCACCTCGGCCACCACCGGCGCATCCATCTGCGCATCCAGCAGAATGCGGCCGGTGTCGCGTAACAGGCCAATCGCCCAGACGGTCACCAGCAGCGCCCCGACAATACCCATCGCCGGGTCCAGCCACGCCGCGCCCCACAGCTTGCCGCCGATCAGCGCCACGATTGCCAGCACCGAAGTAGCGGCGTCGGCGAGCACGTGCAGGTAGGCCGAACGCAGGTTGAGATCCTGATGGTGGTGGCCTTTCTCACCATGGTGGTGGTGAGCGTGATGCCCATGCTCATGGCCATGAGGGTGTCCATGACCATGCGAATGCCCTGGGCTGTCATGCAGCCACCACGCACAGACCAGGTTAACCACCAGCCCGACCACGGCAATGGCGATCGCCTGGTTGTAATGGATGCTGCTGGGCACGAACAGCCTTTCCACCGACTGCACCGCCATGAGCAGCGCCACGCCCAGCAGGGCGATGGCGCTGGTGTAGCCGCCCAGAATCTCGATCTTCCAGGTGCCGAAGGCGAAACGCCCGTCATGCGCGTAGCGGCGGGCGCAGGCGTAGGCAAGGGCGGCCATGCCCAGGGCCAGCGCATGCGAGCTCATGTGCCAGCCATCGGCCAGCACCGCCATCGAGTTGAACCACCACCCGCCCACGATCTCCACCGCCATCATCAGCGCGGTCAGGTACAGGGCGCGGCGGGTGCGGCGTTCCGCCAGCGGATTGCCGTCGTCGAAGTGATGGCTGTGGCGGCGGGCGTCGGTGACGGCGCTGAGGGACATGGCGGGGCATGGAAGTGGCTGGTGACGGCGCGCAATGTATACCCCATGGGGGTATGCGTCCAGTGTATGCTCCGGCGCTATGGCACACGTCAACCAACACCGAAAAGCCCTACTGGCCCGCGTCCGGCGCATGGCCGGGCAGGTCGCTGCCCTGGAAACCGCGTTGCAGGATGAAGACGCCGACTGCAGCGAGGTGCTGCTGCAGGCATCCGCGGTGCGCGGTGCGGCGCACGGATTACTGATGGGGCTGTTGGATGAGCACCTGCAGGCGCATGTGGTGTCGTCCGACGACCCGGCCGAGCGTGCGGAAGAAGCGCAGGTGCTGGTGAAGCTGTTGCGGGCTTACGGGCGCTGAGGCGCGGCGTTGGTGTGGTTCATGCGTTGCCGTGCCGATCATCGTTATCGGCCGTCGTCTGTCGACCGACGCTACCAAAGCAGATGGCGGCCACGCGGACGCGCCGAAGTAGAGCCGGAGACACGTGCCGGGGGGGGGGGCATCAATGCCGGTGCTGCCGCCACGCGTTCCACACATGCGTGCCGGCCAGCAGCACGCTGCCGGCCACGGTCAATGGCGTTTCCGCATCATGGCTCGGCCATTCGGCGGCACCGGCCAGCAGGCACAACAACCCGGCCACGGCCATCACACCGGCCCACAACGGCACCGGGTAGCGCAGGTGCGCGCGCCACAGCGCGAACCCGGTGGTCGGGGCCGCAATCGCCACGAACAGCACATGTACCCACTTGGCTTCCGCCCACACCCCCAGCAGGGGCAGGGCGGCGGCCAGCAGGGGCAGGGCCAGGCAATGCAGCAGGCATAACGCAGACAGGGCAATGGCTCCAGCGTCCAGCAGGGAGGCGTAGGGGTGCTTCATGGGTGGGGGCCCTTGGCTTTCGAGTGTTATACAGTAACATTTATTCCTTCTCCCAGCCGACCCCGCCATGAACACTGCATCCACCCCCGCCGATTCGCGCCTGCCCGTCACCGTCCTGTCCGGCTTCCTGGGCGCGGGCAAGACCACCCTGCTCAACCAGTTGCTGCGCAATCGCCAAGGGCTGCGGGTGGCGGTGATCGTCAACGACATGAGCGAAATCAACGTCGACGCGCAACTGGTGCGCGACGGCGGCGCTGCGCTCAGCCGCACCGAGGAAACCCTGGTGGAGTTCAGCAATGGCTGCATCTGCTGCACGCTGCGCGACGATCTGTTGCAGGAGGTGAAGCGGCTGGCGTCTTCGGGCCGCTATGACTACCTGCTGATTGAATCCACCGGTATCGCCGAGCCGATGCCGGTGGCGGCGACGTTCTCGGTGCGGGATGCAGACGGCTTCAGCCTCGGCGACATCGCGAGGCTGGACACGCTGGTGACGGTGGTGGACGGGCAGAACTTCCTGCGCGATTTCACCGGCACGGATCGCCTTGCCGATCGCGGCCAGCAGGCAGGTGAGGAGGATGCGCGCGGTGTGGTCGACCTGCTCGCCGACCAGATCGAGTTCGCCAATGTGATCGTGGTGAGCAAGTGCGATGTGATCGAGGATGAGACCCTGCAGCAGACCCTGGCCGTGCTGCGCGCGATGAACCGCGACGCGCGACTGGTGTTGTCGCGCCACGGCGATGTGCCCGCGCATGAACTGCTGGACACGAAGCGCTTCGACTTCGTGCGCGCACAGCTGGCCCCGGGCTGGATGCAGGCGCTGCGCGGTGAACACACGCCGGAGACCGAGGAATACAACATCAGCAGCTTCGTCTACCGCGCCCGCCGCCCGTTCCATCCGCAGCGCTTTGCACGCGCGCTGGACAGTGGGTTGAACAGCGTCATCCGCAGCAAGGGCTTCTTCTGGCTGGCCAACCGCATGGACTGGGTCGGTGAGCTGTCCAGCGTGGGTGCCTCCACGCGCACCCAGGCGGCGGGGTTCTGGTACGCCGCACGCGAGCGGGTGGATGCCGGGCTGGAAGACACGGTGCCGCTGCTGCCGCCGCCGCAGATTCCTTACACCGATGCCGGCTGGGTGCGGCAGCAGGCGTCATGCTGGACGGCGGCGCTGCCGGCGGCGCATGAAGTCAGCGACCCGGGCGAGTACGCGGCGATGCGCCGGATGTGGCATCCGCTGTGGGGCGACCGCCGCCAGGAACTGGCGGTGATCGGCGTGGCCATGGACGAGCGCGCGGTGCGCGCGGAGCTGGACGCGTGCCTGTTGAACGACGAGGAAATGCGCGCCGGTCCGATGGTGTGGCAGGTGTTGCCGGATGCGTTCCCGGTGTGGGCGCGGGGGTGACGTGATCCATACGTAGAGCCACGCCATGCGTGGCTTCGCGGTGTTGGATTTCATGCGAACGGCAGCCACGCATGTGAGGTGACCCCCAAAAGCTGGACATGCGGCTAGGGCATGGTGGCCTGGGTCCG
>NZ_DAMDFR010000103.1:0-9475 GCF_032103445.1 Stenotrophomonas sp.
GGCAGTGCGCGCCGCCTCGCCCGGGTCCACGCCGATCACGCGGTGGCCGCCGCGGTGCAGGCGCTCGGCCATGTTGGCGCCCATGCGCCCCAGTCCAATCATTGCAATGTCCATCAATCACCTTTGCTCGGGTTGCGAATGCGATGCCGACCCCGCCGCGCACTGGCGCAGGCGGGCGTCGATCCAACGGCGGTACAGCGTGGTATGCAGATTGTGCAGCCCCAGCTCGAAGGCGAATGGCGTCCGCGGATTGCGGTCGAGCAGGCGCACCACGTGGTAGCCCACAGGACGTATACCGCGTGGGTGCACATAAATCAGGAACCCCTGATAGAACGGATCGTCCAGCAAGGCGTCCAGTTCAGCAAGCACCGCTTGCTGGGCGGCCGGCAGCGCCCGCCGCAGCCCAGGGTCGCGCTCGATCAGCAGCCGTTCGAAGCGGCGGGCGCTGTGGCCGGGCAGCTGCTTGGCCAGCTCCCAGATGCGCCGGTTGAGCCGGTCGTAATGGGCAAAGCCGCCGTGCTCGCGCAGTGCCTGCGCGGCGGCAGCGCTGACATCGACGATGACGAAGTTCTCGGCCTGGTTGTTGATGTCGTCCACGTAGGTCTTGTCGAACACGTGCTCGATGAAGCCGGGTGCGCCGACGAAGGCCTGGCGGCCGCGCTGTGAGGTACGCATCGCCTTGCCGTCGGCCAGGAACGTGCCAGCGTGGTGTCCGAGCAGGATGCTGTCGGTGTCGTGCAGGGTGAGGAAGGTGCCGATGGACAGCTCGCCGGGGCTGAACTCCGCATCGAATGCAGTATCGCCGTACAGCTCGCGCTGGGTGGCCAACTGGGCCACCTGTCGCCCTACCCCGCATTCGCTGCGTACGTGGCCGTTGTAGAAGGCGTCCAACGCGGCGCTGTTGCTTGCCGTCGGCTGATAGCCGCGCCCGAAACTGCGGAAGCCCTGCCAGCCCTGTGCTCGACTGCCGCCGATGCCAAAGCCGATCCAGCCCAGCTGCAATGCGGAGAAGCGGTAGCCGGGGTTGTCCTGCAGTTGCGTGGTGGCGCGTCGGGTCGCCTCACCTAGCTCAAAAGCATAGGCACACACCGTGGCCGGGTCATCGAACAGCGTCTGCAGGAAGACTTGCCGTTGCGCCTCATTCCACTGCCGCGGCAACTGCACGCGCAGGTCGCCGGCAGCGCGCGCCTCGGCCAGGTCGGCGCGCTCGCAGACCGCCCCGCCATGCACCTGGGGTGTCGAAGCGGAGGTGGCCCCGATCTGCCAGCCCAGCTCACGCAGCAACGCCTCGGTGCAGTCAGCGGCTGAGGCGGCAGGCACCATCGTGCCCAGCGCCACGGTGACGAGCAGCCGACGCAGACGTTGCACGGTAATGCGCGCCCGCTCAGGCCTGCGGCGTCGGGACGTCAGTGGACGGCGTGGCCTCCGGCACCGGTTCGGGCGGGGTTGGCACCGCTGCGGGGGCCGGAGGGGCCGGCGGCGTGGCCGGAATGGGGTCTGCCGGTGCCTCAGCGGGTGTCGGCGGCGGTGGCGTACCGGCAGCCGCCGCCGGCAGGTACTGCTGCAGGCGCGCGAAGAATCGCCGATAGAAGTCCGCATCCTGCACGGTGCTGCTGGCCACCTTCACCAGCGAGTCGTCATTGCTGCCGAACGGCAGCGACACCGACCCCAAGGCACCGACGCCGACACTGGCCGAGGTGGGGCTTTTCTTCAACGCATAGCGGTCCTGCACCGCGCTGATGAACACCAGCGCCTCGTCACCGCGCGGCGCACAGGAAATCCGCAGCACCAGTTGTTCGTGCTCGTCATCGCGTGGCTGGAAGTTCTTGTTGGCTTCCACCGCGTCGGCACCGTAACGGGCAATCGCGTAGCCCTGGCTGAGCAGGGTGCGACGCGCGGCTTCGCAGGCCGTGGCCGGCGAACCCGGCACGGTGCGCGAGTAGGTATCGCCAGAGTCGAATGATTCGCGCAGCAGCGTGCTGTCGGCGGCGCGTCCGCCGCAGGCGCTGAGTGACACGGCCAGCAGGCCGGCCGGAAGTGCGTGGGACAGCCGCATGGGCGCTCCTGCAAAAACGGGATCGTCCCAGCTTAGTGAGGGAGGCGTATGCGCAGGGTCTAAAAAGCGAAGGGCCGGCGCATGGCCGGCCCTTCGTTATCGGTTGGTTCACGCCGGGCGTTCAGTCCGCCCAGCGGCCCACAGCGGTGGACTGCGGCAGCACCTGTGCCGACAGCGGGCGGTCCTCGGCCAGCAGATTCACCGCATCAGCCAGGATCGACGCCGATTCACGCAGCAGCGGGTCCGGGCGCTTTTCGGCGGCCTTTTCACGGGCGGCATCCTTGACGATGTCGCGCTCGTTGCCGGTCAGGCCGTCGTCATTGCTGTCGTCGGCCAGCGGGTCCAGGTCCAGGCCCAGTTCCTTGCGGATGGCCTGGCGATCCTTGCGCTGCTTTTCCTGACGCTCACGCTCGGCGCGGCGCACGCCCTCATTGAGCGAGATGTACTTCTTCGCCGCTTCGGTGCGGAACTGCTCCACGTCCTCGTTCCACCACTGGAATTCCTTGTCGGCGGCAATACGCGCGGCATGGCGGGTTTCCAGCTTGGGCAGCAGCGGGCCGAAGTTGCCGTACTGGGTGTGCGGCACGGCGGCGATGCGGGTCCACGGCAGGGCATTGTCGTACGTGCTTTCGCCGTACTCGGTGGCGTCCACGCTGGCCGGGAAGGCCAGGTCGGGCACCACGCCCTTGTGCTGGGTGCTGCTGCCGCTGACGCGGAAGAACTGGGCGATGGTCAGCTTGACCTGGCCGAAGCGCTGCGTCTCGCCGCTCGGCCAACGGTCCAGGTCGACGATGTTCTGCACGGTGCCCTTGCCGAAGGTGGTTTCACCAATGACCAGGCCGCGGCCGTAGTCCTGGATGGCACCGGCGAAGATTTCCGACGCCGAGGCCGAACCGCGGTTGATCAGCACTGCCAGCGGGCCGTCCCACGCGACCGCTTCGCTGCGGTCGTTGTTGACGGTGACGCGGCCGCCGGATTCGCGCACCTGTACCACCGGGCCCTGCTCGATGAACAGGCCGGTGAGTTCAATGGCTTCGTCCAGCGAACCACCGCCGTTGTTGCGCAGGTCCAGCACCACGCCGTCGAGCTTGTCGTTCTTGAAGCCGGCCAGCAGCTTGGCGACGTCACGGGTGGCCGAGGCGTAGTCGGTGGCGTTGCGGCGGCGGCCCTCGAAGTCCTGGTAGAAGGTGGGCAGCTTGATCACGCCAACCTTGCGATCCGGTTCACCTTCCTTGCCGGGAATGGTGAGGGTTTCGCCCTTGGCGGCCTGTTCGGCCAGGCGCACCTTCTGGCGGGTCAGCACCAGCATGTGGTGCTTGCCGTCGACGCCTTCCTCGGCCGGAATGAACTCCAGGCGGACCTGGGTGTCCTTCTTGCCGCGGATCTTGGCGACCACGTCGTCAATGCGCCAGCCGATCACGTCTTCAACCGGACCCGACTTGCCCTGGCCCACGCCGACGATGCGATCACCGGGCTTGAGCGTGCCGTTCACCGCAGCCGGACCGCCGGCGATGATCTCGCGGATCACCACCATGTCGTCCTGGCGCTGCAGCTGCGCGCCGATACCCTCCAGCGACAGCGACATTGCCTGATTGAAGTTCTCGGCAGTGCGCGGGGTGAAGTAGTCGGTGTGCGGATCAACGGCGCTGGTGTAGGCGTTGAGGAAGAACTGGAAGACGTCTTCGCCCTTCAGTTCGTTGACCGACTTTTCCAAGGTGGCGTAACGCTTGTCCAGCGTCTTGCGGATGTCGGCCGGCTGCTTGCCGGCCAGCTTCAGCCGCAGCCAGTCGTTCTTGACCGATTTGCGCCACAGGTCGTCCAGTTCGGCGGTGCTGGCCGCCCATGGCACGTCCTTGCGGTCGTAATCAAAGCGCTCATCGCTGCTGAAGTCGAAATCCTGCTTGAGCAGCTTGCGCGCGTAGCCGACGCGCTCGCCCACGCGCTGCTTGTACACCGCGAACACCTGGAACGCCGGTTCCAGCTCGCCGCCACGGATGGCATTGGCGATGTTGGCCTCGAACGGGGCGAACTTGGTGATGTCGGCCTGGGTGAAGAACTGCTTGCTGCCGTCCAGCGACTCCAGGTAGCGCTTGAACACGTCCTTGGAGGTGGCCGCATCCAACGCGCGCGGCCGGTAGGCGTAGCGGCTGTCCGAAAGCAGGCCATACACCAGCTTGGAGGTGGTGGCCTGGTCGGCGGTGGCGGCCGAAGGCAGCGCCGGCGAGTCGGCATAGGCGGCCAGGGCCAGCGGCGCGGTCAGCGCCAGGGCCATCAGGAATGCGGGAACTTTAAGTTTCATCAACTTGCTCATGGCACCTTGCCAAGGGGGAGACTGCGTGCAGATCAGACAACACGACAGTGCCGAAAGTTGCGGCGGATTTCCAGCCTAAACCGAGGTGTGTTGCAAATTGTGAACGGCACCGGCGTCAGGCGACGCCGGCACCCTTTGCCTGAACGTCGGCGTGGTACGAGGAACGCACCATCGGGCCGGAGGCCACGTGGCTGAAGCCCAACTCGTAGCCGTACTCCTCCAGCGCCTTGTATTCCTCGGGGGTCCAGTAGCGCAGCACCGGGTGGTGGTGGGCGGTCGGCTGCAGGTACTGGCCGATGGTGATCATGTCCACGTCGTGGGCACGCAGGTCACGCATCGTGGCGCGCACCTGGTCCATGTCCTCGCCCAGGCCCAGCATGATGCCGGACTTGGTGGCGATGGCCGGGTGCTGGGCCTTGAAGTTCTTCAGCAGGGTCAGCGACCACTGGTAGTCCGCGCCCGGGCGCACGTTGCGGTACAGGTCCGGCACGGTTTCGATGTTGTGGTTGAACACGTCCGGCGGGTTGGTCGCCAGGATGTCCAGCGCGCGCTCCATGCGGCCCTTGCCACGGAAGTCCGGGGTGAGCACCTCGATGCGGGTGTTCGGGGACTTGGCGCGGATGGCACCGATGCAGTCGGCGAAGTGCTGGGCACCGCCGTCACGCAGGTCGTCGCGGTCCACGCTGGTGACCACGACGTACTTCAGGCCCATGTCGGCCACGGTCTGGGCCAGGCTGGCCGGTTCGCCGGCGTCCGGCGGCTTGGGCCGGCCGTGGGCAACGTCGCAGAACGAGCAGCGGCGGGTGCAGACCTCGCCGAGGATCATGAAGGTGGCGGTGCCGTGGCTGAAGCACTCGTGGATGTTCGGGCAGCTGGCTTCCTCGCACACCGTGACCAGACGGTTCTCGCGCAGCTTGGCCTTCAGGGTCTGCACCGCATTGCCCGAGGGAATGCGCACGCGGATCCAGGAGGGCTTGCGCAGCACCGGCGCGTCGGCAAACTGCACCGGCGAGCGGCCGATCTTGTCACCGCCCAGCTGTTTGACGCCCGCCTGCAGCGGGGCGGCGGACGGCGTGTCACCCTGCACAACCTGCAGGGGAATGATGCGAGCGGTGGTTTCAGTCATGGCCTTGGTCGGCGGCGGTCAGGCCGCGTCAGTCAAATCGGGCAGTTCAGAGGTGGGCTGGAGGTCCAGGCCGAACTGGCGGGCCAGATGGCCCAGCAGCACCGGCTTGACGGCCGCCATGCCGGACGGTCCCCCCAAGTCTACCACCGAGGTCACCTGCAGCCCTTGGTAGCCACAGGGGTTGATGCGACGGAACGGCTCCAGGTCCATGGCCACGTTGAAGGCCAGGCCGTGGAAAGTGCAGCCACGACGGACGCGGATGCCCAGCGCGGCGACCTTGGCCCCGGCCACATACACGCCGGGTGCGCCGTCCTGTCGTTCAGCGCCGATATTCCATTCGTCCAGGGTGTCGATGATGGCCTGCTCGATCCGGCAGACGTAATCGCGCACGCCAATACCCAGGCGGCGCAGCTGCAGCAGCGGGTAGATCACGATCTGGCCCGGGCCGTGGTAGGTCACCTGGCCGCCGCGGTCCACATGCAGCACCGGGATGTCGCCCGGGGCCAGCACGTGCTCGTCCTTGCCGGCCTGGCCCAGGGTGAACACCGGGTCGTGCTCGACCACCCACAGCTCATCGGCGCTGTCGTCGTTGCGCGCATCGGTGAAACGCTGCATTGCATGCCACACCGGGGCGTAGGGCTGGCGGCCCAGGTCACGCACCACGGCAGGGCGGGCGGCGCGCTGCCCGGGGGCAGCAGCCTCCAGCGGGCGGTCGCTTACAGCGTCCACTTCACTTCCGGGTGGTCGCGCAGGGCCTCGTGGGCGCTGTCGTACTGTTCGCGGCTGTCGGCCTTGAACACCAGCCGTACGGACACGTATTTGCCATTGGACGAGGTCTTCCAGCTGATGCGCTCTTTCAGCACATCGACGCCAGCGGCCTGCAGCAGGCGGGGAAGTTCATGCTCCAGCCCGATGTTGGCCGCGCCCATGGCGCTGAGCTCAAACTGACCGGGGAACTGGAAGCCGTGTTCAGGGTTGTCAGACTTGATTTCCATGGCGGGATTATGGGGACGAAAACGACGAAACCCAAGCAGGGCGGGATCATGCGCACAGCGTCGCCCAACCGGACATGAAAATCCGGCTTCATTCACAGCACAGTCCAGTGCATGCGCGGCGTTGAGGCCGTCTCACGTCTTCACTACGCTGTCTGCGCATAAAAAGAAGCCAATTCAGTCAGCGGAACCATCATGCGTTTGAAGCCTTTCGCGTTGCCGGCCGCGCTTGCCGGTGTGCTTGCCGTGGCCGCGCCTGTCGCACAGGCGGCCGAACAATGTGGTCCTGACGCCATGCGCGACCACCCGCCCCAGGTCAACTTCCGCGTCGACAACGACCTGTTCGGCGGAGCTGACCAGGACCAGGGCTACACCAACGGGGCCCAGATCACCCTGGTGTCGCCGAACCTGGTGGACTACACCGACGACCCCTGCCTGCCGCGCCTGGCGCGCTGGGTGAACCGCCATCTGGAGCGGCTGGCCCCGGGCGAGTTCGAGCAGCAGAACATGATCTTCAGCTTCGGCCAAGGCATCTACACGCCGAAGGACTTCACCCGCAAAGACGTGATCGAGGACGACCGCCCCTACGCCGGCGTGCTGGTGGGCAGCTTCGGCTATAACGCCCGGCGGGGCGACCGCCTGCAGACGACCCAGCTGACCCTGGGCGTGGTCGGGCCGTGGGCGCTGGGCGAAGAGGTCCAGGACGCGGTGCATGACGCGCTGGGCGATGAGAAGTTCCAGGGCTGGGACAACCAGCTGCACAACGAGCCGGTGATCATGCTGACCCACGAGCGCATGCGCCGCTGGCCGGCCGATGCCAGCGAAAACCTGGGTGGCTGGGGCTGGGATGCGATCAGCCACTATGGCGGCGCGGTCGGCAACCTGGCCACCCACCTCAACGGCGGCGGCGAAGTGCGCTTCGGCTGGAAGCTGCCGGACGACTTCGGCAGCACCCCGCTGCGCCCGGCCGGCGAAAACACCGCGCCGACCCGCGGCGGCAAGCCCAGCGGCTGGTCTTTCCACCTGTTTGCCACCACCGATGCCGCGTGGGTGGTCCGCGACATCACCCTGGATGGCAACACCTTCCGCAACAGCCACAGCGTGGACAAGCGCCCGTTCGTGGCCCAGGCCGGCTACGGCCTGGCGATCATGTACAACCGCTGGAAGTTCGCCCTCGCCCGCTACCACAGCACCCGCGAGTTTGATGGGCAGGAGCAGTCGCCGATCTATGGCAGCTTTACGATCAGCCGCTCGCTGTAAACGATCGGCATTGTAGGGACACGCCATGCGTGTCCTCGTGGTCTACGGGCGGTTCGCGGACACGCATGGCGTGTCCCTACAAAAAAGGCCCGCGATGCGGGCCTTTTTTCTTATTCCGATTCCCACCACATCAGGAAGCTGTGCCACAGGCGCTTGAAGAAGCCGGCTTCTTCCACCGCGGCCACGGCGACCAGCGGAGCCTCCGCCACCACCTTGCCGTCCAGGGTCACCTTCAGCGTGCCGATCGGCTGGCCGGCGGTGAACGGGGCTTCCAGGGTCTTGGGCACGTCGATGCTCGGCTTGAGATCGTTGTAGCGACCGCGCGGCACGCTCACCAGCAGCGGCTGGGCCACGCCCAGCTGGACGTTGTCGGCCTGCCCCTTCCACACCTTGTGCTCGGCCACGGCCTTGCCCGGCTCGTACATGCGGTGGGTTTCGAAGAAGCGGAAGCCCCAGTTGAGCAGGGCCAGGCTGTCATCGGCACGCTGCTTTTCCGACGAACCGCCCAGCACCACGGCGATCAGGCGCTGGTCGCCGCGCTGTGCCGAGCTCATCAGGCAGTAGCCGGCTTCCGAGGTGTGACCGGTCTTGATGCCGTCGACGCTGGCGTCGCGCCACAGCAGCAGGTTGCGGTTGGGCTGGGTGATGCTGCCCACGGTGAATTCCTTCACCTTGTTGTAGGCATAGGTTTCCGGATAGTCACGCACCATCGCCCGGCCCAGCAGTGCCAGGTCGTAAGCGGTGGTCTGGTGCCCCGGCGCGCTGAGGCCGTGCGCGTTGACGAAGTGCGAGTTCTTCATGCCGATCTTGGCGGCATAGCTGTTCATCAGCGACGCGAAGGCTTCTTCGCTGCCGGCCACGTGTTCGGCCAGCGCGATGGCGGCGTCGTTGCCGGACTGGATCGCCATGCCCTTTTCCATGTCTTCCAGACGCGCGGTCTGGTTGACCGGGAAGCCGCTGTAGCTGCCATCGGTGCCGGCACCGCCTTCGCGCCAGGCGCGTTCGCTCATCATCACCTGATCGTCCGGACGCACCTTGCCGTTCTTCACTTCGGCGGCGATCACGTACGAGGTCATCACCTTGGTGATGCTGGCCGGGGCGAGCTGTGCATGGATGTTCTCACCTGCCAGCACCTGGCCGGTGGCGTAGTCCATCAGGATCCAGGCCTTGGAGACGCTGGGCACCGGGGCCGGCGGCGTCGCGACGGTGGCCGGTGCGGTGGCCGCCGGCGCGGGCGCTGGGACGGGCTGCGGGGTCTGGGCGGAAACCATGCCCACGACCAGCGTCGTGGCCAGGGCGGCAGCGGCAAAGCGGAATTTCATCGGACAACAAGCTCCAGGGGCGCCAAGGGGGATGACAAAGGGGTGATACGGGGCGGGCCATTGTAGGCCCATGCGCTCGGCGGCACGCGGTCAGGCGCGCCGGGTCTGGCCATTCATTCTTTTACGATCTGCGGCGAGCCAAAGCCCAGACCCACGATGCGGCCGGCAAGTTCCGCGGCGCTGGCATGGTCGGATGCAGGAACCCGCAGGCGCCACAGGGTGCGGCCGCCGCTGACGATGTCGCTGATGCTGGCCCCGACGATGCCGGCAGTGGACAGCTGGCCCAGTGCGCGGGTGGCATTGTCACGGCTGGCGAAGCTGGCCACCTGCAGCAGCACGGTGCCCACCTGCTGGGACAGCGTGGGGTTGGCGGCCGGCGCGGGCGCAGTGGCGACCACCGGTGCGGGG
>NZ_DAMDFR010000104.1:0-9094 GCF_032103445.1 Stenotrophomonas sp.
GGATGTTTTCGACGAGCCCCCATGGATGGGTTAACGGCGTGTCCCGTACCCCCCACCCGCCGGCCCCAGACACGTAGACCTGCAGACGAGGTCGCTCTTCGCGCACCCTCACAGCGAATGCAGCAATAATGAGCAGCCCCGATAGCACGAGCCCGCATGCCCACCCGAGATTCCCGACTGAGCCGCCTGTGGGCGCATGAAAAGGCCAGCTATGGGTTGCGGGTGTTCATTGCGCTCAGCGTGGCGATGGGCGTGTGCTGGCACTTTGACCAGCTGCCGGCCCTGCCCGGGGTGTTCCTGGGCATCATCGCCAGCGCGATTGCCGAGACCGACGACAACTGGTGGGGACGGACCAAATCCGTCGCGCTGTCGCTGCTGTGCTTCGTCATTGCCGCCGCCGCGGTGGTGGAGCTGTTCGCCTGGCCGTGGGTGTTCATCGCCGCGCTGGCCGTCTCCACCTTTGGCCTGACCCTGCTCGGGGCATTGGGCGAGCGCTATGCCTCCATCGCCCAGGCCACGGTGACGCTGGCCATCTACACCATGATCGGGCTGGAACAGCACGGGGCCGCTGATCGCGCCCAGGCCATCAACGCGGTCAGCCATCTGCTCGCCGGCGCGCTCTGGTACGGACTGCTGTCCATTTTGTGGACCGCCCTGTTCGCCAACCGCCCGGTGCGCGAGCGGGTCGCGCGGCTGTACCACGAACTTGGACGCTATCTCGAACTGAAGGCCGACCTGTTCGAACCCGTGCGCGAGCTCGACCTGCAGCAGCGCCAGCTTGCCCTGGCCGAACAGAACCGCCGCGTGGTGGAAGCGCTCAATGCCGCCAAGACCGCCATCCTGGCCCGCTTTGGCCGCTCCGGCCGGCCCGGCGTGCAGTCGGGTCTGTATCTTCGGCTGTACTACATGGCCCAGGATTTCCACGAGCGCGCCAGCTCCTCGCACTACCCATATGGCGCACTCACCGAAGCGTTCTTCCACAGTGACGTGCTGTACCGCTGCCAGCGTCTGCTCGCGCTGCAGGGCGAGGCCTGTGCGAACCTGGGCACGGCCATCCGCCTGCGGCACCCGTTTGTGTATGGCGAACGCACCCGCCAGGCCACCGCCGACCTGACCGCTTCACTGGCCTGGCTGCGCGAGCAGCACAATCCGCAGTGGCAGCGGTTGCTGTCCTCGCTGGACCTGCTCGGCCACAACCTGCAGAGCATCGAGCGTCGGCTGTCCGAGGCCGCACAGTCCGAGACCACCCTGGACAACGTCGACACCCGGCTGCGCGATACCAACCCGCATACCCTGCGCGAGATGGGCGTGCGCATCCGCCAGCAGCTGACGCCCGGCTCAGTGCTGTTCCGGCATGGCCTGCGCATGGCCATCGCATTGGTCGTGGGCTTCGGAGTGATCCATCTGGTCAACGCGCAGAACGGGTCGTGGGTACTGCTGACCATCGTGTTCGTGTGCCGCCCCAACTTCGGCGCGACCCGCCAGCGGCTGGCGCAGCGGGTGGCCGGCACGCTGATAGGCCTGGTGTTCACATGGGCCCTGCTGCAGCTGTTCCAGGACCTGCGCATCGAGCTGTTGATCGCGCTGTTGTCGGCACTGCTGTTCTTCTTCACCCGCCATGACCGCTACCTGGTGGCCTCGGCGGCGATCACGGTGATGGCGCTGACCTGCTTCAACCTGATCGGCGACGGCTTCCTGCTGATCTGGCCGCGACTGGTGGACACCCTGCTGGGCTGCGCAATTGCCGCAGCGGCCGCGTTCCTGATCCTGCCGGACTGGCAGGGGCGGCGGCTCAACGAGGTGATGGCGCGGGTGCTGGAGCGTTGCGCCGGTTATCTGCAGGCGGTGCTTGGACAGTATGGCAGCGGCATGCAGGACGATCTGGCCTATCGGGTCGCGCGCCGCGACATGCACAACGCCGACGTGGCCTTGTCCACCGCGCTGTCCAACATGTTGCGCGAGCCAGGGCACGTGCGCCGCAACCTGGACGCCGGCTTCCGCTTCCTGGCCTTGTCCAACACCTTGCTGGGGCATCTGTCGGCACTGGGGGCGCACCGTGCGCAGCTGGACAGCTTTGCTGCGGACCCGTTGGCGCGCAGTGCGGGTGAGCGGGTGCAGCAGGCGATGCAGCAGATTGCCTCGGCGCTGCAGCAGCGGCAACCGGTGGAGGAGGGGGACAAGGAGGCAGACCGGGCGCTGGCCGAGCAGCTGGAGCAGGTGGACGACGGCATGCCGGCCAAGCTGCAGTTGATCCGCACCCAGCTGGCACTGATGCTGCGGCTGCTGCCGAAGCTGCGCGGGGCGGCGACTGAGGCAGCCCGCACGTTGCGGTGAGGGACCACGAACGCGCGAAGCGCCGCTTTACGTAGAGCCGGGCTTGCCCGGCTGCCTTTGCCCCCATGCTAAGGTGCGCCGGTCCGCAAGGAGATTCCATGTCATCCGGTCACAGTCAGTTCGCCCTGCTCCGCCAGCGCCGTTTCCTGCCGTTCTTCATCGTGCAGTCGCTGGGGGCCTTCAATGACAACGTGTACCGCCAGGCGATCATCGGCCTGCTGTTCTACCTCGGCGTCAGCCAGGAGGAGCAGTCGCTGTACACCACGCTCGCGCCGGCCATCTTCATCCTGCCCTACTTCCTGTTCTCGGCACTGGCTGGGCAGATCGCCGAGAAGCTGGAAAAGTCGCGCCTGATCGTGATCACCACCACGATGGAGATCGCGATCATGTCGCTGGCGGCGGTGGGCTTCCTCACCCAGAGCATGCCAGTCCTGCTGGTGGCGCTGTTCTGCACCGGCCTGCAGTCGACCCTGTTCGGCCCGGTGAAGTACTCGGTGCTGCCATCGGTGCTGAAGCCGGAAGAGCTCACCGGCGGCAACGGTCTGGTGGAAATGGGCACGTCGATGTCGATCCTGGTCGGCATGATCAGCGGCGGCATCATCTTCACCCTGGCCGGCAGCTACGGCCCGGTGGTGGCGGCCACGGCGGTGATCGCGCTGGCGGTGGCCGGCAACATCACCGCACGCATGATTCCCAAGGTGGATGCCGGTGCACCGGACCTGAAGATCAACTGGAACCCGCTGCCGGAATCGCTGGCAGTGCTGCGTCTGGCCAAAAAGCAGAAGGCGGTGCGTAACGCCATCCTGGGCGTGTCCTGGTTCTGGTTCGTCGGCACCATGCTGACCTCGCAGCTGCCCACCTATGCCGTGGTCAACCTGGGCGGCGAGCCCACGCTGTACATCTTCGCGCTAGCGCTGTTCTCGGTCGGCACCGGGGTTGGCTCGTTGCTGTGCGAGAAGCTGTCCGGTCGCACCGTGGAAATCGGCCTGGTGCCGCTGGGCGCGTTCGGCATGACCGCTTTCATGCTGGACCTGTATTTCGCACGGGCCGGTGAGGCCACGGCGGCCGGGTTGAGCGTGCCGGCCTTCATCGCGGCGGCCGGCAGCGCGCGCATCATCGTCGATCTGGTGGGCATCGGTCTGTTTACCGGCTTCTTCGTGGTGCCGCTGTTCGCCCTGATCCAGAGCCGCACGCCGAAGTCGGAGATGTCGCGGGTGTTCGCCGCGCTGAACATCCAGAACTCCGGCTTCATCGTCGGCGCGGCGCTGATCGCACTGGCCACGCAGAAGTACCTGCACTGGACGATTCCGCAGTTGTTCCTGGCGCTGGCAATCGCCAACGCGGTGGTGGCGATCTACATCTTCACCATCGTCCCCGAATTCCTGATGCGCTTCCTCAGCTGGCTGATGGTGCGCACGCTGTACCGGCTGCGCCCGCATGGCATTGAAGCCAACGTGCCCGACGAAGGTGCGGCGCTGATCGTCTGCAACCATGTCAGCTACATGGATGCGCTGATCCTGTCGGCGACGATTCCGCGCCCGGTGCGCTTCGTCATGTACTACAAGATCTTCAACATTCCGGTGATGCGCTGGATCTTCCGCACCGCCAAGGCGATCCCGATTGCGGGCGCGCGTGAGGACCCCGCGCTGATGCAGGCGGCGTTCGACGAGGTGGACAGGGCGCTGGCCGAGGGCGAGCTGGTCTGCATCTTCCCGGAAGGGGCGCTCACCCGCGATGGCGAGATGGCCGCCTTCAAGTCGGGCGTGGAGAAGATCCTGGAGCGCCGGCCCGTGCCGGTGGTGCCGATGGCGCTGCGCGGCATGTGGGACAGCATGTGGAGCCGGCGCGATACGCGGCTGGGGCGCATGCGCGTGCCACGCCGCTTCCGCGCGCATATCGAGGTGGCGGCGGGACCGCCGGTGGACGGGGCCAGCACCGATGCCGGACAGCTGGAAGCGCTGGTTCGCGCACTGCGGGCGGGACACGCCTGAGGCGCCATACGCCCGCGAACGCGGGCTGGAAGCGCACTCATTTGACGCTTCTCGCCATGTAAACGCATACATTCGGGGCCAACATGGGGTAGATTACCGCCCCATAGGGGGTGTCCGACGGGATTTTGGCGATGCCGTCGGACCACCAAAGGAATGGAGCAGTACTTGAATCACCCGCCAACACCACCTTCATCAGCCGTCTTCGTTCCGAACCACCTGGTGTGGGCGATCCTGACGACGTTGTTCTGCTGTCTGCCGCTGGGGGTGGTGTCAATCGTCTATGCCGCGCAGGTCGATGGCCGTCGGGCAGCAGGCGATGTGGCAGGTGCGTTCGCCGCTTCGCGCAAGGCCGCTGGTTGGGCCTGGGCGTCGGCGTTCGCCGGTCCGGTGCTGTTGCTGTTGTGGTTCGGTCTGTTCGGCGGTCTGGCTGCGCTGGGCGCTCTGTCCGAGCTTTGATTCACTTTTTTTAAACCCACCCGAGAAAATGGAGCTTCACCCATGAACGCCACTGCCCCGCAAGTCCCCAACAACCTGGTCTGGGCCATCCTGGCCACCCTGTTCTGCTGCCTGCCGGGCGGCATCGTGTCGATCGTCTATGCCGCGCAGGTCAACGGCAAGCTGGCCGCCGGTGACATCGCCGGTGCGCAGGACTCGTCGGAAAAGGCCAAGAAGTGGGCCATCTACTCGGCCATCGCCGGTATCGTCGTCGGCATCCTGTACACCGTGCTGGTGGTGATGATGGGCATCGGCGGCGCAGCCAGCGGCGGCTACTGATCGCACTGAGGACGGCCCGGTCCGGCACCCCTGGTGGGTGACCTGCCCGGGCCGTTCTGCCGTCATGTCCTTACCTTCCTTACGTCCGACCGGCCGACGCTGGGCTCCGCTGGCGATCACCGCTGGCCTCGCTGTCGGTGCCACCGTGGTACTGCGCCACGTCAATCCGTATGCCGGCAACAGTCCGCTGCCGGGTTGTCCGTTGTACGCACTGACCGGGCTGTACTGCCCTGGCTGCGGCAGCACGCGCTGCCTGCATTCGCTGGTGCACTTCGACCTGCCCGGCGCAATGGCGATGAATCCGCTGCTGGTGATCTCGCTGCCGTTCCTGCTGCTGATGCTGCTGCACATGGCCGGCTGGCGTCCGCGTGCGCTGGACCCGCTGATGCGGGTGCTGGCCGCGCCGATGTTCTGGCTGGTGGTGTTGGTGGGGTATGCGGTGTTGCGCAATCTGCCGTGGATGCCGTTTGTGTTGTTGTCACCCATTACCCGGTAGGTGCGGACCGTTGGTCCGCAGGCGTTACGTCACCCAGCCCGCAATCACCAGCACGGCCAGCGACGCCATCCACAGCAGCAGCATGCGCCACACCAGGCTCATCGCATCGCGCAGTTCCGGCAGGCGCCGCCACACCGGCACCATCCCGGCTTCGCTGTAATCGTGTGCGTCTTCGCGCAGTTCGGCACTGACACTGGCCCGCGCCACCGCGCCCAGAAACACCGTGGACGCCGCCCATTGGTTGCCATGCGCTTCGCGCCAGGCCTTCCAGGCGGTATCGAAGTTGCCCACCAGCGCCATCGACAGCGACATCAGCTGCGCCACCGGCCATTCCAGCCAACCCAGCACCTGGCGCGCACCGACCACGGTTTCCACCGTCGCCAGCGAGCGCATCGGCCCCACTGCCAGCAGGGCCAGCAGCCGGTAGCCGAGCGCGCCGGCCGGGCCCAGCAGCAGGAACCAGAACAGCACCGCAAACCAGCGCCGCAGTGCGTTGAGCACGGTGGCTTCCACCAGCGACCCGACATCCTCCTGCAGGCTACCGCCCGCGGACTGCAGCTGTGCAATGGCCGCGTGCCGGGTGTGGCTGTCATCGGCGTCGATCACCGTCTCGACGTCGCGGTCGAGGTCGCGCGGCCCCCAGCAGATCACCAGCGTGGCAATGCCCAGCAGCAGTGAAGGCAGGCCATACAGCCGGTCATCCAGCGCCCATTGCAGCAGCGCCAGCAGCAGTACCCACGGCAGCACTGCCACCACCCAGCCGTGCCGGCCACGCCAGAACCCGCGGTGTTCATTGGCCTGGCCACCGCCCTGCCGGTCCAGCCACTGCAGCCAGTGGCGGAAGGTAGCGAAACGCCGCAGGGCGACCGCTGCGGCCGGTGCGACATGCCCCAGGGCGAGCGCGACCAGGACAGCGACCAAGGTGGTGAACATGCGGGCCTCCGGCTCGTGACTGAGCGCTACTATGCCGTGCAACCCGGAAATTCCCCGGGTCACAGGTAATGTACCGCGTCGCGTGTTCAGGTAGCGGCAACGCGGCCGCCGGTCAGGCGACCTGGCTGCGGTACCAGTGTTCGATCAGGCTGCGCGAGATCGAGATCGGCGGCGACAGCCGGATGCCCTCGCCGTCGTCTTCGATATCGCGGGCCAATGCGGCCCCGACCTCGTCCACGCTGAACCAGCGCGCGTCTTCCAGTTCGCCGTCCACGCACGGCACGTCGTCCTCAGCGGTGGCCGCAAAGCCCAGCATCAATGCACCCGGGAACGGCCACGGCTGGGTGCCCAGGTAGCGGCATTCGCGCACCCTTACCCGGCTTTCCTCGAAGACCTCACGGACCACGGTCTGCTCCAGTGACTCGCCCGGTTCGACGAACCCGGCCAGCACCGAATACCGACGCGGAGCCCAGTTGGCCTGGCGGCCCAGCAGCAGGCGGCCGTTGTTTTCCACCGCCACGATGACCGCCGGATCCACGCGCGGGTAATGCTCGGTGTTGCACTGGCTGCAGCGGCCGACAAAGCCACCACGGCTGAAGGCCACGGCCCCGCCACACACCCCGCAGAAGCGGGTGCGTGATTGCCAGTAGGACATGCCACGGGCGTAGCAGAACGCAGTGGCGTCTGCGGCCGCCCAGGCCACCGCGGCTTCACGCAGGTCCACGCGCTGCGGCGCGCTGACGTCGACACCGGCCGCATCCACCGAGAACCACGCCTGCTCACCGCGCAGACCGAGGAAGATGGCGGTACCGGGACCACCGCTGAGCTGCGCGCCGGTCAGCGCCAGCGGTTGGCCCTGGTCATCAGCCAGCGCACGGCCGTCCACGTCGAGCACCAGCACATGTGCCTGCGGCCACAGCCGCAACAGCGCATCGGCATCGGCGCGCAGCGTGTCAGCGCGTTCAAGGGGTTCAGTGGTGAAGGAAAAACCGGACAGCGGCAGGGATGTTCTGGACATCCCCCAAGCTTACATGCTGAAGCTGCTGCCGCACCCGCAGGTGGTCTTCGCGTTCGGATTGCGGATCACGAACTGTGCGCCGGTGAGGCTTTCGGTGTAGTCCACTTCCGCGCCCATCAGGTACTGCAGGCTGAGCGGGTCGACCAGCAGGGTGACGTCGTTGGTCACCACCGCCAGGTCATCCTCGGCGCGGTTCTCGTCGAACTCGAAGCCGTACTGGAAGCCGGAACAGCCGCCGCCTTCGATGTACACGCGCAGCGCGAGCGAAGGATTACCTTCGCCCTCGATCAGCTCATGCACCTTGGCCGCAGCGGCTTCGGTGAAGTGCAGCGGACGGTCCAGCGACTGGTAGTTCGGCGCGGCGGCGGGGGCACCGGGCAGGGAAACAAGCGTGCTCATGCGTGCAGGATGGGGGCGCAGGGCCCCCGATTCAAGCCGTTTCGCCGATCACTGTGTTCAGGCCATGGCCTCGGCCAGCTTCTTGCGCGCCGCGCCGTCCTTGTCCTTGCCGTCCTTGTCCTTGCCTTCACCGGCTTGCGGCGGCGGCAGGGCCATCTGTGGGGCACCATGAATGAGACGACCGGTGAGCTGTGCGCCGGCGTTCATCTCCACCACCTGGTAGTGGATGTTGCCGTTGACCCGGGCGCTGGGGGTCAGTTCCACGCGCTCGCTGGCGTGCACGTCACCCTCCAGGCGGCCGCTGAGCACCACCACCTGCGCGCGGATCTCGCCTTCGATGCTGCCCTGCTCGGCCAGCGTGAGGGTGGCGGTCGAAGCGCCTTCACTGGCGATCACCTTGCCCAGGATGGTGCCTTCCACATACAGGCCCCCACTGAATTCCACGTCCCCGCGGATGACCACCTGCGCGCCAATCAGCGCGTCCACGACCAGATGACCGTCGCGGTTGGACTTGTTGCTGCCGAACATGGGTTTACTCCCCTTCATTTGCGGTTGCTGCCACAGGCGCGCCGGCCTGTTTCCAGTCGAAGACCTGGGTGGTGCCCCCTGCACCGGATCCCAGCGTGACCCGCACGCGTTGCGGGGTGAAGTCCTTGGGCAGCATGACGCTGCCGGTGAGCTGCTGGAAGTACCGGAAGGAATACTCCTGGCCCGGCACCTTGGTGCGCTGGTGCAGCTCGTCCCAGCTGACCGAGGTCAACTTGCCGTCTTTCACGCCTTCCACCGTGAACCGCATCTGCCCCTGGCTGATCGCACCACGGTTCAGGTTCTGGGTCAGCACCACGGCGTACTGCCAGGTGCCGGCCGCTTCCGGCGAGAACTCGATGGAATGGGTGTTCAGCCCCTTGCGCTGGCTGGTGGCACCGACCAGGCGTTCATAGAAGGCCACGTCGGCGCGCAGGCCGGCGATTTCTTCTTCACGTTCGCTGAGCGAGGTCTGTACCTCGCTGTTGGCGGCGCGACTGATGCGGTCGGACGCCTGCAGGGTGGCCTGGCGCTGCTGCAGCTCGACCACCTGCTTCTGCAATGTGTCGGCGCGCGCTTCGGCGGCGTCCAGCTGGCGGCCGGCGTCGCCGCCGGGGCCCGCAA
>NZ_DAMDFR010000105.1:0-8967 GCF_032103445.1 Stenotrophomonas sp.
TGACGAGCCTACAGGGATGTATTCACGGCGTGTCCCGCAAACCCACCCCGGCACGTCCAAGCACGGAAACCGATGGCCACCGGCGGTTCGCCCAAATGCATGAAGCAACCGGCCGCAGGCCGGTTGCCGAGGAATCGTCCGCAACCAGACGGGTACAATTGCGCCATGACTCATACCCCACCCCACGGCGCGTCCCTGCTGCATGGACGCGTGCTGGCGTTCGCCGCCATTCTGCTTGCTGCCGTCAATCTGCGTACGGCTGTTACCTCTGTTACCCCGCTGCTGGACCTGCTCGGCCGCACCTTTGGTTTTGGGACCACCATGACCGGCGTGCTGGGCATGCTGCCCACCGCCTCGTTCGCCCTGTTCGGCATGGCCACGCCGATGCTGGCCCGCCGCTTTGGGCTGGAGCGTACTGCCCTGCTCGCCATGGGCCTGGCTGCGGCCGGGCTGGTACTGCGCTCGTGCTCGGTGGGCATCACCAGCCTGCTGTTCGGCTCGGTGGTAGCACTGGCCGGCATGGGCATCGGCAACGTGGTGGTGCCGCCGCTGGTGAAGCGCTACTTCGCCAATCGCGTCGGCACCGTCAGCACGCTGTACATCACCGTGCTGCAGCTGGGCACCATGCTGCCGGCGCTGCTGGCCGTGCCGCTGGCCGAACAGGCCGGCTGGCGAGTGTCGCTGGGCATCTGGGCCCTGCTGGCCCTGGCCGCCGCCCTGCCCTGGCTGATGCTGGCGCGTCGCCGGCCGCATCCGGATCCGCTGGAGCCGGCGGTTGATGCAGGCGCGCAGCCGCATGGCAAGGTCTCGCGCACGCCGCTGGCCTGGGGCATGGCGCTGATGTTCGGCATGACCTCGCTGATGACCTATTCGATGTTCACCTGGCTGCCGCGCATCGTGGTCGAAGCCGGGGCGACGCCGGCCTTTGGCGGGCTGATGGTGGCGGTGTTTGCCGCGCTGGGGCTGCTGCCTTCGTTGACCATGCCGGCCCTGGCAGTGCGGCTGCGCAATCCCTTCCCGCTGGTGCTGATTGGCGTGGGTGCGTTTGTGATTGCGTTTGCCGGGTTGTTGTTTGCGCCGATGAAGGCCCCCTGGTTGTGGGTGGGGTTGCTGGGCGTGGGGCCTTCTACGTTCCCGCTGGCGCTGACGCTTATTAATTTGAGGACGCGCACGCCGGCTGGGTCAGCGGCGCTGTCGGGGTTCATGCAAGGCGTGGGCTACAGTTTCAGCTGCATCGGGCCGCTGTTGTTTGGGTGGCTGCATGAAACGAGTGGTGGGTGGGTGTTGCCGTTCGGGTTCCTTGGGGTTTGTCTGTGTGTGTTGTTGGGTGCGTCGTGGGTGGCGTGCAAGCCGCAGAAGCTTGAGGATCATTGGTGAGGGGTCGGCGCGTACACACACCGTAGGCATCACCTGACGTAGCGTGTCGGAAACTGACCTGGATGGCAGGTCAGTGACCCGGGCCCATGGGAGCGGTCCGGTCCTGCTGAACAGTTTCAGGGTGGGCAGACCCCCGGAACAGCGCCGTGGCGTCGGCCGGAAGGTCTTGGTAATCAACAACTTGACCAGAATTCTGCATCCGTTGGCCGGATTGCGGACTACCTTCCGTGTGTTAACGATTTGTGGACATATGAGAAATCGGGCACGATTGGCATGTGATGTGCGTCACATTTTTCGCACACCGACATTTTTGAAAGGACGCTCTGGGGGCTCCATGTACAACCACCGGCCGCTGACGCTTGCCGTCAGCCTGGCATGCGCCACGCTTTGCCTTTCCGCCCCGGTTTCGGCCGCAACCCGCGCCGAACACCTGGCCGAAATCAGCCAGTACCGCGACCAGGCCCATTGGCTGGACGCGTTGGCGGCAATCGAACGCGCCCAGGCTGAGATTCCGAACGACGACCTGCTGTTCCGCCTGCAGGTGCTGACCCTGTCGGATATCGGCAACGCGCACCGCGCCTGGCAGCTGTACCAGCAGCGCCCGGAGCTGTTCGACGACGCGCAGAAACAGCGCTTTGAAGCCAACTACCTGGCCAAGCGCGTAGGCTGGAGCCTGGCCTACGCGACCAGCGAAGACACCCGTCTGGACGAAGCCGAAGCGGCGCTGGCACAGATGGACACGATGCTGCAGCGTGACGGCCTGACCGCCGCGACCGCGCCGCTGCGCGTACGCTACGACCGCTTGATCCTGCTCAACCGCCTGAGCCGCCACACCCAGGTGCGCGACGAGTACCGCGCCCTGCTGGCCGAAGGCCATCCGGTGCCGGACTACGTGAAAGCGGCCGTCGGCGATTCGCTGATGGCCACCCAGCATCCGGCCGAAGCCATTCCCGTTCTGGAAGCGGCATTGAAAGCCGACCCCGGCCAGAGTGAGGTGCATTCGGAACTGGCCTACGCCTACCTGGAAGACGAACAGCCCTACGAGGCGATCAACCTGCTGAAGAAGTGGAGCGCGGCCGAACCGGCCTGGCGCTGGGCCAACGGTGCGCGTGCGCCCTATGCCAACTGGCCGCGTTACGAAGCCGACCTCAACCTGGCGATGGTGCGCGCCTACACCGGCGACCTGCCCTCCGCGCAGCGCGATCTCGAAGCCATGGTGGAAATGGCCCCGGGCAACGGCGGCACCCAGTCCTCGCTGGGCAACGTCTACATGATGCGCGGCTGGCCGCGCCGTGGCCTGGAACGCTACGGCATGGCCACCACGCTGGACCCGCGCGACGTGTCCGCCCGCATCGGTCAGATTGATGCGTACGTGGAGCTGCAGCGCGACGACCTGGCGCGGCCGATCCACGATTCCCTGCTGGAGGCCTACCCCAACCAGCCGTCCGTACAGCGCATGGATCGTGCCTGGCGCGCGCACCGCGGCTGGCAGCTGCATGCCTACGCCGAAGGCGGCCGCAGCGAAGGCGGTGGCGGTGCTTCACCGCTTGGCAACAACGATGGCCGTTACGGCGTGGAAGTGCAGTCGCCGATCCTGGATGACCGCTGGCGGCTGGTGGCCTTCGCCGACCGCCGCAGCGTGGATTTCCAGGACCAGACCATCAATCCGCTGCGGCTGGGTGCCGGTACCCGGTACCGCTTCGGTCAGCTGGACGCGGAAGCCTTCGTCAACCGCGCCAATGACGATGTGGGCGACACCGGCCTGAGCGGCGGCATCGGCTGGCAGTTCAACGACCGCTGGCATGCCGGCGTCACGGCGGCGCGCAACGATGCCGATGCCTCGATGCAGGCGCGCGTGTCGGGGATCACGGCGGACAGCGTGGCAGTGGCCGTGGATTACCACCGCAACGAGCGCTTCCAGTGGAGCATCGGCGGCAGCCAGTACCGCTACGACGACGGCAACCGTCGCGACACCGTCACCAGCAGCATCCAGCAGCGCCTGCTGACCCGCCCCACCGTGCTGGTGGACGGCCTGGGCAGCGTGTACGCCAGCCGCGGCAGCCTGGACGACGTGCCCTACTTCAACCCATCGGAAGACCGTTCGGTGGAGATCGGACTGCGCGTGGACCAGCAGCTGTGGCGGCATTACGAGCGCCACTTCCGCCATCGCCTGACGGTGTCGGTGGGCAACTACTGGCAGCAGGGTTACGGCAGCGCGCTGATTCCCTCGGCCGAGTACCGGCACGAATGGCAGCTGGCCGACGGCCGCATTTTCGAATATGGCGTGAGCTGGTCGCGACCGGTCTACGACGGACAACGTGAACGACACATCGGCTTCGACGCCGGTCTGCGCTGGGGGCAATGAGATGCGACACATGGACTTGAAGCGCTTCATCACCATCACCCTGCTGGCTCTGCTGGCGGTGCTGGGCAACGCGCAGGCGCAACCGGTGCCGGCGCAGCTGCCCGCCCGCGTGCTGGATTCGGCTGACAACGGCCTGCTGGTGCTCAGCTACCACGACGTGCGCGACGACGTGGCGGTGAAGGGCGACCCGGACGCGTATGCGGTGAGCACGCAGAACTTCGCGGCCCACCTGGACTGGCTGTCGGCGCATGGCTACCACCCGGTGTCGCTGTCGCAGCTGATCACCGCCTCGCAGGGCGGCACCCCGCTGCCGCCGAAGCCGGTGCTGCTGACCTTCGATGACGGTCTGCGCAGCGTGTACACCAAGGTGTTCCCGCTGCTGCGCGCCTACAACTACCCGGCGCTGGTGGCGGTGATCACCGACTACGTGGACATGGCCCCGGGCCGCACCATCGACTACGGCTACCGTCCGTTCGGCCACGACGACTTCCTGACCTGGGCGCAGATCCGCGAGATGCAGCGCAGCGGGCTGGTGGAACTGGCCAGCCACACCGACAACCAGCACCACGGCGTGCAGTCCAACCCGCAGGGCAACCAGACCCCGGCAGTGATCACCCGTACCTACTTCCCGGCCAGCGGGCAGTACGAGACCGCGCAGCAGTACGAGAACCGCCTGCGCACCGACCTGGCGTTGAGCGTGAAGCGCATCCGCGACAACGTCGGGGTGAGCCCGAAGGCGATTGTGTGGCCGTACGCGGCGTACAACAGCCTGAGCAACAAGATCGCCGAAGACCTGGGCATGCCGGTGTCGTTCGACCTGGAAGGCCGCAGCACCCCGGTGACCCGCGACCTGCACGGCCTGGCACGCCTGCTGGTGACCGGCAACCCGACCGTGACCAACATCGCCTACGAACTGCGCCGCGACGTGGAACGCGACGGCATGCGCGCCCTGCAGATCGACCTGGATGCGGTGTACGACGCCGACCCGGTGCAGCAGGGCAAGAACCTGGACGCGCTGATCGAGCGCGTGAAAACCGTGGGCCCGACCCATGTGTTCCTGCAGGCCTTCGCCGACCCGGATGGCAACGGTTCGGCCGACGCGCTGTACTTCCCGAACCGGCACCTGCCGATGCGTGCGGACCTGTTCAACCGCGTGGCATGGCAGCTGAAGACCCGCGCCGGGGTGAAGGTGTACGCGTGGCTGCCGGTGCTGGGCTTTGAACTGAAAGACCCGGCGATCCGCAAGGCGCTGGCGATTGAAAGCCCGGAAAGCGACGGCATCTTCCGCCTGGACTTCACCAACCCGAAGGTGCGTCACATCATTGACGACATCTACGAAGACCTGGCAATCAACTCGTACTTCGAGGGCCTGCTGTTCCACGACGATGCCTACATCCGCGACACCGAACTGGGCAACCTGCCGCAGGAAGGCGCGGACGGCGCGCGCACCCAGGCGCTGATCGACTTCACCCTGGAACTGCGCAATGCCGCGCAGCGCTGGCGGCCGAAGCTGGCCACCGTGCGCAACCTGTACGCACAACCCGTGCTGCAGCCGCAGAGCGCGAGCTGGTTCGCGCAGCGCCTGGACCTGTTCAACCAGGCGTATGACCACACCGCACTGATGGCGATGCCGTGGATGGAAGGCAGCCGCAACCCGGAGAAGTGGCTGGACCGGCTGGTGGTGGCGGTGCGCGAGCACGACCCGCAGCTGAGCCAGACCATGTTCGAACTGCAGACCGTGGATTGGCGCACCCAGAAGGCCATTCCCGGTGAGCGCCTGCGTGCGCAGATCCGCCGGCTGCAGGCGCAGGGCGTGCGCCATTTCGCCTGGTACCCGGACGATTTCATTGCCGGCAAACCGTCGACCAAGGACGCGCGTGCGGCGATGTCGACGCGCAACTTCCCGTATCCGGAGAAGTGAGGCCCCGCCATGCATCCCTTCGTCTATCTCCTGTTCCAGTTCGCCTTCTTCTATCCGATGGTGATGGCGTTCTTCTGGATGTCCGGCGGGCTGTATTACTTCTTCCGCCGCGAGCGCAAGGCGCGTGACCGCGACGACCCGCCGCCGATGGACCACTACCCGTTCGCGTCGATCCTGATTCCCTGCCACAACGAATCGGACAACCTGGACGACACCCTGGGTGCAGCGCTGGCGCAGAAGTACCCGGACTTCGAGGTGATTGCCATCAACGATGGCAGCCGCGACGACACCGGTGTGCGTCTGGACGCGCTGGCCGCGCAGCACCCGCGCCTGCGCGTGGTGCACCTGGACCGCAACCTGGGCAAGGCCAATGCGCTGCGCATGGGCGCGCTGGCGGCGCGTTCGGAATACCTCATCTGCATTGACGGCGACGCCATGCTGGAGGAATACGCCACGCACTGGATGGTGTGGCACCTGACCAGCGGCCCGCGCGTGGGTGCGGTGACCGGCAACCCGCGCATCCGCAACCGCTCCACCCTGCTGGGCCGCCTGCAGGTGGCCGAGTTCTCGTCGATCATCGGCATGATCAAGCGCGCGCAGCGCGTGTATGGGCGCATCTTCACCATTTCCGGAGTGATTGCCGGCTTCCGCCGCACCGCCCTGCACCGCATCGGCTACTGGGCCGACGACATGGTGACCGAGGACATCGACATCAGCTGGCGCCTGCAGCTGGACCACTGGGACATCCGTTACGAGCCCAATGCGCTGTGCTTCATCCTGATGCCGGAAACCCTGAAGGGTCTGTGGCGGCAGCGCCTGCGCTGGGCCCAGGGTGGCGTGGAAGTGCTGCTGCGGCATGGCAAAACGTTGTTCAGCTGGCGCAAGCGGCGCATGTGGGGCGTGCTGATCGAGTACATCCTGAGTGTGTTCTGGGCTTACACCATGCTGGCGATCGTGGTGCTGTGGGCACTGGGCAAGTTCATGCCGCTGCCCAACGAGCTGTATATCGCCACGCTGCTGCCGCAGTGGCACGGCGTGATTCTGGCGCTGGTGTGCCTGCTGCAGTTTGCCAGCAGCCTGATCATCGACCGCCGTTACGAAACACATATTGGACGCAACTACTTCTGGGTGATCTGGTACCCGATGGCGTACTGGCTCATCAGTCTGTTCACGACCCTGGTGGCCCTGCCCAAGACGCTGTTGAAGCGCCGTGGCAAGCGGGCTGTGTGGGTCAGTCCTGACCGGGGAATCAAATGAACGCCAAACCGAAATCCACCCGCCGTTTCGACTCGCGGCTGATCCGCAAGTCGCGCAACCAGCCGCGCCTGCAGCGCACCGCCTGGGGCTTTGTGACCCTGGCGTTCTGGGGCTTCTATTTCTACCTGTGGGCTCCGCTGGTGACCGCGATCTCGTGGTTGCTGGGCGGCCGCCTGGCCTGGCTGCAGTTGTATGAGTACAAGCAGAGCATCGACCCGTTCCTGGTGATTGCCCTGCCGATCATGCTGGTGTGTTCGGCGGTGCTGCTGATCGCCTGGGCCGAGTACAACCGCTTCCGCTTCGCCGGCAAGGAACGGCGCAACCCGCGCCAGGACGTGACCCGTGAAGAGATGGCGCGTGATCTGGGGGCGACCCCGGCGCTGGCGGCCGAGCTGTTGTCCGGCAAGGCGGTGACCCTGCACATGGACGACCACGCTCGCCCGGTGGGCCTGAGCCACCAGGGGCTGGCCGGGGCTGAGCCGGAAGCCCGGCTGGCCTGACCCGCCCGAGGTCCCGCTGGACGCGCATGGCGCGTCCCTACACGGCCCCGAACCCCGCGTAGTGACGCGCCATGCGCGTCAATGGGGTGGCCGATCAGCTGAATGGCCGTTTCCCCCCACAACCGGCGTATGCTGCTGATGGGGAGACACCCGCCCGCACTTCCATGTGAGGGCATTTCCATGTCAGTCGTCGAAAATCTGATCGAACAGGTCGCCCGGGCCACAGGCCTTGGCGACAACACCCGCAAGTTCGTCGGTGTCCTGGCCAGCTTCATCTTCAGCCGGCCAGAGGGGTTCAAAGGGTTCCTGAAGCTGTTCCAGAAGGCCGGAATGGGCGGTCTTGTCGAGTCGTGGTACAGCGGTAGTGCCAGCATGCGCGACATCAATGCCGCACAGATCCAGAACGTCCTGGGCGACACCAATCTCGGGGACATTGCACAGAAGGCCGGCGTCCCAAAAACGCTGATTGGCTCAGCAATTGCCGGTGCCTTGCCCCTGCTGACGCGCGCGCTGACGGCCGGGGGGAACATCCCCAATGGGATCCCCACCCAGTTCGCCAGCCTGGCCGGCAACCTCGACTGGGGCAACACCCACGTCACCCACCTGCGCGGCAACCGCAAACGCGGCAGCTTCTGGCGCTGGCTGCTGCCGGTGCTGGCTCTGCTGGCGCTGGCCTACTGCGGCTGGCACATGCGTGGAAAGTCGCCACCCGTCGGCACGCCCGCCGCGGCGACGGCCCCGATGGCCGCGACCGATGGCACCGCGCATTCGGTAGGTGCGCCCACGTTCGCGTTCCAGAACAGTGGGGGCACGGTGGACGTAAGCGGAACACTCGCCACCGCCCACGAGAAGTTCCAACTGCTGGATGCACTGAAAGCCACCTTCGGCAGCGACAACGTACGTGCCCGCTTCGACGTGGATGCGGGCGTCAAGCCCTGGCCCTGGCTGGACCTGTTCAAGACCATGCTGCCCAGCCTGAAAGCCGATGGCCTCAAGTTCGCGTTCAACGGCGATTCGGTGAAACTGGACACCAGTGCCCTGCCCGAGGCGGAGCGCGTGGCGGTCAGTTCTGTGTTCCAGGAAAAGCTGCCGGGGGTGAAGGTGGAAGGCTTGTTTGATCGCGGCGTGGCAGCCATCCAGGAGCTGAAAGCCGGCTACAGCGCCAGTGATCTCACCAAAGCCTTGAACCTGACCACGGTGCGCTTCGAGACGGGCTCTGCCAATCTGACCCGCAGCAGCGAGGAGATCATCCGCCAGGCGGCCGACGCGATTGAAGGCGCACCGGCCGGAACCCGCGTGGAAGTGGGCGGGCACACCGACAGCCAGGGCGATGCCACCAGCAACCAGCTGCTGAGTGAGCAGCGTGCGCGGGCCGTGGCCGATGCCTTGATTGCCGCCGGGGTGCCGGCGGAGCGGCTGGCCGCACGCGGGTTCGGGTCGAACCGGCCGGTGGGCGACAACAGCACCGAGGCCGGGCGTGCCGCGAACCGGCGTATTGGCTATGAAGTAATGCAGTAATCGGGAACCCCGGTAGCGCCGGCCGTTGG
>NZ_DAMDFR010000106.1:0-8716 GCF_032103445.1 Stenotrophomonas sp.
GCCAGCATGGCAATGCGGGTTGCCCGCTCGGCCAGACCGGCATCGTCACGTCCGGCCTCGGCCGCCTCCAGGTACCAGCGCGCGGCCTCGGGCAGCTTGCCGGCCTGGAGCGCGAACTCGCCGGCCATGACCGGGGTCAGCGGGGCGGGTTCTGCCAGCCGGGCGGAGCCCGGCGCTGCGTCGGCGGCGAAGGCTCCGCTGGCGACCAGGGACAGCAGCAGAACGCTGGAGATGCGAATCAATGCGGGCATCGGGGGCTTCTGGCCTTAAAATGACAACTTGAATGGCCAGCAGCTTATCGCAAGCAACTGAACAATGACCCTGTGGGTGCTCGGACTGAACCACCAGACCGCGCCAGTGGAGCTGCGCGAACGCGCCTCTTTTGGCGGCGACGCGCTGCCGCGGGCGCTGGCCTCGCTGCGCGACACCCCGCAGGTGGCCGAAGCCGTGCTGCTGTCCACCTGCAACCGCACTGAGCTGTATGCGGTGGCCGAATCCGGTGATGCCCTGGCCCAGTGGCTGGAAAGCCACGCCGGCCAGCTGCAGGGGTATCTGTACCAGCACGCGGACGCCGATGCGGTGCGCCATCTGTTCCGGGTCGCCACCGGGCTGGACTCGATGGTGCTTGGCGAGCCGCAGATCCTCGGCCAGGTGAAGGATGCCTGGGCCATCGCGCGCGACAACGGCCTGCTCGGCCAGCGCCTGGACCGGCTGTTCCAGCAGACCTTCTCGGTGGCCAAGCGCGCCCGCACCGACACCCGGGTCGGGGCCAATCCGATCTCGGTCGCCTCCACTGCCGTGCGCCTGGCACAGAATTCGTTCGCGCGGCTGGAAGATTCCACCGTGCTGCTGGTCGGCGCGGGCGAGACGATCGAACTGGCCGCGCGCCATCTCAGCGAGGGCCGCGTGCGCCGCCTGCTGATCGCCAACCGCACCCTGGCGCATGCGCAGGAACTGGCCAGCCGCCATGGCGGCGTGGCCCTGCCGCTGACCGAACTCGAACGCCACCTCGGCGAGGCCGACGTGGTGTTCTCGGCCACCGCCGCACGTGAACCGGTGATCACCCGCGCGCAGGTCGCCGCCGCGCTGAAGACCCGCAAGCACAAGCCGATGCTGCTGTTCGACCTGGCCGTGCCGCGCGACATCGAAGCGGCCGTGGGCGAACTGCAGGATGCCTTCCTGTACACCGTGGACGATCTGGAACGCGCGGTGGAGGACAACCGTCGCAGTCGTCGCGAAGCCGCTGCAGAAGCTGAGGCCATCATTGAACTGCAGGTGGCCCGCTTCGTCGAAACGCTGCAGGCCAATGCCCACCAGGCTCCGTTGCGGCAGCTGCGCGCCTATGGCGACGCCACCCGCACCGAGATGCTGGAAAAGGCCCGGCAGCAGCTGGCCAACGGCAAATCGCCCGAGGAAGTCCTGGAGCTGCTGGCGCACGGCCTGACCAACCGCCTGCTGCACCCGCCTACCGCCGCCCTGCGCGCTGCCGCGCTGAGCGGCGATACTGAACTGACCCGCGCTGCCGAGCGCCTGTTCCCGGCCAAGCCGGGGTATCAACACCCTGTTGTGAGGAATGATGACGCCGACCCTGCGCCGTAAGCTGGAAGCCCTGGCCGAGCGCCGCGAGGAACTTGAACGTCTGCTGGCCGACCCTGCGGTGGTCAACGACAACGAGCGCTTCCGCAACTTCTCGCGCGAGTTCGCGCAGCTGGAGCCGGTCGCCACCGCGCTGGCCGACGAAGCGCGCGCCCACGCCGACCTGGCCGCCGCCGAAGCCATGCGCGCCGACCCGGACCTGCGCGAGCTGGCTGACGAGGAGATCGCCGCCGCCCAGCAGCGCCTGCAGGAACTGGACGGCGCGTTGGCGCTGCTGCTGGTGCCGCGCGACCCGCGTGATGACAGCAACCTGTTCCTGGAAGTGCGCGCGGGCACCGGCGGCGATGAAGCCGCAATTTTTGCCGGCGACCTGTTCCGCATGTACGCGCGCTTTGCCGAACGCCAGGGCTGGAAGGTCGAAATCGAATCGGACAATCCGGGCGAACATGGCGGCTACAAGGAAATCGTGGCGCGCGTGGTCGGGCGCGGTGCGTTCTCCAAGCTGAAGTTCGAATCCGGCACGCACCGCGTGCAGCGCGTGCCGGCGACCGAGTCGCAGGGCCGCATCCATACCTCCGCGGCCACGGTGGCGATCATTCCCGAAGTCGACGATGTCGATGAGGTGGTGATCAACCCGGCCGATCTGAAAGTGGACACGTTCCGCTCGTCCGGCGCGGGCGGCCAGCACGTCAACAAGACCGAGTCAGCGATCCGCATCACCCACGTTCCAACGGGCGTGGTGGTGGAATGCCAGACCGAACGCAGCCAGCACGCCAACCGCGACAAGGCGATGAAGCGTTTGAAGGCCCAGCTGCTCGACAGCGAGCGCAGCAAGCAGGCCGCCGCACAGGCCGAGAGCCGTCGCCTGCAGGTCGGCAGCGGCGACCGCAGCCAGCGCATCCGCACCTACAGCTTCCCGCAGGGCCGGATCACCGACCACCGCGTGGAAGGACTGACCCTGTACGACCTGCCCAACATCATGACCGGTGATCTCGACGCCCTGGTCAACCGGCTCAGTCACGAGCACCAGGCCGACGAGCTGGCCCGGCTGTCCGAAGGCTGACCGGTGTCGGCCTGGCAGCAGCGTCAGCAGTTGCAGCAGGCGCTTGCGCGCCAACCGGGCGACTTCGTGGCCTGGGTCATGCTGGCCGATCTGGAACTGGAAGCCGGCGATCTACGCGCCGGCGAACAGGCCGCGCGGCGTGCGCTGCAGCTGCGCCCCAACCATCCGGAAGCGCTGGCGCGGCTCGGGCGCGTGGCCTGGACGGCCGGCGCGCACGCCGATGCTGCACGCCTGCTCGGGCAGGCCTCGGCGCTGGCCCCTGAACACCCGGGTATTGCGTTGTGGCTGGGCCACGCACTGGAAGATGCCGACGACGCCGAAGGTGCTGCGGCGGCCTACCGCCGTGCGCACGCGCTGTTGCCCGGTGAACCGTATATCGCCGCCCAGCGCCTGGCATGGCAGCGCCGGCTGTGTGACTGGCAGGACATCGACCGCCTGGCCACGCAGGTGCGCGAAGCGGTGGCCGCCGGCAACGGCGTGGTCGAGCCGTTCGCGTTTCTGAGCGAAGACGCCAGCGCCGCCGAACAACTGCGCTGCGCACGCACGCGTGCCGCCGCCGTGGCGGCCGGCATTCGCCCGCTGCCTGCCGCGCGGGTACGTGCTCAGGGTCCACTGCGGATCGGCGCGCTGTCCAACGGCTTCGGTGCCCACCCCACCGGCCTGCTGACCGTGGCGCTGTTCGAGCAGTTGCGTCTGGATCCTGCCCTGCAGCTGCACCTGTTCGCGCTCAACCGCGACGATGGCAGCCGCATCCGCCAGCGCCTGCAGCAGGCGACCACGCTGCACGACGTGGCCGGCGTGCGCCATGAGGAAACCGCCGCGCGGATCCGCGCACAGGGCATCGACATCCTGCTGGACCTGCGCGGCTGGGGTGGCGGTGGCGCGCCGGAAGCGCTGGCACTGCGCCCTGCCCCGCTGCAGGTGAACTGGCTGGCCTATCCCGGCACCTCCGGCGCGCCCTGGCTGGACGCGGTGATCGGCGATGGGTTTGCCCTGCCGCCGGCGCTGGAACCGCAGTACAGCGAACGCGTGCTGCGCCTGCCGCGCGCGTTCCAGCCCTCGGACAACACCCGCGTGCTGGAACCGGCCCCGAGCCGCGCCGACTGCGGCCTGCCGGAACAGGGTGTGGTGTTCTGCTGTTTCAATAACAGCTACAAGCTCAATCCGCGCAGCATGCAGCGCGCGTTCGCGGTGCTGCAGGCGGTGCCGGGCAGTGTGCTGTGGCTGCTGTCCGGACCTGGCCAGGCCGATGCGCGGCTGCGCGCCGCAGCGCAGGCGGCCGGCGTGGATCCGGCACGGCTGGTGTTCATGGCCAAGCTGCCGCACCCGCAGTACCTGGCCCGCTATGCACTGGCTGACCTGTTCCTGGACACGCATCCGTACAACGCACACACCACGGCCTCCGATGCCCTGTGGGCCGGGTGCCCGGTGCTGACCTGCCCGGGTGAGACGTTTGCGTCACGGGTCGCGGGCAGCCTGAACCATCATCTGGGGCTGGAGCGGATGAACGTCGCCGATGATTCGGCGTTTATTGCCACCGCCAGTGCGCTGGGGAATGATGCGGCCGCGCTGGCGGCGCTGCGCGCGGAGGTGGCGCGGGCGCGTGAGCAGAGTGGCGTGTTCGATATGGCGGGGTTTGCCGCGGACCTGTCGGCACTCCTGCAGTCGTTCGCACGTGAACATGGCTGGCAGGGAATCTGAACACCACCCGATGTACGCTTGGACCTCCTGTCAGCTGACGAGGCACGCATGAGCAAGCTCAAGCGCAAGGAATACGAGGCCCTGCTGGAACCGCTGCAATTGGAACTGGCGCGGATGGCGCGCTGGGTCCAGCACAGCGGGCAGCGCGTGCTGGTACTGTTCGAAGGACGTGATACCGCCGGCAAGGGCGGCGCGATCCAGGCCATTGCCGAACACCTCAACCCACGCCAATGCCGGGTGGTGGCCCTGCCCAAGCCGACCGAGCGCGAGAGCACGCAGTGGTACTTCCAGCGCTATGTCACCCACCTGCCCGCCGCCGGCGAGATCGTGCTGATGGACCGCAGCTGGTACAACCGCGCCGGCGTTGAACATGTAATGGGCTACTGCACCGAACCCCAATACCGCGCCTTCCTGGCGCAGACGCCGGTGTTCGAACAGCTGCTGGTGGACGACGGCATCCTGCTGTTCAAGTACTGGCTGACAGTGGACCAGGAACAGCAGGAAAAGCGCTTTGCCGAGCGCCATGTCGACCCGCTCAAGGGCTGGAAGCTGTCGCCGGTGGACCTGAAGTCACGCAGCAAGTACACCGCGTATACCGAAGCACGTGAAGCCATGTTGCGCGCCACGCATCGGGATGCGGCCCCGTGGACGCTGGTGGATTTCGATGACCAGAAGCGCGGTCGGCTGACCTTGATCCGCAATCTGCTGGACCGGTTGCCGGACACGCATGTGGATGAGCCGATCCCGGAGCTGCCGCCGCTGAAGGGGAAGCTGCATGAAGAGCATTTTGGGGTGCTCAAACCGATCGAGGCATTCCCGATCGGGGATTGACGCCATGTGCCGACCAACGGTCGGCACCCACCTTGCTCGGTACGCCGCGATCAACCGTTCGACGCGATCGCCTTCTCGATATCCGCCGCCGTCACCGGGCCCAGGAATTCCTTGGCGACCTTGCCGTCCGGCGCGATCAGGTAGGTCATCGGCAGCCCGCGCGGAATGGCGAAGTCTTCCGGCGGGTTGTAGGTATCGACCAGTACAATCGGATAGGTGACCGGGCGTTCTTTCAGGAAGGCCTTCATGTCATCCACCTCGATGTCCTCGTAGGCCAGCCCGACCACCTCGATCTCTTCGCGCATGGCATGCAGCGCCGACAGCTCCGGCATTTCCTTGCGGCACGGCGCGCACCAGGTGGCCCAGAAGTTCACCACCACCCACTTGCCGCGATGCGCGGCCAGGTCATAGGTGCTGCCATCCACCGCCGGCAGCACCAGACGTGGCGATTGCACGGTCTTGCGGTCGGTATCGACCGCAGCCGGCTCGGCGGGTTCGGCGGGTGCCGCAGGAGTTGCCGGTGCCGGCGTCGGCGCGGGTGCGGCGGGCTCGGCCGCGGGCTTGCAGGCGGCCAGGGTCAGCAGGCCCAGGGCCAGCAGCAGGGGACGAACAGTCATGGGGAATCTCCGGGGGAGGCATAGATGTCGCTGACGCGACGTTTGAGCAGCTCGCGCAGCGGCAGGCGCAGTGCGTCGAGCGCGTTGACCGAGGCGCAGCCCAGGCTGTCGTCGCGGTAAGGCAGCCACGCTTCCTTGACCGGAATGCGCATCTGCGTGGTTTCGTACAGGTCGGCCAGGGTGAGCTTGTCCAGGTCGCGCGCCAGCAGCCATTCGCCGCGCTCGTCGCGACGCACCACGCGGATCGCTTCCAGGTCGCACAGCATGGTCTGCAGCAGTGAATCGGTCAGCATCGGCTCCAGCCGCAGGATCTCGTCGTCGTCCAGGCTGTGCCCTTCCACGCGCGCCTGCTGGAAGCGCCCGATCAGCCGCAGCAGGCCATACATCTCGTAACCGGTGGGCAGGCGCAGGTCGGCCGGCTGGTAGCGGAAGGCGGCAATCGACGAGGCCAGCGATGCCCCCAGCAGTACCGATACCCAGCACAGATAGATCCACAGCAGCAGGATCGGCACGAACGCGACCGTGCCATACAGCTTCTGGTAGGACTGGAAGCTGCCCAGGTAGGCCCCCATGCCCCACTTCACCAGTTCCAGCATCACCACCGCCAGCACCGCGCCGGGAATGGCGTGCCGCCACTTCACCGTGTGGTGCGGCACCACCCGGTACACCAGCGTGATGCAGACGAACTCGATGAGAATCGGGGCCAGGGTGAGCGAGGCGTTGGCCAGCAGCCGGCCTTCCGTAGTGCCGAACAGCGGCAGCGCGAACACGCGCGCCGACACCGCCAGCGACGCGGCGGCCAGCATCGCGCCCAGGGTAAGCACGGTCCAGTACACCAGGAAGCGGGTCAGGCGCGGCCGCGCCGAACTGACCCGCCAGATCTGGTTGAAGGTCTGCTCCACGCTGTTGAGGGTGATCAGCAGCGACACCACCAGGGCAATGAAACCGGCAGCGGTGAGCTGGCCGGCACTGGCCGAGAACTGGCGCAGATAGCCTTCGGCCGCGCGCGCGGCGTTGGGCACGAAGTTGGAGAACACATAGTCGCTGAGGGTGTCGCTCCAGCGATCGAACATCGGGAATGCGGAGAGCACGCCAAACACCACGATGGCCAGCGGCACCAGCGCGAACACGGTCGTATAGGCCAACGAGGCGGCCGCCTGGAACAGGCGGTCATCAAGAAAGCGACGCCACAGGAAGCGCCCGAAGCTGGCGGTGCGCGCACGGTCGCGCACACGCTCCATCCACAGGTTGACGGTATCCAGAGGTTCCATTGGCAGCAAGCGTACCCGATGCGCGGTGCAGGCAGGCACAAAGGGCCGCATACTGCGGCCTGACTGAAGCTTATGTGGAAACAAGATGGCGGAGATTCTGGTGCTGTACTACAGCCGGGGCGGTTCGGTGGCGCGGCTTGCGCGCCAGATCGCCCGGGGCGTCGGCGAGGTGCCGGGCATGAGCGCCCGGCTGCGCACGGTGCCGCCGGTGGCTGCCGTGACCCAGACCGCCCGCCCGCCGGTGCCTGAAGACGGTGCCCCTTACGTCAGCGTGGAAGACCTGGCCGAATGCAGCGGGCTGCTGCTGGGCAGCCCGACCCGGTTCGGCAACATGGCCGCGCCGGTGAAGCATTTCCTGGATGGGCTGGGGGCCGAATGGGTGAACGGTACGCTGGCCGGCAAGCCGGCCGGCGTGTTTACCTCGACCGCGTCGTTGCACGGCGGTCAGGAATCCACCCTGCTCTCGATGCAGGTGCCGTTGCTGCACCATGGCTGCCTGATCGTGGGCATCCCGTTCACCGAACCCGCGCTGAGCCACACCACCACCGGTGGCACACCCTACGGGGCCAGCCATGTGGCCGGGGCCGACGACAACCCGGTGCCCAGTGAAGACGAAGCCACCCTGGCCCGCGCGCTGGGCCGGCGCGTGGCCGACATCGCGCGGCGGCTGGCGTGAAGGGGCGCGGCCGTGACGCCTTGTTGATCGGCCTGCTGCTGGCCCTGGCCGCGGTGTATGCGGCGTGGTTCTGGCAGGACAAGCACTGGCTGGCCACCCAGCTGGTGTTCACTGCCCCGCCGCTGCTGCTGGCACTGGGCACGTGGTGCAGACGCGGCAACGCGCCGTTCTGGTCCGGAGTGCTGGCGCTGTTCTGGTTCAGCCATGGCGTGATGAGCGCCTGGAGCCATCCCGAGACCGCCGGCTGGGCCTGGGCCGAACTGCTGCTGGCACTGGCGATCATTGGCGTGGCCAACGCCCCCGGCTTGATGAAACGTTTCGGTCGGTAACCGCGACGCACATCCACGTATCATGGGCACCGTCGCGCGACGCCCCGCGCGGTTCTGACCGCACTCCAGGATGCCTGCAATGGAAGAACTACTGATCATCACCACCGGTGGCACGATCGACAAGATCTACTTCGACGACAAGTCGGACTACCAGATCGGCGATCCGCAGATCGGGATGATCCTGCGCGAACTCGGCGTGACCTTCCGTTTCAACGTGATTCCGATCCTGCGCAAGGACTCGCTGCACATCACCGATGAAGACCGCGAGCTGATCCGCGCCACCATCGCCGCGCAGCCCACCCGCCATGTGCTGGTGACCCACGGCACCGACTCGATGGTGCAGACCGGCCAGGTGCTGCGCAGCATCGCCGACAAGACCATCGTGATGACCGGTGCGCTGAGCCCGGCACGCTTCCGCGGTTCGGACGCGGAGTTCAACATCGGCTGCGCGATCGGCGCGGTGCAGTCGCTGCCGGCCGGCGTGTATATCGCCATGAACGGGCGTATCTGGGACCCGCAGCACGTCCGCAAGAATGTGGCCGCGAACCGGTTTGAGTCGGCCTGAAAGGAGTGCGATTTGACGCGCATGGCGCGTCACTTGTGTCTCGGACTGGGCCCTGATCAGGCACAAT
>NZ_DAMDFR010000107.1:0-8412 GCF_032103445.1 Stenotrophomonas sp.
GCGGGCCATCGCCGGGCTTGCCGGCAGGACGTGCGCCCTGCGGCTTGCCACCGGGGCGGCCGTCGCGGCGGGCATCGGGCTTGCGCTCGGGTTTGCGTTCGGGCTGCGGCGCGGACTTGAAGCCCAGGCCCAGCAGCTGGTCGCGGAGGGTATCGCTCATGGTGTCAGGTCGATCAGTAGTGCGGGGGCGGCGGTTCTTCGCCCGGATCGGAATACAACGCGTTTCGGACCTTGCCCAGGTCTTCCAGCAGCAGTTTGGTCAGCTCGGCATTGCGGTTGCCTTCGATACGGGCATCGGCCAACGCTTCGCTCAGTTCGGCCAGCGCCTGTTCCTGGAAGGACACGCGCATTTCCAGCTCGATCAGGCGCGCTTCCAGCGCCTGTTCACGCGCGGAGGGAATCAGCTCATCCATGCAGCGAACGCCCCCGACCGATGCCGTAGTAAGCCACACCGGCCGCTTCGATGTCCTGCGGGTCGTACAGATTGCGGCCGTCAAAGACCACCGCATCCTTGAGCTTTTCGCGCAGCATGGCGAAATCCGGGCTGCGGAACTGCTTCCACTCGGTCACCACCACCAGCGCATCAGCGCCTTCCAGCGCCGCGTTGGCGCTGTCGCAGAAGACCAGATCGTCGCGCTCGCCGAAAATGCGCTGTGCTTCGTGGGCGGCTTCCGGGTCGTAGGCGCGGACCTTGGCACCGCCCTCCCACAGCTGCGCCAGCAGGCGACGGCTGGAGGCTTCACGCATGTCGTCAGTGTTGGGCTTGAACGCCAGACCCCACACCGCAAAAGTGCGGCCGCGCACGCCTTCGTCCTCGCCCCGGTCGTAGTGACGCTGGATCAGTTCGAACAGATGCCCCTTCTGGGCATCGTTGACCGCTTCCACCGCATTGAGCAGCTTCGGCTCGTGGCCATACTGCTGCGCGGTGCGGGCCAGCGCCTGCACGTCCTTGGGGAAGCACGAGCCGCCGTAACCGGCACCCGGGTAGATGAAATGCCAGCCGATGCGCGGGTCCGAACCGATACCCTGGCGGACCTGCTCGACATCGGCACCGACGCGTTCGGCAATGTTGGCGATTTCGTTCATGAACGAAATCTTGGTGGCCAGCATCGCGTTGGCGGCGTACTTGGTCAGTTCGGCCGAGCGCACGTCCATTTCCACCACGCGGTCGTGGTTGCGGTTGAACGGTGCGTACAGGCGGCGCATCAGCGCCACCGAATCAGGATTGGACGCGCCCACCACGATGCGGTCTGGCCGCATGCAGTCGGCAACCGCGTCACCTTCCTTGAGGAATTCCGGGTTGGAGACCACGTCGAACGCGATCTCCACCCCACGTGCGGCCAGCACCTCGGCGATGGCCGCGCGCACTTTGTCGGCGGTACCGACCGGCACCGTCGACTTGTTGACCACCACGGTCGGGACCTGCATGTGCTGGCCGATGGTGCGGGCCACGGCCAGCACGTACTGCAGGTCGGCACTGCCGTCTTCATCGGGCGGCGTGCCGACCGCGATGAAGATCACCTGGCCATGCGCGATGGCGGCGGCGGCGTCGGTGGTGAAGGCCAGCCTCGCCGCGGCGTGGTTGGCCTTGACCATGGGCTCCAGCCCCGGTTCGTAGATCGGGATGATGCCCTGGTTGAGGCCGTCCACCTTGGCCTGGTCGATATCGACGCAGACCACCTGGTGGCCGACATCGGCCAGGCAGGTGCCCGTGACCAGCCCGACGTAGCCGGTACCGAAAATCGCGACGCGCATGTCCGTGATGGCTCCGTTCCCTTACGGCAGGATGGTCAGCAGTTCGACGTCGAAGGTCAGCGTCGCGTTCGGGCCGATCGGGCCACCCTGCGTGCCGGCTTCGCCATAGGCCAGCTCACCCGGGATCCAGAAGCGGTACTTGGAGCCGACCGGCATCAGCGCGACGCCTTCGGTCCAGCCCTTGATCACCTGGTCCAGGCCGAACTCGGCCGGGGTGCCGCGCTGGTAGCTGCTGTCGAACACGGTGCCGTCCAGCAGCTTGCCTTCGTAGTTCACGCGGACCTTGCTGGTCGGCATCGGGCGCTCGCCCGAACCCGGACGCAGCACCTGGTACTGCAGGCCCGACGCGGTGGTGACCACGCCCGGCACGGTCTTGTTCTTGGCCAGGAAGGCGTTGCCTTCGGTGCGGTTGGTGCCGGCCTGGGCGGCCGCCTTGGCCTGCATTTCGGCCTGCTTGGCGGCCATGAAGCCTTCCAGCGTGGACTTGGCCTGGTCGGCGGTCATCTTCGGCGTGCCCTTGCTGAAGCTGGTCGAGATCGCGTCGAACAGCGGGGTCAGGTCCAGGTCATCCTTCAGCGCGGCCAGCGACGGGCCGACAGCGTAGCTGCCCAGCATCAGGCCGACCTTTTCGCGGTCGACCTTCGGAGCCGGGGTGCCCGGGGCCTGGCCCGGAATCGGCTGGCCGGCCTTGACCGCCATCGACATGCGCAGCGCCTGGTCGGTCTTCTGCGCTTCTTCCTGGGTAATCAGCGGCTGCTTGCCGGCGAAGGCGTTTTCGACGCCACGGCGCAGCGCGGCCAGATCGATCTCTTCAGCAATCGGGGCGAAGGAATTGGCCACATCCAGGCCAATGGCGTAGCTGAGCTTGTCTTTCTGGGAGGTCAAAGCAGAGGTCTCCTTGGCGGCCGGGGTGGCAGCCGGTTGTTGCGACAGGGCGGCACCGGAGGTACCCATCGCCAGAATCAGAACCGACGCCGCGGCGCCACGCATTCCCATCTTCATTTGCTGCATTCCTGGAAGTGACTGGGCGCCGACGTCGGCGCGAAAAGAAGCATTGTCGCACGCACGTGCGAGATGTCGAGACGATCAGCGCTTTGCAGGCGTGACCGACAGCTCATGTTCGATCGCCTTGACCAGCTCGGCATCATCCGGCTTGACCCTGCTGGGGAACTGCGCGACGACCCGACCGTCCCTGGACACCAGATACTTGTGGAAGTTCCAGCCCGGGGCGACGCCGGTGGCCGCCGTCAACTGCTTGTACAGCGGAGTGGCGTTGTCGCCGGTGACCTCAACCTTCTGGAACATCGGGAACTTGACCCCGTAGGTCAGCGTGCAGAATTCCTGGATCTGCGCCTCGCTGCCGGGCTCCTGGCCCTTGAAGTCATTGGACGGGAAGCCCAGCACCGAGAAGCCGCGCGCGGCGTACTTCTTCTGCAGCGCCTCCAGGCCTTCGTACTGCGGGGTGAAACCGCACTTGCTGGCAGTGTTGACCACCAGCAGCACCTTGCCGCCGTACTGCTTCTGCAGATTGACCTCGCCCTTGCCGGCCAGCGGGCGGTAGTTCAGATCCAGCAGGCCGGCGGCCTGGGCCCCACCGGCCAGCAGCAGGCCGGCCAGCAGCGCGACGGTCCAGCGACGGGCCCGGACAGCGGTCAGGACAGGGTGAGAGAAACGCATCGGGCAACTCCGGTCAGAAGGCGGGGAAACAGGCTGGAACAGCCGTCCAGCAGACTGCGCGGACTATACCACCGGGGCTTTTTGCGCCATGTGGCTGCACATCACTGAATGCAGGCCCAGCGGAGCCAACCGTATTTCAGTGACATGACATGATATTTTTCAACTAGTTGCATTCCTCATTCAGGAACTGGCGCACCCCTGCCATCAGTTGGGGCATGTCGCAACTTGCACTTCAGCGTATCGGTGTTATAGTTGCATACAACACCAGTCACCTGATGCAGGGGAAGCTCATGAACCGCATGCGCCACCACTCCGCCAAAGCCCTCACAGCCGCCACCGCGCTGCTGCTGATCGGCTGGTTCAGCATCCCCGCCGGTGACCGTGACGGCTCGTCCGCCACCGGTGCGTTTGAAGGCCCGCAGGACGCCGAGGTCATTGAGGCAGGGAACGCCGACGGCGCCCCCACGCCTCCCCGCCGGCTGCACAGCTCCCTGTCCATGCCTTACTTCTCATTCGCACAGTCGCTGAACCCACGGAGCTGACTCATGAGCGATATTCAATGGAGCGATGGCGCTCCGATCTACCGTCAGCTGAAGGAGCGTGTCATCGCGATGATGCTCGACAGCATCATCAAACCCGGCGATGCCCTGCCCTCGGTCCGGCAGGTCGCCGCCGAATACCAGCTCAACCCCATCACCGTTTCGCGTGCTTACCAGGAACTGGCCGACGAAGGCCTGGTGGAGAAGCGCCGCGGGCTGGGCATGTTCATGACCGAGGAAGCCGCCACCCAGCTGCGCAGCAGCGAGCGTGACCGCTTCCTCAATGAAGAATGGCCGCTGGTTCTGGAGCGCATCCAGCGCCTGGGCCTGCACCTCGACGATCTGCTGCCCAAAGGGACTTCCTCATGAATGCCGTTGCATCCGACGCCGTCATCACCGGCCGGGGCCTGCGCAAGGCCTACAAACAGACTGTGGCGCTGGACACCCCCAGCCTCTCCATCAGCCCCGGGCGCATCACCGGCCTGATCGGCCCCAACGGGGCCGGCAAGACCACCCTGCTCAAGGCCCTGCTCGGCCTGACCACGGTGGAAGGCGAACTGCACGTGCTGGGGCTGGACCCGGCGGTGCAGCGCAACGCGCTGATGAACGACGTGTGCTTCATTGCCGACGTGGCCGTGCTGCCGCGCTGGATGAAGGTGCGCGAAGCCATCGACTTCGTCGCCGGGGTGCACCCGCGCTTCGACCGCGCCCGCTGCGAACGCTTCCTGTCCACCACCAAGCTGCAGCCACGCCAGCGCGTGCGTGAGCTGTCCAAGGGCATGATCGTGCAGTTGCACCTGGCCCTGGTGATGGCGATCGATGCCAAGGTGCTGGTGCTGGACGAACCGACCCTGGGCCTGGACATCCTGTACCGCAAGGAGTTCTACCAGCGCCTGCTGGAAGACTACTTCGACGAGCAGAAGACCATCATCGTCACCACCCACCAGGTGGAAGAGATCGAGCACATCCTGACCGACGTGATGTTCATCCGCGACGGCCGCATCGTGCTGACCGCCGACATGGAAGACATCGGCGAGCGCTACACCGAGGTCCTGGTGTCGGCCGAAACCGCCGACGCCGCCCGTGCCCTGCAACCCATTGACGAGCGCCAGCTGCCGTTCGGCAAGAACGTCATGCTGTTCGACGGCGTACCGCGCGCCCAGCTCGCCGCCCTCGGCGAAGTCCGCAGCCCCGGCCTGGCGGACCTGTTCGTGGCCATCATGAAGGGAACCTACGCATGAACACCGTCCACCACCCGATCAGCAAGGCGAGCACCTTCGGCTGGCTGCTCAAGCGCGAGTACTGGGAAAACCGCGGCGGTTTCCTGTGGGCCCCGTTGATCGCCGGCGTGATCTCGCTGGCGATGAGCACCATCGGCATCCTGCTCGGCCTGTGGGGTCTGAATCGTGCCGCCAAGAGCGGCAACCTGCACATCGACAACGAAAACATCAACATCAACGGCCTGGACCTGAAGCTGTTGACCGAGAAGATGGATGCCAGTGCCGCGGCCGATCTCGGCAATGCACTGGACTTCACCATCCTGCTCGGCTCGCTGTGGCCGTTCGTGGTCCTGGCCTTCGTGGTGTTCTTCTACTGCCTGGGTGCGCTGTACGACGACCGCCGCGACCGCAGCATCCTGTTCTGGAAGTCGCTGCCGCTGTCGGACACCCAGACCGTGCTGTCCAAGCTGGTCAGCGCGCTGGTGGTGGCCCCGGTCATCGCGGTGATCGCCTCGATCCTGACCATGTTCGGCTTCATGCTGATCCTGTCGTGCGTGGCCCTGGCCTACGGCGGCAACCCGATGACCCTGATCTGGGGCCCGGCCAGCCCGCTGTCGCTGGTTGCCAGCCACCTTTCGTGGTTGCCGGTGTACGTGTTGTGGGCCCTGCCGACCGCGGGCTGGCTGCTGATGTGGTCGGCCTGGGCCAAGTCCAAGCCGTTCCTGTGGGGCGTGATGCTGCCGATCTTCGCTGGCATCATCGTCGCCACCACCAAGGTCATGCAGCTGTTCGACCTGACCAGCGGCTGGTTCTGGCAGCACATCGTCGGCCGCCTGCTGCTGGGCACGATGCCGGGCAGTGACGTGTTCTACCGCATGGACCAGCTGCGCGCGGTCATCAGCGACCGCGACAACCTGGTCACGGCGCTGTCGCCGTCCAACCAGCTGGGGGCGCTGCAGTTGCCGGAGCTGTGGATCGGCGCGGCGTTCGGCGTGGTCTTCATCATCATTGCAATCCGCCTGCGCCGCCGCGCCGGTGAAATCTGACCCTTCCCTGCACCGAGGAACCTGCCCATGATCCGCACGTTCGCTGTTGCTTCCCTGTTGTTGCTGCCCCTTGTTGCGATGGCCGATGAACCGCAGTGCCAGTACAGCGAGCCCCGTGATCTGAAACTGGACGTGGCCGGGGCCAAGGCCGTGGTGTTCCAGGTCAGCCAGCATGATCTGGTGCTGCAGGCCGGTCCCGGGCCGCATGCCCTGACCGGCCGCGCCTGTGCTTCACGGCAGGACCTGCTGAAGGACCTGGTGGTCACCCAGAGCAAGGAAGGCGGCAAGCTGATCGTGAAGCTGGAGCGGGCCAACCAGGGCGTGGGCTCGATCCTGAGCGGCAACCAGTACGCCTACCTCGATCTGCGCGGCACCATTCCGGACAACGTGCTGATCCAGATGAACGTGGGCTCGGGTGATGCCAGCGTCACCGGCGCGCATTCGCTGAGCGCGGATGTGGGTTCGGGCGATATCGATCTGCGCGCCATCAAGGGACCGGTGACGGCGGCGATTGGTTCGGGTGACGTGGATCTGGACGGGGCCGGCTCGCTGAACCTGCTGCGGATCGGCTCCGGTGATTTCACCGCGCGCAACATCGGCGGCGCAGCCAAGGTCGGCGATGTCGGCTCCGGCGATGTGAAGCTGCACGACGTGGCCGGCAACGTGGACGTCGGCACGGTGGGCTCGGGTGACATCGACCTGCAGCGGGTCAAGGGCAGCGTCACCCTGGCCGGGATCGGCTCGGGCGATTTCGAGGCGCGCCAGGTGGGCGGCAGCGTCAAGGTGGAGCGCCACGGTTCCGGCGATGTGACGGTGCGCGATGTCGGCGGTGATCTCACCGTGGGCAGCAGCGGCAGCGGCGACATCAACCACAGCAACGTGCGCGGCCGCGTGCAGTTGCCGCGCGGTAAATAAAGGATCACCGACATGAATACTCGACTTCTTCTGCCTTCGCTCCTGCTCTGCCTGCCACTGGCCGCCTGCGGCAATGGCGACGTCAACAACAGCACAAACAAGGCGGCGGCCGAAACCGAATCGATCGGCGCAAAAGTACAGGCGGCGACCGACAAGGCGCGCACGGAAATAGCCAAGGGCAACATCAACATTTCCGATGAGCACAACAACAAGGCCGAGATCACCCCGCAGGGCGATCTGCTGATCAACGGCCAAGCGGTCACCATCGACGCGCAGCAGCGTGCGTTGCTGCTGGACTACCGCAAGCAGGTGGAAAAGCTGGCCGGTGCGGGTATGGACATCGGCGTGGCCGGTGCCCAGCTGGGCGTGAAGGCCGCCGGCGAGGCGCTGCGCGGGGTGTTCTCGGGCAATACCGAGGGCATCGAGGCCAAGGTGAACGCGGAGGCGGACAAGATCAAGGAACAGGCCCAGACCTTGTGCAAGCTGCTGCCGGAGATGATGGCCAAGCAGCAGGCGCTGGCGGCGGTACTGCCTGCCTTCAAGCCGTACGCCACGATGGACCAGAGCGACATCGACGACTGCCACGCCTGAGCGGGCGCTGCGACGATCGGTCGCAGGGGCGGCATCGCCACGGGGGGAGGACTAGAATGGTCCTCCCCCTTTTTGTTGCCGCACTGCCATGAAGAAGCTCTGCCTGCTGCTGTTTGCCCTGTTCTGCGTGGTCGCCACCGGCTGCGACCAGGAATACCGCAACCACCGCGCCGAGCGCAGCAAGCCGAAGATCACGGTCAGCGACGGCATGGTGACGGTGCGCCGCGCGCCGGCCCCGAACATCATCGTGCTGCCGAACGGGCACATGAAGGTGGACGAGATCGAGATTCCGCTGGATGAAAGCCAGCAGGCCCTGCTGCAGAACATGTTCGGCCAGCTGCAGGTCCTGCGCCAGAACACGCTGGTGGACGCCCCGCACGACCCGGACATGCGCGCAGTAAAGATCCAGGTCCCGCCGGGCATGCAGCCCATCCCCGCCGACATCACCACCCGCATTCCCGAGTTCAAGGGCTACACCGAAACCTTCGACAACCTGATGGCGGATCGTCGCTGACGCCCACCGCGTTGCAATTGCACGATTTCCGTAGAGCCGGGCTTGCCCGGCTGCTGTTGGATTCAGGCGAACAGCCCTCGGCTGCTGATCTACGTGCTTAGGGCCATCGGATGGGGGGTACGGGACACGCCGTTAACCCATCCATGGGGGCTCGT
>NZ_DAMDFR010000108.1:0-8289 GCF_032103445.1 Stenotrophomonas sp.
GTTTGATCCCGAAATCGCCCTTGCATAGGCAGGGGCGAGACGGTATCTACGCGACGTATACGTGGTCCCGGCGTAGTGACGCGCCATGCGCGTCAACGCGGTGCCGGACCGGGCGTTATTGCCTGCGGACGGATTGGACGACTGACAGGCGGCGCAGACGGCGCATGACTTCGGCGAGGTGGTTGCGGTCGCGGACCTGGATGTTGAATGCCAGCACCGCCGCGTTGAAATCGCGATCCAGGTAATCCACCCGTTCGATGTTGGAATGGCTTTGGGCAATCGCCGCGGCCAGCTGGGCCAGCACGCCGGTGCCGTTCTCCACTTCCACCACCAGCGCGGTGTCGTAATCGCCGGACACGGTGGTGTCCCAGCCGATCGGCACCCAGCGTTCGGGCGACTTGCGCAGCTCGGCCAGGTTCGGACAGTCCATGCGGTGCACCACAATGCCCTTGCCGGCGGTGTGGTAGCCCATGATGTCGTCGCCGGGAATCGGCTGGCAGCAGTTGGCGAAGCTGACCACGCCGCGCTCGCTGCCGTTGATCAGGATCTTTTCCTGCGAATGCTTGGAATGCGCGCCACCGCGCAGTTCGGCATAGGCCATCAGCGCCTGCGCGGCCTGGTTGGGCATCCAGTTGCCCAGTGCCACTTCGGCCAGCAGGGCTTCCAGGCGCGGGTAGCGGTGCTCGGCCAGGAACGCATCCAGGCGGCCCTTCGGCAGGCGTTCGAGCGAGCTGTCCATCGCTTCCAGCGCGCGGTCCAGCATGCGATGCCCCAGCTGCACGGCGTCTTCGTGCTCCAGCTGCTTGAGCTGGTGGCGAATGGCGGTGCGCGCCTTGCTGCTGACCACGAACTCCAGCCACTGCGGCTTCGGCGTGGCCGAGCGCGCGGTGATCACTTCCACGGTTTGCCCGCTGACCAGCTTGGTGCGCAGCGGCACCAGTTTCTTGTCGACGCGCGACGCCACCGCGGTGTTGCCCACGTCGGTGTGCACCGCATAGGCGAAGTCCAGCGCGGTGGAGTTGCGCGGCAGGGCCAGGATCTTGCCCTTGGGGGTGAACAGGTAGACCTCGTCCGGGAACAGGTCGACCTTCACGTTGTCCAGGAACTCCAGCGACGAACCGGCGGCGCGCTGCGAATCGATCAGTTCCACGATCCACGCGTGCGCGCGGCTCTGCGCGCTGTTCGGGCTGTCGCCACCAAACTTGTAGGTCCAGTGCGCGGCCACGCCGCGCTCGGCGATCAGGTCCATTTCCTCCGTGCGGATCTGCACTTCAATCGGCGAACCATAGGGTCCGAACAACACCGTGTGCAGCGACTGGTAGCCATTGGCCTTGGGAATGGCGATGAAGTCGCGGAAGCGCCCGTCCAGCGGTTTGAAGGTGGCATGCACCGCGCCCAGCGCGTGGTAGCTGTTGGGCACGCTGCGCACCACCAGCCGGAACCCGAACACATCCATGACCTGGTCGAAGGATTTGTTCTCGTCGCGCATCTTGTTGTAGATGCTCCACGGGGTCTTGATCCGGCTGACCAGCCGGTGTTCCAGCCCTTCCTTGGCCAACCGCTGCGACAACTGCACCTCCACCTGCGCCATCGCCTCGCGACGCACCACCGGCTGGCTGCGGATGTGCTTTTCCAGAATGGCGTGGCGCCACGGGTACAGCGCCTTGAAACCGAGGTTCTGCAGTTCGCTCTTGACCAGGCTCATGCCCAGCCGCTGCGCGATGGGGGCGTAGATCTCCAGCGTTTCGCGGGCGATGCGGCCGCGCGCTTCGCTGCTCTGCGCGCCCAGCGTACGCATGTTGTGCAGGCGGTCGGCCAGCTTGATCATGATCACGCGCAGGTCGCGCGACATCGCCAGCAGCATCTTGCGGAAGCTCTCGGCGGCCGCTTCCTGGCGGTCGCGGAACTTCAGCTTGTCCAGCTTGGTGACGCCGTCGACCAGCTCGGCCACTGCCTCGCCAAACTCGGCGGCCAGTTCCTCACGGGTCAGCGGGGTGTCTTCAATGGTGTCGTGCAGGATCGCCGCGATCAGCGCCTCCACATCCAGGCCCAGCTCGGCCAGCACCTGCGCCACCGCCACCGGGTGGGTGATGTAGGGCTCACCGGACTTGCGCGTCTGGCCGGCGTGCGCCGACGCGCCCACTTCCCAGGCACGACGCAGCAGCGGCAGCTGTTCCGGCGGCAGGTAATGCGCCGCGCGCTCAAGCTGGAGGACGTAGTCGGGGACGGCCGCGCCGGGGGACGCGGCAACCTTTGCAGTGGGGCCTGGGTTCATGGCTGGAAGACTATTCCAGCAACGGTATCTCGGCAAACTGTTGACAGTCCTAAAAAACGCAAACAGCCCGCACAAGGCGGGCTGTTCGTGGAACGCAACGGACCGGGATCGATCAGTCGTCGTTCCTGGACATGTCTTCGTCGGCAACCACTTCGGCGGCGGCCCACTCCAGCGCTTCGCGTTCGGCACGCTCGCGCTCCGCCTTCTCGACTTCGTCGATCAGGGCGTTGTCGATCTTGCGGGCGGCAATTTCACGCAGCGCCAGCACGGTCGGCTTGTCTTCGGTTTCGCTGTTGTCCAGGGTGGCCTGGACGCCGTTGGCCAGCTGACGGGCGCGCTTGGACGCCATCATGACCAGCTCGAAACGGTTGTTCACGACTTCCAGACAATCTTCTACGGTGATGCGGGCCATGCGGGCTCCCGGCAGCCGGCGCGGGCTGCTCAATCGAATGAGGGAAAGGGGACGGATTGTAAGGGGCGGGCCTGGACAAAATCAAGCCAACGGGTGAACGCCCCTTTATGAATCAACCTGTTGCGCCCGGCTCCTGGGTCAGCAGGGCCTGGATCAGCCCAGCGTGGCGGACCTTCTGGGCCTCCCGGCGCAGCCGGCTGGCGGTGAAAATGGCACACAGCTCGTCCACCGCGGTGTCGAACACCTCGTTGACGATGACGTAATCGAAGTCGTTGAAGTGCAGCATCTCTTCACGGGCCGCGCCCAGGCGCTGGGCGATCACTGCCTCGCTGTCCTGGCCGCGCTTGCGCATGCGGTCCTGCAGGGCCTGCTTGGACGGCGGCAGGATGAACACTGTCACCGTGCCCGGCACCAGCTGGCGGACCTGCTGCGCGCCCTGCCAGTCGATCTCCAGCAGTACGTCCTGGCCGGCGGCCAGCTGCGGCTCGACCGACTGCCGGGCGGTGCCCTTCCAGTCGCCATGCACCCAGGCGTGCTCGAAGAAGTCGCCGGCGGCGATCATCTTCTCGAACTGCTCGGCACTGACGAAGTGGTAATGCTCGCCATTGACTTCGCCCGGGCGCATCGCCCGCGAGGTAAACGAGATCGACAGCGCGATCTGCGGGTCACGCGCCAGGGTGGCGTTGACGATGCTGCTTTTGCCGGCCCCGGACGGGGCGGCCACGATATACAGGGTGCCGCGTGCGGGGGCACCGGCCGGGGTGGGCTGGCTGCTCATTCGATGTTCTGCACCTGTTCGCGGATCTGGTCGATCAGCACCTTCAGTTCCACCGCGGCGTTGGAGGTACGGCTGTCCACCGACTTGGAACCCAGGGTGTTGGCTTCGCGGTTGAATTCCTGCAGCAGGAAATCCAGCCGGCGGCCCACCGGCTCGCGCTGCTTGAGCACGCGGCGGATCTCGACGATATGGCTGCGCAGGCGATCCAGTTCCTCGTCCACGTCCAGCTTCTGCAGCCACAGCACCAGTTCCTGTTCGGCACGTCCCGGCTCCACCGGGTGCGGCAGGTCGGCCAGACGCGCGGCCAGCTTGGCCCGCTGGCCGTCGCGGATCTGCGGGATCAGGGTGGTGACCTCGGCGGCAATGCGTTCAATTGCGTCAACGCGCTCGCTGATCGCGGTAGCCAGTTTGTCGCCTTCACGCTCACGCGCGGCGACGAACCCGTCCAGCACCTGCTCCAGCAGCGTCAGCGCCTCGGCCTGCAGGGCAGGCGCATCGGTGGCTTCGCCCTGGGTCACGCCCGGCAGCTGCAGCAGTTCGGTGAAGCTGACCTGCAGGTTGGGAAAGTCCAAGGTCAGGCGGTGCGCCAGCGCGCCCAGCTGGCCCAGCAGGACCTCGTTCACCTGCAGGCTGGCGGCGGCTTCGGGCGCGCGCAGGCGCATCACCAGGTCCAGCTTGCCCCGGCTCAACCGCGCGGCGATGCGCTCGCGCAGCTGCGGTTCCAGCGCGCGCAGTTCTTCGGGCAGGCGCGTGCCGACCTCGAGGAAGCGGTGGTTGACCGAGCGCAGCTCGCATCCAAGCGTGCCCCAAGGGGTCACCCGCTCGCCGCCGGCATAGGCGGTCATGCTTCGAATCATTCGGGGTTTCCGATGCTCTCAAAGGGGGAATGGTACCCTAGAGGCCTTCTTTCGACCTCCTCGCCCGCCGGTCTCCGGTCCGGGCGCGGACCCGCATCCCACGCACTACCGGAAACCTTTCATGTCCGATTCCCGTCCCAGCGGCCGCCAGGCCGACCAGCTGCGCGAAGTGCGCATCGAGCGCGCCTTCACCCGCCACGCCGAAGGTTCGGTACTGGTCAGCTTCGGCGACACCCGCGTGCTGTGCACCGCCAGCGTGGAAAACCGCGTACCGGGCTTCCTGCGCGGCAAGGGCGAAGGCTGGGTCACGGCCGAATACGGCATGCTGCCGCGCTCCACCCACACCCGCAACGACCGTGAAGCCGCGCGTGGCAAACAGGGCGGCCGCACCCTGGAAATCCAGCGCCTGATCGGCCGCTCGCTGCGCGCCTGCGTCGACCGCCGTGCCCTCGGCGAACGCACCATCACCCTGGACTGCGACGTGCTGCAGGCCGACGGCGGCACCCGCACTGCCGCCATCACCGGTGCCTATGTGGCGCTGGTGGATGCGGTGAATCACCTGATCAGCAAGGGCGAGCTGAAACGCAACCCGATCTTCGGCGCGGTCGCGGCCATTTCCGTCGGCATCTATCGCGGCACCCCGGTGCTGGACCTGGATTACGCCGAAGACAGCGACTGCGACACCGACATGAACGTGGTGATGAACGACGGCGGCGGTTTCATCGAACTGCAGGGCACGGCCGAAGGTCACGCCTTCCGTCGCGAGGAGCTGGATGCCCTGCTGGTGCTGGCCGAAAAGGGCTGCACCGACCTGCTCGCGGCCCAGCAGGCCGCGCTGGCCCAGCCGTGAACCGCCGGATCGCCCTGACCACCCTGGTGGTGGCCGATTACGACGAGGCCATTGCCTGGTACACGGGCAAGCTGGGCTTTGCCCTGCTGGAGGACATCGACCAGGGCAGCAAACGCTGGGTGGTGGTCGGCCCGACCGACGGCAGCGCCGCCGCGCTGCTGCTGGCCCGCGCCAGCAACGACGAACAGCGTTCGCGGATCGGCAACCAGACCGGTGGCCGTGTCGGGCTCTTCCTGAACACCGACGACTTCTGGCGTGACCACGCGGCCATGCAGGCGGCCGGCGTCGAGTTCCTGGAAGCCCCGCGCGAAGAAAGCTACGCCACCGTCGCGGTGTTCCGCGACCTGTACGGCAACACCTGGGACCTGCTGGAGCCGAAACAATGAAACTGGTACTGGCCAGCGGCAACGCCGGCAAGCTGAAGGAACTGCAGGCCATGCTGGCCGGCCTGCCGCTGCAGATCGTGGCGCAGGGCGACCTGGGCGTCAGCGACGTGCCCGAAACCGGCCTCACCTTTGTCGAGAACGCGCTGATCAAGGCGCGTCATGCCTGCGCCAGCACCGGCCTGCCGGCGTTGGCCGACGACTCCGGCCTGATCGTGGATGCACTGGACGGAGCCCCGGGCCTGTACAGCGCCCGCTACGCCGGCAGCCCGACCAACGACGCAGCCAACAACGCCAAGCTGCTGGAGGCGCTGCGTGATGTGCCTGCTGAACGACGCACCGCGCGCTTCTACGCGGTGATCGTGCTGCTGCGTCATGCCAACGACCCGCAGCCGCTGATCTGCGAAGGCAGCTGGGAAGGCGAGATTCTCGATGAGCTGCGCGGCAGCCATGGCTTCGGCTACAACCCGCTGTTCCTCGACCCGGTGCTGCAGCAGACCGCTGCGGAAATGGCTCCGGACCTGAAGAACGCGATGAGCCACCGGGCCAAGGCGCTGCAGATCCTGAAGCAGAAGTTGACCCATCTGTAGAGACGCGCCATGCGCGTCTGAACGTCACCCCGAATCATGTCTGACCATCATTGCCACCTTCCGGGCGAACACTGCGACCACGACCATGGCGTGTCGCTGGTGCCACCGCCGCTGTCCTTGTATGTGCATCTGCCGTGGTGCGTGCGCAAATGCCCGTACTGCGACTTCAACTCGCATGCGGGCAAGGGCGAGCTGCCCTTTGACGCCTACATCGACGCGCTGATCCGCGACCTCGACCAGGACCTGCCGCTGGTCTGGGGCCGGGTGGTGAACAGCGTGTTCTTCGGCGGCGGCACCCCCAGCCTGTTCCCGCCCGAGGCGATCGACCGCTTCCTGCAGGCGGCCTCGGCACGGCTGCGCTTCGCCCCGAATCTGGAAGTGACCCTGGAAACCAACCCGGGCACCGCCGAGCACGGCCGCTTCGACCGCTACCGCGCGGCCGGGGTGAACCGGATCAGCTTCGGCATCCAGACCTTCAACGACGACGCGCTGAAGCGGCTCGGCCGCATCCACGACAGCGGCGAAGCCGAGCGCGCAGTGAAGCTGGCCCAGGACGCCGGCTACGACAACTTCAACATCGACCTGATGTATGCGTTGCCGGAGCAGACCCTGGCCCAGGCCGAGCACGACCTGGAACGCGCCTTCGCGCTGCAGCCCACCCATGTCTCGCACTACCAGTTGACGCTGGAGCCGAATACGGTGTTCTTCGCCCGCCCGCCGCAGGGCATTCCCGATGACGATGCGGCGTGGGACATCCAGGAACACTGCCAGCGCATGCTGGCCGACGCCGGCTATGCCCAGTACGAGGTCAGCGCCTACGCCCGCCCCGGACGGCAGAGCGCGCACAACCTGAATTACTGGCGATTCGGTGATTACCTGGGTATCGGCGCTGGCGCGCACGGCAAGATCAGCTCCGGGGCCGAACAGCACGTGCTGCGGCGCTGGAAGCACAAGCATCCGCAGACCTACATGGACACTGCCGGCACGGCCGCCTCGATTGGCGGGGACGACGTGATTGATTCGGCGCGGCTGCCATTCGAGTACATGCTGAACCTGCTGCGCCTGCACGAAGGATTCGCCCTGAAGGACTTCGAGTCGCGCACCGGGCTGGACCGGCAGGTGATCGCCGAGCCGCTGCGCACTGCGGTCGAACGTGGCTGGATGACGCTGGACGCTGAACGCGCGGTGCCCACCGAGCTGGGGCGGCGGTTCACCAATGACGTGGTGGAGTTGTTCCTGCCCTAGTAGTGCCGGCCGCTGGCCGGCAACCCCATGCGTCGGGACGCCCCTTATGGCGGGAAACCCGCGAAAACGTTAGATTCCGTTCTCTACAGGGGAGCCGGAATCAACAACGGATGTCTGCGTCCGCACCGCCATTGCCACCCGACACCAGCCGCTTCGCCAGCGTCGATGCGCCGCCGCGCGTGCGCCGCCTGCTGGCCGCGCTGCATGCGCTGGCCGCGCAGACCCTGGCCAACCCGCTGAAGCTGACCATCGTCGAACTGGAGCGCGAGCTGTTCCGCGACGCCGAACGCGCGCGCAACAGCCAGATCCAGGCCGACATCCTGGCCCAGTCGCGCCGCCTGCATGAGGTAGACGCGCAGTTCGCGCCGCGCTTCCTGGATGCCCTGGGCACGGCGCTGGCCAAACTGCGCGAACCGCGCGTGCGGCATGAGCCGGCCGCGCCCGTTGCCGTCACCGCCACCACCCTGACCCTGGTCACCGACACCGATATCGACCGCGACATCGTGCTGGCCGACATCACGCGCCGCGAAGCGCAGCGCTCGGCCAGCGCGCTGCAGTTGTTGGGCCAGCGCTTTGGCGTGCTGGCCGCCGGCCCGGAGTTCGACGTCGAGGACCTGCCGTTCGGCCCCTACGTGCTGTGCCGGATCGCCCGCGAACTGGGCGAACAGTTCGAGCTGGGGCTGGAAACCCAGCTGGCGCTGTACCGGGTGTTCGATCACCAGCTGCTGGAGCGGCTGGGCGAACTGCTCGAACGCGCCAACATCCTGCTGGCCCACGAGGGCATCCTGCCCGGCCTGGTCTACACGCCCTACCTGGCCCGTTCGGCCACCACCCGCCGCATCGTCACCGGCCCCGAGCGCGGTCCGGCCGGTGCCTGGCGCAAGGCCGGCGGCGCGGCG
>NZ_DAMDFR010000109.1:0-8249 GCF_032103445.1 Stenotrophomonas sp.
CCCGGCAGGGCGGGCGGCGGCGGAGGCGTCGCGGACGCCGACGGGGCAGTAGCAGACATCGAATACCTGGCAGCAAGGGTGAAATCCGGCCGGTTGCGTCACGCAACCGACCGGATTGGACCGATTGTGTCAGATATCCAGGTTGGAGACCCGCAGCGCGTTGTCTTCGATGAAGTCGCGGCGCGGCTCCACCACGTCGCCCATCAGGGTGCTGAAGATCTGGTCGGCGGCGACCGCATCTTCAATGCGCACCTGCAGCAGGCGGCGGGTGTCCGGGTTCACGGTGGTGTCCCACAGCTGCTCCGGATTCATTTCACCCAGGCCCTTGAAGCGCTGGATCTGGCGGCCCTTCTTGGCTTCTTCAAGCAACCAGTTGCGCGCCTGGGCGAAGCTTTCGATCTCTGCCGACTTGGCACCGCGGCTGATCTTGGCACCGGCACGCACCAGACCATGCAGCAGCAGCGAGGCCTGGTGCAGCGCACGCAGCTCACCGGTTTCAAATGCCGCCAGCGGCAGCACCTGGATCAGTTCCTCGCCCATGTGGCGGCGCGTGACCAGCACGGCGGCCGGACGTTGCTCAGTGGGTTCCTGCAGTTCCAGGACGAAGCGCGGTGCACCCAGGCTGCCCTGGTTGAGACGCTTGGCCAGTGCGGACAGGCCTTCGTCATCGCCAGCCTTGCGCAGGTGCTCCAGGTCCATCGGGGTGAAGTCGACCAGCGCTTCGAGCACCTGACGGTCATAGCGGTGCGCGTTGCGGTCGATCGCTTCCTGCGCCGAGGCGTAGGCGAGCAGCAGCTTTTCGAGGTTGACGCCTTCGATGGCCGGTTCGTTCTCGGCCGGAATCAGGCCGGCGTTTTCCACTGCACTGCTGGCCAGATAGGCGTCCAGCGCCGGGTCGTCCTTCAGGTACAGCTCCTGCTTGCCCTGCTTGATCTTGTACAGCGGCGGCAGGCCGATGTAGACGTGGCCACGCTCGATCAGCTCCGGCATCTGCCGGTAGAAGAAGGTCAGCAGCAGGGTGCGGATGTGGGCACCGTCGACGTCGGCGTCGGTCATGATGATGATGCGGTGGTAACGCAGCTTGTCCGGGTTGTACTCGTCGCGGCCGATGCCGGTACCCAGCGCGGTGATCAGCGTGCCCACCTGATCGGACGCGAGCATGCGGTCGAAGCGGGCGCGTTCCACGTTGAGGATCTTGCCGCGCAGCGGCAGCACCGCCTGGTTCTTGCGGTTGCGGCCCTGCTTGGCCGAGCCACCTGCGGAGTCACCCTCGACGATGAACAGTTCGGACAGCGCCGGATCTTTTTCCTGGCAGTCGGCCAGCTTGCCGGGCAGGCCGGCGATGTCCAGCGCGCCCTTGCGGCGGGTCAGGTCACGGGCCTTGCGCGCGGCTTCGCGGGCGCGGGCGGCGTCGACGATCTTGCCGGCAATGGCCTTGGCTTCGTTCGGGTTTTCCTGCAGGAACTCTTCCAGGCGCGCGCCGAACGCGTTTTCAACGGCCGGGCGCACATCCGAGCTGACCAGCTTTTCCTTGGTCTGGCTGGAGAAGCTGGGGTCAGGCACCTTCACCGACAGCACCGCGATCATGCCTTCGCGCATGTCGTCGCCGGTCAGGTTGATCTTGGCCTGCTTGGCGATGCCGTTCTGTTCAATGTAGTTGTTGAGCACGCGGGTGAGCGCGCCACGGAAGCCGGCAAGGTGGGTACCGCCGTCCTTCTGCGGAATGTTGTTGGTGAAGCAGTACATCGTCTCCTGGTAGGAGTCGGTCCACTGCAGCGCCACTTCCACGGTGATGCCGTTGTGCTCGCCGGTGACCGAAATGACGTTCGGGTGCAGCGGGGTCTTCAGCTGGGCCAGATGCTCCACGAAGCTGCGGATGCCGCCTTCGTAATGGAAGTCATCGCGACGGCCTTCGCCGCGCTCATCCTGCAGAACGATCTTGACCCCGGAGTTGAGGAACGAAAGTTCGCGCAGGCGGCGCGCCAGGATGTCGTAGTGGAACTCGGTGTTGCCGTGGAACGCGACCACCGACGGCCAGAAGCGCAGGGTGGTGCCGCGCTTGCTGCTGGCTTCCACCTGGGCCAGCGGGCTGACCGCGGCACCGTTGCTGTATTCCTGGTGGTAGTGGAAACCGCCCTGGAAGATGTCCAGGGTGAGCTTCTCGGACAGGGCGTTGACCACGCTGACGCCCACGCCGTGCAGGCCGCCGGAAACCTTGTAGCTGTTGTCGTCGAACTTGCCGCCGGCGTGCAGCACGGTCATGACCACTTCGGCTGCAGACACTTCGCGGCCGAGCTTGGCGCTCATCTGCGCGTGTTTGCCGGTGGGAATGCCGCGACCGTTGTCGGATACAGACACCGAACCGTCGGCATGGATGGTGACCGCAACGTAGTCGGCGTGGCCGGCGAGGGCTTCGTCGATGGAGTTGTCGACCACCTCGAACACCATGTGGTGCAGACCGGTGCCGTCATGCACGTCACCGATGTACATGCCGGGACGCTTGCGCACCGCTTCCAGGCCTTCCAGGGCGGTGATGCTGTTGGCGTCGTAATTGCCGTTGTTTGCCGGGGTGTTCTGTTCGTCAGTCATTGCGCTTGCCGTAGGCTCCGCAGGTCGGGCACCGCCAGGGCGGGGCTCCGAGGAATAAGGGATTGCAGGGGGAAATTATACCAGCCGGGCAGGGTGGCCCCCGTTGGCACTATGGCACACCGCCGGATATGGGGTTCAGCTGACCATGTTCCACGTGGAACCGAGTGATGTGAGTGGCGTCGGCCAAGGCCGCCGGGGTTTCGGTGGCGGTGATGAAGATCTGCGCCGGTCCGGTGCGCAGCCGCTCCAGTACCCGGCCCTGATGTGTACGATCCAGCTCCGAGGCGAGGTCATCCAGTGCGATCACCGGCCATTCGCCGCGCTGCTCGGCATAGTCCTCGGCCTGTGCCAGCAGGCAGGTGAGGGCCGTGAGCTTGGCCTGCCCGCGGGAGAGCGCATCACGTCCCGGAATCTCGGCAAAGCCCACGCTCCAGTCGGCGCGATGTGGGCCAACGGAGGTGTAGCCCTGTTGCCGATCGCGATCGCGGGCCAGCAGCAGCGCATCGGCCAGCGGAAGTTCGTGCTTTCGCCAACCCGGGCTCAGGGTGAGCGACTGGATCTGCAGATTCGGAGCGAGATGCTGTGCCAGTTCCACAGTTCGGTCCTGCAGACGCTCCAGGTACTGCTGACGGCGTGCTGTCAAAGGCTCACCGGCCTCAGCGAGCTCGCGGTCCCACGCATCCAGGGCCTGCGCATGGCCCCCCTGTTTGAGCAGGGCATTGCGCTGCTTGAGTGCCCGGGAGTAGCGGCGCCAATGCGCAAGAAAGTCTGGTTCCACGTGGAACAATCCCCAATCGAGGAACCGGCGCCGGGGTTCGCCCCCGCCACTGACCAGGGCATGGCTGCCGGGCTCGAAGGTCACCACGGCCAGCGCGGCACACAGGTTGCCGAGCTGCGCGACGTCCTCGCCGTCCAGGCGTCCTTTCCAGTCCTGGCCGGTGTGGTGCAGCCCGGCCTTGCGTCGCGTGGCCTGCTCGGCACCCGATCGCTGCTCCTCCCACTCGACAAATACGTCCACGGCTTCCCGGCCCTGGCGCACCAGGCCATCGCGGACGCGGCCGCGGAAGCTGCGGCCATAGGCCATCAGGTGCAAAGCCTCCAGCACGCTGGTCTTCCCGGCACCGTTGTCGCCGGTAATCAGGTTGATGCCGGGTTGCGGAGCCAGTTCCACGTGGTCGAAACGGCGGACGTTGTGCAGGGAGAGCCGGCGGATGTACATGCGAAGGGTGCAGGGGATCAGTCGACCAGCTTACTGCATTGCCACCGACTCCCGTGGTAACGCGCCATGCGCGTCTGCTATCGGCCGCGACGCCTCAAATTCTTTGAAATCTGGAGAAGCCTCTGGGTCTCTGCCCAGCAGATTTCAAAGAATTCGCGGGTTTTACGGAAGCCCCTGCGGGCTTGGTTCCACACCACGATCCACGCGGGCGCCGGTTGTCCACAGCCCCTCGGTATGAGCTCTTCGCAAGCATGGGGCAGGTTGTGGATAAAAAAGGCCTCATTTCAGGGCAGAAAACATATCCACAGCTTCACCCCCACCCCCAAGGGCCTTTTTACAGGGGGTTTCACCCCTATATTTCCCTTCATATTCAATTAGATAAGGTAGTTTTCAACCAAATCTGACTCTACCATCACCACATAGCTTTAGATTTATATACAGATTTAAAGCTTGGGACGGGCAGCTGGGCGACCATCTCGGTTGTAGAAGATCGCAAAGTGGGAACAGACCACGCGAAGAGCAGCCACGCAGGGCGTGGCTCTACGGGTATCCGATTCCGCGGTGTCCAAGCGAGTTTGAAATGATGCTCCACGTGGAACATGCAAAAAGAAACCCGGCGTTGAGCCGGGTTTCTGATTTCGCTTCGCTTGGTTCCACGTGGAACCTGGCATGACGCAGGTCAGAGACGCAGCGGCATCACAACGTGGCGCGACTTCTCGCTGCTGGCTTCACGCACCAGCGCCGAGGAGTTCGAATCGCGCAGCTGGATGACCACGTGCTCGTCGCGCAGCGCCGACAGGGCGTCCAGCAGGTAGTTCACGTTGAAGCCAATGGCCAGATCGCTGACGGTGGTGTCGGCCTCGATCTCTTCCTGGGCTTCTTCCTGTTCCGGGTTATGCGCGCTGATCTTCAGATTGCCCGGCGACACTTCCACGCGGATGCCACGGTACTTCTCGTTCGACAGAATCGCAGCACGCTGCAGCGAGGCGCGCAGAGCTTCACGGTCGACCTTCACTTCGCGGTCGGCGCCAATCGGAATCACCGCTTCGTAATCCGGGAAGCGGCCGTCGATCAGCTTGGAGGTAAACGTCACATCGTCGCGCTTCACGCGCACGTGGCTGCGGCCCACTTCCAGCTCGATCTCACGATCACCGCTTTCCAGCAGACGCTGCAGTTCGGTCACGCCCTTGCGCGGCACGATGATCTGGCGCTTGGCGCCGCTGGCCTTTTCCAGGTCGGTTTCGCACAGCGCCAGGCGGTGACCATCCGTGGCGACGGTGCGCAGTGCATCACCGCGCAGGTCAAACAGCAGGCCGTTGAGGTAGTAGCGCACGTCCTGCTGGGCCATGGCGAACGCGGTGCGCTCGATCAGTTCCTTCAGGGTGGCTTCGCCGATGGCGACGCGCTCGGTGGCCTCCACTTCGTCCACCGACGGGAAGTCGTTGGCGGGCAGCGTTGCCAGCGTGAAGCGGCTGCGACCGGCCTGCACGGTGATCTTGTCACCGCTCTGCGAGACGGTGATCCGGCTGCCGTCGGGCAGGGCGCGGATGATCTCGAACAGCTTACGCGCCGGAATGGTGGTTTCGCCGTCTTCGGCGTCTTCAACCGCGATCCGCGACACCATCTCCACTTCCAGGTCGGTGCCGGTCAGCGACAGCTGACCCTTGTTCACCTGTACCAGGAAATTGGCCAGAACCGGCAGGGTCTGGCGGCGTTCGACCACGTTGACGACTTGTGCCAACGGCTTGAGAAAGGCTTCGCGATGCAGTGTGAAACGCATGTGGTTCCGTGCCCCTATGCTTTAAAAAAATGTGGAATAAATCAAAAGCTTGGTGGTGCTGGTAGAGCCAGATTTGCTGGAAAACACAGTCAAGTCTTTGAAAATAAAGGCTTTTACGGCCTCGAAACCCTCTGTATTACCAGCCCCCAAGGGGTGGGGAATGCTGTGGATAACTTTACGCTGAAAATTTCCAGCCGTTTTATCCACATGCTGTCCCGCGCTTGCTACCGGATTCTGCACCGTTTTATGCGGTGACGAGAAGATCTGGCTCCTGCATCATTCGCTCAACTTCCGGATCAGCTTGTCCCAGTCCTCACGCAGCTTGCCGTCGGTCTCCATCAGGGTGCGGATCTGCCGGCAGGCATGCAGCACCGTGGTGTGGTCGCGACCGGCAAACGCATCGCCAATCTCGGGCAGGCTGTGCTCGGTCAGCTCCTTGGTCAGGGCCATGGCTACCTGGCGGGGACGGGCCAGCGACCGGGTCCGGCGCTTGGACAGCAGATCCTTGATCTGCAGCCCGTAGTAGTCGGCCACGGTTTTCTGGATGTTGGGAATGCTGATCGCCTGCTGCTGGGCACGCAGCAGGTCGCGCAGGGTTTCCTGGGCGAAGTCAGTGGTGATCGCGCGGCCGGTGAAGTTGGCGCGGGCGGTCAGGGTATTGAGCGCACCTTCCAGGTCGCGCACGTTGGAGCGCATCTTCTTGGCAATCAGAAACGCCACATCGTCGGGAATCTCGGCACCGCGCTCGCGGGCTTTGGCCAGCACGATTGCAGCACGGGTCTCGAAGTCGGGCGGCTCGATCGCCACGGACAGGCCCCAGGCCAGGCGCGACTTCAGCCGCGCTTCCAGCCCTTCCACTTCGCGCGGGTAACGGTCGCAGGTCAGAATGATCTGCTGCTTGCCGTCGAACAGAGCGTTGAAGGTGTGGAAGAACTCTTCCTGGGTGCGGTCCTTGCCGGCGAAGAACTGGATGTCATCGATCAGCAGCGCGTCCACCTGCTGGAACTGGCGCTTGAACTGGTCCATGGTCTTTTCCTGCAGCGCCCGGATCATGGCGCTGAAGAACTGCTCCGAACGCAGGTACAGCACCTTGGCGCCCGGGTTGGCCTGGCGCATGGCATTGCCGGCGGCGAACATCAGGTGGGTCTTGCCCAGGCCGGTGCCCCCGTACAGCAGCAGCGGGTTGTGCGCGCGGTCGCCCGGCTTCTGCGCCGCCTGGAACGCGGCAGCCAGACCCAGCTGGTTGCTGCGGCCTTCGACGAAGTTGGCGAAGGTGTAGTGCGAATCAAGGTTGCCGGCAAACGGCACCATCGGTTCGGCCGCTGCCTGGGCTGCGGGCGTCGCAACCGGCGCAATCTGCGCCTCTACCGGGCGCGGACGCGAGCCGATTTCAAGAAATACCTCGCGGTAACCGGCGAAATGGTCCATCAGTTCGCGGATCCGGGCCAGATACAGCTCCCGCACCTGGTCGACGATGAACTGGTTCGGCGCGTACAGCACCAGGCTGTCCGGGCGCACGTCTGCCTGCAGCGGCTTCAACCAGGTGTGAACATCTTCAGGCGGAAACTCCGCTTCTAGACGTTCGAGAGATTTGGACCACGCATCCATCGGCAATTTTCGTCTGGGGCCTGTGGATGGGCGCACGAAGCCGCCGCGCCACAGGCCGGAAGGGGAAGAAATGGATGGCGCAGACTACCACTGACGGGCAGGTCCGGGAATGCTTGTCCCACACTTATTCACAAAAACATCCACAGCTATTGCACAGGCCGGTGAAATCCCGTAGTGACATGGACTTGACGCGACCCCAACCAGGTCTATAGAATTTCCGGTTCTTTCCGTCCCCTTCTTACAGAGGCCCAGCATGGCCACCAAGCGCACTTTCCAACCCAGCAACCTCAAGCGTAAGCGCGACCATGGCTTCCGTGCCCGTATGAAGACCGCTGACGGCCGCAAGATTCTGTCGCGTCGCCGCGCCAAGGGCCGCAAAGTCCTGAGCGCTTGATTGCAATGCCGCACTCTGCGGCAGACGCAATCCTGACTGTGAGCAGTTCCGACCCGCGCAAGCGATTTCCTCGCTCTGCGCGGGTTCGTACGCGTGCCGAATATACAACGGTTTTCAACGGCGCCCGCCGTGTGTCCGACCCCCTCATGACCCTCCACTGGTGCCAAGGCGACAAGCCCGCCCGGCTGGGTCTGGCGGTGTCGCGCAAAGTCGACCCCCATGCCGTGGGTCGCAACCGGATCAAGCGTGTGCTGCGCGATGCCACACGCCACCTGCGCCCGTGCCTGAAATCCGGCGACTACGTCGTCGTGGCGCGCGCCGCCGCCCGTACGGCCAGCAACGCTACCCTCCGCCAGGCCTTTGAACGCCTGCTGCGCCGCCTTGGCGCATTGCCGATGCCGGGCGCGGACGGCACAATGCCGCCGCCCGGGGGCATTGCCCCTTCCTTGTCCGAACCGGCACCTGATGCCGGTCCAGCAGAGCCTCCACGCTGATGAACCAGACCCGCGTTTTCCTGATTGTTGCCTGGCTGATGGTGGCCGTTCTGCTGTGGATGGAGTGGGGCCGCGACAAGGCCGCGCCGGCTCCGACCACCCCGGTGGCCACCCAGACCCAGGGCACCGTGCCCGGTCCGGCCGGCAGCGTGCCCAGCGCCAACG
>NZ_DAMDFR010000110.1:0-7903 GCF_032103445.1 Stenotrophomonas sp.
GCGTCGGGCCCGCCGCCTGTGCTGTCGCAACCGGCGTGGCCGCAACAGGCGTAGGCGCGGCAGGGGTGACCGGCGGCTTGGCGGCCGGTGCAGCTGCCACGCTGGACGGCGCATCGCCCGGCCACTCGATCACGAGGCGGGATTCGTCGCCCTGCTTGAGCATCTGCGGCTTGAACGGTGCGACCGATTCGGCCAGATCGAACACCACCCGGAACGTGCCCGGCACCGGCTGACCGGTGCGCACGGCGGTGACCACGCCGGTGGGCGTGGGCAGCTTGAGGTTGCGGATGGCGCTGGAGTCCGGGAAATCCACGACCAGACGGTTCGGGCCGGACAACGAAAGGGTCTTGTAACCGCCACTGCCGGCCAGCGCGATTTCGGCGCGGGTGCCGGTGGCACCGGTCTGCAGGGCCACCTGGCGGACTTCACCGGCCCACGCAGCCGCGCTCGCCAGACAGAGTCCGACGGCTGCAACGATGGCGGTGAGCGATTTCCCCATTGGCATGGATGGGGATTCAATCACCGCGCTGAATGAAAAGCAACTCCTTTTTCCTTAATAATCCGTAACCTGGGGGTATTTCCTCCTGTCAGCCGGCAGAAAGGAGGCGCAAGTCGCCTCCTTCACGCAGCCGCTGAACCCATTCAGCACCGGCGTCGCTCACGCTGGTGAGACTGGCCCGGCGCCCGTTGCCGTCGATCTCCAGCGCCACGATCAGGTCGGTCGGCGGCAGTGCCCCGGCACCGCGCTCGGGCCATTCCACCAGCCACAGCGACGCACTGCCCTCGTCCAGGCCCAGGAACTCCAGTTCGTCGGCCTGGCCGATCCGGTACAGATCCAGGTGCCAGGCTTCGCTGCCGTCGGCCAGCGGATAGCGCTCCACCAGCGTGTAGGTGGGGCTGCGGATCGCGCCCTGCACGCCCAGCGCGCGCAGCAGCGCGCGGGCCAGGGTTGACTTGCCCGCGCCGAGGTCGCCGCGCAGTTGCATCACCGCCTGCGGCGGCCGGGTCGCTGCCAGTTGTGCGCCCAGGCGGTCGGTGTCGTCGGCCGTGGCCAGGAAGAAGTCAGTCATCACGCTCACAGTTCAGGGTTGAGCCGGCGGCGCAGCGGCACCAGCAGATCAGTAGGAAGCAGGCCACGCTGGCCATCGACGGCGGCGTCATCACCGGCCAGCCCGTGCAGCAGCGCACCCGCACTGGCCGCATCGAACGCGCCCAGTCCCTGCGCACGCAGGGCGGCAATGATGCCGGTGAGCAGGTCGCCCATGCCACCGACCGCCATGCCGGGATTGCCGGCGGCGATCACCCGCGGCCGGGCGTGTGGCGCGGCCACCACGGTACCCGCCCCTTTCAGCACCACCACGGCATCAAAGCGCTCGGCCAGATGTTGCGCAGCAATGAAACGGTCCGCCTGCACCTGCGCGGTGGTCACCCCCAGCAGGCGCGCGGCTTCGCCCGGATGCGGGGTCAACACCGCATCCGGCATGGGCAGGGGAGCCGCTGCCAGCAGGTTCAGCGCATCGGCATCGACCACCAGCGGCAGACCACTCACGCGCGCCAGCCGCCAGCATTCGCGCGCCCAGTCGTCCTGGCCCAGTCCCGGGCCGATCGCGATCACCTTGGCGCGCGGCAGCAGGCGCTGCAGCTCGGCGCTGTCCTGCACGGCGTGCGCCATGGCTTCCGGCAGTCGCGTCAGCAACGGACCTACGTGTGGTGGCTGGGTCGCCACGCTGACCAGGCCGGCCCCAGCCCGCAGCGCGGCTTCGGCGGCCAGCATCACCGCCCCGCCACTGCCCAGATTGCCGCCCACGCACAGCACGTGGCCGGATTCGCCTTTATGAGTGTTGGCACGCCGCGGCGGCAGCAGCGCCGGCAGCCGGTTCGCCTGCCAGCGCTCGGCGCTGGGCGCGACGCTGGCCTCTGCCGCGGGCAGTGTCAGTTCCGCCAGCTGGCGTTCACCGGTGTGTTCCAGCGCAGTGCCGGTGTACAGGCCCTGGTGCGCCACGATGAACTGCAGCGTGCAGGTGGCACGCACCGCCACACCCGGCACCTGGCCGGTCTGCGCATCCACGCCGCTGGGTACATCCAGTGCCAGCACCGGTGCGGTGGCGTGATTCATCGCGGTGATGACCCGTTCGGCCTCGCCTGCGGGCGCGCGGTTCAGGCCGATGCCGAACAGCGCGTCCACGATCACATCGGCGGACGGCAGTGCATCTTCGAACACTGCGACGGTGCCACCCACGGCCGCGTACTGGGCACGCATGCGCTGCGACAATGCGCTTGGCGCACCCTCGTCGGCCAGGCGCAGTACCTGAACGCTGCGCCCGGCCTGCAGCGCCAACCGCGCCAGCACCAGGCCGTCGCCCCCGTTGTTGCCGGAGCCCACCACCACGCACAGGCGCTGTGCCTGCGGCCAACGCTGCAGCAGGCACTGCCAGGCGGCGGTGCCGGCCTGCTCCATCAGCGACGCACCGGCGTCGCCCAGCGCCGCGCTGGCCTGGGCATCCAGCTGGCGCGCGGCGGCCACATCGAACAGTTCAGCAAGCTCGGACATGCCGGGATTCTATACTTGTCGCCATGTCCGCCGTGCCCCTGCCCGCCCCCGTCCACCTGGCCCGTGCCACCGAGCGCGTGCGGGCGCTGGCGCGGGAGCACGGCTTCCAGCGCTGCGGCATTGCCGGCATCGAGCTGGGTGAGGACGAGGCGCACCTGGCCGACTGGCTGGGCAAGGGCCTGTACGGCACCATGGACTGGATGGCGCGCCACGGCACCCTGCGTGCGCGCCCGGCCGAGCTGCTGCCGGGTACGGTGCGGGTCATTTCGGTAGGCATGGACTACAGCCACAAGGACGACACCAACGCCTGGGCCGCCTTGAATGACGGCGAGCGTGCCTATGTGGCGCGTTATGCGCTGGGCCGTGATTACCACAAGCTGATGCGCAATCGCCTGCAGAAGCTGGCCGACGCGCTGGCCGCCGAGATCGGCGCGTTCGGCTACCGCGTGTTCGTGGATTCGGCTCCGGTGCTGGAACGGGCACTGGCGCGCAATGCCGGGCTGGGCTGGATCGGCAAGCACACCTGCCTGATCGACAAGCAGGGCGGTTCCTGGTTCTTCATTGGTGAGATCTACATCGACCTGCCGCTGCCGGTGGATGCGCCGGCCAGCGCGCACTGCGGCAGCTGCACGCGCTGCATCGACATCTGCCCGACCCAGGCGATCATTGCGCCGCAGCGGCTGGATGCGCGGCGCTGCATTTCCTACCTGACCATTGAACACGATGGCTCCATTCCTGAAGACCTGCGTCCGCTGATCGGCAACCGCATCTACGGCTGCGATGACTGCCAGCTGATCTGCCCCTGGAACAAGTTTGCCAAGCGCACCGACGAAGCTGACTTCCGCGCGCGCAACCAGCTCGACACCGCGTCGCTGGCGCAGCTGTTCGCCTGGGAAGAAGACGAGTTCCTGCGCCGTACCGAAGGCAGCCCGATCCGTCGCAGCGGCCACGAGCGCTGGCTGCGCAACATCGCGGTAGCGCTGGGCAATGCGCCGGGCACCGCCGACACGCTGGCGGCATTGCAGTCACGCGTGGATCACCCGTCCGACGTAGTGCGCGAGCACGTGCAATGGGCACTGCACCGGCACAACGTGCGAACATGACCGGCATGGAACGCACTGCACAGATTCTCACCCCCAGCCAGCTCAACGCGCTTGCCCGTGACCTGCTGGAAGGCAGCTTTCCCTCGGTGTGGGTGGAAGCCGAACTGGGCAACGTGACCCGCCCGGCCTCCGGGCACATGTACTTCACCCTGAAAGACGCACGCGCGCAGATCCGCGCGGCGCTGTTCAAGCCCAAGAGCCAGTGGCTGAAGTTCGTGCCGCGCGAAGGCATGCGCGTGCTGGCGCGTGGCCGGCTGACCCTGTACGACGCACGCGGCGAGTACCAGATGGTGCTCGACCACATGGAGGAAGCCGGCGAAGGTGCCTTGCGCCGCGCGTATGAGCAGCTCAAGGCGAGGCTGGAAGCAGAAGGCCTGTTCGCGCCGGAGCGCAAGCGCCCCCTGCCCGCCCACGTGCAGCGGCTGGCGGTGATCACCTCACCCACCGGCGCGGCGGTACGCGACGTGCTGAGCGTGCTGGCCCGCCGTTTCCCGCTGCTGGAAGTGGACCTGCTGCCCAGCCTGGTGCAGGGCGACAGTGCGGCGGCGCAGATCACCGCACTGCTGCGCGCGGCCGACGCCAGCGCGCGCTATGACGTGATTCTGGTCACCCGTGGCGGCGGTTCGCTGGAAGACCTGTGGGCTTTCAATGACGAACAGCTGGCGCGCGCGATTGCGGCCAGCCAGACGCCGGTAGTGTCGGCGGTCGGGCATGAGACCGACTTCAGTCTGTCCGACTTTGCGGCCGACCTGCGTGCGCCCACGCCTTCGGTGGCGGCCGAGCTGCTGGTGCCGGACCAGCGCGACCTGCTGCTGCGGCTGCGCCGGGATGCGGCGCGGATGGTGCAGCTGCAGCGCCATGCAATGAGCCAGGCCACGCAGCGCGCTGACCGTGCGTTGCTGCGCTTGAACGCACAGAGCCCGCAGAACCGGCTGCAGTTGTTGCAGCGCCGGCAGCAGGATCTGGCGCGACGGCTGGCCGCAGTGTGGCAGCAGCAGCTGGAACGTCGACGTGCGCGGCTGCGGCATGCCGACATCGTGCTGCGCAACAATGCACCGCAGCGGCGACTGGAAGCGCTGCGTGAGCGGCTGGCGCGGTTGCAGCCGCGGGTGGAGGCGGCGATGGCGCGGCAGTTGCAGCGTGATCAGCTGCGGTTGCGTGGGTTGGCGCGGTCGATGGAAGCGGTGAGTCCGCTGGCGACGGTGAGCCGTGGGTATTCGATTCTGACGCGTGAAGACGATGGAAGGCTGGTGCGGTCGCCGTTGGATGTTGCGCCGGGGGATGCGTTGACGGCGCGGGTGAAGGACGGCGTGATTTCAGTGGTGGTCAAGGATCGCGAATGACACGCATGGCGTGATCGCGACTGCGTTCGGCATGGCGTTGACACGCATGGCGTGATCGCGACTGCGTTCGGCATGGCGTTGACACGCATGGCGTGTCACTACGCTGCGTTGGTCGATCGATGACGGGGTTGGTCGATCGATGACGGGGTTGGTCGATCGATGACGGGGTTGGTCGGGCGATGATGGGGGCGGGCGATGACGGGCGTAGGGACACGCCATGCGTGTCCAACGGAACGTTTCACCGCCGGCTTACCCTCCGCCTGCGGTCTCACAGAACCGCGCCCGATACTCCATCGCCTTCGGCATCAACGCCTGCAGATTCTGGATCCGCGTGCCGGGATTGGGATGCGTGGACGAAAACTCCGGCGGGGCCTGCCCGCCACTGGCCTGACCCATGCGCTCCCACAACGGCACCGCCTCGCGCGGATCAAAACAGGCCGCCGCCGCCAGCATCAGCCCCACCTCGTCCGCCTGCGTTTCATGGCTGCGCGCATACGGCAACAGATACCCATAGCCCAGCGCGGACATCACCATCTGCTGCTGTGACGCATCCATGCCGCTGGCCGCGCCGGCCATCTGCCCTATCTGGGTCATCTTCTGCTGCGCCATGCGCTGCGCACCATGCCGCAACAAGGCGTGGGCAATCTCATGCCCCATCACCACCGCCATCGCATCGCGCGTGCGCGCTACCGGCACCAGCCCGGTGTATACCGCCATCTTGCCGCCGGGCAGGCAGAACGCATTGGCCTGGTCGGACTGGATGACGTTCACTTCCCACTCGAAATCGCGCGAGAAATGCGCCGGTTTCAGCCCGTGCTCCTCGGCGAGTGCGGTTTCCACCACATCCACCTTGCGGATCAGCTGCTCGGCAATCGCGCGCACGTCCTGCGATATCTGCGCGTTGGGGTCGAGCGGGCGCTCCTGCGCCAGGATCTCCTGGTAGGCCTGCAGGCCCAGCGCCTTTTCCTGGCTGGCATCGAGCGAGCTGTCGATCAGCACGCTTTCGCCGGTGTACGGGTCGACGCTGCGGTTGGAAAACCAGTAGTACGCGGCGTAGCCGGCAAACGCCAGCAGCACCCACCAGCGGATGTTGCCGAACAGGCCCGGTCGCCGGCCGCGTTGCTGCGACTGCCCCCCAAACGGATCGCTGCGCATGGTCGTGGTTCCTGAAGAAGCCGGCTCACCCTGGCCGGCGCTGGGGCCATCCTACCCCTGTGCCGTGTGAAGTCAGATACCACGCACCAGGCGGAAGCCGATCCGCGCGTTGGTGGTATCCGAATCCTGCGACTGCCGCCACGCCGCACGGGTCTGTTCGGGCGCGTTGGCCCAGTTGCCGCCACGGATGACCCGCTGCCGGCAGCCGGGGTTGAACCAAGCTGCGCCATCGGCCGGGGCACGCCGGTAGCTGGCGTGCCAGCAGTCGGCCACCCATTCGCTGAGGTTGCCGGCCATGTCGTGCAGGCCGAACGCGTTGGGCTCGAACGTGCCCACCGGCGCGGGGCCCCACCAGCCATCGCCATAGCCGACGAAGGCATTGAACCAGCGTCGCCCGGACGGCGAGACATCGTCGCCACCGGTGAAGTTGCCCGAGCCCTTGGGCGGCGTGCCTTCATCGCCCCAGGGGTAGCGCCCGCTGGTACCGGCGCGCAGGGCATATTCGAATTCGGCTTCGCTGGGCAGCCGATAGTAGCGGCCGGTCTGCTCGGACAGCCACATGGCGTAGTGCTCGGCGTCGCGCACGCTGACGTGCATGACCGGCGCATTGGCCATGGCCAGGCTGCCATCGTAGCCGGACTGCCAGTCCACCCCGCTGCGCAGCATGAAGTTGCCGCTGCGCTCGTCGTACACGGTGGAATGCCCACGGCGGGTGGCACGCGGGCGCGCCTTGCTGGCCTGCACGTAGCGGCGGAAGTCAGCGACAGTGACCTCGGTCATGGCCATCGCGAAGCCACGGTCGAAGCGGACGTAGTGCGCGGGTTTCTCCGCGTCGCTGGCCCCGATCTCGCCTTCGGCGGCCCCCATCTGGAAGCCGCCGTGGGGCACCACGATCATCTGCGGGCCACGGCCACCATCCCGCAAGGCATCGCTGAACACCTGGCCCGGGCGGAAGCTGCCGTAATGGGTGACCAGCTCGATGCGCTCGCGCAGCTGGGCCACCACCGGGTCGCCGGGCATGGCGATGCGCAGTGCGTCTTCCAGCTTCTGTCGTGCGGGTTTGAGCCCCTGCGCGCTGGTCAGGTCGCGCAGGCCTTCATCACGCAGGCGTACCAGGGTGTCCGCGCGGATCTGCTCGACCCGTTCGAAGGCGTCATTGATGGTCGGGGCCGAGTCGCGCACTTTCGCCGCTTCGGCCAGCCACACGCCGGCCCCGGTGAAGTCGGCGCCCCGTGCGGCGTTTTCGGCGCGGCGGATCAGCGCGCTTTCCGACGCTGCCAGCCCCTGGCGGGCGCGTTCGTTGTCCGGGGCCAGCGTCAGCGCTTCTCGGAAGTTCGGCAGCGCCCCGTCGCCGTCCTCGCCGATCCGGTCGTTGCGCAGGTCCTCTTCACCGGCACGGTTGTAGGCAATCACCCGCTGCGCCAGTTCCACCCGCGACTGCAGCGCGCGCACGCGCGGGTCTTCCGGGTCCAGGGTGAGCAGCACCAGCCCCATCTCGCCGGCCTTGGCCACCGCCTCGCGCTGCCGCAACGGACGCACCAGCAGCGCGGCAATCTCGTCCAGCAGTTGCTCCTTGGCCCGTTTGATGCCGGCCTGCGCCTGGCGGTCCTTCGGGTCGCGCTCCAGCAGCGCCAACCAGATCGGCAGCGCCGCGGTGGCGTCCTCGTACAGCCGCCCGCTCTCGAACGCCTTGGCCGCGTCGCGGCGGGCCTGGGCTACGCCGGCGTCGTCGATCTGCACCGCCGGCGGCT
>NZ_DAMDFR010000111.1:0-7766 GCF_032103445.1 Stenotrophomonas sp.
CGGCCGCACCCGTTGCCGCCGCCGTGGCTCCCGCCGCCGCTGCACCCGCCGCAGGAGCCGCTGCACCGGCGGCCGCACACGAAGCAGAAACCTCGATCCGCGTCGCGGTGGAAAAGGTCGATGCCCTGATCAACCTGGTCGGCGAACTGGTCATCACCCAGGCCATGCTGAAGCAGGTCTCGCACGCACTCGATCCGGTCCACGCCGAACAGCTGTTTGCCGGCCTGGACCTGCTGGAACGCAACACCCGCGACCTGCAGGAAGCGGTCATCGGCGTGCGCATGCTGCCGGTGGACGCGGTGTTCCGCCGCTTCCCGCGCCTGGTCCGCGACCTGTCCAGCCGTCTGGGCAAGCAGGTCCGCCTGCGCACCGTCGGCGAAGGCACCGAACTGGACAAGGGTCTGATCGAAAAGATCGCCGATCCGCTCGTCCACCTGGTCCGCAACTCGATCGACCACGGCCTGGAAATGCCGGATGTCCGCAAGGGCGCAGGCAAGGACGAAACCGGCACCATCACCCTGGCCGCTTCGCACCAGGGCGGTCACATCGTCATTGAGGTCAGCGACGATGGTCGCGGCCTGAACCGCGAGAAGATCCTGGCCAAGGCCCAGGAACGCGGCCTGAGCGTGCCGGAGAATCCGACCGACAGCCAGGTCTGGGATCTGATCTTCCAGCCGGGTTTCTCCACTGCCGATGCGGTCACCGATCTCTCCGGTCGTGGCGTGGGCATGGACGTGGTCCGCCGCAACATCCAGGCGCTGGGCGGCGAAGTCCAGATTGAAAGCAGCCTGGGCGCGGGCACCCGCACCCTGATCCGCCTGCCGCTGACCCTGGCGATCCTGGACGGCATGACCGTCTCGGTGGCGGGCGAAACCCTGATCCTGCCGCTGGCCTACGTGCTGGAAGCACTGCAGCCGCAGGCCGAAGACGTCCGCACAATGGCCGGCGAAGGCCGCGTGCTGCGCGTCCGCGGCGAGTACCTGCCGATTCTCTCGCTGAGCGAATACTACGGCTACGGCCACCGCGCCAGCGACGACTCGCTGGTAGTGGTGGTGGAAGGCGACGGCCAGAAGATCGCGCTGGAAGTGGACGAACTGGTCGGCCAGCAGCAGGTCGTGGTGAAGAACATCGAGAACAACTACCGCCGCATCAGCGGTGTCTCCGGTGCCACCATCCTCGGCGACGGCCGCGTCGCTCTCATCGTCGACATCGGCGGTCTGGTGCGCTCGCTGCGGGTACCGCAGGCGGCGTAACTTCTGCTGGTTGATCGCTGAGAGCAAGAGCAAAAGCCCCGCATCGCGGGGTTTTTGTTGTCTGCTCTAAAAGCCGATGGTCATCGGTTTCCGTGCTTTGGCGTACCGGGGTGGGTTTGCGGGACACGCCGTGAATACGTCCATGTAGGCTCGTCAAAAACATCCATGTTTTTGACGGTCCCGCAAACCCACCCCGGCACGCCCCAGACAGTTGGCCGGTGGCCATGGAAGATCAAAAGCACGTAACCGCCGTTGATCTGGCATTTGCCATGGCCACCGATCATCTTTCGATGGCGGCTCGGGATGGGCTGGAGGGGGCATGAGCCGCATGGATGCGGCGACTGAGCCTACAAGGACGTACTTGCGGCGTCCCCCGGAACGCCCGTCCCGAGCCGCCAACCCAGAGAACCGATGACCACCGGCTGTTCGCCTGAATCCAACAGCAGCCGGGCAAGCCCGGCTCTACGTAGTGATTGCAATCGCCGCTGTTCGCGCCCCCCCGACAGACATCACAGAAAAAACGTGATGCGGAACACTAAAGTCCGCGCGTGAAGAGGCCGCTAAACGGAGTGATGGTGAAGGAACACTGCCATGTTCCGCGTTCCACCTGCGTCCATGCCCCTCGCCCAGCGCCCCCACAGCTGCGCGCCCCGCCTTGTCCGGAGTTCACAGTATGAAGTGGTTCTACGATCTGCCCATCGCCCGCAAGCTCGCGGTCGGGTTTGCCCTCACTACCCTGATGACCGTTGCGCTGGGCGTGTTTGCCCTGGTGCGTCTCAATGGAGCCAATGCCCAGTTGGGTGCCATGGCCAGCAACGATATTCCCTCGGTGGAACACCTGGGTGAAGTGCGCTCCCTGCTCGGCGAATTCCGTACGTATGAGCTGGCGCAGCTGAGCATGCTCGACCAGCCCGACAAGGTGGCCGATTACAACAAGCGCATGGACACCACCGCCAAGGCCGCGCGCGACGAACTGGCCGCGTATGCCGAGCTGCCGGCGGGCGAAGAAGAGAAAAAGCTCTACAGCCACGTCGCCGCCGACCTCGACGCCTACTTCGCCGCCAACACCGACATGCGCGCCGCCATTGCCGCCGGTGACGGCGTGCTGGCCCAGCAGATTTCCGATGATCGCTCGCGCCCGGCCCGTCGCAAGATGTTCGACGACCTCAAGACCCTCGGGGCCTTCAGCAGCAAGCTGATGCAGTCGCGCATCGATGAGGCCAACGCCACCCATCACAGCAGCGTCGTCGCCATCATCACCACCGTCGTGCTGCTGGCCCTGCTCGCCATCGGTGCCGGCGTGATCATTGCCCGCGCCATCACCCGCCCGCTCGGCCAGGCCGTGCATGCCATCAAGTCGGTCGCCCGCGGTGACCTCAGCGTCAGCACGCGTGCCACCAGCAACGACGAAGTCGGCCAGATGCTGGTTGCCACCGGCGAGATGACCGCCATGCTGCGCCGCTATTCCGACGAAACCCGCAAGATGGCCGAGATGCACGCCGGCCCGGATATCTCCCACCACATGCCGATCGACTTCCCCGGCGTGTACGGCGAACTGGCCGTGGGCACCAACACCGTCATCTTCGAACACCTGGATGCCATCAAGGACGCCATCGCCGTGCTCAACGAGTACGCCGCCGGCGACCTCTCGCGCGACGCCCGCCGCCTGCCCGGCACCCGCGCGATCCTGCATGAGTCCATGGACGCGGCCAAGGCCAGCCTGCTCGCCATCAACACCCAGATCCAGTCGTTGGCCCGCGCCGCCGCTGCGGGCGACTTCAGCCAGCGTGGCGACGCCCTGCGTTTCGAACACGACTTCCGGGTCATGATCGAAAACCTCAACACCATGATGGAAGTGGCCGACGGCAACCTCAACCAGCTGTCGCACCTGCTGCAGTCCATCGCCGGTGGCGACCTCACCGCGCGCATGCACGGCGAGTTCCACGGCGTGTTCGCCGCGATGCGCGACGACGCCAATACCACCGTCGCCCAGCTGACCCAGATCGTCGGCCGCATCCAGCAGGCCTCCAGCAGCATCAGCACCGCCGCCGGCGAGATTGCCTCGGGCAACAACGATCTGTCGCGCCGAACCGAGCAGCAGGCCGCCAACCTCGAAGAAACCGCTGCATCGATGGAGGAACTCACCTCCACCGTGCGCCAGAACGCCGAGCACGCCCGCCAGGCCAACCAGCTCGCCATCGGCGCACACAGCGTCGCCAGCCAGGGCGGCGAAGTGGTCGGCCAGGTGGTCACCACCATGAGCGCGATTGAAACCTCGTCGAAGAAGATCGCCGAGATCATCTCGGTCATCGACGGCATCGCCTTCCAGACCAACATCCTGGCACTGAACGCCGCCGTGGAAGCGGCGCGCGCCGGCGAACAGGGCCGCGGCTTCGCCGTGGTCGCGTCCGAAGTGCGTACCCTGGCCCAGCGTTCAGCCAGCGCCGCCAAGGAGATCAAGAGCCTGATCGACGAATCGGTCGACAAGGTTGCCGAAGGCTCCGCGCTGGTCAACCAGGCCGGCAGCACCATGGACGAGATCGTCGCCTCGGTGCAGCGCGTCACCGACATCATGGCGGAGATTTCCGCAGCGTCGCAGGAACAGTCGGCCGGCATCGAGCAGGTCAACCAGACCGTCGTGCAGATGGACGAAACCACCCAGCAGAACGCGGCGCTGGTGGAGGAAGCCACCGCAGCTGCCCGCGCCATGGAAGAACAGGCCGGTCACCTGACCGACGCTGTTGCGCTGTTCAAGCTGGAAGGCCAGGCATCGCGACAGGTCGCGGCGGTTGCTGCTGCGCCGGCACCGGTGCGCAGCTCAGCTCCGGCTCGCGGACGTGCCCCTGCGCCCGCCAAGCGCGCGCCCGTGCGTGAAACGGCACTGGCCAGCGAAGGCGACTGGCAGGAGTTCTGACCGGCCGCATTGCTGCTTCGGTTAAACCCACACCCCGCTTCGGCGGGGTGTTTTGTTTCTCCCACCCAAAACGCGCAGTGCGTCACATAATTGAAAGAAACTCGACCGAATTCGGCAAAACGCGCGCTGAACAGGATCAAGTCCGTACGCATGCGAGCCGTTAAGAAGGGACCGTTGTGGCCTGGGAGGGCGGCACATGGCAGCACCCTCATCGTCGCCAGGCGCACCGCGCCCGGTCTCCACCGCCCGCGCCGTGGCCGGCCTCACCGCGCTGGCGCTCTGGCTGGGCTGGGTGATTCCGCTGCTGTACCACGCACCGTCGTCCCGCGTCACCGCTGTGGGAATCACCCAAGCCGTCTGCTCGCCCGCCGCCCCCAGCAGGTAAGCGACCCATCCGTTGCTCATGCCCGAAGGAGTCGACCGCATGTCCGCACCCCGCCCTGTTCCCCAATCACTGGTAGGCCACGAGAACGTGCCCTACCTGCAGGCCCTGGCCGCCGAGGCGGACCGCCTGTTCCTGGCGGTCACCGCGCTGCTCACCGCGATCTCGCTGGTGCTGGCCTGGCGCAATGGCGTGTGGACGCCGGCATTGGCGATCAGCCTGCCCAGCCTGGCGCTGGTCGCGCTGCAGACCCGCTGGCTGCCCGGCACCCGGTTGTCGCGCTGCACCGTCGCGCTGGTGTGGATGGTGCTGGCCGCCACCCTGATCCACCAGACCCACGGCATGCTGGAAACCCATTTCGGGGTAATCGTGCTGATCGCGCTGCTGCTGTATTACCGCGACTGGCTGCCGATCGTGGTCGCCGCCGCCGCGATCGCCGTGCACCACGTGCTGTTCTTCGTGCTGCAGAGCCGTGGCCTGGACCTGCCGGTGTTTGCCGCCGGCAGCGGCTTTGGCGTGGTGCTGCTGCACGCCGCCTACGTGGTGGTGGAAACCGCCCTGCTCTGCGCCATGGCCGTGCAGATGCGCCGCCAGTTGCTGCTGCTGGGCCATGACCCGCGCGAGCTGGCGCGACTGGCCCGTGGCGTCGCCAACGACCAGCCGCTGCCGGCCGACCTGCACGAAGCGCAGTTCCCGGCCGATTCACTGGCCCGCGCCATGGTCCACAGCAGCCACCAGCTGCTGGCCCGGCGCGAGCAGGAACAGGCCAGCCTGGACGAGATGCTGCGCGTGCGTGCCGCGCTGGACGATGTCACCACCAACGTGATGATCGCCGATGCCCAGCGCAACATCGTCTACGTCAACCGGCCGCTGCAACGCATGCTGGCCGCCGCCGAGTCCGACCTGCGCCGGGATCTGCCGCAGTTCAGTGCCGCCGACCTGGTCGGCCGCAACATCGACATCTTCCACCGCCATCCCGAACACCAGGCCCGGCTGCTGGAAACCCTGAAGAGCACCCACCGCGCACAGATCCGTGTCGGCGGCCGGGTCATGCAGCTGATCGTGAATCCCATCATCGATGATGCCGGCAGCCGCCAGGGCTTCGTGGTGGAATGGGCCGACCGCACCCTGGAAGTGCAGGTGGAGGAAGAGCTGGGTCGCATTGTCGACGCCGCCGCGGCCGGCGACTTCAGCGGCCGCGTGGTCACCGAAGGCAAGCAGGGCTTCTTCCTGCAGCTGGCGCAGCGCCTCAACGCATTGCTGGACGCCAACGCCGGCAGCATCGAGCAGGTCTCGCAGCTGCTGGCCGCACTGTCGCGCGGCGACCTCACCGCGCAGATGCACGGCGACTTCCACGGCGTGTTCGCCCGCATCCAGGACGACGCCAACGCCACCATCACCCAGCTCACCGATATCGTCGGCCGCATCCAGAGCGCGTCCAACAACCTCAACCAAGCCGCCGCCGAAATGGCCCACGGCAACGCCCACCTGGCCAGCCGCACCGAGCAGCAGGCGGCCAGCCTGGAAGAAACCGCGGCCACCATGGAAGAGCTGACCGCCACGGTGCGCCAGAACGCCGAGCACGCACGCCAGGCCAACCGCCTGGCCAGCGAAGCGGCCGATGTCGCCGCCCAGGGCGGCACGGTGGTCGGTGAAGTGGTCGACACCATGAGTGCGATCGAGGCCGCTTCGCGCCGGATCGGCGACATCATCACGGTGATTGACGGCATTGCCTTCCAGACCAACATCCTGGCCCTGAACGCAGCGGTGGAAGCCGCGCGCGCCGGCGAGCAGGGCCGTGGCTTTGCCGTGGTTGCCACCGAAGTGCGCACCCTGGCCCAGCGCTCGGCCGACGCGGCACGCGAGATCAAGGGTCTGATCGCCGATTCGGTCGACAAGGTCGCGCACGGCGCGCAGCTGGTGAACCGTGCCGGCCAGACCATGGGCGGCATCGTCAGCGCGGTCGGCCAGGTGAACACGATCATGGGTGAGATCTCCGCCGCCTCGCAGGAACAGTCCACCGGCATCGAGCAGGTCAACCAGAGCATCGCGCAGATGGACGCGGGAACGCGCCAGAATGCGGCCTTGGTGGACGCCTCACGCCAGGCCACCCACAGCATGGAAGAACAGGCCGGCACCCTCGCCGAGGCAGTGGCCCGCTTCCATCTGCACGACCCGGGCAGTCCATTGAGCGTGATGCAGCGGGTCCAGCAGATCGTGGACGCGACCCCATGAGCGCCTTTCTGGCCAGATTTACCCTACAGAAGTGTGACGGGCTGCCGATAAACGCAGGGAGACCCGGCATTACCCAGCAGAATTCATGTCCGTAGGCAGCCTAGACGCACACGACACCGCCCATGCCGCCGATGACGACGGCACGGACGACCGTTTCCTGGTCCGCAACCCGCGCCAGATCCGGCAGTTGCTGCAGGCGTTGATCGACCAGCGTTCGTTGATCAACGCGCACCTGGGCGGCCGCGACCAGTCGTTCCCGACTGCGATTCTGGAACTGGACGAGGACGAGGACTGGCTGCTGCTGGACGGCAGCCCGTCACCGGCGGCCAACCGGGCGGCGGAAGAAGCCGGCCACCTGCTCTGCTTCGCCCAGCTGGACCGGGTGATGGTGCGGTTCCGGGTGGACCACCTGGAACGCACCGGCGACCACCGCCATGTCGGCTTCCGCGCCCCGTTCCCGACCGAACTGGTGCACCTGCAGCGGCGCGAACTGTACCGCCTGGAAACCCCGATCACCGACTCCCCGCACCTGCTGTTCCCGGTCAATGAAGACCGCAGCGAGGCCCTGCACCTGCGCGTGGTGGACATCAGCGCCGGCGGCCTGGCGGTCACCGTCCCGGCCAGCTGCAACGCCTTCGGCCTGCAGAAGCGCTACGACGCCCGCCTCGACATGCCCGACAGCGGCCCCCTGCAGGTTTCGCTGATCGTCTGCAACCAGCTGAACATCAAGATGGCCAACGGCACCGAGACCAAGCGCATCGGCATGCGCTTCGACGGCCTCCCCCGCGGCGGCGACAGCGCCATCCAGCGCTACATCTTCCGCATCGACCGCCAACGCAGCGCTCGCAAGAACGGCGATTGAGCGTTTTGTTGTCTGCGCCTAGAGCGCTGGCAACGGACGTTCTACGAGCTTGGGCCGACGGGGGTGGGGGTACGGGACACGCCTTAAATCTCCCGTTAGGCTCGGGCGGCACATCCATGT
>NZ_DAMDFR010000112.1:0-7727 GCF_032103445.1 Stenotrophomonas sp.
GTCCGGGTGGCGGTGGTCGTCCCGGTGGCGGCAACCGCGGCCCCGGTGGCGGCGGTCACCGTGGCGGCCCGCGCGGCGGCTGATAATGTTCATTGAAAACGGCCCCTATGGGGCCGTTTTCTGTAGCGACGGGCCACGCCCGTCGAACGTAACCCCAACCCCAACCGGAAAACAAAAATGACACGGACGTTCACCGCCCTCCTCCTCTGCACCCTCACCCTCGCCACCGTAACCGGCTGCAAAAAGGTCCAGGAAGAACTCGCCGCCTCACAAAACCCGTTCCCCAAATCCTCCCCCCTGCACGCCCCGGTCGACACCACCACCCGCAAGCTGGTGCGCGAACCCGCCTACCTGGAACGCATGAAGGGCCTCAGCCCCGAACAAGCCCAGGTCATGGGCGCACAGCTGTCGATGAGCGGCATGGGCCGCCTCGAACTGCCGCTGCTGGAACGCCGCGCCGAGCTGATCGGCCAGCTGCTGCACAAGCAATCCGTCGCCGACTGCGCGGCCATGGCCAAGGTCACCACCCCGGCCGAAGCCGCACGCAACAGCGAACGCATCATCGAGACCCTGGCCACCCTGCCGCAGCCGGTGATCAACGAATGGTTCGACATCGCCTACCAGGCCACCCTGGCCGAATTGCAGCAGCGCCCGCTGACCCAGGTCAGCGAGGCCGAGATCAACGAAGCCGCCATCGCGCTGGTGCAACTGGTGCCCAGCGATGACGAGCGCCAGCGCCTGGGCGACGTGATGACAACACTAGCAACCTCCAGCGACGCCGACGCCTGCTGGGCGGTGCGCACCATGTACAGCTACCTGCCCAAGCTGCCCGAACCCCAGCGCGGGCATTTCGCCTGGGCCGCCACGCAGCAGTAAACAAAAGCCGGCGAAAGCCAGCTTTTGTTTACGGGTAGTGCCGGCCGCTGGCCGGCAACCAGGCGGTGCCAGACCGTAGTGCCGGGCTTGCCCGGCAATCCACATCCTGGCACGTCCAGCAGAGCATGGCCGACCCGCGCTGTGCCATGAACCCGGTGCCGGATGCGCCCAAAGCAGCACACGGCATCTCAAGGCTCTCTCCACTTACTCCAATCGAAAACTTTGAAGTACGACTCATCATGGTTAGGCGTAACCATCACGACACCGAGACCACTCTTTTTCGTGCTCCCCACCGCTATGCGCCATTGCTCATAACCATGCCCTGTCCCATGGAGAACGTTGTGCCTTTTTATGTACTTCCCACTGGGATCGGCAGGAGCTTTAGCAATTGGGCGCGGCGGCGTTTTGCCAATCCCCACTAGAGCAGGCTTTGGGTCCGAGGAATGCGGCCCGTGATCTCGAATGTCCAGGATCTTCTTCCTGACCGGTGAAGGAAGGTTCTTCATGCTGACAAGCGTCATACCGTTCTGATCCCGGGGAGCAAAGCTGACTGGGCCCATTGGGCCGGGAGAGGGGCTACGCGAGGCGCTGGGCGTCGCCGGTGCAACTGGGGCTGGAGCAATTGTCTCCCAACCTCTCTTCGGTGCTTGTGGGCCAGTGGACGTCCCTCCTGCGGCATTTGCCCAACTTCGGCCAGATCCCTGCTGGCTGGAGTCATTCAATTTCATCAACTGCTTGCGACCTGCCATGCCGACGCCCGCCAACATACCTACCGCTGCGATCACGCCGCCAATGATCCAGGGGTTCACGCCGCCATCTTCGCCACCTCCGCCCGAAGGATTGGCGGCCGCAAACGCACCCGCCCCTCCCAACCCGCCCACCACGGCCAGCCCCATCATCACCAGTGGTGAGGCAAAGAAGCCACTGGGGTCTGCCAGATTGATCGGGTCACCCCCGCAATAAGCGTATGCGTTGATTCCGCCGCTACCAAAGGGACTCAAGCGATCCGGACTGTGAAAGCGCATCAGCGTCAGGTTGTAGGCACGCCGACCATTGCCCAGCAACTGCCAGCGCGCACCTGACTCATGCAGCGTGCCGTTGAAGCCCAGATAAGTGAAGGCAGGCATAGTCCGTTCCCCGGATAGTTTCGTAGGCAATCGCCAGTGCAGGTGCAGCGCTCACCAGTCCGGCAGGCGGCTCGCGGAAAGCGCGCGCCGAAACGGCTTGCGACGGCCATTCTTTTCCATAGCGGCAGAGTATCCCTCGGTGAGACGGTGTCGTATCCCACATCATTCAGACTATGTGCCCGCCTCTCTCTTCGGAATCGAAGCGCTGCATGATCGCGAGGCACAGGAGACAATCGACCACTACGATTGAGCCGCCTCATGACTGGAAACCAGGCCTTATCCATTTCGCCTCTGCTCCTGTACTGAAGCAGTTCGACGCTCGGCTGAGCAGGTCCCCGGGACAGCGAGGTCGCATGCTCAGCGTCGAAACTCCTCAAGATGCTCGACGCTTTCGGCGTATTGAATTGTTGCGTGGGCCCGTCGCGCGCTACCTGCTCCACAACCCCACGGGCCGATCTGGCGTCGGAAGCTGACAACTTCCCCTTGAGTCTACGCATGCCCGTCAGCAAGTGACTGTAAAGCGGTTGCCCCTTCACCGTCATCGCGCCCAGCACCACGACACCCGCCATGCCACTCACTACCGACGTCACTGCGCCTATGAGCTGGATATCCGGATCTTTGGAAAATCCCGCCGCCAACCCCGTCCCCAGGGACAGCGCACTCAACCCAGCGAACGCAAAGAATGGAAGCCCGCGGTGCCCGCTTGGGTCGGCACGGTTTGCTGGGTCGCCGCCGCAGTACATGTAGGCATTGATACCGCCATCGCCAAGCGGGCTGAGATCATCGCCACTGTGAAAGCGCATGAACACAGGGTGGTACGCGCGGTAGCCGTTCCCCAGGAGCTGCCAGCGCGTTTCCGGTTCATGGGCTTCCCCGTTGAAGCCCAGCGTCGCAGATGGTGCCATGACCCGCTCCTTCCCAAATCCCCGCGGGCAAAGGATCGACGCGGAGGCGTTATCGAACGGTGATCCTCCCTGTGGGCCGGCCAACGGCCCGTTCAGATCAAGCATCGCTTGAGCTTGGATATCCATATCCTTGGCTGATTCCTCCCGGCTGTCGGTTGCCTCGGACCAGCATGTTCAACCGTGCCATGCCGTCGATGTCCTGACTTGGACCACCGCCCAACCCGAGCGATGAGGTGCTCGAGTAGATGCTGTCGTTGCGACTGAGTCTCACACTCCGGGCAGAAGCTCCGGGCGATACCACGCCCGGTCCATAGCCCGAATCAGCGCTTCCGCTGCGGGATCGCGGAAACTGTGGGAGTTCCACATCGCTGCCCACTGATCCCCTGCGCTGCGCCTGCATTGGCACGCCATGCTGCTGCGCATCTCCGCCACGCGAGCTCACGCTACTCCGGGTGCTCAGACTGCCTTGAGCGCTCACGGTGCTTCGAGAGCTGCTTCTGGCAGGAGCGTGACGGGAAACCACGCTGCCCCCCCCGGATTGATGTACTCGCGGATCGAACTTGCCAAGTAGCTGCCTGCCAGATGGAGTGTATCTGGCGAACACGACGCCGGCCGTGAGGACGGAAAGCAAGGCTACAGAGCCCAGAATCGCCTTGACACCGCGATCTTCCACAGCCACTGCACCAACAGTTGCCGCAACCCCGGTCGCCACCGCAGTGGCGACGCCCAGCCACGCCCAAGGGAAATGACCGGAAGGATCGATATGGTTCTGAGGGTCGCCCTTACAGTATGCGTAGGCATTCATGCCCCCGCGGCCAAACGGAGAAAGCGAATCCGCACTGTAGAACCGCATCAGAACCGGGTCGTAGACCCGGTAACCGTTACCCAACAGTTGCCTTTCGGTGCCCGGCTCGTGCACTACCCCATTGAAGCCCAGCTTCGCAGACGGTGCCATGACCCACCCCTTCACAAGCCCCCAGGGCAAGGATCGGGCGCTCCGTGTTACTGCGCGGTGATGCTCAACGCCGCTCGATGGTGAACTTGCTGCCGGCCACGCCCAGGTCCCAGCCCTTGCCGGTACCGGCCAGAGCCAGCGATACATCGCCCTTGGTCACCACCTGCGCGCTGCTGGACTTGTCCGCACCGGCGTGGGCCTCCACCGAGGCATACGAGCCGATCAGGTCATTGACCGAATAGGCTCCGCTGAAGCGGCCTTTGCCGTCGGTGATCTTCGACTTGCCCACGGTGAGACCGCCGCCCTTGACGGTGATCTTGACCGGAATACGGGCACCGTTGTCGCAGGTGATGGTGCCGCTGCCGGAAGCGGTTTTGTAGAAGACCGACCAGCCAGACAGGTTGTAATGCAGTTCGCAGTCGATGTTGCCGGCGGCTTGGGCAGCGGGGGCGGCCAGGAGAGCACCTAAAGTGATCACCGCAACGGTCAGGGTCTTCATATCACGTCATTTTTGGCGTATTCGGTTAGCGGAATCTACCAGCGAACAGATGGCAATCCAGTGAGGATACAATCCGACCTGCTGCCGTCGTTCAGGAATCTTCTCAGTTCCGACGTGTTGCCAAGTAGGCGTCACGCAGTTCATGTCGCCGGCGATCCTGGAACCATTCCCGATTCTTTCGAATCTGCTTCTGCCGTACGACCGGGACATTCGAGATGGTTGTGCTTCTTGGAATTAGCTTTGGACGGGAAGCTACTGCGTGGGCATAGGGATCGAACGATCTCAAGGAAGTCAACGAGCCTTCCTCGACAATCATGCGTTCGCCACGACCTGCGTATCGCACCGGTGGCAACGGTTGCACAGCCTCCCCAACCACGGATGACGTGCCTGTACTGCTCACCGGATTAGATGCCGAGCTGCTTGTCGAGCTGCTCAAGCTGCTGCGCGGGGACGAAGACGGCATGTCCGCTGGCGATATCGGTTGCGGTGCTGGCTTCCATTGCTGCCTGGCCGGCATACCGCGCCCTGGATCGCCACGACTCCTTAGCTGGCTCAGAAGCGTGCCCCCTTTGAATGGATACGTCATTGCCGCTCCTACAACGGCAATAGAAGCCAGTACGCCCAATGCCACCTTTGCGCCCGGTGGTTTGGCAATGACAGCTCCAGCCGCAAGTGCCACCGCCCCCAACCCCAGTGTCACGGGCAGGATGTAGGCGGCAAAATGGCCACTTGGATCAGCGTGGTTGATGGGCTCGCCCTCGCAGTAGGCGTACGCGTTTAGCCCTCCTTTCAGGAACGGGCTAAGAAGGTCCGAGCTGGAGAATCGCATCAGCATTGGGTTGTACGCACGGTACCCGTTCCCAAGCAGTTGCCTCGCGCTACCAGCCTCATGCAGTTGACCGTTGAAGCCGATGTGGGACCGTGTACCCAGCCGCGCGTCTGTCTGTGAGGACATGCCGTCACCTTTTCGGTAGCTGACTTTGCCTCACGTGTCCCCCGCAGGCAGAGACAGTGTCTGTGGGGTGGCATTAGCGGCGTGTGAGGGGTTTAGGGGTGACCCGGGACAGGCTTCGATTAACGGTCATGCGTTACCGGACGCGGGGTTCTTCCGTGCGGTCGTCTGTCGACCGACCCTACCCCCGATTCCGATTCCGATTCCAATTCCAATTCCGATCCCGATCCCGGGATCGATCCAGGACCCGGTCCCGCCCCACCGCGCCCCGCCGACCATCTGCGTAGGGACGCGCCATGCGCGTCCCCGTCAGCGCCGTCACACGCGCGATTTACACCCGCACATTCAACGTGAACGCATCCGCATCCAGCATCGCCGGGAACTTTGCCCGGTGCGCGGCCAGCGCAGCGGCCGACAGCGTGGTGGTCACCACCTGCTCCACCTCCCGCACCTCCACCTGCGGCTGGCCGAGGAAATCGATCACCGCGCTGTCGCCGGCGTAGTGCAGCTGATTGCCATCCACGCCAACACGGTTCACTGCCGCGACATAGCTCAGGTTCTCGATCGCCCGTGCACGCAGCAGCGTGCGCCACGGATACGCACGTGCCGACGGCCAGTTGGCAACGAATATCTGCAGGTCGAAGTCCAGGTCTTCCGCGCGCTCCACGTCGTAGCGGTTGCGGCAGAACACCGGGAAACGCAGGTCGTAGCAGACCAGCGGATTGATGCGCCAGCCCTTCCATTCCACGCTCAGGCGCTCGTTGCCCGCGGCATAGCGCAGGTGCTCGTCGCCGTAACGGAACAGATGGCGCTTGTCGTAATGCTGCAGGTCGCCGTCGGGGGTGGCCCACAGCAGGCGGTTATATACGCCCTCGCCCACTCGCAGCTGCACGCTGCCCGTGACTGCCGCCCCCAACTTGGCCGCCTGTTCCCGCATCCACGCCACGGTCGGCCCTTCCATGCCTTCGGCGCGGAAAATGGCGTCGTTGGAGAAGCCACTGGTGAAAGTTTCCGGCAGGATCACCAGATCGGTGTGGCCGGCCAGCGGAGCCAGCAACGCGCCGTAGTGCTCGCGGTTGCCTTGCGGATCGTGCCAGCGGGTGTTGCCCTGCACGAGGGTGATGCGCAGGTCGGGGCGTGCGGGGGCATTCATCAGAGCACCTTCAGGCGTTCAATCGCCGCGTCCATGGTGGCGTCGTTTTTGGCAAAGCACAGTCGCACCAGGCGCTGGCCTTCCGGGGCGGTTTCATAGAACGGCGACAGCGGAATGGCGGCCACGCCCTTTTCAATGGTCAGCCACTTCACGAATTCGTGGTCCGGCAGGTCGCTGATGTCCGAGTAATCCACCAGCTGGAAGTAGCCGCCCGGCACCGGCAGCGCCTTCAGGCGGGTGCCGAGCAGCTGTTCGCGGAAGCGGTCGCGCTTGGCCTGGTAGAACGCGCCCAGTTCGAGGTGATGTTCGGGTTCGTCGCGGATCATCGCGGCAAAGCCGTACTGGGCCGGGCCGAAGCTGGTGAAGGTGTTGTACTGGTGCACCTTGCGGAATTCGGCGGTCAGCAACGGCGGGGCCACCGCGTAGCCGATCTTCCAGCCCGTGCAGTGGTAGGTCTTGCCGAAGCTGGAGATGACGAAGGTGCGCTCGCGCAGTTCCGGGTAGCGCAGCGCGGATTCGTGGCGGCGGCCGTCGTAGATGATGTGTTCGTACACTTCATCGGAAATGAGGTAGATGTTGGTATCACGCAGCACGTCGCACAGAGCCTGCATGTCCGCTTCGGTGAGCATGGCTCCGGACGGGTTGTGCGGGGTGTTGACCATCAGCAGGCGGGTGCGCGGGGTAATGGCGGCGCGCACGCGGTCCCAGTCCACGGCGAAGGTCTGCGGGTCCAGCGGCACGTGCACGGCGCGCGCGCCGGCGAGGTCGATGGCGGGTTCGTAGCAGTCATACGCGGGGTCGAGGACGATCACTTCCTCGCCGGGGCGGACCACGGCGTGGATGGCGTTGAAGATGGCCTCGGTGGCCCCGCTGGTGACGGTGATTTCGGTGTCGGGATTCACCTGCGCGCCGTACAGATCCAGCGACTTCTGGGCAATGGCCTGACGCAGCGGGGCGACGCCGGTCATCGGCGGGTACTGGTTCAGGCCGTCGCGCATGGCCTTCACGGTTTCATCGATGAGCCGCTGCGGCGCGGAGAAATCCGGGAAGCCCTGGCCCAGGTTGACGGCCCCGTGCTCGGCGGCCAGCTGGGACATCACGGTGAAGATGGTGGTGCCCACCTTGGGCAGCTTGGTCTGCGGGTTCATCGGCATCGCTAGCAGGATCAGGAGACCTTGCAGTGTAAAGGATGGGTCACGGTAGCGCCGGCCGTTGGCCGGCCCACGGATCGCCTGGGCCGGCCAACGGCCGGCGCTACCG
>NZ_DAMDFR010000113.1:0-7522 GCF_032103445.1 Stenotrophomonas sp.
TGCCGCTGCCGTCAGCGCCGACGCCGGTCCCATCGCGCTGCCCCTGGACGCCGCCGCCAACGACGACATCGCCCTGCCCAAGGCGCTGGCCGACGCCCTGACCGCCGGTGCGACCGACGCCGACGCCCCGGCCACCCCGTTCCTGCACGCCCTGCAGACCGCCGCCGAGCTGAAGACCGGTGCCGCCAGCACCCCGTTTGCCGGCAGCCCCACCGCCACCCCGCACGTCGGCGGCGAGTCCTTCGACGAAGACATCAGCGCCCGCATCGGCTGGCTGGCCGACCAGAAGATCGGCCACGCCACCATCAAGGTCACCCCGCATGACCTCGGCCTGATCGAAGTCCGCCTGCAGATGGACGGCGACAAGGTCCACGCCAGCTTCAGCAGCGCTCACGCAGATGTGCGTCATGCGCTGGAAAGCACCCTGCCCAGGCTGCGGGAAATGCTGAACGACCAGGGCTTCCAGCTCGGCAATGCCGATGTGGGGCATCAGCAGACCGCGCAGGACGGAAAGTCCGGCGGCGGCACCAGTGAACGCGGCGGAATCGCCGGCAGCGACGAGCCGGCCATGGTCGAAACCATCGTCAGCTCAGCCCAGTTGATGCGGCAGCGCGGGTTGTTGGACGCATACGCGTAACGAGCGAAGTTGCCGTTGCCATTGCCCTTGCCCTCGGCTCCGTCACCGACGAACTGTCGAGGGCCGGTCGGGGTGGGCTGGAGGGGGCGTGAGCCGCATGGATGCGGCGACCGAGCTTACATGGATGTACTTGCAGCGTCCCCCGGAACGCCCACCCCGACCGGCCCAGCCAGACGTCAACACAGAGCCGACGCTTTCGGCGCTGACCAAGAAGGAAGACGTCAAAATCCCGACAACGGGAAACCAGCGCGGTTCGGCACAGCGCTTGCATGTAGCCAGGAAGCAATCCAATGGAGCTTCCCCTCGTGGCCGCAGCCGCTGACAAAACCAAGAAATCCGCCGACAAGGACAAGGCCGCCAAGCCGCGCAGCCCGTTGCTCATCAGTGCCCTGATCGCCGTCCTCGCTGCCGGTGCCGCCGGTGGCGGCGTCTGGTACTTCACCCAGAGCCACGACGAGAAGGCCCCCGACAAGAAGGCCGCCGCCAAGCCCGCCGTGCCTGCTCCCGCCCAGTACTTCGGGCTCGAGCCCCCGTTCGTGGTCAACCTCAGCAGCAGCTTCGACGGCCCGCGTTACCTGCAGGTCGAAGTCCAGCTCATGACCCGCGACCCCGCCGCCCTGGAAGCCCTCAAGCTCCACGCCCCCGCCATCCGCGCCAAGCTGCTCATGCTGTTCTCGCAGGTCGAGCCCGCCCAGATCGCGGACCGCGCCGGCAAGGAAAAGCTGCAGGCCGACTCCCTCGCCGAAGTGCAGAAGCTGATGAAGGCCGAGACCGGCAACAACAGCGTCGACGAACTGCTGTTCACCAGCTTCGTCACCCAGTAAGGGCCGCCCCATGAATGACCTGCTTTCCCAGGACGAGATCGATGCCCTGCTGCATGGCGTCGACTCGGGCGCGGTCGAAACCAAGGACGAAGGCATCCCGCCCGGCGAAGCCCGCAACTACGACTTCGCCAGCCAGGACCGGATCATCCGCGGTCGCATGCCGACCCTGGAAATGGTCAATGAACGCTTCGCCCGCCTCTGGCGCATCGGCCTGTTCAACCTGATCCGCCGTTCCGCCGAACTGTCCGTGCGCGGCATCGAGCTGATCAAGTTCAACGATTACATGCACTCGCTGTACGTGCCGACCAATCTGAACCTGATCCGCTTCAAGCCCCTGCGCGGCACCGGCCTGATCGTGTTCGAACCCACCCTGGTGTTCGCCATTGTCGACAACTTCTTCGGCGGCGACGGGCGTTACCCCACCCGCATCGAAGGCCGCGAATTCACCGCCACCGAAATGCGCGTCATCCACCTGCTGCTCAAGCAGACCTTCGCCGACCTGCGCGAAGCCTGGGCACCGGTCATGGATGTCGAGCTTGAATACATCAACTCGGAAATCAACCCGCATTTCGCCAACATCGTCACCCCGCGCGAGTACGTCGTGGTCTGCCGCCTGCATGTTGAACTCGACGGCGGTGGCGGCGACATCCACGTCACCCTGCCGTACTCCATGCTCGAACCCATCCGCGAACTGCTCGACGCCGGCATCCAGAGCGATCGCAACGACCGCGACGAAAGCTGGGGTGTGATGCTGCGCGAGCAGCTCAACATCGCCGAAGTCACCCTCTCCAGCGTGCTCGCCAGCAAGCGCATGAGCCTGCGCGAGCTGACCAGACTGAAAGTCGGCGACATCCTGCCCATCGACCTGCCCAACCAGGTGCCGGTGTGCATCGAGAACATCCCGGTGTTCACCGGCCAGTTCGGCATCGCCAACGGCATGAACGCCGTCAAGATCACCGCGACCCACCCTCCGGGCACCCGCCCGCGCGTACCCGTCATCCAGGAAGACCCGCAATGAACGACATCGAAACCAACGAACCGGCCGCCGCCCAGTTCTCCGACCTGCATGCCGAAGACGCCGGTGCACCGGATCTGAACCTGGACGTCATTCTGGACGTGCCGGTGACCCTGTCGCTGGAAGTCGGCCGCGCCCGCCTGCCGATCCGCAACCTGCTGCAGCTCAACCAGGGCTCGGTGGTCGAACTGGAACGCGGTGCCGGCGAATCGCTGGACGTGTTCGTCAACGGCACCCTGATCGCGCACGGCGAAGTCGTGGTCATCAACGACCGCTTCGGCGTGCGCCTGACCGATGTGGTCAGCCCCAGCGAGCGGATCCGGAGACTGCGTTGATCACCCTGGCACTCATCGCCGCCGGCACGCCGGCGGTCAAGGTCGGCCAGCATGCCGCCGCCGCGCCCAGCATGTTCGGGGCCATCCTCGCCCTGCTGGCCGTGCTGGCGCTGATTGTCGGCCTGGGTTGGGTGCTCAAGCGCATGCCCGGCAGCGGCTTCAAGCCCGCCGATGGCCTGCGCATGGTCGCCAGCCTCAACGTGGGTGCCAAGGAACGCATCGTGGTGGTCGAGGTCAACGGCCAGCAGCTGCTGCTGGGCGTCACCGCCGGTGGGATCAACACCCTGCACCAGCTCGCCGAGCCGCTGCCCACGCCCGAACCGGCACGCCTGCCGGACCTGAAGAACCTGCCGAATTTCGCCCAGCTGCTGCAGCAGCGGCTGCGCAAGGAAAAATGATCATGCGTGGCCCCCGAGCGTCCTGGACCCGTTACCTGCCGTTGCTGTTCGTATTGTTGCTGTGCGCCCTGCCGGCGCTGGCCATGGCCGCCCCCGGTGCGCCGGCCGTGCCCGCCCTGCCCGACGTGAACGTCGGCAAGATCGGCGGCCAGAACGTCAGCCTGCCGTTGCAGACCCTGCTGCTGATGACGGCGATCACGCTGATTCCGTCGATGCTGCTGGTGCTGACCGCGTTCACCCGCATCATCATCGTGCTCGGCCTGCTGCGCCAGGCGCTGGGCACCGGCCAGACCCCGTCCAACCAGGTCCTCCTGGGCCTGGCCCTGTTCCTGACCGCCATGGTGATGCTGCCGGTCTGGCAGAAGGCGTGGGGCACCGGCATGGCTCCCTACCTCAACGGTGAGATCGACTTCCAGACCGCCTGGAACCTGACGACCCAGCCGCTGCGTGCCTTCATGCTGGCGCAGATCCGCGAAACCGACCTGATGACCTTCGCCGGCATGGCCGGGCACGGCACCTATGCCAGCCCGGATGCCATTCCGTTCCCGATCCTGGTCGCCTCGTTCGTCACCAGCGAACTGAAGACCGCCTTCGAGATCGGCTTCCTGATCTTCATTCCGTTCGTCATCATCGACCTGGTCGTGGCCAGCGTGCTGATGTCGATGGGCATGATGATGCTGTCGCCGATGCTGGTTTCTGCCCCCTTCAAGATCCTGCTGTTCGTGCTGGTCGACGGCTGGGTGCTGGTGGTCGGCACGCTCGCCGCCAGCTTCAACGCGGTCTGAGCCTGCCATGACTCCCGAACTCGCTCTTACCGAACTGCGCGGTGGCCTGATCACCGTGCTGTGGGTGGCCGGCCCGTTGCTGCTCACCGTGCTGATTGTCGGTGTGGTGGTGGGCGTGGTGCAGGCCGCGACCCAGCTCAACGAGCCCACCATTGCCTTCGTCGCCAAGGCGGCCGCATTGACGGCGGTCCTGTTCGCGCTGGGCAGCCTGCTCATCGGTCACCTGGTGGAATACACCACGTTGCTGTTCCAGCGCATACCGCATCTGATCGGGTAGCCACGGCCATGGATTCCGCCACCCAGATGGCCGCCGACGGCCTGCAGGCCTTCGGCATGATCGGCACCATTCTGTGGACCATGCTGCGCATCGGCGCCATGATCATGGCCATGCCGCTGGTCGGTACGCGCGCGGTGCCCGCGCGCGTGCGGGTGATGCTCGCCGGTGCGTTGGCCATCGCGTTGTCGCCGATGCTGCCGCCGGTGCCGGAGTGGACCGGATTCGATGCCGCCACCGTGCTCAGCATCGCCCGCGAACTGGCGATCGGCATTTCCATCGGCTTTCTGCTGCGCATGGTGTTCGAAGCCGGCGCATTGGCCGGCGAACTGGTCGCACAGGGCACCGGCCTGGCGTTTGCGCAGATGAGCGATCCGATGCGCGGCGGCAGCTCCGGTGTGATCGGGCAATGGTTCTATCTGCTGTTCGGCCTGCTGTTCTTCAGCGCCAACGGGCATCTGGCCCTGATCTCGCTGTTGATGGACAGCTACAAAGCGGTGCCGATCGGCACGTCTCTGCCGAACATGGACGCATTCCTCAGCGTCGCCCCCACCTTTCTGCTGCAGGTGCTGCGCGGCGCACTGAGTCTGGCGCTGCCGGTGGTGGTCGCGATGCTGGCGATCAATCTGGCATTTGGCGTGCTGGCAAAGGCCGCGCCTGCGCTCAATCCGATCCAGCTCGGCCTGCCGGTGTCGCTGCTGCTGGGTTTGTTCCTGTTGACCGTGCTGGCCGGCGAAATGGGGCCGCCCGTACAGCGCCTGTTTGATGCCACCTTCCAGGCGGCTGACAGCGTCACGCACTGATAATAAATCGCGAAGCGTTGATTATCCCGCGTGTATTTGGCGTGATTTTCTCACGTAGAAACAGCCAATAACATTATTACGACAAAATTTACCCTTTCAGGTATTGCATACCCCCCGGGGGGTATGCGTACAGTTTGCGCGCACGGCAACGGGGGGCCGCTGTCTGCCGCAGTGGAAGCTGCAAACGAAAGATCTTTGGACGGAAACTTTCGCTTTTCGCGTGCTGGTTTCAGGAGATGCTTAGATGCTCGTCGGCAACTACACGCCGTGGTTGGTCGTCGTTTCACTGCTGGTAGCCATATTGGCTTCATTCACCGCGCTGGTGATGGCCAATCGCATCACCACGGCAACAACGCCAAGGCAGGGGCAGCTGTGGCTGCTGGGTGGCGGCTGCGCGATGGGCCTGGGCATCTGGTCCATGCACTTCATCGGCATGCTGGCGTTCCGCCTGCCCATTCCGCTGGGCTACGACGTGGTCTGGACCACGGTCTCGCTGCTGGCCGCGATTGCCTCGTCGATCTATGCGCTGTGGCTGGTGTCGCGCCCGACGCTTCCACACGAGCGCCTGGCCTTCGGCGCACTGTTGATGGGGGCCGGCATTGCCAGCATGCATTACCTGGGCATGGCCGCGATGCGCATGCAGCCGGGTATCGACTATCACCTCGGCTGGGTGCTGCTGTCGCTGGTGATCGCCGTGGCCGCGTCGTGGGTGGCCCTGTTCATCGCGTTCCGGCTGCGTCATCACGATAATCGCCTGCGCCATCGGGTCCCACCCGCCATTCTGCTGGGGCTGGCCATCGTTGGCATGCACTACACCGGCATGGCGGCCGCGCGCTTTCCGGCCGACAGCGTCTGCGGTGCCGCCGCGGGCGCGGGCCTGCACTCGCAGTGGCTGGCCACCCTGGTGATGATTCTGTCCATCGCCATTCTTGGTGTCGTATTGCTGGTGTCCTGGCTGGACCAGCGCATGCAGGCACAGCTGCTGCGGTTGCGCAACCAGGACCTGCGCAGTTCACTCAACGACGCCCACGCTGAACTCAGCCAGGCGGCGCTGCACGACCCGCTGACCCGCCTGCCCAATCGTCGCCTGCTGCAGCAGCACATCGAAAGCGCGCTGATTGAAGCGGAGCAGCGCGGCAGCCGTTTCGCGGTGATGTTCATGGACCTGGACGGCTTCAAGCAGGTCAACGATGCCTACGGCCATCAAACCGGTGACGCCCTGCTGGTCGCCGTGGCCGAGCGCACCAGCCAGCTGCTGCGGGCCAACGACGTGCTGGCGCGCCTGGGCGGCGACGAGTTCGTGATGGTGGTCAACATCGAAGGCGATGAAGACGTGGCGGCACTGGCCAGCCGCATCATCAATGCGATCGGCAGCAGCCGCCTGGTGCCCAGCCATGAACTGCAGGTCACTGCCAGCATCGGCATCGCCATCTGCCCGGACCATGCCGCCAGCGAGCGCCACCTGATGGGCTACGCCGATTCGGCCATGTACCAAGCCAAGGAAGCCGGTCGCAACGGCTTTGCGGTGTTTGCCGAATGGATGAACGACAGCGCTGAACAGCAGTTCCGACTGCTGGCCGACCTGCGCACCGCGATCGGCACCGACCAGCTGTTCCTGCATTACCAGCCCAAGCTGAGCGTCGCCCGGCACACCGTGGCCGGTGCCGAGGCGCTGATTCGATGGCGGCATCCCGAGCAGGGGCTGATTCCGCCGGACCGCTTCATCCGGTTGGCCGAACGCAGCGGCATCATCAACGAAATCGGGCGCTGGGCGCTCAACGAAGCCTGCCGTCAGCTGCGCCAGTGGCACGACGCCGGACACGACAACTGGACCATGTCGGTGAACCTGTCACCCATCCAGTTCAGTGCGCCGCAGTTGCTCAATGAGGTGCGCGATGTGCTGGCCCGGCACCGCATCGAGCCGCGCCGGTTGATTCTGGAGATCACCGAAAGCACGGTCATGCGCGACACCGAGACCAGCCTGCGCCTGCTGCAGGCCCTGGCCAGGCTTGGGGTGGGCATTTCCATCGACGACTTCGGCACCGGCTATTCCAGCCTGCTCTATCTCAAGCGAATGCCGGCGTCGGAGATCAAGATCGACCATGCCTTCGTGCGCGAACTGGAGAACAGTTCCGAGGATGTGGTGATTGTCTCGGCGATTGTCGCCCTGGGCCATGCACTGGACATGGACATCGTCGCCGAAGGCGTGGAAACCGCCGGGCAGCGCGCGTACCTGGAGCGGCTGGGCTGCGATTATCTGCAGGGGTATCTGCTGGGGCATCCGGTGGACCCGGTGCGGTTCAAGCAGCTGCATGACCTGCCCCGGCCGCGGATCGAGGTCGCCGCCGGCTGGAAGGAACCGGAAGGCGGCGATTTTCTCAACTGACGCATCCCGCTGACACGCATGGCGTGTCACTTGTGTCTCGGACTGGGCCCTGATCAGGCACAATC
>NZ_DAMDFR010000114.1:0-7293 GCF_032103445.1 Stenotrophomonas sp.
TAGATTACGAGAAAATTCCACTTATGGCTGCTTCTATTCTGAGGGGGGATTACCCTTCGCCAGCGCCTTGGTGCTGAAGGTTTCGGATTCGCTGTGGACGAGCTGGCCATCGCGCTTGAGTCGTATCTGGGCTGTATACCCTGTTGACCCGTCTTTGCGACGTCTGCTGGTGATCGTTCCCATCGGTGCTACGGACTCCGCTGTGTAGCATCCAATGTAGCACTTAAGCCCCGAAAACGCCCGAAAACGCGCTAGAATGACCGACAATGCAAAGCGATAAAACTGCCGATAAATCAGTCGATAAGGCTGAAAAACAGCGCTACGCCGCTTCCGTCCGCCTCTCAGTTGCGCCGATGATGGATTGGACGGACCGCCATTGCCGCGTGTTCCACCGGCTGCTGGCCCCGGGTGCGCGGCTGTATACGGAAATGGTCCACGCCAACGCCGTCATCCACGGCGACCGCGAGCGCCTGCTGGGCTATGACGGCAGCGAGCACCCGCTGGCCCTGCAGCTGGGCGGCAGCGACCCGGAACTGCTGGCACAGGCCGCGCGCATCGCCCAGGACTGGGGCTACGACGAGGTCAACCTCAACTGCGGCTGCCCGTCCGACCGGGTCCAGGCCGGACGCTTCGGGGCCTGCCTGATGCGTGAGCCAACCTTGGTGTCTGAATGCGTCGCGGCGATGGTCGCGGCGGTGGACATTCCGGTCACGGTGAAATGCCGCCTGGGTGTCGATGACGACAACAGCTACGAAAACTTTGTGAATTTCGTCGATCAGTCGGCCAACGCCGGCAGCGCGATGTTCATCGTGCACGCCCGCAATGCCTGGCTGAAGGGCCTGTCGCCCAAGGAAAACCGCGAAGTGCCGCCGCTGCGCTACGAGTGGGCGCACCAGCTCAAGGCGGACCGCCCGCATCTGCCCATCGTGCTCAACGGAGGGCTGGCCTCGGTGGAGGCCTGCCAGGCCCAGCTGCCTGCGCTGGACGGGGTGATGCTGGGCCGTGCGGCCTATCACGACCCCTACGTGCTTCATCAGCTGGAAGCCGCCCAGACCGGCGCTCCGTTGCAGTCCCGCGAGGCGCTCCTGCGGGCCATGCGCCCGTACATCGAGGCCCAGCTGGAACGTGGCCTGGCCCTGAAGCACATCACCCGCCACCTGCTCGGCCTGTTCCACGGCCAGCCGGGCGGGCGCGCATTCCGTCAGGTGCTCAGCGAGGGCGCGCACCGTCCGGGCGCGAACTGGAGCCTGATCGAGCAGGCGCTGGAGATCACCCGCGCCCAGGCCGAACGGGTCGCGGCCTGACCTGAACCGGCGTGACCGCTGTCACGGCCGCCGCTTGATCCTTTTGGCGTTTTCCCGCTATGGTTCACTTAGATGAACGTAGCCACGGGGCACCCGGAAAAGTTCAGACCGGATTCACTGCGTAAAACCAAGAATTTGCAAAAGATTCGTAAAGCGCTGGCCCAACGCCCGCACTTCCCGATTCACAACTTTTGAACGTTTTGACGCCGTCCGCTAGGATCGAACCGATGCTCTTCGTGACCCGCCACCGCCGCCTTGCTGTCGCCGCCCTGCTGGCAACGGGTGCCGTCGCTGCTGTTGGCAGTGCCAGTGCCCAGGTGCCGCCGCCGGACCCGGCGCGGGCCGAGGCCATGCGGGCCGCGCGTAGTGCGCCGCAGGAGCGGTCGCTGTCCGACGCTGTGCGTCGGGTCCAGCGCACCACCGGTGGCCACATCCTGGGTGCGGAGCGGGTGCCGTTCGACGGGCGGGACATCAACCGCGTGAAATACATGGATGACCGGGGCCGCGTCCGCTACATGGACGACCCGGCGCAGCCACGTTCACAGCCCCGCACGCCCCGGTCGGATATGTCATCACTACGCGGCGATAACCCCTGAACAGGGATAGTTGGCCGTCAACAACGAAATCCACTGGCCCCAGGCCACACCCAGGACACTAGGGAGAGTTCATGCGTATCCTTCTGGTCGAAGACGAAGCCCCGCTGCGGGAAACACTGGCAGCCCGGCTCAAGCGCGAAGGCTTTGCCGTCGATGCTGCGCAGGACGGTGAGGAAGGTCTGTACATGGGCCGCGAAGTGCCGTTCGACGTCGGCATCATCGATCTGGGCCTGCCCAAGATGTCGGGCATGGAACTGATCAAGGCGCTGCGTGACGAAGGCAAGAAGTTCCCGGTGCTGATCCTCACCGCCCGTTCCAGCTGGCAGGACAAGGTGGAAGGCCTCAAGCAGGGCGCTGACGATTACCTCGTCAAGCCGTTCCATGTCGAAGAACTCCTCGCCCGCGTCAACGCGCTGCTGCGCCGCGCCGCTGGCTGGAGCAAGCCGACCCTGGAATGCGGCCCGGTTGCACTGGACCTTGCCGCACAGACGGTCAGCGTCAATGGCAGCAACGTGGACCTCACCAGCTACGAGTACAAGGTGCTGGAATACCTGATGATGCATGCCGGTGAACTGGTCTCCAAGGCCGACCTCACCGAACACATCTATCAGCAGGATTTCGACCGCGACTCGAACGTGCTGGAAGTGTTCATCGGCCGCCTGCGCAAGAAGCTGGACGCCGACGGCGAGCTCAAGCCGATTGAAACCGTGCGTGGCCGCGGTTACCGCTTCGCGATTCCGCGCACCAACGAAGGCTGAGATCCAACGTTGGCGATAGCATGATGTCCGGCCGTCTGTGGTTCTTCAAACGCTGGCGGCCGCGCTCACTGCAGGCTCGCCAGCTGCTGGCTGCCAGTGTGAGCCTGCTGGCCTTCCTGGCCATCGCAGGCTATGCGCTGGATGCTGCCTTCGCTGATACCGCCCGCGCCAACCTGCGCGAGCGGTTGAAGAACTACGCCACCGCGTATGCGGCCGGCATCGACTTCACCCGCGACCGCTCGCTGTACATCCGCGAACAGCCACCGGATCCGCGCTTCGACGTGCCCGGCAGTGGTCTGTACCTGCAGGTGGTGATGCCGGACGGCAAGGGCAACTCGATGTCCGCCGAAGGCCCGATGCTGCCCACCGTGGGCGGCGGCATCCTGGCTCCGCGCCAGGAAGTCTTTGAAGGCCCGCTGCCGATGATCCAGATCGACGGCAGCGAGGGCTCGGTGTACCGCTATGGCCTGGGCCTGGTGTGGGACGCCGACGCCGATCCCGCCACTGAATTCCCCTACACCATCTATGTGATGGAAGACTCGCGCGCGCTGGGTGCACAGCTGCGTGTGTTCCGTGGCCGGGTGTGGTTCTGGATGGGCGGTGCGGGGTTGATCCTGCTGCTGCTGCAGACCGTCATTCTGCAGTGGAGCCTGCGTCCGATGCGCCGGGTGATCACCGAGCTGACCAAAGTGCAGCGTGGTGAAACCGAGCGCATGAGCGAACGCCATCCGCGCGAGCTGGAGCCGCTGACCGACAGCATCAACGCGCTGATTGAAAGCGAACGCGAAAACCTGGAACGCCAGCGCAACACCCTGGCCGACCTCGCGCACAGCCTGAAAACCCCGTTGGCGGTGCTGCGCACGCAGCTCGACAGTGGCGCGCACGACCAGGACCTGCGCGAGGAATTCGACGTGCAGCTGCGGCGCATGAACAACCTGGTGTCCTACCAGCTGGCGCGCGCCGCTTCGTCCGGGCACAAGCTGTTCTCCGCGCCGCTGCCGATCGAATCCAATGCGGAAGAGATCGTGCGCGGGCTGGAGAAGGTGTACGCCAGCAAGGGCGTGCTGTGCGAATTCGATATCGACGAAGCCGCACGCTTCCATGGCGAGCCGGGAGACCTGCAGGAACTGCTGGGCAACCTGCTGGAAAACGCCTTCAAGTGGGCCAACCGCCGCGTGTTGCTGACGGCCAAGCCGCTCACCGCGCCGGGTGTGCGCCGTGCGGGCTTGTTGCTGTCGGTGGACGATGACGGGCCGGGCATCGCGCCCGACGACATCGCCAAGGTGCTGCAGCGTGGTGTGCGTGGCGACGAACGCGTGCAGGGCCATGGCATCGGCCTGTCGATCGTCCAGGACCTGATCAAGGATTACCGCGGCGAACTGCAGGTGAAGCGCTCGCCGGAACTGGGCGGCGCGCGGTTTGAAGTGAAGCTGCCGCCCGGGCCGTAGAGCGTGCCAACCAGGGGTTGGCACCTACCGGGTCAGCCGGGAAGGGCCGGCGGCTCTCCATAAAACCGTCGCAGGTGCGCGGCCACCGCCGGCATCTCCTTCGCCAACAGGTCCGGCGCGGAGAAGTGATACTCCGTCGCCACCGCGAAGAATTCATCCGGCGCTTCCGCCCCGTACGGGTCGATCACCGTCTCCTCGTCCGCATCCACCTGCGCGCACAGCGCATCGAACGCGGCCTGGAAATCCGCCGCCCATTGCTGCTGCCACTCGCGCGGCAGCGGCGGGGTGCCGTCCAGCACGCCATCCAGCATGTCGATGCGGTGCGCCATCTCATGCACCACCACGCAGGCCCCCTCATGCGGGTGCGCCAGCTCGGCCTGCACGTCGTGCCAGGACAGCAGCAGCGGCCCGGTGTGCGACACCTGGCCGATGGCATCTTCTTCCCACTCGTGCAGCACGCCGTCTTCGTCGACCTCGCTCTGCGGCACCACGAAGCCTTCCGGGTACACCAGCACCTGCGACCAGCCCTGCAGGCCGACCTCGCCCAGCTTCAACAGAGGCAGACAGCACAACGCCGCAATCAGCACGGCATCGCGTTCCTGCAGCTCTAGTCCACCCACCGGCGTGACGGTTTTGCCATGCAGAAAAGCCGCGCTCAGTTCGCGCAGCCGCGCCCGATCGGCGTCGGGCAGCCCACGCAGCCACGCGGTGCGCTGGCAGGTGTGTTGCCAATGTTCATCAGGAATGGGGCGCGGACCGGGCCGCAACCACTGCAGCAACGACTGGATCAGCGGAACATGCCCGGCAGGAAGCTGTGCCACTTCGGCGCACGCAGGCGCGGCAGCACGTCGTCGTCGCCACCGCCGCCGGTGCTGCCGGCCGGGGAGACGCTGGGCTTGTTGCTGGACGGTGCACTGTTGGCCGGCGGGTTGGCCGGCGTGGTGCGCTCGGCTTCCGCCGTCGAATACACACAGCCGCCCCGGCCCTGGTGGGTCAGCGCATCGGAAGCCTGCGCGGCCATCGGGGCCGTCAGCAGAAGCAGGCAATGGGCGAACAGGCGCATCGTCAACATCCGGTGGGGGCGGGTGGGGTAATTTTCGATTCTAGCCCGATTCTGGTCCCGGTTTGGAACCCCCGGCAGGCGCGGCCCGGCGCTTTCCCGCATAATTTTCCCGTTTCTCCGATGGACACCGCCGTGGACGACCGCCAACTGCTGGCCAAACTGAGTGCCGGGCGCTTGTCCGGCGACGCGCTGGCACGTGAGCTGGGCCAGACCCGCGCCGCAATCTGGAAGCGAATTCAAGGACTTAGAGCGGCCGGCATCGAGATCGACGGCCGCGCCGGTGACGGCTACCAGCTGCAGCAGCTGGTCGAACTGCTGGACGCGGCCACCATCACCGCCGGCCTGCCGGCTGCGCTGGCCCCCCTGCTGGACGACCTGCAGGTCGCCTGGAACGTCGGCTCCACCAACACCGAATTGTTGCGGTGCAGCGCGCCGCAGCGCGGCTCGGCTGTGCTGCTGGCCGAGCGCCAGACCAGCGGCCGCGGTCGCCGGGGCCGCGAATGGGCCTCGCCGCTGGCCGCGCACATCTACCTGTCGGTGCTGCGCGGGTTCGCCGGCGGGCTGTCGCGCCTGGGCGGGCTCAGCCTGGTTGCCGGCGTGGCCGTGGCCGAGGCGCTGCAGGCCCAGGGCGTGAAAGACGTGGCCCTGAAGTGGCCCAACGACATCGTGGTCAACGGGCACAAGCTGGGTGGCCTGCTGGTGGAGGGCGGCGGTGAGTTCGCCGGCCCGGCGCGGGCGGTGATCGGGCTGGGCATCAATGTGCGCATGCCGCCGGCATTCGCCGCGCAGATCACCCAGCCGTGGACCGACCTGACCACCCTGATGGGCGGCGAGGTCAGCCGCAACGCCGTCGTCACCGGGCTGCTGGCACATCTGCTGCCGGCGCTGGAGCTGTTCGAGCAGGACGGGCTGGCTCCGTTCCTGGCCCGCTACGCCGCGCTCGACAGCCTGGCTGGGCGCGCGGTGCGGGTGGAAGACGGCGGCACATTGCACGAAGGGCAGGCCCTGGGCCTGGCCGAGGATGGCGCGCTGCGCGTGCGCATCGAGGGCGTGGAGCGGGTGTTCCATGCCGGGGAAGTCAGCGTGAGGGCGCAATGAGCGACTGGTTGTTCGACCTGGGGAATTCCCGTTTCAAATTCGCGCCGCTGCAGGGCGTGCGCGCCGGTGACGTGCAGGCGTGGCCGCACGGCGCTGAAGCCATGCCGGCGCAGGAGATCGACAACCTGCCGTCCGGCGACATCGCCTACGTGGCCAGCGTGGCCGCGCCCGCACTCACCGCGGGCATGCAGGCGGTGCTGGCGCAGCGTTTCAGGCAGGTGCGGGTAGCCCGCACCGAGGCCGAATTCGCCGGCCTGCGCATCGCCTATGCCGACCCCGCGAAGTTCGGCGTGGACCGTTATCTGGCCCTGCTGGCCGTTGCCGACCGCCGCGAGCCGGTGGTGGTGGCGGGGGTGGGTACCGCGCTCACCATCGACCTGCTGGATGGGCAGGGCCAGCACCACGGCGGACGCATCGCCGCATCGCCGACCACCATGCGCGAAGCCCTGCACGCACGTGCGGTGCAGTTGCCCGCCAGCGGTGGGCAGTACAGCGAGTTCGCCAACGACACCGCCGACGCGCTGGCGTCCGGCTGCGACGGTGCCGCGGTGGCGCTGATTGAACGCAGCCGCGAACGCGCGGCCGAGGTGCTGGGCACCAGGCCCGCACTGCTGGTCCACGGCGGCGGCGCGCCGGCCCTGATGCCGTTACTGCCCGATGCGCAGTTCCACCCCGCACTGGTGCTGGACGGCCTCGCGCGCTGGGCCGTGCATCAGCCACCGGCGGCACGGTAGGATCGAGCGCATGCTGACCCGTGCCCTGATCGTCGTTCTGGCCATTCTCAATGTAGGTGTCGCGCTGTGGTGGATGCTGCGCGGCGAACCCGTGCCCGCCCCGGTGGAAGCGCCCGCCGGCGTCGCCCGCCTGCAGTTCCTGGATACGCCACCCGCTGCAGCTGCGGCACCTGTAGCGGCCACGACGGACGCCGCCACGACGGCACCGCTGACCGACGCCACGGCCGCAGCCCGTGCAGCAGCGCCTGCTTCCGGCACCACACCCGTCGCAGCGCCCGCAGCCGATCAGGCT
>NZ_DAMDFR010000115.1:0-6518 GCF_032103445.1 Stenotrophomonas sp.
GCGGGTGCCGTCGACGGCGCTGCGGGCAACTGCGCTGCGATCTGCTCCCATACCCGTGCCGGCGGCAGGCGCTCGGCAGGCAGTGCCCGCAGCTGCGCCTGCAGCACCGGGTCGGACGCATCGTCGTGGATGTGATCGTTCATGCGGGTTCTCCCAACTGCGCGCGCAGCAGTCCGCGCGCACGATGCAGATGTGCTTTCGAGCTGCCCACCGCCATCTGCAGCTGGTCGGCAATCTCGTGGTGTTTCCAGCCTTCGATGTCGTGCAGCACCAGTACGGCACGCGCGCGGGGCGGCAGGGTTTCCAGCGCGCGCTCCAGATCCAGCGCGGTGCCGGCGCAGCGCTGTGGCCCCGGCAACTGCTCCAGCAGCTCCACGCCTTCTTCAATGTCAGCCTCGCGGCCTGCCTGGCCGCGCAGTTCCATCAGTGCCGCATTCACCCCCAGCCGGTGCAGCCAGGTACCCAGGCTGCTTTCGAAGCGGAAGCCCGGCAGTGCACGCCAGGCCTGCAGGAATGCATCCTGCAGGGCGTCCTCTGCACGTGCGGCATTGCCGCCGCACAGCCGCCATAACACCGCATACAGGCGCGGCGAATGGCGCCGGTAAATACGCTCATAGGCACCGGTATCGCCCGCCACCGCCGCACGCACCAGCGCGTCGTCATCGGCGTTGTGGCCTTCGGTGGTGGGCGGCGGAAGCATGGTGGTGTCGAGCATATCCCTTGGATGCCAGGGCGCGGAAAAAGGTTTAGCCGACATGCACACGGATCGGATTAAACCTTTTTCACGGGGCGCGCATCCAATCCTGCATCCCCCGCAGTGCGCGCCGTCGCGCGGAGTCGCCATGCCTTCCCACTGCCTTGCCCTGTTGTTGTCTCTGGTGAGCGCCTGCACCCTGCCGTGGAGCCCGCTGACAGTGCGGGTTTTGCTGGCCCCGCACCCGGACCTGTGCGTCCAGTACGATGCGCAGCCCCCGCTGTGCGGCTCAAAGCTGGTCGCCCTGCTGTCCCACCCATGGCACCTGCGGGTCTCCGCGGTCACGGACGCAGCGTAAGATGCAGGGCCCCCTGTCTTACGCTGCACGCAAAGGTTTCACCCATGAAAGACCACCTGCCCGTCTGGACCCACGCGTGGCTGCACTACGCGGTTCCTGCCCTGCAGATCCTCGGCACCCTGCTGGTTGCCTGGCTGCTGCGCCTGATCGCCCGGCGGGTCATACGGCGCATTGCCGAGCACTACACGCTGCCGCCGGAAATGGTGATGGGCGCGCGGCGGGTGTTCACCTTCGTGGTCTACTTCACCGCCCTGCTGGTCATCCTGAACATCGTCGGGGTATCGGCCACCGTGTTATGGACCGCCTTCACCGGCTTTGCCGCGGTGGGTGCGGTAGCGTTCTTCGCTGCATGGAGCGTGTTGTCGAACATCTTCTGCACGCTGCTGATCTTCACCACCCGCCCGTTCCGCCTGCACGACTACATCGAGGTGCTGGAGAACGGTGAGAAGCCCGGGCTGAAGGGCCGGGTGATCGACATCAACCTGATCTACTCGACGCTGCAGGAACACGGCGAAGGACACGAAGGCACGGTGCTGCAGGTACCCAACAACATGTTCTTCCAGCGTACGGTGCGCCGCTGGCGCGATCCGTCGCAGGCGCCGGGTGGCATACAGGGGGACGGCTGACCGTCAGCGCAGCTGGCTGTCCTTGGAGCCACGCCGGTTGTAGCCGGCGTTGTCGTGTTCGGCGGCGTCCTGTTCTTCCTGGCAGGCAATGCACAGGCGCACGCCGGGCACGGCCCTGCGCCGCGCCTCGGGGATGAGGGCGTCGCAGTGTTCGCAATGGGTCAAGCCCGGGCCCTGTCGCAACTGGGCGCGGGCGCGCTGGATGGCGTCGTCGACGGTGGCGTCGATCTGGTCCTGGACCGCGCCGTCTCCTGCCCAACCGGTTGCCATGAGGCGTCTCCCGACAATGGATCAGACGCCCAGCATAGCCCCGCGATGACGCGGTGAGCTGCCGCGCGGCTGAATGCAGGCCGCGCGGGTGAACGGTTCAGCCCGCTTACCAGATCAGGTCGTCCGGCACCTGGAACTGGGCGTAGTAGGCGTCGTCTTCGGCATTGCCGGTGCTGGGCTCGTCATGGCCCTTGTTCTGGCCGTTGTCGAGCACGATCACCGCGGCATCGCGCTCGCGGATCTTGTCGGCGGCGGCACGCGGCACCAGCTCGAACCCTTCGCCGAAGCGCACGATCACCAAGCTGCCGGCCGCCAGCTGGCGGCGCAGGGCGGCATTGACCAGCAGGGTGCGGATCAATGTGCCGTCGTTGAAGCGGTACTCGCTGTCACCCTCGCGGGCGACCTTCTGGGTTTCGATGATCTGGCGGATCTGCGCCTTGCGCTCCTGCGCCTGCGCACCGGCCTTGCGTTCGGCCTCGATGGCACGGTCGCGTTCAGCCTTTTCCGCACGCAGGCGGTCGGCTTCGCGCTGGCTGTCGGTAGGCGCTGCGGGGCCTTTGCCGTGCCGCGCCTTTTCCTGCTCGCGCGCGGCCTGGGACACCTGGGACTTCTTCACCAGGCCGGCCTTGAGCAGCTGCTGCTGCAGGGGGTTACCCTTTGCCATACGCTTTGTGTCTGTATCTACTGGAATCCGGGAGCCATCATACCGTCATGACCCCCTTGAAGTACCTTGCCGGTTACCCCGCCGCCCTGCAGCAGCAGGTGCGGGAGCTGATCGCGGCCGACCGCTTGGGCACCTGGCTGCAGCAGCGCTATGTGGAACCGCATGAGGTACGCAACGACCGCCAGTTGTATGACTACACGCAGGCACTCAAAGAGCGGTATCTGCGTCAGTCGGTGCCTTTGTCCAAAGTGATCTACGACAGCAGGCTGCAGGTGCTCAAGCATGCACTGGGCACGCATACGACCGTCTCGCGGGTGCAGGGCAGCCGTCTCAAATCCAGCCGCGAGATCCGTATCGCAACCGTGTTCCGCGAGGCACCCGCGCCGTTCCTGAAGATGATCGTGGTCCACGAACTGGCCCACCTGAAGGAATCGGATCACAACAAGGCCTTCTACCAGTTGTGCACCCACATGGAGCCGGACTATCACCAGTTGGAATTCGGTCTGCGGATGTACCTGACCCATCTCGACGCCCGGCCGGACTGAGGTGCCGTACACTCCCCGCCCGCATCCGCTACCTGCTGCCTGCCCCATGACCGACCCGATCCGACTCGACAAGCGCCTCACCCAGCTGCTGGGCTGCTCGCGCGGTGATGCCCAGCGCTACATCGAAGGCGGCTGGGTGACGGTGGACGGAAGCGTGGTGGAACAGCCGCAGGCGCTGGTCACCGACGAACTGGTGGCACTGCGCGAGCATGCCGAGGCCGGTCGCACCGCGTCGGTCAGCATGCTGCTGCATAAACCCGCTGGTACCCGTGCCGACCAGCTGTGCGCCCTGGTCACACCCGACAGTCGCAGCGACCTGGACGCTACCGGCGTGAATCTGCTGCAGCGCCACTTCCACGGCCTGCAGCTGGGCATGGCGTTGTCAGCCGAAGACAGCGGCATGGTCGTGGTGAGCCAGGACGGCCGCATGCTGTCGTTCCTGAAAGACCGCAGCCCGACGCTGGAACAGGAGTATGTGGTGGAGGTCAGCGGCGAACTGGCCCCCTATGGCCTGGCGCGGCTGGCGCATGGCCTCAGCTACCGGGGCCGGGCGCTGCCACCGTGCAAGGTCAGCTGGCAGAGCGAGACCCGGCTGCGCTTTGCGATCAAACCGGTGCAGCCGGGCCAGTTGCGCGACATGTGCGCGCAGGTGGGGCTGCAGGTGGTGAGCATCCGCCGCCTGCGCATCGGCCGCGTTGCAATGGGCAAGCTGGCTCCGGGCCAGTGGCGTTACCTGGCACCGGACGAGCGGTTCTAGACCCATGCGCCGCCTGCTGCGCTGGGTCATTCTGCTGCTGGCCCTGGTGGCGCTGCTGGTGCTCAGCGGCCTGCTGCTGGCCGACCACCTGACGCCCAAGGCGATGGGCACGCCCAGCACGTCATTGCCGCTGCAGCCCGCCCAGAGCGCCATCGACCGCGAGGTGGAGCGGCTGCAGGCACTGCACCCACAGCAATCAGGTGTTGCGTTTCTCTCAGACGGACTTGAGGCGTATGCCGCGCGTGCGGTCATCACCCGGCATGCGGCGCGAAGCCTGGATCTGCAGTACTACATCTGGCACGACGATCTCATCGGCCACCTGATGGTGCAGGAACTGCACCAGGCCGCCGAACGCGGCGTGCGCGTACGCATCCTGCTTGACGACATGAACGCGCACGACAAGGACGCGTTGATGATGGCGCTGGATCAGCACCCCAATATCGAGATCCGCCTGTATAACCCGTTCCGCAACCGCGACGGCCTGTGGCGGCTGGTGGAAATGGTGCAGCGCTTCTTCAGCGTGAATCACCGCATGCACAACAAGGCGTGGATCGCCGACGGCCGGGTCGCCATCGTCGGCGGCCGCAATATCGGCGAGGAGTATTTCAGCGCGCGTCCCGATGTGAACTTCCGCGACCTCGACCTGCTGGTGGCCGGGCCTGCGGTGGGCCAGGCCAGCACCCTCTTCGACGACTACTGGAACAGCGAAACGGCCATACCGATTGCCGCATTGGCTTTCCATACGCCCGCGCAGTTGAAGCTGCTGCTGCGCGAATTGGCCAACGAAGCGCGCCTGGAAGGTGCGCAGCCTTACCTGCAGCGCGTGGAGCAGTCGCCCACCGCGCGCGCGTTCTTCCTGGAACCTACCCGCCTGCACTGGAGCGATCGGGTCGAGATTGTGTCCGATCCGGCAATGAAGCATCAGCGGGACGACCGTGAGCGCTGGCTGGTGACGCGTCTGGTGCGTGAACTGGAAGCGACCCGTCACAAGGCGTTGCTCATCTCTCCTTACTTCGTGCCTGGCGATGAGGGCACAGATGGATTGACCGCACTTGTCGCGCGCGGTGCCACGGTTGGCATCGTGACCAACTCGCTGGCCGCCAATGACGTGGCCGCCGTGCACGGCGGTTACATGCACTACCGCGCGCCGCTGCTGCGCGGTGGCGTGCATCTGTACGAACTGAAGGCGCATGGCGGCAGCGACGGCGGCGGCCTGTTCGGCAGCAGCGGAGCCAGCCTGCATACCAAGGCCTTCGTGCTGGATGACGCACGCGGGTTTGTGGGGTCGTTCAACCTGGACCCGCGCTCGGCTTACCTCAACACCGAGATGGGCGTGCTGTTCGACGATGCGGTCCTGGCGGCGCAGCTGCGTGATGAATTTCTGCGCCTGGCGGCACCGGAGCAGAGCTACTGGGTGGAGCTGGATGCAGGTGGCGGCGTGCGCTGGCTGGATCGTGCCGCACAGCCGTCGCAGCTGCTGGACAAGGAGCCGGATGCGTCGTGGTGGCAACGTGCCAGCGCGCGGGTGATCAGCTGGCTGCCGCTGGAGTCGCAGCTGTAACCATCATGCCCTGCGTGGCTGTGCGGTTTTTCAGCCACGCAGGGCGTGGCTCTACGGGTCGGTCGCCTCGTCCTCGAGCGTTTCCACACCTCGCCCATGCAGCCGTCGCCAGATCCACTGCAGGGCATGTGGCGGCGTGTCGTCCAGCTGTTCCAGCAGCGCCAGGGCCTGCGCCTGCCCGATCTGGCCGTGGCGGCACAGCAGGCTGGCAGCGGCCGCCGCGCGGGCGAAGCGCAGGCTGCCGGCCAGACCTCCCTCCGGAGGGTCGGTGTCGCGCAGCAGCGCGTCATGAACGGCCGGCGGCAGTTCCCATGCGGCAGCGATGCGACTGGCCACGGGCAGGGTCCAGGTGTCGAGCAGGGCGCTGGCCAGCGCCTGCGAGGGCGGCGCGTCTGAATGGCGGGTGCCTGCATCCAGCAGGTGCCGCATCACCAGGGCCGCGCCCAACCCCTGGGTCAAGCCCATCCATTGCGCCGCGAAACCATCTTCCCCGGTGACCCGCCGGGCGTGGTCGGCCGCCGCGCGCGACGCCAGCAGCGCGTGCTCCCAGATGACCGTGCCGAACTGCGGGAACGCCTCGCAATGCAGCTGCATCACTGGTTGCACCAGTACCGCGCTGATGATCTGGCGGATGCCGTCGGTGCCGACCAGGGTCACAGCGCGCTGCAGGCTGTCCACCGGCTTGGCCTGCAGCCGGTACAGCGGGCTGTTGGCGATGCGCAGCAGGTTGCCGGTCAGCACCGGGTCCTGACCGATGATCACTGCCATGGCGCGTGCCGAGGCATCGCTGTCGTTCACGGTCTGGATCAGCTGCGGCAACAGCTGCGGTCGTCGCGGAAGATGCCGGGCCGACCAGTCCTGGGCCTCCAGGGCCTTGACCACCGCATGCCGCAGCGCCGTTTCGTCGGCCACCGGCACGGCCTGCCGACCGCCGCTGCGCGGCACCAGCGCCAGGGCATGCAGCCCGGCCTGCAGGATCGACGTGGCCTCCCCGCTCGGCGGCTGAACCTCGCGCAGGGCGGACTCCGTCCGTTCGGCCGGCC
>NZ_DAMDFR010000116.1:0-6406 GCF_032103445.1 Stenotrophomonas sp.
TCGGCCTCGTCCTGCCCGCCGATGGTGACCTGCGCCGGCGTCGGTGCCTTGGCCGGCGCGTCGGGCTCGGCCGGGCGCGCCGCCCCAGGCGGGGCTTCATCGGGGGAGCAGGCCGTGGCGGTGAACAGCACCGTGGCCAACAGCAGCGTCAGGGGACCGGGGGTTCGCAGCATGTGTTCATCATAACGGCGCGCGGGCCGGTGCAGGCGCGTTATCCTGCCCGCCTGAGCATTCCCGCAGCATGGAACCCTACGTGGCCTATTGGATCAAAACCCCGGCGGAACTGGACGAACGCTTCCGCCAGCGCCCCACCCGCATCGGCCTGGACACCGAATTCATCCGCGAACGCACCTATTGGCCGCAGCTGGCCCTGGTGCAGATGGCCGTTGGCGACGAGGTGCTGCTGATCGACCCGCTGATTCCCGGCATGAACGAAGCGCTGGCCCAGTGGCTGGCCGACACCTCGATCCTGAAGATCATGCACAGCGCCAGCGAAGACCTGGTCACCTTCAAGGTGGCCTGTGGCGTGCTGCCGCGCCCGCTGTTCGACACCCAGATCGGCGCGGCGCTGGCCGGCATCGGCGGCGGCATGGGCTACCAGAAGCTGGTCACCGCGATCACCGGCGTCACCCTGGCCAAGGGCGAGACCCGCTCGGACTGGATGCGCCGGCCGTTGTCCGACGCCCAGCTGCAGTACGCCGCCGATGACGTGGAATACCTGTTTGCCCTGCACGACGCGATCGAGGCCAAGCTGCAGGAACAAGGTCGCCGCCAATGGCTGGACGACGATGCCGAGCGCCTGCTGTCCAGCGTGGAGCATGACGAGGAGCGCTGGCCGCACGTGGCGATGCGCTCGGCGCAGTTCATGGATGCCGCGTCACAGCTGCGCCTGTTGCGCCTGCTGCGCTGGCGCGACGTGCAGGCGCGCAGCAGCGACCGCCCGCGCAGCTGGATCCTGGACAACGAGCTGGCGGCACAGTTGGCGCGTACCCCGCCTGCTGACCAGGAGGCGCTGGGCAAGGTTTTCGATGGCTTCCCCAAAGCACCGCGCAAGCTGGCCGGCGCGGTGTGGCAGGCGCTGGTGACGCCGTTGGAGGATGAAGCGCAGGCACCGCTGGCCTTGCCGGCCAATGATGGCAACAAGCAGGCGTTGAAGAAGCTGCAGGACGCGGTGAGTGCGCGCACGGCCGAGCTGGGGCTGCCCGATGGCGTGCTGGCCTCGCGCAAGCATCTGGAGAGTTATCTGGAAAGCCGGCAGTGGCCGGCCGCGCTGGCGGGTTGGAGGCAGGCGGAGTTGGAATCGCGTTTGCAGGCGGCGTTGCCGGCGTAAACGCATGTGGTGACACGCCATGCGTGTCATCGCGTTGATCGGGCACCACGTATGACACGCATGGCGTGTCACTACGGTTCACCAGGCATTGCGCGTGGACCGTCGGATCACCCCGGGATTGCACGTGGACCGTCGGCGGTAGAGTCGGTCGCAAGACGACTGCCGATAACGCCAATCAGCGCATTAACGACGTGCACCCCACCGAATCAACAAGGCCCCGCATCCGCGGGGCCTTGCTTTTCACATCACCAGTTCAGATTCAACGAAACCCCCACGGTCCGCGGTTCGTTATAAACCGCCGCCATGTAGTTCTCGATCACACCCTTCAGGTTCTTCTCGTTGGTGATGTTGCGCGCAAACGCCGCCACTTCCCAGGCACCGTAATTGCCCGAATAGCCCAGCTTCAACCCACCTTCAAAGCTGCCCTTGGAATTGAACTCGGCCGAGTCATACAGCACGAAGCTGGTATAGCCCTGCTTGTTCCAGTCGGTGGACACGAAGAACACGTCGGCATCGTTCACCGGAATGTCATAGCGCGCGGCGAAGTTCAGGTTGTACTTCGGTGCGTTCGGCAGCGGGTTGCCGTTGATCTGCGCGAAGGTGTTGGCCCCCACCTTGATGGTCGGGTCGTACACATCGCACACCACGGCACCGTTCAGCGCACACACCTGGGCATACACGCGGTCATCCTGGATTTCGCTGTGCAGCCAGCTGAAACCGGCGCTCAGGCTCAGGTTCGGAATCGGGCGCAGCTCCATGTCCGCTTCCACGCCGTAGGCCTTGGCCTTGTCTGCGTTGAACAGCACGCCGTTGCCGTTGGAATCGTTGCCGTTGAGCTGGATGTCGTTGACCGTGTAGGTGAACGCCGCCGCATTCAAACGCAGGCGGTTGTCCCACAGGCTGCTCTTCACGCCTGCTTCCCACGACAGAATCGTTTCCGAATCAGCAGTGGTGAAGTCGGCATTGAACACCGCCGAGCGGCCCTGGATGGTCGGGCCGCGGAAGCCACGGGCGACCTTGGCGTACACGCTCACCTGCGGGTTGAACGCGTACATCGCACTCACGTCCCAGCTGGGGGTGGTATCGGCCATTTCCACGTCGGTGCGGCCACGGTAGGTGACCACGCCGGCAGCGGTGTCGGCGGTCTTCAGCAGACGGGTGCGCTTCTCGTCGCGGGTCTGGCGCAGGCCGGCGGTCAGGGTGAACTTGTCGGTCACGTCGTAGCTGACCTGACCGAAGCCGGCCCACGAAGTGTTGGTGTTGCGCAGGCGCACCCAGTTGTTCGGGTTGCGGGCGGTGCCCTGCAGGAACCAGGCGCGCTGGTAGAAGTCGGTGGTGTCGCGGCCGTCGAAGTAGAACGCGCCGACCTGCCACTTCAGGCGGTTGCTGTCGGCGTTGGCCAGGCGGATTTCCTGGGTCCACTGGTCGAGGTCACGGATCTGGCCCATCGACTGGCCGTAGCCATTGGCCACGCCGTTGACCGGGAAGTCCGCCGCCGCGCCACCGTCGGTGTCGCCACGGCTGTAGCCGGAGGTGGTTTCGTAGGCGGTGATCGAGGTCAGCGAGATGTTGCCGAAGTCGTACACGGCCTTCACCGAACCGCCGTAGGTCTTGTACGCCTGCGGGTTGTTGTCGGCTTCGTCGTAGGCCACCGAATCACGCGGCGCGTCGGTCTTGTTCGAGCCGCGAGTCAGTGCACCGCGCAGGAACAGGGTCGAGGTGCCGTCGTAGTCGCGGGCGTGGGCCGAGGCCAGCAGCGAGAAGTTGTCGCTGGGCTGCAGCAGCAACTGCGCGCGCACGTTGCGGTCGTCGAAGCCGCCCATGGTGTCCTTGCGCGGGCTCACCGTGCCATCGGCGCTGGGGCCGGTGTAGGTGTTGTCCACGTAGTCATCGCGGTGCTGGTACAGCGCCGACACGCGGAACGAGGCGATGTCGTTGATCGGGCCACCGAAGCCGCCGTCCACCGCCACGCTGCCATAGCTGCCGTAGCTGGCCTGCACGCGGCCGCTGTAGTCCTGGCTGGGCTTGATGGTGTCGAACTTGACGATGCCGGCGGTGGTGTTGCGGCCGAACAGCGTGCCCTGCGGGCCACGCAGCACTTCAATCTGGTCCACGTCGTAGACCGGGTTGGACTTCAGCACCACGTGTTCCAGCACCACGTCGTCCTGGATGATCGACACCGGCTGCGAGGCACCCAGGTAGAAGTCGATGTTGCCCAGGCCGCGGATATAGAAGCGCGGGAAAATGCGGCCGGTGGTGGTTTCGGCATAGAAGCTGGGCACCTTGCCGGACAGCGCCAGCAGGGTGTCGTCGCCACCGGCGGTGAAGTCGCGGATCTTCTCGCCCTGCACCACACCTACGGAAACCGGCACTTCCTGCAGGTTGCGTTCGCGGTGGTCGGCGGTCACGGTGATCGCGTCCAGCGACGTGGGGGTGGCGTCCTGCGCCAGAGCGGTGCCGCTCAGGCCCAGCAGCGTGGTGCAGGCCAGCGCCAGCGCGTGCGGGCGCGGCGAACGGGACATGCGGAAAGAGGCAATACGGGAGGTGTCGCGATGGGCAGACATGAAGGTCTCGGTCAGTGAACGGCGTAGAGCCGGGCTTGCCCGGCTGCACGTTGCGGCATCATGGAAAGTGGATGTTGCAGTCTGGTTTCAGGGCGTTGCGGGGGACGGCCTTCCGTCCCCTACCCTGATCTGCTGGCTGACGGCCGGGATCAATGGCGCGGATTATGCCCGCTCATCGCCCGGACCGGTATGCCCGATCCTGTCCGTTCAAATATTTCCGACCCATACGACCTTAGATCCGGCGGTGGCGTCTGCAGCTCCCCAACCACAGACGCCACCGCACCCGATCAGGCCGCGACGCGCTCCTTGCGCGCGGGCTGCGCGTCGGCCAGGCGGAATTGCCCGACCGATTGCTGCAGCTCGGACGACTGCGCGTTGAGAGCACGCGCAGCGGCCGAAGCCTCCTCGACGAGGGCAGCGTTCTGCTGGGTCACACCATCCATCTGCACGATGCTCTGGTTGACCTGCTCGATCCCTGCCGCCTGTTCCTGGCTGGCGTTGGCGATCTCTTCGATCAGCCCACCCAGCTCGCTTACCGAGGCCACCACGCGTTGCAGGGTCTGCCCCGCCTGGCTGGCCAGTTCATTGCCGTCGGCCACCTGGGCCACCGAGGCCTCGATCAGCCCCTTGATTTCCTTGGCCGCGCTGGCCGAACGCTGCGCCAGTGCGCGCACTTCCGAGGCCACCACCGCAAAGCCGCGACCTTCTTCGCCGGCACGCGCGGCTTCCACCGCTGCGTTCAGCGCCAGGATGTTGGTCTGGAAGGCAATGCCGTCGATCACCGCAGTGATGTCGGCAATGCGGTGCGAGGACGCCTCGATGCCGGCCATGGTCTGCACCACCTGCGCCACCGCGGCACCGCCCTGTGCGGCCACGTCGGAGGCCTCAGCAGCCAGACGGTCGGCACGGCGCGCGTGATCGGCGTTCTGCTTCACCGCGCTGGTCAGTTCTTCCAGCGATGCTGCGGACTCTTCCAGGCTGGCGGCCTGCTGTTCGGTGCGGCGCGACAGGTCGTCGTTGCCGGCCGCGATCTCGGCCGAGGCCGTGGCCACCGATACCGCCGCCTGCTGGATGCCGCCGACAATGCGGGTCAGCTGCGCCACGGTGGCGTTGGCGTCGTCACGCATGGTGGCGAACACGCCCTGGAAATGGCCTTCGATGCGACCGCGCAGGTCGCCCTCGGCCAGCGCCCGCAGCAGGCCCGACAACGCGGCCAGGTTGCGGTCAGCGGTGATCATCAGGGTGTTCAGGCCCTGCACCATTTCCTTGAAATCGTGGCGGTACGCATCGGCGTCGCCGCGCACGCTGAAGTCGCCGGCAGCCGCCGCGTCCACCAGGCGCTTGATCTCACCGTTGATGTCCTGCAGGCGGCTGCGCACGCCGTTGACCGCTTCGGTGATGCGGGCCTTTTCGCCCGGCAGCGGCTCCATCTTTTCGGACAGATCACCATCGGCGTAGCGGGCAATCAGCGCCACCACGCGCATCTTCACTGCGATGTGGGCGTCCACCAGCTCATTGGTACCTTCGACCATGGTGCGGAATTCGCCCTGGAACGCACTGGCATCAATGCGATGGCTGATGGTGCCTTCAGCGTGCTGCGCGCTCATTTCATTCTGTGCGGCGATGATCTCGCGCAGCTTGTCCTGCATCTGGCGCAGCGCGGTCATCAGCTGGCCCACTTCGTCCTGGCTCTTCACCGTGATGGTGCGGTCCAGGCGGCCGGCGGCGACGTCGCGCGCCACCTGCCCTGCCGCAGCCAGCGGCACGGTCAGCATGCGACGCACCACCAGCACCAGCGCCACGATCACCGCCAGCAGGCCCAGGCCGGAGACCAACGCGGTCTGCAACATGAGTTTGTTGAGCACGGCGGCCAGCACCGAGGTCGGCTCCAGGCCCAGCACGGTCCACTTCCACGGGCCGTAGGTCTGCGCGGTGACGAAATAGGCCTGGGCCGGTGCATCCTTGCTGGGACGCAGGTGCAGCGTGGCTTCGGTAACGGTGCCGGCCAGCAGGGCCTCGAGCTGCGGCTTGTCGGCCTCGTCCACCAGCGCCGGCAGCTTCTCGCCTTCGCCGTAGCTGGCCGCCATCAGGGTGCCGAAGTCGTCGCCCGCGCGGGTGTTCACGGCCAGGAAGTGACCTTCCTTGCCCAGCTTGGAATCGCGCAGGCGGGCCTTCAGGGCGGCCAGGCCGTCGGTGTAGTTCTGCCCGATGAAGGCGATCGCGGTCACTTCACCGGCGGCGTCCTTCAGCGGCATGTAATGGGTCATGTAGTCCACGCCGAACAGACGCGCCGGACCGGTGTAGGCCTCGCCGGCGATCATCTTCGGGTAGGCCGGGCTGGCATGGTCCAGCACCGTGCCCATCGCGCGGTTGCCTTCGGCATTGCGCAGCGAGGTGGTGACGCGCACGAAGTCGTCGCCGTCGCGCACGAACACCGTGGCCACGCCGCCGGTGGCTTGGTAATCCCCCCACTTCTAGCTGTCGCCAAAAGTGGAACTAGGCCGCCAATGCC
>NZ_DAMDFR010000117.1:0-6287 GCF_032103445.1 Stenotrophomonas sp.
ATGTTTTTGACGAGCCTACAGGGACGTATTCACGGCGTGTCCCGCAAACCCACCCCGGCGCGCCCAAACACGGAAACCGATGGACACCGGCTGTTCGCCTGAATCCAACAGCAGCCGGGCAAAGCCCGGCGATACGTATCGCATGCCATCGCAGCGCTTTCGCGGGCACGCCTCATTGTTAAATTCTTGTAATTGGAATGCGAACGATTTACATTTGCGTCCCGTCGTGCCCTCCCCTTGGGCTTTCCGAGACCTTCGCATGTCCTTACGCGCTGCTTCGCCCCGCTCTTTCCGTCGCGCCCCGCTGGGGGTTGCCCTGCTCGTCGTCCTCGCCGGCACCGCTCCAGCTGTTGCCCTGGCGGATACCGCCGCCGCCGATGCCAAGACCCTGGACCAGGTCAATGTGGTCGGCACGCAGGCGGCACCGTCGAGCACCACCCGCCTGCCGATCACGCTGCAGGAAACGCCGCAGTCCACCAGCGTGATCGGGATTGACCGTCTGCAGGACGAAGCGCTGTTCTCGATCAACGATGTAATGCGCAACGTCACCGGCGTGAGCGTTTCGTTCTACGACACCCAGCGCCCGCTGTACTACGCGCGTGGCTTCACCATCACCGACTTCCAGGTCGATGGCCTGCCTACCTACAGCGGCTCCACCAACCAGGAATACGACACCGCCTTCTACGACCGCGTCGAAGTCATCCGCGGTGCCAACGGCCTGCTCAGCGGTGCCGGCATTCCCTCGGCGACCGTCAACCTGCTGCGCAAGCGCCCGGGCAAGGAATTCGATGCCTCCGTCGCCGTCAGCGCCGGCAGCTGGGACTTCCGCCGCCTTGAAGCGGACGTCAACGCGCCGCTGACCAGCGACGGCCGCTTCCGCAGCCGCGTGGTCGCCGCCTATACCGATCGTGAGCTGTATTACGACCGCTACAAGGAAGACAAGATGGCCGGCATGGCCGTGCTGGAAGGTGACATCACCGACTCCACCACCGTCACTGTCGGCTACCAGCGCCAGGACAACAATCCGGTCGGGTCGACCTGGGGCACCGTGCCGTTCTTCAACAGCGACGGCACCTTCGCCCACCTGCCGCGCGAAACCAACCTGGCTCCGAAGTGGAGCTACTGGCAGCGCGAAACCAGCACCGTCTTCAGCAATCTGGAACAGCGCTTCGGCGAGAACTGGCTGCTCAAGCTCAACACCGCCTACACCCGCGGCAACGTGCAGAACGTGCGCGTGTACGGCAGCGGCTACCCGGATCCGGTCACCGGTGCCGGCATGTACCTGCTGGCCGGTGCCGGCGACGCGGAAGATACCCGCAAGGGCGCGGACCTCTACCTGTCGGGCAAGTTCCCGGCGTTTGGTCGCGAACACGACGTGGTGATCGGCGGCAGCTACAACAATCTGGAAGCCACCACCTGGACGCTGACCTCGGTGGCCAACTGGCGCTACGACATCCCCAACATCCACACCTGGGACGGCGACATTCCGGAACTGCGTGCCAGCCGTACTGGTGCGCGCCGCATCGCCCATACCAAGCAGAGCGGCGTGTATGCGTCGACCCGCCTACGCCTGGCCGACCCGCTGTCGCTGATCGCCGGTGCGCGGCTGAGCCGCTGGGAAACCCTGAGCCGCAGCTACAACGCGGCCGGTGCCTACACCGGCACCAGCGGTGCCTACAAGGTCACCGATGAAGTCACTCCGTACGTGGGTCTGGTGTACGACATCGTGCCGGACTTCTCCGTCTACGCCAGCTACACCGAAATCTTCAATCCGCAGAACTACAAGGACCGCAACGAGAACCTGCTGGCTCCGGTGGAAGGGTCCAACCTGGAAGCCGGCATCAAGTCGCAGTGGTTCGATGGCAAGCTGACCGCCAATGCGGCGATCTTCGAAGCCAAGCAGGACAACTATGCGGTGCGTGACATGAGCCTGCCGGATGGTTCGCTCAGCGACGGCAGCTCGGCCTACATCGGCGTCAACGGCACCAAGTCGCGCGGCTGGGAAGTGGATGTCAACGGCGAGATCCTGCCGGGCTGGACGGTCAATGCCGGCTTCACCCACGTCAAGGTGACCCGCGCGGCGACCGACCTGCTGTACGCGAACCCGCCGGAAGACCTGCTGCAGTTGAACACCAGCGTGCGCCTGCCGGGCGTGCTGGACCGTTTGACCATCGGTGGCGGCCTGCAGTGGCAGAGCAAGGTCGAGGGTTACAACATCCCCTACCCGCTGGGTGGCACCCGCACGGTGACCCAGCCGTCTTACATGCTGGTCAACCTGCACGCCAACTACCGCATCAGCGATAACTGGACGGCTTCGCTCAACGTGCGCAACGCGTTGGACAAGACCTACTGGGCGAACCTGGACTACAACAACTACGGCGAGCCGCGGTTTGTGTCGGCCAGCCTGCGCTGGGCGTTTTGACCGGTTGCCGGGCATGGCCCGGCACTACGGGTTCGACGCACGCCGCGTAGAGCCGGGCTTGCCCGGCTGCGGTTGGAGCCGCGCGTACGGCAGCCGGGCAAGCCCGGCTCTACGGATCGCGCGGACCAAACCGAGCGCACGGATCGCGCCGAGTCACCGATCACGTAAACCTGAACAGGGCCCGCCACCGGCGGGCCCTTTCTTTTGCTGCACTGCGGGTTGCATCTCCCTCCGTAATTATGCCGTAATTACATCAACACCCCCGGGATGACTGCAATGACCCCCAGCTGGGACAGCAAGGCACGCGGCCGCCAGGCCCGTCTGCAACGGGCCGCCGCCTTCGCCCGCGGCCATGAAGTGGCCGCCGACGACGTGGTGGAGCTGCTGCACGCGGTACTGGAACCGGGCGACAAGGTCTGCCTGGAAGGCAACAACCAGAAACAGGCTGACTTCCTCGCCCAATCCCTGGCCGGGCTCGACCCCAGCCGCGTGCATGACCTGCACATGGTGCAGTCGGTGCTGTCGCTGCCCTCGCATCTGGACGTGTTCGAGCGCGGCATCGCCTCGAAGCTGGATTTCTCCTTCTCCGGCCCACAGTCGGTGCGGCTGGCCAACCTGGTCGCCGAAGGGCGCATCCAGATCGGGGCCATCCACACCTACCTGGAACTGTTCGGCCGCTACTTCATCGACCTCACTCCGCAGGTGGCCCTGGTGGCCGCGCAGGCGGCCGACCGCAACGGCAACCTGTACACCGGCCCGAACACCGAAGACACCCCGGTGATCGTGGAAGCCACCGCCTTTGGCGGCGGCATCGTCATCGCCCAGGTCAACGAGATCGTCGACACCCTCCCCCGCGTCGATATTCCGGCCGATTGGGTCAACTTCGTGGTCCAGGCTCCGCGCCCGAACCATATCGAACCGCTGTTCACCCGCGACCCGGCGCAGATCTCGGAGATCCAGGTGCTGATGGCAATGATGGCCATCAAGGGCATCTACGCCGAGTACGGCGTCAACCGGCTCAATCACGGCATCGGCTTCGACACCGCCGCGATCGAACTGCTGCTGCCCACCTACGCCGAATCGCTCGGGCTCAAAGGCAAGATCTGCCAGCACTGGGCGCTGAACCCGCATCCGGCACTGATCCCCGCGATTGAATCGGGCTTCGTGAAGTCGGTGCATTCGTTCGGCTCCGAGCTGGGCATGGAGAAGTACATCGCCGCGCGCGGCGATGTGTTCTTCACCGGTGCCGACGGCTCGATGCGCTCCAACCGCGCGTTCTCGCAGACTGCTGGCCTGTATGCCTGCGACATGTTCATCGGCTCCACGCTGCAGATCGATCTGCAGGGCAACAGCTCCACCGCCACCCGCGACCGCATCGCCGGTTTCGGCGGTGCGCCGAACATGGGCTCGGATGCACGCGGCCGCCGCCACGCCAGCGACGCGTGGCTCAAGGCCGGACAACAAGCCGCGCGCCCGGGAGAAATGCCGCGCGGGCGCAAGCTGGTGGTGCAGATGGTGGAAACCTTCCGCGAGCACATGGCCCCGGCCTTCGTCGAGCGCCTGGACGCGTGGGAGCTGGCCGAACGCGCACAGATGCCACTGCCGCCGGTGATGATCTATGGCGACGACGTCAGCCATGTGCTTACCGAGGAAGGCATCGCCAACCTGCTGCTGTGCCACACCCCGGAAGAACGCGAACAGGCGATCCGCGGGGTGTCCGGCTACACCGCTGTGGGCCTCGGGCGTGACCGCACCATGGTGGAAAACCTGCGCGACCGTGGGGTGATCCAGCGGCCGGAGGATCTGGGCATCAACCCGCGCGATGCCAGCCGCGACCTGCTGGCCGCGCGTTCGGTGAAAGATCTTGTGCGCTGGTCCGGCGGCCTCTACGACCCGCCCAAGCGTTTCCGCAACTGGTAAGGAGCGCAGATGGAAACCCTCGATTATCGATTCGACGGCCACACCGCCGTGCAGTTCCCGCCGCAGGCCGTGCTGGTCGGCGTGCTGGCGTCGGGCAACCTGGAAGTGCTGCTGGAGGCGGCACCGCTGGACGGCGCGATGCAGGTGCGCATCGTGACCGCCGCCACCGGCTTCGGCAGCATCTGGCAGGCGGTGATTGCCGATTTCGCGGCGCGCCATCCGCTGCGCGATGTGCAGGTGTCGATCAACGATGCGGGGGCCACCCCGGCGGTGGTCAGCCTGCGTCTGGACCAGGCGGTGCAGGCGCTGCACGAAGGAGCTCCGCAATGACCCGCACCCAACGACACAGCTACTATGAGGCCGATGCCCGCGAGCGTATCGCCGCCCTGCTCGACGCAGGCAGCTTCACCGAGTTCCTTGGCCCGGCCCGGCGCATGACCAGCCCGCATCTGGCGCAGCTGGACCAGCCTGCTGCCTTTGATGACGGCATCGTGGTCGGCAGCGGCACGCTGCGCGGGAAATCGGTGCTGATCGCAGCCCAGCAGGGACCGTTCATGGGCGGTGGCGTCGGCGAAGTGCACGGAGCCAAACTCACCGGCCTGCTGCAGCGCGCGGTGCAGACCCGCCCCGACGGCGTCCTGCTGCTGCTCGACACCGGCGGTGTACGCCTGCATGAGGCCAATGCCGGCCTGATTGCCATCTCCGAGATCATGCGCGCCACCCTGGCCGCACGTGCGGTCGGCGTGCCGGTGCTGGCGCTGATCGGCAGCGGCAACGGTGCCTTCGGCGGCATGGGCATCGTCGCCCGCTGCTGCAGCACGGTGATCATGTCCGAAGAGGGCCGCCTCTCGTTGTCCGGCCCTGAAGTAATCGAAACCGTGCGTGGCGTGGAAGAATTCGATGCGCGCGATCGCGCGCTGGTCTGGCGCGTCACCGGTGGCAAACACCGCTATCTGATCGACCAGGCCCAGGTGCTGGTGGCCGATGCGATGGATGCCTTCGCCGATGCCGCCTACGACGCGCTCCAACCGGACACGTCAAGCACGGACACCGACGCGGCCCTGCACGCGCTGCAGGCCCGGCATGCCGCCCTGCAGGCCCGCGTGCAGGCCTGGGGCGACTGCCGTGATGGCCTGGACATCTGGACCCTCCAGGGCATCGCAGATCCGGAGCGGCTGCCGCTGCTCGACACCGATGCCTTCCTTGCCGCCACCGCCACCCGGAGCCTGCCATGACCGTTGCGCTGCAGACCCTGCTGGACGCGCTGTTTCCGCTGGGCCACGACGTCACGGTCAGCGACGCGGTGCTCGGTGGCACGGCGCGCACCGATGACGGTGTGGTTACCGTGATCGGCACCACCGACAAGATTGAAGTCGGCGTGGACCACGCGCTGGCGCTTGCCGACACCGTGCTGGCCAGCACCGCCGAGCGTCCGCAGCGCCCGATCGTGATGCTGGTGGATACCGCCGGTCAGCGGCTGGCGCGGCGCGACGAACTGCTGGGCATCAATGGCTACTTCGCGCATCTGGCACAGACGCTCGACCTGGCGCGTCGGCGCGGTGCGCTGCTGGTGACCCTGGTGTACGGCGAATCGGTCAGCGGTGGCTTCCTGTCGTTCGGGCTGATGGCCGACCATATACACGCCCTGCCCGACGCACAGGTGCGGGTGATGGACCTGCGTGCAATGGCGAGGGTGACCAAGCAGCCGTTGGAGAAGCTGCAGGCGCTCAGCCAGAGTTCGCCGGTGTTCGCGCCGGGCGTGGAGAACTACGTGGCGATGGGCGCGGTGGAATCGCTGTGGCCCGATGACCTGGCGCAGCACCTGCTGCAGGCGTTGCGCACCCCGGCGGCTGGCGACCATCGCGCGGCACGGGGTGCCGAGCGCGGTGGTCGCACCCTGGCGGGGAGCGTCGCCGCTGAAGTGGCCCACGGCAATGCCTGACCG
>NZ_DAMDFR010000118.1:0-6081 GCF_032103445.1 Stenotrophomonas sp.
GGATGCGGCGATCGAGCTTACATGGACGTACTTGCAGCGTCCCCCGGAACGCCCACCCCGATCCGCCAACACAGAGAACCGATGACCACCGGCTGTTCGCACATATCCAACAGCAGCCGGGCAGAGCCCGGCGATATGGCCCCCCGCGCAACCTCAGTGGACGGTGGCGCCCTTGGTGTCGAGGCGGTCGATGACGCCCTGCATGGCGCTGTCGAAGGCACCGTCGTCGATGTGCGGGCGCAGGCGGCCGAGGCGGACCATGACCGCCAGTTCTTCCGGCGAGGCCACGCAGAAGCGTACGCCGCGGCGGTTCACGAACAGCAGGCGCGAGGAAATCGGGCTCACCCAGGACAGCTTGCCGGCCTGTACCTTGCCGTCCTTGTCGACAAAGTCCAACCAGCTGCCGATTTCCATGCCACGGAAACGGTCGGCATCGGCATTGTCGAAATCGGTGACGTCGACCTTGCCTTCCAGTTCCACCCCGCCCGCGTCCGCCGCCGGCGGAGCCGGCAGGACCACCTGCGGCAGTTCCGGCAGCGCGCGCTCCAGTTCGGGGCGAGATTCGGCAATCGCCTGCAGCGTGTCGTGCAGTGCATCGATCGCCGTCGTGGCCGCATCGGCATGCACGCCGACGCTGGCAAAGACCTTGCGCAGCACCGGCTGCCAGGCCTGCAGCCACGGCTTGCCGACCACATGGCGGCGCGCCTCGGACACTTCTTCCAGCAGGCCATCGGCCAGGGCCAGCGCCTCGCTCACGGCCGCGCCATCGTCGCCCTCACGCAGCACCGCCAGGGTCAGGTGGTGCTGCCACGGCTGGCGCAGGAACTCGTTGATTGCCTGCGGCAGGTGCTGGTCTTCCACCCGCCACTCCAGTTCGCTGGCCGCGCGCGTGCGCGCCACCTCCAGCTTTTCCTGCCCGCGCTGGGTTTCCGCCGCGCGGCGCTCGGCAATTTCAATGCGGCGGCGGTGCTGGGTGAGGAAGTCGCGGAATTCTTCTTCCAGAGTGAGGAAGATCGCCAGGTTCTCATTGAACTCGGCCACCAGCCGCTCGATGATCTCCTCGACCTTGCCCATCAGCACACGCTCGGCCTGGCTTTCGCCGGTGTTGCCCTCGCAGGCCTCGGCCAGCGAGTTCAGCAGCTTGCGCGCCGGGTGGGTCTTCTGCACGAACATGCGGCGGTCAAGCATGGCCACCTTTACGAACGGCACCACCAGCCGACCAATCAGTTCGCGCGAGCGGCCTTCCAGGTCGCGTTCGTCCAGCATCACGTCGAACAGCATGCCGACCAGGTCGATCGCGTCTTCGTCCTGCGGGTCCAGCCGCGCCTGCGCCGGGTCCACGCCCAGCTGGGTCGCGCCGGACAGCACTTCACTCTTCAGCCGCTGCGCCAGCGATTCGCCATCTTCGCCAATCGCCGCGCGCAGGGTCGCACTGGGCGTGGCCTGCAGCAGCGACAGCACCGACATCATTTCGCGCTGGCTCAACGGACGCTGCTGGCCCACCGCAACGCTGGCCGCCGAGGTGGCGTCCTCGCGCACGTGGCGGGTCTGCTGCAGCAGTTCGTGCAGGGCTTCCAGCAGCATGCCCTGGTTGTTGTTCATGGCGTCGGCTTCGCCCGCTTCCTGATACGCGGCCTGGGCCGACTGCATGCGGCCACGGCTGGCCGCCCAGCGGTCGGCGAAGCGACGCGCCCAGGCCGGGGCCGAGCCATCGTCGCCGCGCGCCTGCGCTTCCGGGTCCAGCGCGTCGACCAGTTCATCCAGTTCGTTACGGGGCGTCGGCGGGCGCGGGGCCGGCTTGCGCGGAGCCGACATCTGCGGCATCACGCCAGCGGCCGCCAGCTGTTCGTCCAGCTTTTCATAGCGCTTGCCGATCGGCCCGTGCAGGTCGCGCTCGCACAGTTTGATCAGCACCAGACGCACTTCCGGGGCCAGTTCGCAGTCGGCGAACGCCTCGTGGATGGCCACGCCAATATGCTCGGGGCTGATCGGATTGGTATCGGCGTTCAGCTCCAGCCCGCCGGCGATCCAGCCCAGGCGACGATCCAGCCGCGCCAGCACGGGCTTCCAGTCGCGCAGCAGGACCACGGCGAAGTTGCGCACCGCCAGACGGGATTCCAGCACGTGCTCGGGCACCAGGCTCAGGCCACCCTCGACCTGCCCGGCCAGAACGGTCTCGGCCGACAGCGGCTGGCCGCGCTCCAGCGCGTCCCAGGCCAGCGACAGGTGGGCACGGAACCCGGCCGCGATCTCCTCGCGGCGACGGCGCAGTTCGCGCATGCCATCCAGGAACAGCAGCTGCGACGCGCCGGCATTGCTGGCGCGGTCAAACAGCACGTCGTCAAAGCGCGCGAGCACGGTCGCAAACGACTCGGCCAGCCCCGGCAGGGCAGCTTCGCGTGCGAGCTTCAGCAGGGCCGGGTCGCGGCCTGCCTGCGCCATGACGTTGGGCGTGGCGATCATGCGAAAAGGCTCCCCACCTTCGCTAGGTCGAATTGCAGCATGGATACACCGGATGCCGATGCCCCCCAGGCACCCGCACGCGGATGGTAGATCGGCGCACCGGTCGGGGACAGTGAAACAGTCCTCACTTCAAACCTCACAACCGGGTACCGGCAGGCCTTGTATCGTAAGGCCAGTGCCCACCGGAAGCGAGTACAGGAGTGTGAAGGGATGGGTTTCATTAAGTGATGTGCATCACGTTTCGTCGCAAATGGCACACAGTTGCCCAAAACCGACGTCACAAAGCGCCCCGACTATAATTGTCCTCCGGTGAAATTCTGTTGAGTGCCATGCCCGAATCCCCTGCGCTGCAAGCCCTGGACGCCCGTCGCTCGGTTCCTGCGCTGCAGCTGACTGCGCCCGGTCCCGACCGGGAAACCCTGCTGCGGATGCTCGCTTCGGCGGTCCGCGTGCCCGACCACGGCAAGAAGGTGCCGTTCCGCTTCCTGAGCATCCAGGGTGATGCGCGTCACACTCTGGGCGCGTTCCTGGCCGAGCGCAGCCGCGCCCGGGACCTGAACGCGTCCGAAGCGCAGGTCGAGAAAGACCGCCTGCGTTTCTCGCATGCCCCGCTGATCGTCACCGTCATCGCCTGCCCCACCCCCAGCCCCAAGGTGCCGGAGCAGGAGCAGCTGATGACTGCCGGCTGCGTCTGCTTCGCCCTGCTGCAGGCCGCCCAGGCCATGGGCTTCGGGGCGCAGTGGCTGACCGCCTGGATGGCGTTCGACCCGGTCGTGCACAGCCACCTGGGCCTGGCCGAACACGAGCGCATTGCCGGCTTCATTCATATCGGCACCCCCAAGGCCGAGGTGCCCGAGCGCGAACGCCCCGATCCGGCCGCGCTGCTGCAGGACTGGGTGGGTTGAGATGATCGAGGCTCCGCCCGGGCTGGCCCTGCGCCCGCCGCTGTATCTGGTCGATGCCAGCCTGTACGTGTTCCGGGCCTGGCACTCGATGCCCAACGAGTTCCAGGATCAGCAGGGCTGGCCGACCAACGCGGTGCACGGGTTCGCCCGCTTCCTGCTGGACCTGCTCGAGCGTGAGCGCCCGCAGCACATCGTGGTGGCCTTCGACGAAGCCCTGGACAGCTGCTTCCGCCACCGGCTGTACACGGCCTACAAGGCCAATCGCGACCCGGCCCCGGAGGAACTGCGACGCCAGTTCGCGCACTGCAAGGCGCTGTGCATGGCGCTGGGCCTGACCGTACTGGCCCACCACGAATATGAAGCCGACGACCTGATCGGCAGTGCTCTGCATGCCAGCCGCCCCGGCGGCATGCGCGGGGTGATCATTTCCGCCGACAAGGACCTGTCGCAGCTGCTGCACGAGCACGACGAGCAGTGGGACTACGCGCGCAACCAGCGCTGGGGCATGGCCGGGGTGAAGGCCCGCCACGGCGTGCAGGCGCATCAGATTGCCGACTATCTGGCGCTGTGCGGCGACGCGGTGGACAACATTCCCGGCGTGACCGGCGTGGGCGCGAAGTCCGCGGCCGTGCTGCTGGCCCACTTCGGCAGCCTGGACACCCTGTATGAGCGCCTGGACGAGGTGCCGTTCCTGCGCCTGCGCGGCGCGGCGCAGATGGCGGTGCGCCTGCGCGAGCAGCGCGAGCACGCGCTGCTGTGGCGGCAGCTGACCACCATCGCCCTGGATGCGCCGCTGGACGGCAGCGAATCCGGCTTTGGCCGCGCCAGTGCCGACCCGCAGATGCTGCAGGGCCTGTGTGATGCGCTGCGCTTCGGCCCGCTCACCCGCCGCCGCCTGTTCACCGCCGGCGGCCTTTCCGATTCTTCTTCCGTTGCCAACGAGTTCGCATGAGCCACAACACGCAGCCCCCGAAAGTCGTTTATGAAGGCAAGTACCAGCGCATGGTGGTGCGCGGCAGCTGGGAATACAGCGAGCGCACCCATGCCGGCGGACTGGCGGCGATCATCATCGCGGTGACCCCGGATGACGAGGTGCTGTTCGTGGAGCAGTTCCGGGTGCCGCTGCAGGCACTCACCATCGAGATGCCGGCCGGGCTGGTCGGCGACATCGAGGCCGGCGAGTCGATTGAAGACTCGGCGGTGCGCGAACTGGAGGAAGAAACCGGCTGGACCGCCGACCACGCCGAGGTGCTGATGATCGGCCCGACCTCGTCGGGTGCCAGCAGCGAACGGATCGCGTTCGTCCGCGCGACCGGCCTGCGCCGCGTCGGCGAAGGCGGTGGCGATGAAAGCGAAGACATCACCGTGCATGCGATTCCGCGCGCCCGCGCGGCGGCCTGGCTGGTGGAAAAGATGAATCAGGGCTACCAGCTCGATGCCAAGCTGTGGGCGGGGCTGTGGATGATCGAACACCATCTGGATGGCACGCCGCGTGGCTGATACCGGAAGCCTGCACGCCACTGCCCTGCTCGGTGCCGGCGACCCGGCGGTGTACACCGTGCATCGCCCGCAGGGGCGTTCGCCGTTTGTGCTGCTGGCCGACCATGCCGGGCAGGCGATTCCGGCATCGCTGGCGAACCTGGGCCTGCCGCAGGTCGAGCTGGATCGCCACATCGGCTGGGACATCGGCATTGCCGGCACCACGCGCGCGTTGGCGGAACGACTGGATGCGTGGGCGATCGAGCAGACCTACTCGCGGCTGTTGATCGACTGCAACCGACCGCTGGCATCACCGACGTTGATTCCCGAAAAAAGCGACCACACCCGCATTCCGGGCAACGCGGCCTTGAGCGACGCGCAGCGCCAGCAGCGCATCGATGCGATCCACGCGCCGTATCACGCGCGGATCGAGGCCGAGCTGGAGGCGCGTCAGCAGCAGGATCGTCCTACCCTGCTGGTGATGATGCACAGCTTCACTCCGTCGATGAACGGATTCGACCGCCCCTGGCACGCCGGCGTGCTGTACCACCGCGACACCCGCTTCGCGCATGCGTTGTTGCAGGCGTTGCGCGATGAAGGCGACCTGGTGGTGGGCGACAACGAACCGTATTCGGTCAGCAGCACCAGTGATTACGCGGTGCCGGTGCACGGTGAAGGTCGCGGGCTGGTGCACGTGGAACTGGAGATCCGCCAGGATCTGATTGCCGATGCTGCCGGGCAGATCGCGTGGGCGGATCGATTGGCGCGGGTGTTTGGCGCGTTGGAGCCGCAGTTGCTGGCGATGGCACGCGCTACGTAGAGCCGGGCTTGCCCGGCTGCTGTTGGATTCAGGCGAACAGCCGGTAGTCACGTGAATCCGAGCTTGGGCGCACCAGGGTGGGTTTGCGGGACACGCCGTAAACCCATCCATGGGGGCTCGTAGAAAACATCCATGTTTTCTACGGTCCCGCAAACCCACCCCGGCACGCCCCAGATAGTTGGCCGGTGGCCACGGGAAATGCCGAATCAACGGCGATGTCGCTCTGGGGTCACGCGTTACCGGATGTTGGGGATTTCACGGCCGTCGTCTGTCGACCGACGCTACCGGGCATACGTGCTTTTGATTTCCGGTGGCCACCGACGCACTGTCGATGGCGGCTCGGGATGGGCTGGAGGGGACGTGAGCCGCATGGATGCGGCGATCGAGCTTACAGGGACGTACTTGCAGCGTCCC
>NZ_DAMDFR010000119.1:0-5683 GCF_032103445.1 Stenotrophomonas sp.
CTCGTCAAAAACATCCATGTTTTTGACGGTCCCGTACCCCCCACCCCCCGGCCCCTCGACAGTGAATCGGCGGCCACAGGAGATCAAAAGCAGGGTGTCGGGGCTCTGGCGTTTCCCATCCGCCCGCGTGAAACCATCGGGGGCAGGACGGGGTGACCCCCATCGGGACTGTTGAAAACATGGATGTTTTCGACAAGCCCCCATGGATGGGTTCACGGCGTGTCCCGATGGGGGTCACCCCGTCCTGCCCCGCAAGTTTCAATCGAGACGCTGCTGTTGGCGCAATCCATCACCACGCGACAACAAACCGCAGGTGCAGTGAAGCCAGAAGCAGCGGAGAATAGGGGGGGTACCCTGCAAGGATTTCCCCCATGGCTGTGCGCAAGACCAAAACTCCTGTTATTGAAGTCCAGGCTCGGCCTGGGCTGCCGTTGGGCATGCCTGCGGCCACCTTCCTGCGCGATTACTGGCAGAAGCGGCCGCTGTTGATCCGGCAGGCGTTTCCGGACTTTGAAACGCCCGTGCAGCCTGAAGACCTGGCTGGGCTGGCCTGTGAGGAAACCGTGCTGGCCCGGGTGATCAGCCATGATCGTGCCACCGACGGCTGGACCGTGCGTACCGGCCCCTTCCAGGAAGAAGATTTCCCCGGCATGCCCGACCACGACTGGACCCTGCTGGTCCAGGACGTCGACAAGTGGGACCCCGATGTGCGCGCCCTCATCCAGCACTTCGACTTCCTGCCGCGCTGGCGCATGGACGACGTGATGATCAGCTTTGCCGCCACCGGCGGCTCCGTCGGGGCCCATGTCGACCAGTACGACGTGTTCCTGCTGCAGGCCTACGGCCACCGACGTTGGCAGATCGATGCCAGCGAGTCCATCAACGGCAAGCGCCCGCCGCTGGACTTCCGCGACGACGTCGACATCAAGCTGCTCAAGCGTTTCAAGGTCACCCACGACTGGGTCCTCGCCCCCGGCGACATGCTGTACCTGCCACCCAACGTGCCCCACAACGGCGTCGCCGAAGACCCCTGCCTGACCTTCTCGTTCGGCATGCGCGCCCCCGCCGCCGCCGAGCTGATCAGCGACTACCTCGACACCCTGATCATGGACGCCAGCGAGGACATCCGTTATCACGACCCCGATCTCAAGGTGCCGGAAGATCCCAACGAGATCGATACCGTCGCCATGAACCGGGTCGTGGCCGCCCTCAATGCCATCCGCATGAACGACCCTGACCGCCTCGGCGACTGGTTCGGCCGCTTCATCACCACCTATCGCGCCGCTGGCGAAGTCACCGCCAATGGCGAACCCCTGCCGCCTGAAGAGATCGAGTCCGCCCTGGCCGGCGGCTTCGTGCTCGGCCGCCACCCCTGGGCCCGGCTGGCCTGGCGTCGCGCCAGCCGCGGGGCCAGCCTCTACTGCAGCGGGCTGGAATTCGCCCTGTCGGTGAAGGACGCCCAGACCCTGGCCGCGCTGGAACAGCTGGATGCCGGCACCTACGGCAAGCTCTCCGCCAAGGGCCGCGCCGCGGTGCAGGACCTGGTCGCCGGCGGCTACTACCAGCTGGTCGATCCCAGCGCCTTCGACGAAGAGGACGACATCGAAGAGGGTTACGAGATCGTCGACGCCACCGAGACCGTCGAGGTGCTGGAAGACGCCGATCTGGAAGCCGACGTCCACGAGGTCACCATCCATGAGGACGGGGTTGAAGTGATCGTCGATTTCGACGACAGCGACGACACCGACGAGCCCCAGCGCTGACATGGACCCCGCCGGCGAACCCCTGCTGCCGGAACTTGCCCGCCTGTTTGCCGGGGCGGGCAGCATCGACACGGCCGACCAGGCCGTGGCGATCACGACAGCGCTGGTGCAGCGGGCCCGCCGCCAGCTGTGGATCCACAGCCGCGTGCTCGACCCCGGCCTGCTGGATGCGCCGCCGGTGCTGGAGGCGCTGCGCCGCTTTGCAACCGCCCGTCACGACAAGCAGGTCTGCCTGATCGTCCACGACGCCAGCGCCATCGCCAGTGCCGGATCGCCCCTGCTGGGGCTGATCCAGCGCCTGCCCACGGTGTTCCGGGTGCGCCAGGTCACCGACCCGATCGACCGGGCGGTGGCCTCGGCCTGTCTGCTCAATGATGTGGGCGACTACTACTTTCGTCTGAGCGGGCATCGCCTCGACGGCGAAGCCGGCCTCGCGCAGCCGGCACGTTCGCGACCGTTGCAGGACGGTTTGCAGCGCGTATGGGAACGTTCGCGTGATTGCAGCGAGCTGCGCGCACTCGGGCTGTAGTCCCGAAGACCGGGCCGAACCTGTCTGGGAATGACACCGCAAGCCCCGGAAAGTCCCGTTTGCTGCCCCTTCCTGTCCTGATGGGGGTACAATTTGGTGGTTAGATACCGCCCGCGCAGGGCTATTCACATTTGTCCTGCCGGATCATCGAAGACTTACCCCCACAAGCGAATCCGACCCTCCATCGTGGACAATCTACTGAAGCAGTTTGCGCAGTCATCGCAGCTCGCCGGCGGCAACGCCTCCTATGTCGAGGATCTGTACGAGCAGTACCTCGTTTCTCCGGACAGTGTCGATCCCAAATGGAAGACCTACTTCGACGGCTTCAAGGGCCGCGAAGCCGGTGACATTCCGCACTCGGCCGTCATCGCCCACATTGCCGACGCCGCCAAGGACGCCCTCAAGGCCGGTACCGGCGCTGGCGCAGGCGACGAACGCGAGCGCAATGTCGGTCGCCTGATCACGGCCTACCGCTCGCGCGGCCACCTCGACGCCAAGCTCGACCCGCTGGGTCTGGCCCAGGCCGTGAACTCGCCCGATCTGGGCCTGCCCTTCCACAGCCTGTCCGAAGGCGACCTCAACGCCGAATTCAGCACCGGCGGTGTCGGTGGCCAGCCGCGCATGAAGCTGCGCGACCTGCTGGCGCGCCTGAAGGCGACCTACACCGGCTCGATCGGTGCGGAGTTCATGCACATCTCCGAGGTCGAGCAGCGCCAGTGGATCTACCAGCGCCTCGAACTGGCCGGCGGCAACTACAACCTCGATGCGGACACCAAGCGCCGCACCTTGGAGCGCCTGACCGCCGCGGAAGGCCTGGAACGCTACCTGCACACCAAGTACGTCGGCCAGAAGCGCTTCTCGCTGGAAGGCGGCGACGCGCTGATCCCGATGATGGACACCATCATCCGTGACGCCGGCAAGGACGGGGTCAAGGACGTGGTGATCGGCATGGCCCACCGCGGCCGTCTGAACGTGCTGGTCAACACCCTGGGCAAGAACCCGCGCAAGCTGTTCGACGAATTCGAAGGCAAGTTCGAACACGACGAGCACGCTTCGGCCGGTGACGTGAAGTACCACATGGGCTTCTCGGCAGACGTCGCCACCGATGGCGGCCCGGTCCACCTGGCGCTGGCGTTCAACCCGTCGCACCTTGAAATTGCTGACCCGGTCGTGGCCGGTTCCGTGCGTTCGCGCCAGGAGCGCCGCAAGGACACCGCACGCAAGCAGGTCATGCCGATCCTGATCCACGGCGACGCGGCCTTCTCCGGCCAGGGCGTGGTCATGGAACTGTTCCAGATGTCGCAGGCCCGCGGCTTCGCCGTCGGCGGCACCGTGCACATCGTGGTCAACAACCAGGTCGGCTTCACTACCTCGAACCCGCAGGACACCCGCTCCACCCGTTACGCGACCGACGTGGCCAAAATGATTGCCGCACCGGTGCTGCACGTGAACGGCGACGATCCGGAAGCGGTGGTGTTCGCGGCCAAGCTGGCGTTCGATTTCCGCCAGAAGTTCGCCAAGGACGTGGTCATCGACCTGATGTGCTACCGCCGTTGGGGTCATAACGAAGCCGACGAACCGGCGATCACCCAGCCACTGATGTACCAGGTCATCCGCAAGCACCAGACCACCCGCGAGCTGTACGCCGCGCAGCTGGAACAGGCCGGCGTCATCGCCGCCGGTGCCGGCAAGGCCATGGTCGATGCCTACCGCGAGAAGCTGGACGCCGGTGAAGTCACCACCGAGCTGGCCAAGGTCGAAAAGACCCCGCCGACCAGCCCGCTGTTCGTGGATTGGCCGAAGCTGCTGGAAGGCAAGCTGTCCGACCCGGTCTCGACCAAGGTCGAAATGGGCAAGCTCAAGCAGCTGGCTGAAATGATCAACACCGTGCCGGCCGAAGTGGAACTGCACTCGCGCGTGGCCAAGGTGTACGACGACCGTCGCAAGATGGCCGCCGGCGAGATCCCGGGCGACTGGGGCTTCGCGGAAAACCTGGCTTACGCCACCCTGCTGGATGAAGGCCATGCCATGCGCCTGGTCGGCCAGGACGTGGGCCGCGGCACCTTCACCCATCGCCACGCGATCCTGCACGACCAGAAGACCGACAACTACTACCTGCCGCTGCGGCAGCTGGTGGATTCGCCGGAAAAGGTCGCGGTGATCGACTCGCTGCTCAGCGAAGAAGCGGTGATGGCCTATGAGTACGGCTTCTCCACCACCGATCCCAACACCCTGTGCATCTGGGAAGGCCAGTTCGGCGACTTCGCCAACGGTGCCCAGGTGGTCATCGACCAGTTCATCGCCGCCGGCGAAGCCAAGTGGGGCCGTATCTCCGGCCTGACCCTGCTGCTGCCGCACGGCTATGAAGGCCAGGGTCCGGAACACAGCTCGGCGCGCCTGGAGCGCTTCCTGCAGCTGTGCGCACTGGAAAACATGCTGGTGGTGGTGCCCTCCACGCCGGCCCAGGCCTTCCACATGCTGCGTCGCCAGCTGTGCATGACCACCCGCAAGCCGCTGGTGGTGATGTCGCCGAAGTCGCTGCTGCGCCACAAGCTGGCCGTGTCGACCCTGGACGAACTGGCCAACGGCGAGTTCCAGCACCTGATCGGCGACGCCAACGCGGACGCCAAGAAGGTCAAGCGCGTGGTGCTGTGCTCGGGCAAGGTCTACTACGACCTGCTTGAAGACCAGACCAAGCGTGGCCAGGACGACGTCGCCATCATCCGCGTGGAACAGCTGTATCCGTTCCCGCGCGCGCTGCTGGCCGCCGAACTGAAGAAGTACGGCAAGGCCACCGACGTGGTGTGGACGCAGGAAGAACCGCAGAACCAGGGTGCGTGGTACCAGATCCGCCACCACCTGCAGTTCTGCCTGGCCGATGGCCAGAACCTGCACTACGCCGGTCGCGCGCGTTCGGCTTCGCCGGCCGCCGGTCACATGGCTGACCACATCATCGAGCAGCAGAAGCTGGTCGCCGATGCCTTGGTCAACCCGTTCAACGACGTTGTCGCTGAATAACCCCCACTCATTTCTAGAAAAGACAAATCAGGAAGCTCCCGCATGGCCACCGAAGTCAAAGCCCCGGTACTGCCCGAATCCGTCGCCGACGGCACCATCGCCACCTGGCACAAGAAAGTCGGCGATGCCGTCAAGCGCGATGAAAACCTGCTGGATCTGGAAACCGACAAGGTCGTTCTGGAAGTGCCGTCGCCGGTTGATGGCGTGCTGAAGGAAATCAAGTTCGACGTGGGTGCCACCGTGACCTCCAGCCAGGTCGTGGCGATCATCGAAGAAGGCGCGGTTGCTGCTGCGCCGGCTCCGGCCGCTGAAGCGCCGAAGGCGGAGGCCCCGAAGGCCGCTGCCCCGGCGGCCGCCGCCGCTCCGGCTCCGG
>NZ_DAMDFR010000120.1:0-5650 GCF_032103445.1 Stenotrophomonas sp.
CACCATGCCCTAGCCGCATGTCCAGCTTTTGGGGGTCACCTCACCTGCGTGGCTGGAGGTGTCTGGGCACGACCGGGTGTAGGGACACGCCATGCGTGTCCACGGGGCAACCGGGTTACAACAGCTGCCTGAGCATCGCCTTCAACCGCCGCCCCTCACGCTGGAAATAATCCCGCTCCTCCCGCCAGGCCGGGAACCGCTGCTCCACCTCGTCCCAGAACGCCGGCGAATGATTGGCCTGGATCAGGTGACACAGCTCGTGCACCAGCACGTACTCGAACGCCGACGGCCGCCCCAGCACCAGTGCCAGGTCCAGCGCCATGCTGCCATCTGGAGCCAGTGAGCCCCACTGCGAGGACATAACCTTCAGACGCAGCCGCGCCGGTGCGCGCGGCAGGCCCGGCAGATAACGCGGCAGCCACTGGCCGACATCGGCGCGGGTCTGTGCCTCATAGAACTCGCGCAGCGTCCGCTTCAGCATGACGTCGGTACCGCGTGCCGGCCAATGCAGGCAGGCTTCATCTACGCCCAGTTCGAAATGCGCATAGCGGCCGGTTTCCCAGCGCAGCGGCAGCAGTTCCCCGCGCAGCGGCAACAGGCCAGGCTCGCCGATCACCAGCGGCGGCGGCAGGTTATGCGACTGGTAGTTGCGCAGCTGTTCGGACAACCAGCCCCGGTGCTCCTGCAGGAAACGTTCGCCCATCACCAGGCTGGCGCGCGGCGGCAGGGTCAGGCGCACACCGCGTTCGTCGACGCTGAGCTTGATCCGGCGCGCGCGCGGGTCGCGCACGCGCAGCACATCGATCTCGGCATCCTCCAGGCGCAGGCGAACGGTGTCGCGTTGCAGGGTGGGCGGGGCCGGTGAGATCAGGCGGCGGAGGAGTCCGGACATGGGTACAGCATAGCGCCGACCGGGGCCGGCGCATGTTCAGGCGGGAGGAAGGCGATCAATCCGCCTTGCTGAGCTTGAACGCCTCTTCCAGCAGCAGGAACAGGCGACGGATCTCGCCGCTCTGCAGGGCAAACCGGGCGTCCAGCTCAGCGCGGCGGCCGTCGTCGTCAGCATGTTCCAGCTGGTCCAGCGCACCGTCCAGGAATTTCAGCTTGCGCACGATCAGGTCGTCACCCAGCACGAACGACAGGTTGTCCTCGAACACCAGGGCCAGCTTGGTCACCTGCTTGCCGGCGTCCAGGTGCTTGTCGATCTCGTCGCAGCGCAGCTCCTGGTGCTGGCACTTGACCACCGCGCCGCCTTCCACCGGGTCCTTCATCTCGCACTCTTCACCCAGGCTCAGCCCGGTCGGCAGCGGCTCGCCGGCGATCCAACCGGTCAGGATCGAGCGCGGGGCGACTTCAGCGTTCAGCGGCATCGCCGGGAAGCTGCCCAACAGGCTGCGGATGTCGGACATCACGTTCTCGCCCTTCTTGCTGCTGGAGCAGTCCACCGCCACGTAACCGTGGGTGAGGTCGATCAGCGCATCGGTGCGCGAGCTCTTCACGAAAGCGCGCGGCATCAGTTCGTGCAGCAGGTCGTCCTTGAGGCGCTTGCGTTCGCGGCCGCCGGGCTTGCGCCCTTCCTTCTCCTCGATCTCTTCCAGCTTGCGTGCCAGCAGATCATTGACCACCGCGCCCGGCAGGATCTTGTCTTCACCGCCCACGGCCAGCCACAGGGCGTCACCGATGCGGTGCGAGAACACCTCTTTCTCTTCACGTCCGAATGGCGAGATGAAACCGCGCGAGGTCATCTCAAGCGGACCGACGGGCTTCAGCAGCACCTGCGGCAGCAGGGTGTCGACTTCGGAAAAATCAGTGGCGGTGGGGAAGCGGAACAGCGTCAGGTTGCGAAAGAACATGGAATTCCGGAAGTCAGTTCGTGAAGGATGAAGGCGTATCTGCGTGCGCGGGCACGGGGGCCAGCGCCAGGAAGTCAAACAGCGCCGGGTCGGCCAGCTGCGAGGGATGGATGTTGCCCAGCGCGCGCGCGATCTGGTCGATGCGTCCGGGGTGTTGCTGCTCCCACTGCTGCAGCATCTGCTGCACCTGGCGGCGCTGCAGGTTGTCCTGGCTGCCACACAGGTTGCACGGGATGATCGGGAACGCCTTGGCCTGCGCATAGGCGGTGATGTCGGCCTCGCTGACATAGGCCAGCGGCCGGATCACCACGTGCTGACCGTCGTCACTGCGCAGCTTGGGCGGCATCGCTGACAGCTTGGCGTGGTGGAACAGATTGAGGAAGAAGGTGGCCACGCTGTCGTCGCGATGGTGACCCAGCGCGATTTTGCTGAAGCCATGCTCGGCCGCGTGCCGGTACAGCGCGCCGCGACGCAGCCGCGAACACAGGGAGCACATCGTGCGGCCTTCCGGAATGACCCGGCTGACCACCGAATAGGTGTCCTGCTCGATGATCTGGAACGGCACACCGATGCTGGCCAGGTACTCGGGCAGCACGTGGGCGGGGAAGTCGGGCTGCTTCTGGTCCAGATTCACCGCGACCAGGTCGAAGTGGACCGGGGCCTTCTTCTGCAGCTGCAACAGCACGTCGAGCAGGGTGTAACTGTCCTTGCCGCCAGACAGGCAGACCATGACCCGGTCGCCTTCTTCGATCATGCCGAAATCGGCAATCGCCTGGCCGACCTGGCGGCGCAGCTGGCGCGCCTGTTTGTCCTGCGCGGCCGCGTCCGCGCGCGCGGTGCGGGGTGCAGGATCGGGAAGGGGCAGGACGACGGACATCCGGTCATTCTACCGGCTCGCATCGCAGGGGATGCGACCGCAGCCGGGCAGGCCCGGCTCTACGTGGTTTTGCGCGTTCACCCCCACGCTTCCTGCGGGGTGTGTATGCTCGGCAGTTGATGGAAACCTACACGCCCGATCAGATCAGTGCCCGTCTTGCCGTGCTGCGGCAGGAGCACCGTGAGCTCGACCAGCGGATCGAGCGGATGGCCGCCAATGGCGAGGACGAGCTGGAGTTCAAGCGACTCAAGCGCGACAAGCTGCGGCTGAAGGACTGCATCGCCAAGCTGGAAGACATGCTGATTCCGGACGAGCCGGCGTAGGTTCTGTTGGACACGCATGGCGTGTCCCTACGCGGCGTCCCTGTAGGGACACGCCATGCGTGTCCAACAGGATCAAACGGTGGCCCTCAATCCTGGGCCACCGGTTCCTCGGGCTTCGCCGCTTCCGGACTCACACGCTCGATGGTGTGCCGCAACTCGCGGCCCAGGATGAACTTGGCATCCTTCGCCCACGCATCCAGGCGCTGGTCGAACAGCAGCTTGCTGTTCTCGTCCGGCCACACCAGGCGCAGCTCGCGCAGCTTCTGGATGAAGCCACGGAACAGGGTCTTGTCGAAGAACTCCGGCGCGGCCGGCGCGTACAGCAGGCTCAGGCGCTGCGCCGCCTGCTGGCACAGGCTTTCCAGTTCGGCCGCGCCCAGCGTGCCCGGGCCGTTCTTCACCAGCACCGAAATGGCGATGTAGTAACGCTCGAACGCCTGCTGCAGCGAATGGCCTATGGCACGCAGGCGGAACACCTCGTCGGTCTGCCCGGTGTTGCGGGCCAGGATGCCGCCGTCGTCGTCGTTCACATTCTGCAGCAGGCCTTCGCGCACGAACACGTTGATGGTCTGCTCGATGCGCTGGGCAAACTGGTCTTCGGTCCACGGCAGGAACAGCTCTGCCTGCAGGAACGGGTACACCGTGCGGCCCAGCTGGACCAGCCCGGTGCGGCTCATGCGGCGGTTGTTCTGGAAGCAGCACGCCACCCACGACGACGCGGTGAACAGGTGGATGACGTTGTTGCGGAAGTAGCTCAGCAGCACCGCAGTGTCGCCACTCACACTGAGCACATCGCCCAGCGGGTGCTTGATGCGGGTGAGGACGTTGATCTCCTCGGCGTGGGCGATGATGCGCTCGGGCGAATGCGGGGTCACCGTCACCCGGTCCGAGTACGGCATTTCCTGCAGCAATGTCTTGCACAGCTGGATCTGCGCGATCAGGTCGGCCTCGCCCATCGCATGCTTGGGCGTGGACAGCAGCGCCAGTGCCAGCAGGTTGATCGGATTGACGTCGGCGGCGGCGTTGATGTGCACCTGGATACGCTCGGCCAGGTGATCCACCGTGCCCGACAGCCAGCTGGGTTTCTCATCCTCGCCCACCGGCTGGCCAGCCCACTCCGGAGCCTGCTCGGCCAGTACACGGTTCAACTCGATGGGTTCACCGAAGTTGACCACCACCTGGCCGAAGTTCTGCTTGAGCACCTTGGGAATGCCCCACAGCAACTGCCAGATCGATTCCTTTTCCTTGGGCCGGCCGGACAGCTCGTCCAGGTAGCTGCCACCTTCCATCAGCTTTTCATAGCCGATGTACACCGGCTGGAACAGCACCGGCTTGCGCGGCTGGCGCAGGAACGCGCGCAGCGTCATCGAGATCATGCCGCCCTTCGGCTGCAGCAGACGGCCGGTACGCGAGCGTCCGCCTTCGACGAAGTATTCGATGGAGTAGCCACCGGCCACCAACTGGGCGACATATTCGCTGAGCACGGCCGAATACAGCGCGTTGCCACGGATGGAGCGGCGGATGAAGAACGCACCGCCCTTGCGCAGCAGGGTGCCGACTACCGGCAGGTTCAGGTTGATGCCGGCTACGATGTGCGGCGGCACGATGCCGCGGTCGTACAGCAGGTAGCTCAGCAGCAGGTAGTCCATGTGGCTGCGGTGGCTGGGCACGTAGACCACTTCGTGTCCCGGCGCGGCGGCCTTGAACTTGTCCAGGTGGTGCACCAGCACGCCGGCGTAGATGCGGTTCCAGACGTGGCTGAGCATGAAGCTGGCCGAACGCACCACCGGGCTGGAGTAATCGGCGGCGATTTCCCAGGCGTAGGCATGCGCCTTCTTCCAGGCATCGGCCGGCTTGGAGTTGTCCCGCTTGGCCTGCGACGCAATGGCCTCGCGCACGGTGTCCGCGTCCAGCACCTTGTCCACCAGCAGGCGGCGGGTGGACAGGTCAGGCCCGATCACCGACTCGCGGATGCGGCGGAAATGGGTACGCAGCACGCGCTGCAGCTTGCGCACGGTGCGCTCGGGGTCCAGCCCCTCGTTCACCGTGGAACGCAGCGAGATCGGCGGGGCAAAGCGCACGATGGTGCTGCGGCCGTTCAACAGCACCGCCAGCAGGCGGCGGAAGCGGCCGACCAGTGCCCAGTTTTCCGAGAACAGCACCGCGAACCAGCCGCTGGTCTTGTCCGGTGCCCGACCGACGAAGATCGATACCGGCACCAGGTGCACGTCCAGCTCGTCGCGGATGCGATGGGCCTGCAGCACCTTGGCCAGCGAATCGGAGTGGGTCTTGGCCCCGCGCTGTTCGGGAATCAGCGAGTTGCTGCTGCTGCGCCGTGACAGCGCCACGTAGGCGCGCTTGCGCCCGGTGGGGTCACCGGCAATCGGCACCAGCGGCGACGGCAGGCCGGCATCGCGGCAGGCCCTGTCCAGGATCAGCGCGTTGGACAGACCATAGTCCTCCAGCACGTAGATCACCGGGCGGCCATCGTTGTACTGGCCGGGGTGTTCGGGTTCGATCTTCAGCGACAGCCACGGCTCGACCAGCCGGCCCAGCAGGCGCGCCCACCACGGGCGGCGGCCCTGCGGCGCGCGCGG
>NZ_DAMDFR010000121.1:0-5477 GCF_032103445.1 Stenotrophomonas sp.
TTCTACGGTCCCGCAAACCCACCCCGGCACGCCCCAGACAGTTGGCCGGTGGCCAATGGAAATGCCAGAGCAACGGCGATGTCGATTCAGGGCCATGCGTTACCGGGCGTTGGGGGCTTCACGGTGATCGTCTGTCGACCGATCCCACCAAAGCAGGACCAGCGCACGGACAAGTGATGAGTTGGCTTTGATCTTCCATGGCCACCGACGATCTATCGATGGCGGGTCGGGATGGGCTGGAGGGGGCATGAGCCGCATGGATGCGGCGACTGAGCTTACAGGGACGTACTTGCAGCGTCCCCCGGAATGCCCGTCCCGATCCGCCAACACAGAGAACCGATGCCCACCGGCTGTTCGCACAGATCCAACAGAAGCCGGGCAACGCCCGGCGATCCGTACGCCGTGTAATCCAACAATCGAGCAGGCAGAAAAAAACCACGGCCCCGAGAGGCCGTGGTTGTCATGCTGCTGCAGTGCGATGGATCAGAAGCGCTGCTGGTACTTCATGTACACGAAGCGACCGATGTCGTAACCGCCGTAGTACGAGAAGGCCGAGTTCGGCTTGCTGTACATCACCGGGCCGTACTTCTCGAACACGTTGTTGGCACCGACCGACACCGTGGCATCCCACGGCAGGCTGTAGCGGAACTGCACGTCGTGGAAGGTCACCGAACCACGTTCGTTGTAGTTGCGCATGCCGGCGTACCACGGCGCGTACTGGCCCGGATCCGAGCACTCAGCCGGGTACTGCGTCGGGTTGGTGCACTGTTCCTTCACGCCCGAGTAGTAGCGCGCGGTCCAACTGGCACCGAAGTTGCCCAGGTCGTAACCCAGCACCAGGTTCGAACGCACGCGGAAGGCGCTGCCGATGCCGTTGGTCACGATCGGAACGCTCGAACTGTCGTTCGTGGTGCGGTAGGTGGCGCTGGACACGTAGGTCGTTGCCGAGTTCACCGTGAACTTGCCGAAGCCGGTTTCCAGACGGTAGCTGACGTCCAGGTCGTAGCCTTCGGTTTCCATGAAGCCGGCATTGCGGTTGCCGAACTGCAGGTTGGTCACGATGCCGGTGACCGGGTCACGGTCAAAGCGGGTGCAGCGCGATGCAATGCCCTGCTCGTAGCAGTCGCGCAGGATCAGGGTCGGCGTATCGGCAATGATGGTGTTGTCGATGCGGATCTTCCACCAGTCCAGCGAGGCGTTGAAGCCCTGGATGAAGCTCGGGCTCCAGACCAGGCCCAACGTCTTGCTGGTCGAGGTTTCCGGGGTCAGCAGCGGATTGGAACCCTGCACGAACGGCACCGGCGTGGCGTCGGTGGCGTTGTTGACCGGCTGGTTGCCCTGGCGCAGCTGACGGAAGGTGTCGGCGTTGGCGATGTCCTGCGCGCAACGTGCGCGGACAGCCGCGCTGGAACCGGACGAACCGAAGCGCACGTCGCACGGATCGCTGAACTGCGCGAAGGTTTCAGAGCCGCCACCGAACAGGTCGTTGATGGTCGGGGCGCGGAAGCCTTCCGCCCAGGTGCCACGCACCAGCAGCGATTCGATCGGCTTCCACTTGAAGCCAAACTTGCTGTTGAGCGTGTTGCCGAAGGTGTCGTAATCCGAGAAGCGGGTCGCGCCGTTGAAGGACAGTTCCTTCGCACCCGGCAGGTCGGCCAGCACCGGCACGTTCACTTCCAGATAGGCTTCATTGACGGTGTAGTCGCCACCGGTCGGGCCAGCGGCCAGGTTCGTGGTGGCACCCGTCTGTGCCAGTGCGTCGGGCGTGTACTTGCCTTCTTCCTTGCGGTTTTCAACGCCGAAGGCGAAGCCCAGGTCGCCGGCCGGCAGGGTCACGATGCTGCCGGCGATGTTGGCGAAGAAGTTCTTCGAGGTGGTCTGGCCCTTGGTCACTTCTTCCGGGAACAGCCATGCCTGCAGTTCTTCATTGCCGTACAGGCCGTTTGCAGCGGTGGTGCCATACGGGATCAGCGGGTTCCACGGCTTGCACACATCGGCCGAGATCGGCGCGGCAGCGGTACCACACTGCACCTGGCCGGTGGCGGCGTTGTAGAACGACGGGCCCACGCCTCCGGCGACGCGCGCCTTGTGCAGGTTGCCGGTCGCCACCGACTCCAGCTCGTTGCGGTTGTACTGGTAGCCCACTTCCCAGTCGAAGTAGCGCTCGCCGATGTCGAACGAGCCGTCGAACGACGCCACCGCACGGTAAGTCTTCAGTTCGCTGGTGGTGACGCGCGGGATTTCCCAGGTACGACGGTTCCAGGCCACCGCAGTCGGGGTGGCATAGCCGTGCTGGCGGCCGAACGGGTTGAAGTAGCTGTCGATCGACATCGAACCGACGCCGGGAGTGCTCGACTGCAGCGGGTAGCCGGCGATCTGGCGGCTGGACTCGCGCTGGTTGTAACCCAGTTCGGTGCGGAAGTTGATGTTCTCGGTGATCGCGAAGCGGCCATCGAAGTACACCGAGTCACGCTTGACCGGATACATCACGTGCATCTGGTCATTGGCATTGCTGACGTCACCAGTGAACGGCGTGGTGTTGGTCAGGTGGTAGTTGCCCGGCAGGGTCGGGTCGGTGCCGCGGTTGAGTGAATAGCCGCAGCCGGCCGTCGCGGTGCAGCCCGGGCCACGCAGGCCGGTGATCTGGCCGTACTGGCTCAGCGTGGTCCAGTTGGTGGCATCGTTCGGGTGACGGTCGGTCATGCCGTACTGGCTGAACCAGCGGTCACGCGCCCACACGCCCTTTTCTTCGGCGTGTTCGGCCGAGAAGGTCAGCGAGATGCGGTCGTTGCTCCAGCCGGTGACCACGTCGAAGCGCGAGCGTGCGCCGTCGCCCTGGCTGTACTGGCCGTGGTAGGCGTTGACGGTGGTGCCGGTGACGTTGCTGCGGGTGATGATGTTGACCACGCCGGCCATCGCGTCCGAGCCGTAGATGGCCGACGCGCCGTCCTTCAGCACTTCAATACGTTCCACCGCCGACACCGGCAGGGTGGACACGTCCTGGTAGCCCGAGGTGCTGATGCCCAGGCGCTTGCCGTTGACCAGCACCAGGGTGCGCTGGGTGCCCAGATTGCGCATGTCGATGTAGGTACCGCCGGCGTTTTCACCGGCGGTCAGCGCGTTGGCGCGGCTGATGGTCGGGCTGCCCATGGCGGTGACGTTCTGCAGGATGTCGGCGACCGAGCTGAAGCCCTGCTTTTCGATGTCGTTGCGGCTGATCGCGAAGACCGGCTGCGCGGTTTCAACGTCGACCTGGCGGATGCGCGAACCCGTGATCTCGATGCGATCCAGGTTGGTGGTGTTGGTGCTGTCCTGCGCCAGGGCCGGGGCGGCCATCAGGCCGGCGGTCCCCGCCACCAGGGCATAGCGGATCGCCTGCCCCAGTACGTTGGTACGTGAATTCATGAAGGCTCTCTCTCTCGTTTGAAACTGGATCAAAAGAGGTGGCGGGGATCCCAAGTACCCCGCCTCCCCGAAAAACCAGCCGCCAAGTGAGGCTGGTGACTCGATGTTTGTCCGGTTCTTAACGTCGTGTAAAGCGTTTGTTCACTTTTTTTCATGAAAAAGTAACAAACGGGAGAAATCTTCTGTTGAATCAGCACTTTGTGATGTTCGCGTGAATTGTTCCGCGTGTCCAGATGTGTCGGAATGTGTCGGATTGATGCGTTGCACAATGGAATCTGCGCGCTGGGTCACAGCAACGCGGCCCCGAATGGGGCGCGTTCTGTTTCACGATTGCGCGGGAAGGCCCGGGCGCGTGGCGACGCGCTGATTGGATCGGCGCACGCCGGTCATGGGGCGCGGCGTGGCTCTACATGACGAAGGGGCGGAACTGGATGCCCAGCCCGGCCAGGCCATCGGCTTCGCCGAGCAGGTCGGCGCGCAGCAGGGGGCGGGCGTCGATGAACGACTGCGGCAGGATCAGCGCCAGACGGTTGTCGTCGGCGGTCAGCTCCAGCGCGGGCAACGGGGTGTCTTCGTGCGCGCGGTTGAGCAGCACCGCCAGGCGCAGCAGGGCGGTCATGCGCCGGGCTGGCTGCAGCAGGCGCTCGGGCAGGGCATCGAACGCGGTTTTGGACACGTTGCGGCGGTGGCTGCGCACCATCGCCGCCAGCAGTTGCTGCTCCTGCCGCGAGAAGCCGGCGATGTCGGAATTTTCCAGCACGTAGCTGCCGTGCACGTGATAGCCGCTGTGGGCGATCATCAGCCCCAGCTCGTGCAGGCGGGCGGCCCAGCCCAGCATGCGCGCGTCGTCTGCATCCAGCTTCCAGCGGTCCTCGACCTGCGCGAGCAGGTCCAGCGCGGTGCTTTCCACCCGTGCGGCCTGGGCGGTGTCGATGCCATAACGCAGGGTCAGCGCGTCGACCGATTCGTCACGCAGGTCGTTCTCGCTGGCACGGCCCAGAATGTCGTACAGGATGCCTTCGCGCATCGCCGCCTTGCTGACCAGCAGTTTCTGCAGGCCCAAGGCCTGGAACGCGGCTTCCAGCACCAGGATGCCGCCGGCAATGATCGGCCGCCGCTCGGCGGACAATCCCGGCAGGCTGATGTCTTCGATCTTCTTCGCTTTCAACAGCTCGTCGCGCAGCTGCGGCAGCGCCTCGGCGGTGATCGCGCCCTTGCTCAGCTTCATGCTGGCGCAGATCTCGCTGATCGCCTTGTGCGTGCCGGAGGAGCCCAGTGCTTCCTGCCAGCCCAGCGCACGGTACTTGGTGGCGAACTGCTGGAACTCGGCACCGATCTCGGTCAGGGCGTCCTTCCAGCGCCGTTTGCTCAGCTTGCCACCGGGGAAGAAGCGCCGCGTGCTGGCAATGCAACCGGCCTGCAGGCTTTCGCGTTCCAGGGTCTGCATGCCCTGGCCGATGATGAACTCGGTGGAGCCGCCGCCAATGTCGATCACCAGTCGGCGCTGGTCGGGCTTGGGCGGCTGCGCATGGGCCACGCCCAGGTAGATCAGACGCGCCTCTTCGCGACCGCTTACGACTTCAATGGCGTAGCCCAGCGCGGTTTCAGCCGGCATCAGAAAGGCCTGCGGCGAACGCAGCTGGCGCACGGTGTTGGTCGCCAGGGCGCGTACCCGGGACGCCGGGATGCCACGCAGGCGCTGCCCGAACCGGGCCAGGCACTCCAGTGCGCGCTGGCGGGCTTCAGCGGACAGGCCGCCCTTGCCATCCAGACCATCGGCCATGCGCACGGTTTCGCGCAGACGGTCCACCACGCGCAGCTGCCCGAGCGTGTAGCGCGCGATGACCATGTGGAAACTGTTGGAGCCCAGGTCGATGGCGGCGAGCAGGTCGCCATCCTGCAAAGCGGGGGGAGTCGTGGAGGTATGCGGCATGGCGGAATGGTAGCCGAAGCGGGGTGCCGCTCGTCACCGCGCGGTCTTCACATGGGGATGGCGCGACGAATAGTCGCAATGTGTGCGATCGGTAGCGCCGGCCGTTGGCCGGCCCAGGCGGTGCTGAGGGCCGGCCAAC
>NZ_DAMDFR010000122.1:0-5354 GCF_032103445.1 Stenotrophomonas sp.
GCGCGAGGTGTGGGTGGCGACCGACGACAGCCGCATTGCCGACGCCCTGGCCGGGCTGGAAGGCGTGCGCGTGGCGATGACCGCCAGCGACCACGCCTCCGGCACCGACCGCCTGGCCGAGTGCGCGCAGCAGGCCGGCTGGAGCGACGACACCCTGGTGGTCAACCTGCAGGGTGACGAGCCGTTTGCCCCGGCCGAGGGCATCCGTGCCGTCGCCGAGGCCCTGGTCTACAGTGGCGCACACATGGCCACCCTGGCCACGCCGGTGGAAGACGCGCAGACCCTGTTCGACCCGAACGTGGTGAAGGTGGTGCGCCAGCAGAACCTGGATGCGCTGTACTTCAGCCGCGCCCCGATTCCGTGGCACCGCGATGCCTTCGCACGCTCGCGCGACACCTTGTCCGGCCCGCACTGGCTGCGCCATATCGGCATCTACGCCTATCGTGCCGGCTTCCTGCGCCAGTTCGCCGCGATGCCGCCCGGTACGCTGGAGCAGCTGGAATCGCTGGAGCAGCTGCGCGTGCTCGAGGCGGGCTACCGCCTGAGCGTGGCGCTGTCGCCGGCCGCGTTCCCGCCGGGCATCGACACCCCGGAAGACCTCGAACGTGCCGAAGCCTGGCTGGCGACGCAGCGCTGACCCCGGCGATGACCGGTGGCCCTGCCGGCTGGACCGACCGTCCACAATTTGACGTTGGCACGACGGTTGCATGACGCCGAGTCCGGCATAATCAGCGCATGAACGTACAGCCTGTGCAGGACCTGCCGGAATTCGCCACGTGGCTCAACGCCGCGCCGTCCACCCTGACCGAGATGCGCGGCCGCCCGGTCGCGCTGGCCTTCGTCAACGCCGCCTCGGTGTGGTGTGCGCAGCGCCTGGCCGAGCTGGAGCAGTGGCGCTCGCGCAACCCCGGCCGCCTGCAGCTGCTGGTACTGCAGGTGCCGCGCTTCGACCACGAACGCGAACCGGAGCACGCGCTGAAGCTGCTGCGCCGGCAGGGCCTGACCGCGCCGGCGCTGCTGGATGCGGACTGGGACGGCTGGCGTCGCTTCAACGTGACCGCATGGCCGACCCTGGTGCTGCTGGATGCGCAGGGCCGGGAAGTGGACCGCCTGGTCGGCCTCGGTGACGACATGGAGCGCACGCTCAACACGTTGTGCCAGGGCAGCCGCCCGCTGGACGGCGAATCCGCGCCGCGCGAGCTGCACCCCGAGCCGCGCGGGGCGCTGCGTTTCCCGATGGGGCTGGTCGCCACCACCGAGCGCCTGTACATCGCCGACAGCGGCCACCACCGCATCCTCGAATGCAGCCACGGCGGGCGCGTACTGCGCCAGTTCGGGCTCGGCACCGCCGACATGATGGATGGCGGCCCCGGTGAAGCCGCCTTCAACCGGCCTCAGGGCCTGGCCCTGGAACGCGAATGGCTGTACGTGGCCGACACCGGCAACCACGCACTGCGCCGCATCCACCTGCTGACCGGGCAGGTCGACACCCTGTGCGGCAACGGTCGCCCGGGCGCGCCAGCCGAAGGCGCGGTCAACGACCCGCGCCAGGCCTCGCTCAACCATCCGCAGGGCCTGGTGGTCGCCGACAACCAGGTGCACATCGCCATGGCCGGCGACAACCGCATCTGGAGCTACCACCTGGGCCAGCGCACGCTGAAATGGCGCGCCGGCTCCGGTGCGATCGACGAGCGTGACGGCAGCGGCCACCTGGCCGCGTTCGCGCAGCCGGCCGCCGTGGCCGCCGTGCAGCAGGTGCTGTACGTCTGCGATGCACTCGGTTCGTCGATCCGCTCGATGCAGTTGCGCGGTGATCTGGTGCAGACCCTGGTCGGGCACGGGCCGTGGTCGTTCGGCGACCAGGATGGCCCGCGCACCACCGCACAGCTGCAGTATCCGCAGGCCATCGCACTGAGCCCGGACGCGCCGTTGCTGTGGATCGCCGACGCGGGTAATGGGCGGATTCGTACCCTGCGCCTCGGCGGCGGCGATCTGAATACGCTGGAACTGCCGCGTCGCCTGCAGGGGCCGGCCGGTCTGGCACTGGGCGGTGGAGCGGTGTGGATCGCCGAGACCGACGCCCATGCCGTGCTGCGTTTTGACCCGGTCAGCGGCGTGTTGAGTGACGTTCCGATCAGCGAATGACCCAGCCTTCCACCCCGGCCTTTGATGGCAAGGCCTTCGCGGCGCACCTGAGCACCGCGCCCGGCGTGTACCGCATGTACGCCGCCGACGACACCCTGCTGTACGTCGGCAAGGCGCGTGCGCTGCGCAATCGCGTCGGCAGCTATTTCAACGGCGTGCCGAAGACCGCGCGGATCATGTCGATGCTGTCGCAGGTCGCGCGCATGGACGTCACCGTCACCCGTTCCGAGGCGGAAGCACTGCTGCTGGAAAACCAGCTGATCAAGTCGCTGTCGCCGCGTTACAACGTCTCGCTGCGCGACGACAAAACCTATCCGCAGGTGCTGCTGACCCGCGAGGACTGGCCGCGCATTGCCCTGCATCGCGGTCCGCGCGCGGTGCCGGGCCGCTACTTCGGGCCGTACCCGGGCGTCACCGCGGTGCGCGAGACGCTCAACCTGATGCACAAGCTGTTCAAGCTGCGCAGTTGCGAAGACAGCGTATTCCGCAATCGCTCGCGGCCGTGCCTGCAGTACCAGATCGGCCGCTGCAGCGCGCCCTGCGTCGATCTGGTCGCAGCCGACGACTACGCCGAATCGGTACGCCGCGCCGCGCTGTTCCTGGAAGGCAAAAGTGACCAGCTCACCCGCGAGCTCGGCACCCAGATGCAGGCTGCCAGCGAAGCGCTGGAATTCGAACAGGCCGCCCGCCTGCGCGACCTGATCACCTCGCTGCGCAGCATGCACACCCGCCAGTACGTGGACGGCCGCGCCGCGGACCTCGATGTGCTGGCCTGCGCGACCCAGGGAGCCAGCGCCTGCGTGATGCTGCTGTCGTTCCGTGACGGCCGCAATCTGGGCACGCGTCCGTTCTTCCCGCGCACCAACGGCGAAGAAAGCGCCGAAGAGGTGCTGGGCGCGTTTGTCTCGCAGTACTACGGTGAACACGCGCCGCCGCGCGAGATCCTGCTCGACCGCGAAATTCCCGATGCCAGCCTGATCGAAACCGCGCTGGCCGCGTCGGCCGAGTACAAGGTGCAGTTGAAGTGGAACGTGCGCGGCGAGCGCGCCGGCTATGTGGAGCTGGCCAGCCGCAACGCGCAGATCACCCTGGTCAGCGAGCTGACCAGCCGCAGCGCGCAGCACGCGCGCAGCGAGGACCTGCGGCAGATGCTGGACCTGGCCGAGCCGGTCAAGCGGGTCGAGTGTTTCGATATCAGCCACACCATGGGCGAAGCCACCGTCGCCTCGTGCGTGGTGTTCGATGCCAGCGGCCCGGTGCGCAGCCAGTACCGCCGCTTCAACATCAGTGGCATCGAGCCGGGCGATGACTACGCAGCCATGCGCCAGGCCATCGACCGCCGCTTCCGCCGCGCGGTGGAAGAGCAGGGCGTATTACCCGATCTGCTGCTGATCGACGGCGGGGCAGGGCAGCTGGCCCAGGCCGAGGCGGCGCTGGCCGATCTGGGCGTGGAAGGGGTCATGCTGGTCGGCGTGGCCAAGGGCGTGGAGCGTCGCGCCGGGCACGAGGCGCTGGTGCTGCCGGATGGTCGCGAGTTACGCCCCGGGGCGGCGTCGCCGGCGCTGCAGTTCATCCAGCAGGTGCGTGACGAGGCGCACCGCTTCGCCATCACCGGCCATCGCGGTCGCCGCCAGAAGGCGCGCATGACCAGCAAACTCGAGGACATTCCCGGCATCGGACCACGCCGGCGTGCCAGCCTGCTCAAGCATTTTGGCGGGCTGGTCGGGCTCAAGGCCGCAGGGGAAGCGGAAATTGCCAAGGTGGAGGGCATCAATGACGCCCTGGCCGCCCGCATCTACGCTAACCTTCATGGACTGCCCACGCCCCCCGCACTGGGCGAGTAGAGAGAACTGATGACGTTGACCCTCCCCACCTGGCTGACGCTGCTGCGGATCGTGATGATCCCGGTGCTGGTGCTGGTGTTCTATCTTCCCTATACGTGGACCAATTTCGCGTCCGCGGCGATTTTCGGCCTGGCCGCCCTGACTGACTGGCTGGATGGCTGGATCGCCCGCCGCTACAACCTGGCATCGGCCTTCGGTGCGTTCCTGGACCCGGTGGCCGACAAGCTGATGGTGGCCGTGGCGCTGTTCCTGATCGTGCAGGGCCATCCCACCCCGTGGATGGCGTTCTGGGCGGCGGTGATCGTCGGCCGTGAAATCGCGGTGTCGGCCTTGCGCGAGTGGATGGCCGAACTCGGCCAGCGCGCCAAAGTGCGCGTGGCGCTGATCGGCAAGATCAAAACCACCGCGCAGATGGTCGCGTTGCTGTGCCTGCTGTATTCGGTTGCCCCGAACACGCCGGTGAGCGACATCTGGATGGGCGAACCGGTGTTCCATGTGGGTGACTGGACGCTGGCCATCGCGGCCGTGCTTACGCTGTGGTCCGGCCTGCAGTATCTGCATGCCGCGTGGCCGAGCCTGCGTGAGGACGAACGTGCCGCGCGTGCGAACGCAAAAGCAAAAAAGAAGGCGTAAGGGCTGTTGACAGCCCCGCATTTGGCTGTAGAATTTCGCCTCCCAAGCGGGAATAGCTCAGTTGGTAGAGCGCAACCTTGCCAAGGTTGAGGTCGCGAGTTCGAGTCTCGTTTCCCGCTCCAGATACAGAAAAAAGCGACCTTCGGGTCGCTTTTTTCATGCCCGCGCGGCGCACTTCATGTTCGCTTCACCGTCGCCACATCGGCGGCCCGCGTGCGCCGGCCACCCTGCATGTCCCTTCTGCAGTGGCAACACGCTCATGAACTCTTCTTCTGCCTACGACTGGGACCTGGTGGTCGCCGGTGCCAGCTTCGCCGGTGCGGCCTGTGCGCTGGCTGCCGCGCAATACGGTCTGCGCGTGTGCGTGCTGGAACGCAAGGCCGATCCCGGTGCGCGCCTGCACACCACCGGCATCCTGGTAAAGGAAGCGCTGGAGCAGACCTGGCTGCAGCACGCGCCGGATGCGTTGTTGCAGCGGGTCGAGCAGGTACGGATGTATGCGCCGAACCTGCGCAACGTACTGCTGGCGGCACCTGGCTATTACTTCATGACCACCGACACACCGAACCTGATGCGCTGGCTCGCCGATGAGCTGCGCCGGCACGGCGTGGACCTGCGTCTGCAACAGCCGTTCACCGAAGCCCACCGCCAGGGCGACGGCTGGCAGGTGGCCGGGGCGGGGCGCACCCGCTACCTGGTCGGGGCGGACGGGGCCGGCTCCCGCGTGGCCCA
>NZ_DAMDFR010000123.1:0-5190 GCF_032103445.1 Stenotrophomonas sp.
AAGCCCCCATGGACGGGTTTACGGCGTCCCCCGCAAACCCACCCCGACCCGCCAAGCCAGATAGCAGCGCAGAGCCGCGGCTTTTGACGTTGGCGACCAAACCAACAACAGCGTTCCATGACCGGCACGCCCGGCCAACGCCCGGCGCACTACAATGCCGCCCATGCAGATCGGCCCCTATTCCATCCAGCCCAACGTGGTGCTTGCGCCCATGGCCGGCGTCACCGACAAGCCCTTCCGCCTGCTGTGCAAGCGGCTCGGCGCGGGGCTGGCTGCCTCGGAGATGACCATCTCCGACCCCCGCTTCTGGAACACCCGCAAGTCCATCCACCGCATGGACCACGCCGGCGAACCCGCCCCCATCAGCGTGCAGATCGCCGGCACCGAACCGGCCCAGCTCGCCGATGCCGCCCGCTACAACGTCGACCACGGCGCACAGATCATCGACATCAACATGGGCTGCCCCGCCAAGAAGGTCTGCAACGCCTGGGCCGGCTCCGCACTGATGCGCGATGAGGATCTGGTTGCCCGAATCCTGACCGCGGTCGTCAATGCCGTTGACGTGCCGGTGACCCTGAAGATCCGCACCGGCTGGGACTGCGACCATCGCAACGGCCCGCGCATTGCCCACATCGCCGAAGACAGCGGCATTGCCGCGCTCGCCGTGCACGGCCGTACCCGCGACCAGCATTACACCGGCAGCGCCGAATACGAGACCATCGCCGCGATCAAGGCCGCCCTGCGCATTCCGGTGCTCGCCAACGGCGACATCGATTCGCCGCAGAAAGCCGCCCAGGTGCTGGCCCAGACCGGCGTCGATGCGGTGATGATCGGCCGCGCCGCCCAGGGCCGGCCGTGGATCTTCCGCGAAGTGGCGCATTACCTGGCCACCGGTGAAGAACTGCCGCCGCCAACGCTGACTGAGGTGCGCGACATCCTGCTTGGACATCTGCACGCGCTGCATGATTTCTACGGTGAGGCCCAGGGCGTGCGCATCGCGCGCAAGCATCTGGGCTGGTACGCCAAGGACCGACCGGAGAATGCCGCGTTCCGTGCGGTGGTCAACCGCGCTGAAGATGCTGCGCAGCAGGTTGCGCTGACGCGGGACTATTTTGATGCGTTGGCAGCGGGGCAGCCGTTGTCATTCGCTGCCTGAATCCGACATTCGTCGAGCAGTGCTCGACGCTACCGGGGTCACAGACCCCCGACATCCATGTGATTGCCATGACGCCCCCTATCGCCTCCCCCACTTATCTGCACGGCTTCTCCGATACCGAACAGCATCGTCTGGTCGTCCAGTCCCGTCTGCTTGAATCGACCATCTTCAACAGCATCGACTACACCGGCGCGCGCAAGCTGCTGGAAGTCGGCAGCGGCGTGGGCGCGCAGACCGAGATCCTGCTGCGCCGCTTCCCGGAACTGCATGTCACCGGCGTGGACCTGAGCGAGGCCCAGCTGGCCACCGCGCGCCAGAATCTGGAAAAGACCCCGTGGTGCAGCGAGCGCTACACCCTGCAGCAGGCAGACGCCGGCAACCTGCCGTTCGGCCCGCGCGAGTTCGACTCCGCCTTCCTGTGCTGGGTACTGGAGCACGTGCCCTCCCCTGCCCGCGTTCTCAGTGAAGTGCGTCGCGTGCTGGTTCCCGGTTCGCCGGTGTATGTGACCGAGGTGATGAACGCCTCGTTCCTGCTCGATCCGTATTCGCCACACATCTGGCGCTACTGGATGGCGTTCAATGATTTCCAGTATGACCACGGCGGCGACCCGTTTGTCGGGGCCAAGCTCGGCAACCTGCTGCTGGCCGGCGGCTTCCGCGACGTGCACACCGAGATCAAGACCATTCACCTGGACAACCGCGAACCGGCCCGGCGCAAGACCATGATCGCGTTCTGGGAGCAGCTGCTGCTGTCGGCGGCCGAGCCGCTGCTGGAAGCCGGGCTGGTGGATCAGGCCACGGTGGACGGCATGCGCCAGGAATTCGGGCTGGTGCAGAACGATCCGAACGCGGTGTTCTTCTTCTCGTTCGTGCAGGCGCGCGCGACGGTTTACTGAACGACGGGCGCAATGGATGGGCCATCCGTAGAGCCACGCCCTGCGTGGCTGCAACCACGTTTGGCACCTCGTGGACACGCATGGCGTGTCCCTACGGGGGGATCTGGCACCGCGAAGCCACGCAGGGCGTGGCTCTACGGCCCCTCATTGGCTGGCGCTTGATGCCACATGCGCTGCCACAGCGTGCCGAAGCGCCGCTTGGCGCGCTCGCGCCCTTCATCGCCCTCATACGCCGGGCGCAGCTGCTGCGGGGTGATCGCTCCCCAGCCATCTCCCTGCTGCTTCGCCACCGCGAAGGTGAAGGTGTAATCCGGTTCCAGCCCCATGCGCAGGTCGCTGAGCTGCAGCTGGCCGTCCACCACCTGCGCGCGCATGAAGCCGCGGTTGAACCAGTTCAACCGCGCCACTGCGGGAATCTCGGCAGCCTGACGCAATGCCTGCACGTTTGACGGATATCCCCGGAAGGTCATCGGGCCCTTGTCCGCAATCACCGAACGTTCGCCAATCACATAGCCGCTCGGGGTCATCGCAACCACCTGCCACAGCACCGTGTTGAACGGGGTGGCGACGGAGAAACGCGGGGCATTGCCCAGGCCCATCGCGGCCAGCGCGCGGTCGGCTTCGCGTTCAACCTGATGCTTGGCCAGCAGCGACCAGCCCAGGTAGCCGGTGCTGAGCAGCAGCCCTGCAACCAGTGCACGCTGCGCCAGCGGGCGAGCGCGCGCGAACCACGCCACGATGCAGGCCAGCAGCAGCCACACCGTATACAGCGGGTCGATGATGAAGACGCTGGACCACATCGTCGGTGGCGGAGTGAATGGCCACCACAGCTGGGTGCCGTAGACGGTGAACGCATCCAGCACCGGATGGGTGACCAACGCCAGCTGGATCGCCCAGAACCAGCGCACGGGTGATTGCGCGACGCGGCCGTTGCCGAAGCGTTTGAACCCCCACCAGATCAACGCGGCGACCCACGGCAGCACCAGCAGCGAATGGCTGTAGCTGCGGTGTTCGGTCATCACCGCAACCGGGTCGGTGGCGGTGAACGCGAGCACGAGGGCGTCGAGGTCCGGCAGGGTGCCAAGCGCGGCACCGGCGAGCAGGGCCGCGCGGCGATGGCCGGCGGGGGCGATGGCGGCAGCGATGGCACCGCCGAGAACGATCTGGGAGAGGGAATCCATTCGCCGATGGTAAACGGTGGCGCGCATCGTGCGTCATCGGGGTGCTTGGTAACCTGGATCACACCCGTTTCCGTTCGATGCGGCAACACATGGGCGCGTGGCGACGCGCGAATTGCATCGGCGCCCACCCTGTCATGGGGCGCGGCGTGGCTCTACGCTGCCTGCCTGAGGCCTTCGAGATGAGCCACGGTCCGGCCGTGGTGATCCAACAGCCTCAAGGTGCCATCCGGGTCTTCGGCCAAGGCGGTCAGGCTTTCCACCCAGTCCCCATCATTGGCATACACCAGCCCGTCGCGCTCAACCAAAGCCGCCCGATGGATATGCCCACACACAATCCCATCCAACCCGCGCCGGCGCACGTCGTCCAGCCCGGCCTGCACAAAGCGCTCGATTTAGCGCTCGGCAGCACTGCTCTGCCGCTTCAGGAACTCCGACAACGACCAGTAGCGCATGCCCAGCCCGCGACGCGCGGCATTCAGCAGATGGTTGCCGGTGAGAATGCGGTAGTACAGCCAGTCGCCAAACTTTTCCTGCAACCCACCGAAGTGGGTCACGCCATCGTAATCGTCGCCGTGCACCACCAGCAGGCGGCGGCCGTCAGCGGTGGTGTGGATGGCGCGTCGGCGTACCTGCATGGCCGGCAGCATCAGCCCGCACATCTGCCGCAGCGACGCATCGTGGTTGCCGGGAATGTAGATGATCTCGGTGCCGGCACGGCGAAGCGCATGCAGCGCCTCGATCACCGCGCTGTGCGAAGGCCGCCATGCGGCGCGACGGTGCGCAAGCCACCACAGATCAATGATGTCGCCGACCAGGTACAGCTGGGTGCAACGCAGTCCGCGCAGGAACTGCGCAAGCTCGGCGGCATGGCAATGGCGCGAGCCCAGGTGGACATCGGACAGGAACACCGCGCGACGGTGCGGCGGCAGCTGGGTCACCGGCTTCATGCCGACACCTCCGCCGGGCGCAGGTAGCGTTTGCGTTTGTTCGGGCGGATCGCCTGCAGATCGACTTCGATCAGGCCGTCGATGGAATCGCTGAAGTCCGGATCCACCCCGAAGGCCAGAAAGCGCGCGCCGCCCGGTTCGCACAGGTCGGTGTACTGTCGGTACAGGGTGGGCACGCCGGTACCCAGCGCCGCCAGGTTGGCCTTGAGCACATCGAACGCCGCGCCCGCGTCCAGCTCACCGAAGCACGGCGGCGCAGCGAAATACTGGAACGGGCGGTTGGATTCGGCCAGCCCGGCCGCTGCGCCGTAATAGCGCTGGTAGTACGCCACCAGTTGTTCGCGGGCCTCACGCGGCAAAGCGGCGCTGATCGACACCGCACCGAACAGGTAACGGATACCCGGGCGGCATTGCAGATACGCTCCGATGCCTTGCCACAGGTAGTCCAGGCTGCGGCTGCCCCAGTAATCCGGCACGACGAAGCTGCGGCCCAGCTCCAGGCCTTCGGCAATGCGCGGGATGGCGTCGTCGGCATAGCGGAACAGCGCGGCGCTGTAGAGTCCGGCCAAGCCGTCGCGGGCCAGTGCCTGCGCGCCGCGCATGATCCGGTAGGCACCGGCCACGCGCTGCGCGGCACCGTCCCAGATCACGATGTGTTCGTAGCGCAGGTCGAAGGCGTCCAGGTCGCGGCTGCGGCCAGTGCCCTCGCCCACCTGGCGGAAGGTCAGTTCGCGCAGCCTTCCCAGTTCCAGCAGCAGCGGGCAGTCGGCCGCGCAGCGTGTCAACAGGATCTGTTTGCCGTCGCCGGTCTGGCCGAGCACGCGGGCGGCGGCGATGGCGCGGGCGACCTGCGCCGGGGCCATTGGGGCCGCCAGCGGTTCCGGTCCGTTGGCAAGTGGAGCGCTTACCGGCGCGCCGCGGCCAAGGGCATACAACGCCCGCCGCACGGCGTTGAGCTGCGCTCCGGTGTCGCCGTCGGCCAGGGTCATCGGGGTACCAATGCGCAACCG
>NZ_DAMDFR010000124.1:0-4901 GCF_032103445.1 Stenotrophomonas sp.
ATACCTGCGCATACTTTCAAAGAACCTGGGAGTCGGCCTCAGCGCCTTCCTCCGTATGCCCCGACGTTTCCGTCGTTGCGAGCCGCCCATTATAGCCGGCTTTTTCACTTCGTCAACACCTTTTTTTGAGGTGGATCCCGGTGAAGGGATCTGGAAGATCCGAGGGCTTTCCGTCGAAGCGAGCCGCCTATTATGTCAGGCTTTTCGTTTCCGTCAACACCTTTTTTCGAGGTGGTTGGCGATCCGTTCCGTTGCTGTGGCCGCCTTGCGGTGGCCCCTGCGTCGGGGGAGGGAAAGTATGTGCCCTTCAGGTGAATTTGGGAAGGGGGTTGATGAAATTTTTTTGACGACCCGTGAAGAGCAGCCGGGCAAGCCCGGCTCTACGTCATGGGGAGTCATTGCCTGGGCACGTGGCAACGCGCCCATCAATGCGGTGCGTCGACGTTACGGAGTCATGCGGCGACCAGCAGGACGCGGGCGAAGTTGCGCTTGCCTACCTGCAGCAGGCCTTCGAAGCCAGGCATGAACATCTGCTGGGCGTCTTCTACCACTTCACCGTTGACCTTCACGGCGCGCTCCTTGAGCTTGCGGCTGGCTTCGGAGTTGCTGGGGGTGAGGCCGGCGGCAGTAAGCAATGCGCCGATACGCAGGCCTTCAGCCGGGATGGCCACTTCCTGCAGCGGCAGCAGGCTGACATCGCCCTGCCCGGTCACGGCGGCGTTCCAGCCGGCAATGGCCAGTTCGGCGGCATCGGCGTCGTGGAACCGGGTGGTCAGCTCGCGCGCCAGGCGCAGCTTCACTTCGCGCGGGTTGAGGCTGCCCGCTTCGACCTGCTCGCGCAGGCTCAGGGCTTCGGCCTGGCTGATGTCGAAGGACAGCAGTTCGATCCAGCGCCACATCAGGTCGTCGCCGATCTTCATGGTCTTGGTGACCATATCAATGGCGGGTTCGCTGATGCCGATATAGTTGTTGAGCGACTTGGACATCTTGGCGACGCCGTCCAGGCCTTCCAGCAGCGGCATGGTCAGCACGATCTGCGGCTTCTGCCCGTAGTGCTCCTGCAGGCCACGGCCCATCAGCAGGTTGAACTTCTGGTCGGTGCCGCCGAGTTCGACGTCGGCTTCCAGGGCGACCGAGTCGTAGCCCTGCACCAGCGGGTACAGGAACTCGTGCAGGGCGATGGACTGCTGGGCGGCGTAGCGCTTTGCGAAGTCGTCGCGCTCGAGCATGCGCGCGACGGTGTGCTGGCCGGCCAGACGGATCATGTCGGCTGCACCCATCTTGCCGAACCACTCGGAATTGAAGCGGACTTCGGTCTTGTCGCGGTCCAGCACCTTGAACACCTGCTCCTCGTAGGTGCGGGCATTGGCCAGCACGTCGTCCTTGCTGAGCGGCTTGCGGGTGGCGTTCTTGCCGGACGGGTCGCCGATCATGCCGGTGAAGTCACCGATCAGGAAGATCACCTGGTGGCCCAGGTCCTGGAACTGGCGCAGCTTGTTCAGCAGCACGGTGTGGCCCAGGTGCAGGTCCGGCGCGGTGGGGTCGAAGCCGGCCTTCACCCGCAGCGGGCGGCCGCTTTCCAGCCGCTGGCGCAGCTCCTCGATCTTGAGGATCTCATCGGCCCCGCGGCCGATCTGGGCAAGGGCTTGATCAATCGATGACACGTTGCAACTCCCGGCGGTGCCGTATTTATATGAATGACGTTAAGTACAAGTTAACCGCAAGTGCTTCACAAAAGCCAATAGGCACAAGGGTTTGACGCGATATTTATAGGTGTCTATGGTAACCGGCGTTTAGGCCCGAGTTGCCGGGTCAGCCAGGAACCGCTCGACGATGCTCAACTCCGATCAAGGCCGCGCCCGCAAGCAGCGCTTCAAGGAACGTCTCCACGTTCTTCACGACACTGCCCTCCATCGGAAGCTCAAGCAGCACCTGCCGGCGGCCTTCAACGAGCGCTGGACCCGCCGCCACTGGATGCACGCCAGCCTGTTCGCCACCATCGGCGCACTGGTGGCCACTATTGTGCCGGGCTTCTCGCACACTATCGATGGCCCTTACTCGGCTGACCACTCCACCCTGGCCCTGCCGTTGCCGCCGCTGTCGGCCGAACGCCAGAACCAGACCCCGGGTGACAGCTGGCAGGTGCTGCGCGTGCAGCGCGGCCAGACCCTGAGCGACCTGTTCGACGAGGCCGGCATTCCGGCCACGGTGATGCACGATGTGCTGGACCACCCCGGCGTGCGCGATTCGCTGGTGAAGCTGCGCCCGGGCACCGAGATTGCCTTCGATGTGCCGCTTTCCGGCGACCTGCGCGCGATCCGCTACAACCGCGACGGCGACAACCGCGTGGAGCTGACCCTCAAGGACGGCAAGATCAGCGAACAGGTCACCAAGCGCGAGAGCTCCACCCGCCGGGTGGTGACCAGCGGCGAGATCACCAGCTCGCTGTACGCGGCGGCGCGCAAGGCGGGACTGTCGCCTTCGGCCATTGCGACGATGACCGACGAGATCTTCAAGTACGACATCGACTTCTCCAAGGACATCCAGCCGGGCGACCGCTTCAGCGTGGTGCTGGACGAAACCTGGCGCGAAGGCGAGAAGGTGGACACCAGCAAGATCCTGGCGGCCACGTTCACCTCGGACGGCAAGACCTACAGCGGCTTCCGCTTCGACCGCAACGGCAAGTCTGAGTACTTCGACGTCAGCGGCCGTCCGCTGAAGAAGAGCTTCATCCGCATGCCGATTCCGTTCGCGCGGCTGAGCTCGACGTTCGGCGCGCGCCGCCACCCGGTGCTGGGCAAGATGCGCATGCACAAGGGCGTGGACTACGCCGCGCGCACCGGCACCCCGATCATGGCCGCCGGCGATGCCCGCGTGCAGTTCGCCGGCGTGCAGCGCGGCTACGGCAACGTGGTGATCCTGGACCACGGCAAGGGACACACCACGCTGTACGGGCACATGTCGCGCTTCGGCAAGATCAAGACCGGCCAGCGCGTGGCCCAGGGCACGGTGATCGGCTACGTCGGCTCGACCGGCCTGGCGACCGGCCCGCACCTGCACTACGAATTCCGCGTCAACGGCGTGCACCGCAATCCGCTGTCGGTGACCATGCCGCCGCCGGAACCGCTGAAGGGGGCTGAACTGGTCGCCTTCCGCGCGCAGACCGCGCCGGCGCTGGCGCGTATCCAGGGGATGGAGAAGCTGATCTATGCCGATGCGAGTCCGGCTCCGCAGGGGGCTCAGGCGGAGAAGGCTACGGCCAGTAGTGCCAAGCCGGGTAAGAACACGCGCGGCTGATGGGGTGCAGCCACGCAGGGCGTGGCTCTACGGGCGCTGGATTGCGATCATGGGCGGGTTCTCTATCGGGACCCGCCTTTTTCATGACTGCCGTTGACCCTGCCCTTCCCCTCTATCTGGGCCTGATGTCAGGCACCAGCGCCGATGGCATCGATGCCGCGCTGGTGCAGTTCCCCGCGACCGGTGGCTGCCGCTTCGTGCACGGCCACACCCACGCCTGGGATCCGGCGCTGCGCGCGGAGCTGATCGCGCTGGGCGAAGGTGGCGGCGTGGATTCGCTGGATACCCTGGGGCGCATCGACGCGCAGATCGGGATCACCTTTGCCGCCGCCGCCAACGCGCTGCTGGACGCCAGCGGCGTGGACCGGGCGCAGGTGCGGGCGATCGGCTCGCATGGGCAAACGGTGCGTCACCGTCCGCTGGCCGACCCGGCCTTCACCCTGCAGCTGGGCGATGCCAACCGGATTGCCGAACGCACCCGCATCACCACGGTGGCCGACTTCCGCCGCCGCGACGTGGCCGCCGGTGGTCAGGGCGCACCGCTGATGCCGGCGTTCCACCTGGCGATGCTGGGCCACAGCGACGAGGACCGTGCGATCCTCAACCTGGGCGGCATTGCCAACCTGACCCTGATTCCGCGGGGCGGCACGCCGCGCGGCTTTGATACCGGCCCGGCCAACGCGCTGATGGATGCGTGGTGCCAGCGGCACCAGGGCGTGCCGTTCGATGCGGACGGGGCATTTGCGGCCAGCGGCCAGGCCGATGAGGCGCTGCTGGCGCAGTGGCTGGCCGAGCCGTGGTTCGCCCTGTCGCCGCCGAAGAGCACCGGGCGCGAACAGTTCCATCTGCAGTGGGCTGAGGCCGCGATGGCCGGTAGGACGCTGGCCGCTGCCGACGTGCAGGCGACCCTGCTGGAACTGACCGCCGCCACCGTGGCCGACGCCCTGCTGGCACATCTGCCGGACACGCGCCGGGTGCTGGTCTGCGGCGGTGGCGTGCGCAACCCACAGCTGCTGCGCCGTCTCAGCGCGCGGCTGCCGGGCGTGGTGGTGGAGTCCAGCGCGGTGCACGGACTGGACCCGGACTACATGGAAGCAATGGGCTTTGCCTGGCTGGCACAGCGGACCCTGGACGGGCTGGCGGGCAACCTGCCGAGCGTGACCGGGGCCGAGGGGCCGCGGATTCTGGGCGCGATCCATCCGGCCTAGGTGAACGCAGCAGGTCTGGCGTGCGGCGGGCGTATTGCCCGCGCCCCAAGGCAGGCGCATGATCGACGCTGTTGTGCCGTGGGGGCGGTGCTGTACGCAAGGGGAGAACACATGGCCGATCTGGTGCTGCGCGATCTTGATCCGCTGCTCGACGAACGCATCCGTCGCGTCGCCGTGGCGCGCGGCTGGACGCGCGAGTACACCTGCGTGGTGCTGCTGGAGCAGGGGCTGTTCTCCAGCGAGCTGGAGGTGCGCCATGGGTTCCAGAACCCGGAAGTGGATGCCCTGGCCGATGCGATCGCGGCGCTGCAGGCGCTGCCGGATGCGAAGTCGTTCTAGCAACCCGTAGATACCGTCTCGCCCCTGCCTATGCAAGGGCGATTTCGGGATCAAACG
>NZ_DAMDFR010000125.1:0-4715 GCF_032103445.1 Stenotrophomonas sp.
CAGCCACACCGACCGCGACCACGCCGGTGGCCTCGGCGCGGTACGCCGGGCGTTCCCGCAGGCCACCGTCCAGGCGCCGCCGGGGGCGCTGCAGAGTGCGGCCGCGTGTCACGCCGGGCAGCACTGGGACTGGGACGAGGTGCGTTTCCAGTTGCTGCATCCCGCACCGGGCAGTGCCTACGACGGCAACGCCAGCAGCTGCGTGCTGCGGATTGAAACCCAACACGGGGCCGTGCTGCTGGCCGGCGACATCGGTCATCGCGAGGAAGCCGCCCTGCTGCGCGACAGCGCGGGCATGCTCCGCGCCGACGTCGTGGTGGTACCCCACCATGGCAGTGCCGGCTCGTCCAGCCCGGCCTGGGTTCAAGCGGTGTCGCCACGGCTGGCACTGGTCTCGGCCGGGCACGGCAACCGCTTCCGGCACCCGCGCCCGGAGGTGGTGGCGCGCTGGCAGGCGGTCGGGGCCGAGGTGCTGAACACGGCCGAGAGCGGGGCGCTGCGCGTGTGGCTGGGCCCGCAGGGGCTGCAGGTGCGTGAACAGCGGCTTTTCGAGCGCCGTTGGTGGGATGCCGCGGAGCAGGCGCGGTCGGCTGCTATTCTATCGGCCAGCAAACAGGCGGCCAGTGGGCCGGAGGGTTGAAACGTGTGGGAACTGGTCAAGGCCGGTGGCTGGCCGATGGTGCCGCTGCTGCTGTTGGGCGTTCTGGCTTTGGCGATTGTCCTGGAGCGTTTCTGGACCTTGCGGCGTAACGAGGTGCTGCCCCCGGGGCTGGGCCAGGAAGTGCGCAACTGGGCCGCGCGCGGCAAGCTCGACCCGAACCACATCCAGTCGCTGCGGGCCAACTCGCCGCTGGGCGCGCTGCTGGCCGCCGCACTGGAAGCACGCAACCGTCCGCGCGACCAGATCCGCGAGCGCATCGAAGATGCCGGGCGTCACCTCGTGCACCGCATGGAGCGCTTCCTCAACGCACTGGGCACCATCGCCTCGGCCGGCCCGCTGCTGGGCCTGCTCGGCACCGTGATCGGCATGATCCAGATGTTCCTCGGCATCCTCGACCACGGTGTGGGCGACGTGAACCAGTTGGCAGGCGGCATCGGCAAGGCGCTGGTGTGCACCGCCACCGGCATGATCGTGGCCATTCCCGCGCTGATGTTCCATCGCTATTTCAAGGGCCGCATCAACGGCTATGTGATTGAAATGGAAATGGAGGCGTCCGCGCTGCTGGACGCGCTCGACGGCCGCCCGGGGGTGATGAACACCTCCGCCCGTGCACCGGCTGCGTCGGCCGCTGCCGCACCCGTCACGGCCAAGGGCTGACGGATGCGCATCCGCAACGACCGGGTCCAGGACGAACCGCACATCGATCTGGTGCCCCTGATCGATGTCATCCTGGTGCTGATCATCTTCTTCGTGGTCACCACCACCTTCGACGCGCGTTCCACCCTGCAGGTGCAGCTGCCCACCGCCAGCCAGCAGGACAACAGCGAGCCGCCGCGCGCCCTGAGCGTGCTGGTGAATGCCGAAGGCCGTTATTTCATCAACGACCAGGAAGTGCTGCGCACCGACGTGGAATCGGTGAAGCAGACCATCGCCGCCGTGGCCGGTGACGACCGCGAGCAGACCGTGCTGCTGCGCGCCGACGCCCGCACCCCGTACCAGGCCGTGGTCACCGCCCAGGATGCCCTGGGCCAGCTCGGTTTCCGTCGCATCGCCATCGCTACCGCGCCGGAGGTGCGTACTCCATGAGCAACAAACAACACGCGCCCATCTGGCCGATCTACAAACGCCTGCTCGGCTACACCAAGGCCTACTGGGTGTTCATGGTGGCCGCGGTGATCGCCATGGTGGTCGAAGCGCTGGCCGGCTATCACTTCACCAAGCTGATGGACCCGCTGGTCAACCGTGGCTTCGTCAACCCCGAGCCGCGCATGGCGGTGATCCTGCCGCTGACCATTCTGGGCCTGTTCCTGATGCGCAGCCTGGCCACCCTGGTCAGTGACTACGCCTTGGCCCGCACCGGCCGCAGCGTGGTCCGCGACCTGCGCGAGCAGGTGCTGGAAAAATACCTGCATCTGCCGTCGTCGCACTTCGACACCGAAGCCACGCCGGTGATGGTCAGCCGCCTGAACTACGACACCGAACAGGTCACCCAGGCCAGCGCGGATGCGCTCAAGACCCTGGTGGCCGACACCCTGACCATCATCGCCATGCTGGTGGTGATGCTGCAGATGAGCGTCAAGGTGACCGTGGCGATGCTGGTGGTGGTGCCGCTGATCGGCGTCATCGTCTCCATCGTGGGCAAGCGTTACCGCCGCATCAGCCGTGGCATCCAGGACGGCATGGGCAACATGGCGCAGACCGCCGAGCAGTCGCTGGCCGCGCAGCAGGAAGTGAAGGTGCACGGCACCCAGCGACACGAGATCTCGCGTTACGCCCGTCTGGCCAACCGCATGCTCGGCCTGAACATGAAGGTGGAAACCACCCGCGCGTTCGCTTCCAGCACGGTGCAGTTCCTGGCCGCGCTGGCGCTGGCGGTGATCGTCTGGGTGTCCACCCGCGAAGCCCTGGCCGGCCGCCTCAACGCCGGTCAGTTCATGGGCCTGATGACCTCGATGATGGCCATCATTCCGTCGCTGCGCCGCCTGACCAGCGTGCAGACCTCGATCTCGCGCGGCGTGGCCGCGGCCGAGCGTCTGTTCGGCATTCTCGACATGCCGGTCGAGCGCGATGAAGGCACGAAGAAGATTGGCCGCGCGCGCGGCGAGCTGGCATTCGAACACGTCATGCTGCGCTACCGCGAAGACACCGGCGTGGCTCTGGATGACATCAGCTTCGTGGCCAAACCGGGTACGGTCACCGCCATCGTCGGTCGTTCCGGCAGTGGCAAGACCAGCCTGATCCGGCTGGTGCCGCGCTTCTACGAGCCCAGTGGCGGCCGCATCACCCTGGATGGCGTTGCACTGGACGACTACCCGCTGGCCGATCTGCGCCGGCAGGTGGCGATGGTGGGCCAGAAGGTGATGCTGTTCGACGACACCGTCGGCGCGAACATTGCCTATGGCATGGACGCCACCGACGAACAGATCCGTGCCGCCGCTGAAGCGGCGAACGCCTGGGAATTCATCGAGCGCATGCCGCAGCAGCTGCAGAGCCCGGTCGGTGAGAACGGCGCGCTGCTGTCCGGCGGCCAGCGTCAGCGTCTGGCGATTGCGCGGGCGATTCTGCGCGACGCACCGGTGCTGATCCTCGACGAAGCCACCGCCGCACTCGACAACGAATCCGAACGGCTGGTGCAGGACGCGCTGCAGCGCCTGATGCCCGAGCGCACCACGCTGGTGATCGCGCACCGTCTGTCCACCATCGAGCACGCTGACCAGGTGCTGGTGATGGATCACGGCCGCATCGTCGAACGTGGCACCCATGCCGAACTGCTGGCCATGGGCGGTCTGTACGAGCACCTGCACAGCATGCAGTTCCGCGAAAGGCAGTCCTGATGGCCGCCAAAGGCACCCAGACGCCGTCGTTCTGGTACGACGGCAGCCCGGTCCCGTTGGGCGTGCGCCTGATCGCGCCGCTGTTCGGCACGGTGGTGGCGCTGCGCCGTCGTCTGTACCGCCGCCGCTGGCTCAAGCAGTACACGCTGCCGGTGCCGGTGCTGGTGATCGGCAACGTGACCGCCGGCGGCACCGGCAAGACGCCGCTGACCATCGCGCTGGTGAACCGCCTGCGCGAAGCCGGCTGGAAGCCGGGCGTGGCCAGCCGTGGCTACGGCCGTGAGCAGGCCGAGGTGGCGCGTTGGGTCGAAGCCACCACGCCGACCGCACTGGGCGGCGACGAGCCGGTGCTGATTGCCTACAAGACCGGCGTGCCGGTGCGTGTGGATGCCGACCGCGTGGCCGCCGGCCGTGCGTTGATCGAAGCGGGCTGCGACATCATCGTCTGCGACGACGGCCTGCAGCATTATCGCCTGGCCCGCGATGTGGAAATTGAAGTCGTCGACGCACAGCGTCGTTACGGCAATGGCCGCCTGATGCCAGCCGGACCGCTGCGCGAGCCCGCCAGCCGCGCCCAGGAATGCGATTTCCGCGTGGTCAACCTGGGTCAGGCCAGTGCCGACCCGGCGGCGATCAACGCCTGCGGATTCGGCGAATGGGCCATGCAACTGCACATCGACACCGCGCTGCCGCTCAGTGGTGGCCGTGCACGCGCGCTGTCGCACTTCCGCGGCCAGCGCGTGCATGCGGTGGCCGGTATCGCGCATCCGCAGCGCTTCTTCGACATGCTGCGCGCGGAAGGCATCGGCGTGGTGCCGCATGCGTTCGCCGACCATCATGCCTATGTGCCGGCTGATCTGCGTTTCGGCAGTGAGCTGCCGGTGCTGATGACCGAAAAGGATGCGGTGAAGTGCAAGCCGTTCGCCAACGAATGGCATTTCGCCGTGCTGCTGTCGGCGGAGCTGCCGGCAGCGTTCTGGGTCAGCCTGCTCGACCGCGTGGACAAGCTCGGCAAGCGCTGAGCGCCACGGATTTCACCCCGCGTCACTGCCAAGAAGGTCCCCATGAGCCAGCCCGTCGATTTCGTTGTTGCCATTCCGGCCCGTTACGCCGCCTCGCGCCTGCCGGGCAAGCCGTTGCGCCTGATCGGCGGCACGCCGCTGGTGCTGCGCGTGGCCGAACGCGCCTTGCAGGCCGGCGCGCGCGAGGTGTGGGTGGCG
>NZ_DAMDFR010000126.1:0-4645 GCF_032103445.1 Stenotrophomonas sp.
CTGGAGCAGGGCCTGCGTCACCAGCACAGCGGGGCCTGGGAGCGCCTGCAGGCATCGGCACAGGCGCTGCAGCTGGCCGGCATGACCGCCGCCGCCGGGCAACTGAGCGGTCTGCGCGCGGCGCTGGGGCCCGACCAGCGTGGTGCGCTGCTGCAGCGGCTGGGCACGCTGGTGCTGATGCTGCAGGGGCTGTCGCAGGCGCTGCCGGTTGCGGCGCATTCGCCTATGCTGGACCCCGACCCTGTTGCGACCGAGTCTGCCTGATGCTGTCGTTCCGTCTGCCCGCTGTCTGGTCCGCCGTTGCCGCTGCGCTGATCGGCAGCCCCGTGGTTGCGCTCGCGCAGAGCGGCGATGCCGCCTTCGATCGCTGTCTGGTCGGCATCCAGACCCAGGCACTCAAGCAGGGCGTCAGCGCCGAAGGGTTCACCCGCCTCACCACGGGACTCACCCCGGACCTGAGCGTGCTGCCGCTGCTGGATGCACAGCCGGAGTTCACCACGCCGCTGTGGGACTACCTGGCCGCGCTGGTGGACAGCCAGCGGGTCGACGATGGCCGTGCCCGCCTGGCCCAGCACCGTGACCTGTTGGCCACCGTCTCGGCGCAATACGGCGTCGATCCGGCCACCATCGTCGCGGTCTGGGGGGTGGAGAGCGATTACGGTCGGGTGTTCGGCAAGCGCCCGCTGTTGCAGTCGCTGGCCACGCTGGCCTGCAATGGCCGCCGCCAGCCGTTCTTCCGCGGCGAGCTGTTGTCCCTGCTGAGGTTGCTGGATGCCGGTGAGCTCAGCGCCGATGGCCTCACCGGTTCCTGGGCCGGTGCCTTCGGCCACACCCAGTTCATGCCGTCCACCTATGCGCGCATCGCAGTCGATGGCGATGGCGATGGCCGTCGTGATCTGGTCGCCAGCATCCCCGATGCGCTGGCCTCCACCGCCAATTACCTCAAGAAGGCCGGTTGGCGCACCGGTCAGCCGTGGGGCATGGAAGTCACGATACCGGCCGGCTTCAACGCCGCCCTGGCTGGCCGCACCCAGCGCAAGCCGCTGGCCGACTGGCGCGCGCTGGGCATCGTCCCGGTCGGCGGCGGCACGCTGGCCCCGGCCGGGCTTCCCGCCGACGCCAACGCCGCGCTGCTGCTGCCCACCGGTCCCAAAGGGCCAGCTTGGCTGGTGTTCCGCAACTACGACGCGATCTACGCCTACAACGCCGCCGAAAGCTATGCCCTGGCGATTGCCACCCTGGCCGACCGCCTGCGCGGCGGTACCGGCACCGTGGCTGCCTGGCCCACCGACGATCCTGGCATCGGCCGCACCGAACGCCGTGAGTTGCAGACCCTGCTGCTCGCCCGCGGTCATGACATCGGAACGGCCGACGGCATGATCGGCACCGCCAGCCGCCGCGCCATCCAGGTCGAGCAGCAACGCCTGGGCCTGACCCCGGCCGACGGCCGTGCCGGCCAACGCATCCTCACCGCCCTGCGCACCGCGCCTCCTCTTCCTGTTGCGACTTCTGCCATGCCCGAATCCACTGTGTTCACCTTGCCGCCCAATCGCGCCCGCCTGCTGCAGTCGCCGGCCGGTCCCAGCGCTGCCCTGCCGAAACTGGAAGGCCTGAGCCTGGGCAGCGTGCAGGGCTTCCCGGCGTGGAAGGTGGAGACGCCCTTCGCGTCGGCCGCCATTTCCGTGTTCGGCGGTCAGCTGCTGTCCTATGTGCCCAAGGGCGGCCAGGACGTGATGTGGCTGTCGCCCAGCGCGCAGGCGCTGCCAACCCCGATCCGTGGCGGCACGCCCGTGTGCTGGCCGTACTTCGGACGGCAGGGGCAGGGGAACGATGTGCCCTCGCACGGCTTCGTCCGCGATCTACCCTGGACCCTGCAGCAGGCCCGACGTGAGGCCGACGGCACCGTCGTGCTCACTCTGGCTCCGCCCGCGCTTGAGTCGCTGGACCTGCAGCTGAGCATGCAGCTGCGCATCGGGCGCACGCTCGAGCAGCAGCTGATCACCCGCAACACCGGTTCGCAGGCGATCAGTTTCACCCAGGCCCTGCACAATTACTTCAAGGTCAGCGACGCTACCCAGGTCAGCGTGTCCGGCGTGGACGGACTCACCTATCTGGACAAGTTCGAGAACTACGCCACCCCGCGAAGCCAACAGGGCGACTGGTCGTTGCGCGATCCGCGTGACCCCGGTCGCAGCGATCGCATCTATACCCAGGCCGGCGGCCGCTATGTGCTGAAGGACCCGGGCCTCAAGCGCAGCATCGCCATCACCACCCAGGGCAGTCGCACACTGGTGGCCTGGAACCCCGGCGAGGCCGGTGCGGCGAAGATGGCCGACGTCGGCAAGGGCTGGCGCGACTACGTCTGCCTGGAAGCGGCCAATGCCGGCCCGGACGTGGTCACCCTCGCGCCCGGCGCACAGCATGTGCTGCAGCAGACCTTCAGCATCGCTCCGTTATGAGCAGTGAGCGCAACCCGGTTGATGACCGCGCGGACGATGCCGCAAGCAACCCGTACGCTGCACCGGACACCGAGCTGTCGGACCTGCCCAGCGATGCCGAGATCGCCGACGCGGTTTCCTTGAATGACCGCTACCCGCTGCTGGCCCGGGCCGTGGACAACAACTTCTGGACCTACGCGAAGCGCTGGCATCTGGGAGAAGCCAACGGACGCATGGCCCGTCCCTGGCACTGGCCGGCGCTGTTTTTCGATGTCTACTGGTTGCTGTACCGGAAGATGTATCTGGCGGCGCTGGGCTTCTTTGGCCTCGGCTTCATCGTGGGCGGGGTGATCGCCCTGCTGCCGGAATTCGAGGTGGTGGCCCTGATCGTCATGCTGGTGTTGAAGCTGGCGCTGTGTGCCAGCGCCAACCAGTTGTACCGCTGGCACTGTGACCGGCTGATCGCCCGCCAGCAGCGTCGGTATCCGGATCAGCCCGAGCGGGTGCAGGCCGAAGTCCGCCGTCGCGGTGGCACCAGCGCCTGGGCAGTGGTGATGGGCATGGTCGTGCTGGGTGCGATCAACGTGCTGGCTGGGGCCTGACCCGCAGCGCGAGCAGGCAGATCGCGCCAGCGACCAGCCCCCAGAACGCCGAGCCGATGCCGGCCAGCGACATTCCCGACGCGGTTACCAGGAAGGTCACCAGCGCCGCCTCGCGGTCGCCCTCCTCACGCAGCGCCATCGCCAGACTGTTGGCGATGGTGCCGAACAGGGCGATACCGGCGACGCAGGCGACCAGCTCGCGCGGGAAGGCAGCGAATACGGCGGCCACCGTCGCCCCGAACAGGCCCACCACGATATAGAAGACACCCGCGGCCACCGCGGCCGGGTAACGTCGCGCCGGATCCTCGTGGGCCTCGCGGCCCATGCAGATTGCCGCCGTGATCGCTGCCAGGTTCAGTCCATAGGCACCAAACGGGGCCAACACCGTGTTGACCACGCCGATCCAGCCGATCACCGGTGATACCGGCGTGTCGTAGCCCGAGGCACGGATCACCGCCACGCCGGGAATGTTCTGCGAGGCCATGGTGACCATGAACAAGGGCAGGGCGATGCCGAACACTGCCGGCCACGACAGGGTAGGGACGGTGAACACCGGCACCGCCAGCTGCAGGTGGACCTCGCCGGTGTGCAGCAGGCCCTGCGACGCAGCCACGCCCACGCCCACCAGCAGGGTGGCGATGACCGCATAGCGGGGGAACAGGCGGCGGCCGACCAGCCAGGTGAAGAACATCGCCAGTGCCATCCCCAGCTGGGTGCCCATCGAAACGAACACGTCCAACCCGAAGCGCAGCAGCACACCCGCCAGCATCCCGGCGGCCAACGCCATCGGTACGCGCTGCATCACCTTGGCGAAGACACCTGAGAAGCCGGCGATCATGCCCAGCGCAGCAGCCAGTACAAACGCGCCAATAGCGTCGCTATAGCTGACGCTTCCGGCACCCACTACCAGCATCGCCGCACCGGGCGTGGACCACGCTGTCACCACCGGCATCCGGTAACGAAGCGAGAGACCGATACAGGTGACACCCATGCCCAGTCCCAGCGCCCACATCCATGACGCAATCTGCGCTTGTGTAGCGCCAACCGCCTGGGCGGCCTGGAACACGATCACCGCGGAGCTGGCGAAACCCACCAACACCGTGATGAAACCTGCGACGACCGCAGGCAGGGACGCATCGCGCAGCAACGAACGTTTCGCACTCACCGACATCTCATTACATCCATGACCTGCTGGTGTGGCCATGGTGGCAAGTCTGGCGGCGCACGCGCAACGCGCGTGCGCCGCGAAAAAAACGCTTGACGTATTTCCAGAAGTCTTTAGTATTCGCTCCCTCGCTGCGGCGCGGTCTTCACTCCGGTGAACACCAACCCACAACGGCGGCAACATTCTTCGAACGAAGGTGTTGACGGAAACGAAAAGCCTGACATAATAGGCGGCTCGCTTCGACGAAAAGACCTCCGGGTCGCAACGACGAAGCAGCATCGGCAACAACGTCCACTCCGGTGAGGCGACCCTCGAAAAAGGGTGTTGACGAAGCGGAAAAGCCGGCTATAATGGGCGGCTCGCAACGACGGAAACGTCGGGGCACACGGAGGAAGGCGCTGAGGCCGACTCCCAGGTTCTTTGAAAGTATGCGCAGGTAT
>NZ_DAMDFR010000127.1:0-4587 GCF_032103445.1 Stenotrophomonas sp.
TCGTGCCAGGCGAACGCGGCGTCGGCCAGCGCGGCGCTGCGGGCGTTGCCGCGCAGGGTGTTGGCCAGGGCCTCCAGCTGCACCGCGGCATCGCGCGGCTTGCCCTGTTCGATCAGTGCCAGGGCCTGGCTCTGCGCCGGCGATTCCGGGGCGCTGGTCACGCTGGTGGTGGCGCAGCCGGCCATCAGCAGCAAAGCAAGCGACAGGGCAGAGATCCGGGCGGCGGGCGTGTTCATGATCAGGTCCATTCGATGGGGCAGCCGTAGGCGGGTACCTGTACGATTCTACCCTTGACCTGTGAGTGCCGTTGCGATGAGTGCTGTCCCTACGCTGTATGTCGTTGCCACCCCGATCGGAAACCTCGCCGACCTGACGCCACGGGCGCAGGAGGTGCTGCGCTCGGTGGCCGCGATCTGCGCCGAGGACACCCGCCGCAGCGGCCAGCTGCTGGCCCATTTCGGCATCCAGCAGCCGCTGGTGGCCCTGCACGACCACAACGAGGATGCGCTGGCCCAGCGCATTGTCGGCCGCCTGCTGGCCGGTGAATCGCTGGCCCTGGTCAGCGACGCCGGCACTCCGCTGGTCAGCGACCCGGGTTACCGGCTGGTGCGCGCCGCGCGCGAAGCCGGGGTCCGGGTCAGCCCGGTGCCGGGGGCCTGTGCGGCCATCGCCGCGCTCAGCGTGGCCGGGCTGCCCAGCGACCGCTTCACTTTTGAAGGCTTCCTGCCGGCCAAGGCCTCCGGCCGCCGCGAGCGTCTGCAGGCGCTGGCAGGGGAAACCCGTACCCTGGTGTTCTACGAATCCTCACACCGCATCGCGGAGTCGCTGGCCGACATGGCCGACGCCTTCGGCCCACAGCGTCCGGCGGTACTGGCGCGCGAACTTACCAAGCTGTTCGAGACCGTGCTGGATGGCGACCTGGCCAGGCTGCGCGCCCAGGTGGAAGCGGACGAGAACCAGCGCAAGGGCGAGTTCGTGGTGATGGTGCAGGGCGCGGCAGATGATGCCGAAGCCCAGCTGCAGCATGGGCGGCGCGTGTACGCCAAGCTCAGCGAGCACCTGCCGCCGTCCACCGCGGCCAAACTGGCCGCCGAACTGACCGGGGCCCCACGCAAGGCGCTCTACGGCAGCTGAACCTTGATCCCCTCGCGCTGGGCTTCCGGGGCGTTGGCAAGATTCTGGAGTTGCCGCACCCGGCGATTGCTGCGCGGTATCGAAGGATCGAGTGCGGCGAGCTGATTGTCGCGATGGCCGAAGCGCCGATTCACCATGGCAACCCATTGCCAGACATGCGCCCGTTCCTCGCGCATGGCAAGGCTGCGCGGGCGTTCGAATCCCAATGAGCCCTGTTCCTCGCGCGGCAGCATCAGATCGAGCAGCGCTGTGTTGTAGTTGTCCTGCAATTCGGTCGTTTTCAAGCCGAGCCAGCCGCGCAGGTTGCCGGCATGCCCGCCGGCCTCATGCAGCACCTCACCGATGCGCAGCCGCCGTGCATAAGACAGTTCCGTCATGGGCAGCCGACACAACACGTACCCCAGTCCCGCATGCAGCACCTGATGTTTCAGCAGCTCGGGTTTGAGGGTGAAGGGGGGGCGCTTTCGTCCAGCCAGCGCTGGAGGTCGTCGGCGGCACGCCTGCCCAATTGCTGGCGCAGCGGTTCCAGCACGTGGATCAAGGCGCGCGCGTTGGCGGTGCGTTCGGGCACATTGCAGTCCAGGGCGTGCACGAGCTCCTGTACCGGCGTGGCGGGTAGTTCCGAACCGGGACGGGGCAGCACGGTGCCAGGGGGCAACGCCATGTGCCGGCGCAATGCGGCGTCGCCTTCTTCAATGGCTTCCATGAGCGCGCGTGAGTCGTCATGGGCAGTTGGGGACGAGGGGGAATTGAACAGGTGTACGGGGATCGGGCGCACGCCAGCGCGTTCCGCCCGGGCGGCGGGTGAAGCGGCTCGGCGGGCTGTGTGAGTGGCATCAGGGGGAAGGGCATACATGCTCGGGTGCTCGTCTAGGGCAGCTGCAGGGTGATGCCACGACGCTTCGCTTCCGGTGTCCTGCTGAGAAGTTCCAGCTGCTTGGCCCGGACTTTGTTCTCGCGGGTCAGGTGCATGTAGGTCCATGCCGGGTGTGCAACGGTGTAGCCGAAGCGCCGGTTGACCATGGCGGCGCGCTGGTAGGCCGTGGCGCGTTCGGTGCGCAGCGTTCGCCGCTGCGGATCGGTGCCTTCAAGCGATGCGGTCATCGGGTTGGGCCTGAGCGCATCCAGCTGCAACGCAGCCGCCCGTTCCACCGGCAGGAGGCGGTCCAGCAGTGCTTCGGCGCGAATCAGTTCAAGCTCTGGATGGGGGATGTTCAGGCCGGCACGCACCGCTCCGGTGCGTGCGCCGGCATCGCGCAGGGCTTCGCCGATGCGCACGCGCTGTGCCGGCGACAGCGCGGCGCGCTGCAGTGCCAGCAGGATCTGGTCGAGTCCGGCGCAGTCGATACGGTCCTGCAGGTGCTGGCCGAACGGTGGCGCGTCGGTGTTTCCCGCCCAGCGGCACAGGTCATCGGCTGTTGCCCGCGCCAGCAGCACGCGGCGTCCTGCCAGGCCGTCGATGATCGTCTGCGCGTTCTTGGTCCGGGTTGAGGTCTGCGAGTCGCGTCCGTGCGCCATCATCTGGCACACGGTGAAGTCGTCGGCTTTGATCCGGGCGATCAGGTCCCGGGGCGACTGCGGCGGGGCGATCACGGCACTCCCCGCAGGCCGGTTGACCACGTCACGCAAGGCCAGCTGGGGCGGCCGTGGGGTATTCGTACGGCGCGTGCGCACCCGGGGCGGCGCTGCGGCGTTGACGGACGGGGGAGTGGACACAGACCTGGGCATGCGGAAACCTCGGTTCGGCAGTCCAGCCGACGCTAGCCGTTCAGCACGGTGCCGACTTTCCAGAAACGCGCATTTCATATGAACGCGCCGTGCCGAAGGCGACACCCAGGGCTGTCGGTTCGGAGCCGGGTGTGTGAAAATACGCGCGGCGGAGTCGGCCAGACAGTCGCGTCATTCCTTCGGGAATGCCGAGGAAAGTCCGGGCTCCACAGGGCAAGGTGCCAGGTAACGCCTGGGCGGCGCAAGCCGACGGAAAGTGCAACAGAAAGATACCGCCTACGTTCTCTTCGGAGAGCCGGCAAGGGTGAAATGGTGCGGTAAGAGCGCACCGCGAGTCTGGTAACAGACCGGCACGGCAAACCCCACCTGGAGCAAGACCAAATAGGGTCCTATGGCGTGGCCCGCGTCGGGACCGGGTAGGTTGCTTGAGCGCCACGGTGACGTGTCGCCTAGAGGAATGACTGTCCACGACAGAACCCGGCTTATCGGCCGGCTCCGCCTTTTTTCCTCAATCCTCCATCGGTTCGTCATCCCAGGCGGTGCGGTACTGCGTGCTGGAGATCAGCTGCTGGTCGCTGTGCGACCACAGCACCACGGTGGTGAATTCGTCCACGTCGATGTCGTGGGGGACCTCCAGCAGGAAGCGCGATTGCGGGGTGATCTGCCCGACCCGGCGCGCGCGCGGCTGGCTGCGCAGGAAGTCGGCGCGGTTGGCGATGCGGTCGCTGGTCAGATAGATGGTGCTGCTGCGGCTGGCAGAGGCTGGCACCGACATGCGGCCGTCAAAGGCGATCCGGCCATGGCTGACGCCCACCCGTCCATCGGCCCAGTACAGGCGGCTGCTGCCCGGGTGGTCGCGACGGAAATGCACCTGGTACGGCGCATCGGTCAGGGCACCTTCCACTTGGGCACCCGGGGCCGCGCCGGCCACGCCCTGGCCGGCACACAGCAGCAATCCGGCTCCCAGCCCGAGGCCCAGGGCCAGGGAATGGGTCAGTACGGCACGCTGGGTCAGGGAACGCATGCGATCACGCCGGGCAGGGCGCGCCAGTATGTGCATCGGTGGCTGTCGCAGGTGCCCCATCTGCAACGATGCACCTCGTCCGGTGCCATTGGCGACAGTCGGTCAGGGCCCGTCGATGTGCAGCGCACTCTCGCCGACACAGGTGCCTGCCGGGTCGAAACGGCGCTCACGGATGAAGCCCCGCCCTTGGGCATCCAATGCAATGATCGTGCTGGCCCGGGTGCCGTAATCGGCACTGCGGATGAACGCCGACGACAGCCAGCGCTCCCGTTCCAGGCCGATGCCGGTGTCCGGCAGCTGCGCGTCGTCGGCCCGGGTGGTGTCCGCAAGCGCCTGCCATAGCGGCTCCAGCGACTCATTGCCAGTGTCCAGCCAGGCCTGCAGGGCGGCGTTGAGGCGCAGGGTCTTGGGCCACGGGGCGTCGAGCGGGCCATTGGACAGCCCATGGATGCCGGGGGGCAGGGTCTGGCGGTGTGCCGGGTGATTGCCGAGGAACTCGCAGCTGTGCGTATCGGCCAGCAACAGGTTGAACGGCGCGTAGGCGGCCGCTTCCTCGGCCAGCCAGTCGGCGTAGCGCCCGGCCGGTGCGGCATCGCGAAGGTACTGGGCCACCAGCGCGCCGCGCGAAGGCCCGGTCTGGGCTGCCAGCGGATCGCGGACGTTGGTGACCACGGCCATGCGGCCGTTGCCGGTGATGCCCG
>NZ_DAMDFR010000128.1:0-4476 GCF_032103445.1 Stenotrophomonas sp.
ATCGCCAGGGTTTACACCCAAAACCCCGCTGCTCACGCAGCGGGGTTTTTCTTTGGGCGCGAATGACGGGATGCCGGGGTGTCTGGCATTGGTTGGGACTGGTAGCGTCGGTCGCAAGACGACGGCCGATAACCTGCGTGATCGCTATAACGCATGGACCCATGCAATCGAACGCGTGACATCTCGCGCTCACTTCGTTCCGGGTCATGCCCCATCGACCGCGGACGCACCACGGGCGGTCGACTGTCGTGCGACCCTACCCCATTCACAACACCATGAAATCCCAGAACGCCGGGCTGTTTGGAACTGGTAGCGTCGGTCGCAAGACGACGGCCGATAACCTGCGTGATCGCTATAACGCATGGACCCGTGCAATCGAACGCCTGACATCCCGCGTTCACTCCGATCCGGGTAATGCCCTACCGAACGCGGACACGCTATCGGCGGTCGACTGTCGTGCGACCCGCGCCACCGTAACACCGACACACCGCACTGATGAACGCCTCGCCACGCGCCCGGGCAACCAATTCCCGACCAGCAAACGCGCACTTCTCTGATACATGCCGGCGATGCGAGGCGTGATGCTTGACCCATGCCCAGTTCCCGCCTGCTGTTCGGTCGTCGCTCTATCCGGTTCGCCTACTACACCCTTACAACTACCGTGGCCAAGCGCCGTCGCCTCTTCACCGACGAAGCCAGCGTCAAATGCGTCGTGGACGCGCTCCGCCAATCAGATCAGGAACACCGCTCCAAGACCCTCGCCTGGGTGGTCATGCCGGATCACGTGCACTGGCTCATGCAGCTACGCGATGACGACCTCAGCCGCTGCGTGCAGTGCTTCAAGTCCCGTTCCGCCCGCGCCTTCAACCTGCTGCACGGCAGCGAAGGCACGGCAGTCTGGCAGCGCGGCTACTACGACCACTGCCTCCGCAGCGAAGACGGTCTCCGGACCCACGCCCAGTACCTGATCGAGAATCCGGTACGGGCCGGGCTGGTCGCCGCTCCAGAAGACTACCCCTATCACTGGAACCGCTGGCTGCATCAAACCGCAGCCAGCACAAACAAAAACGGCACCCCGAAGGATGCCGTTTCTGATTGAACCGAAACCCGCCGCTTACTTCGCAGCCGGCTCCGCAACCTTGCCCTTCATCATCTCGTCGCGGGCCGCCTTGAACGGGTTGCCCTCGTACCAGTTCGGCCACTTGCCAGCGGTCGCCAGCTCCTGACCCACGCCATACAGCAGCTGCAGGTCTTCCACCGTGCCGTCCAGCTTCCAGGTGGCCTGGTCGTACTCATCCTTCGGACCGTGGTAACGGTCACGGCCATAGGCCTCAGCCGCCTTGCGGCCCGCTTCAACGCCACCGTCGCGCAGGTCTTCGCCGCCGTCGGCATACAGTGCCGGCACGCCGGCCTTGGCGAAGTTGAAGTGATCCGAACGGAAGTAGAACCCGCTCTGCACCGAGGTTTCACCGTGCAGGGTACGGTCCTGCTTGGCCGCCAGCGGCTTCAGGATGTCTTCCAGCTCGGAGCTGCCAAAGCCGGTCACGGTCATGTCCTTGGCACGCCCGGCCACCGACATCGCGTCGATGTTGATCACGCCGGCAATCTTGTCCAGCGGGAAGGTCGGGTGGGTCACGTAGTACTTCGAACCCAGCAGGCCCGACTCTTCCAGCGTCACCGCCAGGAACACCACCGAACGTTCCGGTGCCGGCTTCTGCTGCGCCATTGCACCGGCGATTTCCAGAATGCCGGCCACGCCGGTGGCGTTGTCGACCGCACCGTTGTAGATGTTGTCGCCCTGCTCACCCTCGTGCTTGCCCAGGTGGTCCCAGTGCGCCATGTACAGCACCGCTTCGTCGGCCTGCTTGCTGCCCGGCAGCACGCCCACCACGTTGCGCGAGGTCTTCTCGCTGATCGTGCTCTTCAGGTCCACCGACATCTTCGCCTTCAGCGGCACCGGCTTGAAGCCGCGCTTGTTGGCGTCCTTGTAGGCCTGGTCCAGGTCCAGCCCGGCCTCGGCGAACAGCTGGCGCGCCGCATCCGCACTCAGCCAGCCCTGCGCCGGCAGACGCGGTTCCGGATCGCTCTTGGCCGGCAGGTCGTACTGCGGGCCCGCCCAGGAATTCTTCACCACGTCCCAGCCGTAGGAGGCACCGGCGGTGTCATGCACGATCAGCGCCGCGGCAGCTCCCTTGCGCGCCGCCTCTTCGAACTTGTAGGTCCAGCGGCCGTAGTAGGTCATGCGCTTGCCGTCGAACAGCTTCTCGTCGTTGACGTGGAAGCCCGGGTCGTTGACGAACATGACGACCGTCTTGCCCTTCCAGTCCTGGCCGGCGTAATCGTTCCACTTCTGTTCCGGCGCATCCACGCCGTAACCGACGAACACCAGGTCGCTGCCGTCGATCTTCACTTCCTGCTGGCCGCTGCGCGTGCCGATCACCATGTCGGTGCCGAACTTCAGGTCGCGGCTCTTGCCGGCCTGGTCCAGCTTCAGCACGGTGCTTTCATCGGCTGTGGTTTCGGTCATCGCCACGTCCTGGAACCAGCTGTCGCCGTTGCCCGGCTGCAGGCCGATGCGCTGCATCTGGTCGCGGATGTAGTTCACCGTGCGCTCTTCACCGGCGCTACCGGGGGCGCGGCCTTCGAACTCGTCCGAGGCCAGGGTCTTGACCAGTTCGCCGAAGTCGGCCTCGTTGATCTCGGGCGAGAACGCATGGGCGGTCGCCGCGGGTGCAGCGTCGGTGGCCGGCGCAGGCGCGGCAGCGGGAGCTTCGGGCTCGCCCTTGCACGCGGTCAGCGCGGCAGTGGCGGCCAGGCACAGCAGAAGTTTGCGGGGCATCATCAATTCCTGGTGACTAAGGGCCGGTACCCGGGCAGGGCACCGGATGAAAAGGGTATCAATCCTGCGGCGCAGTGTCGGTGTCGTACGGAATCGGCTCCGCGCCATTCACCGGGCCGATGGTGGCGGTGCGGTGCACATACAGCACCACTTCGCGCTCGAACTTCAGCTCGCCCGCCACCGACGCCTTCGGACCGATGATCACGCGCGGCTTGCGCGGCGCGTTGAGCGAGATGCTGAAGTTGGGCTTTTCGATGTGGATGCCGCCCTCGACCTGCGAACCGATGCCCACGGTGATGTCACCGTTGACCGTCTTGATGCTGTTGCGCACCCGGGTTTCGACCAGGCCAATGCCACCGTTGACGGTTTCCACGCCGCCCTCGATCTGGCCGCCGCGGTCGGCGAAAATGCTGCCGTTTACCGTACTGACATTGCCTGCGGTGGTGACCCGAGGAGCGAGCTTGATCCCGCCGTTGACCGTCTCTACGGCACCAATACGGGCCCCTTCCTCCACCTGGATGCTGCCGTTGACGGTGCTGACGCTCTTCGCGCTGGCACCGGCACCGACGCGCACGCTGCCATTCACCGTTTCAAGATCACCAAACGCCTGCCCGGCCTCCACCTTGATGCTGCCGTTGACCTTGCTCACGTCCTCCAGCGCCCAGGCCGGCCCGAAGGGCAGCAGCAGGGCAAACAACAGCGGGAGCGAAAACTGTCTCATGAGGTCCTCTTCGGTCGTATGAGCGGCTGGCAGGCCGCGTGCAGGAATGTCACCATGCAGTGCTGCAATCCGCATCTGCCTGAAGTCACTGGAAAGCCCTTGCGCGCCAACGCTTTTTCCTCACGCCGGGATAACAAATCCATCGCCGCGCAGGGCATGAAAGCGCGTGGGCCGCTGCTGGCGACCATATTGCTGCTGGTGGCCAGCCTGCTGCTGCCCACGCCAGTACCGGCGCAGACGTCCAAGGAAACCGAACGCAAGCTGCAGAAGCTGCGCACTGAACTGAAGGGTGTGGCGCAGGAACGGCGCAGCCTGGAAGGCCAGCGTGGGCAGGCCTCGCGGCAGTTGCGCGAGGCGGATGAGAAGGTGGCGCGCACCGGGCGCGTGCTGGCCCAGACCGAGACTGCCCTGCAGGCCGAAACCCGCGCGTTGCAGGAGGCGCAGCAGCGTCGCGCCGAACTGGAAAAGGGCCTGGAACAACAGCGCAAGGAGCTCGCCTCGCTGCTGCAGGCGGCCTACCGCATCGGCAACCACGCGCCGCTGAAGCTGCTGCTGTCGCAGGACCGCGTGGCCGACGCCAACCGGAACCTGGCGTACCACCGCTACCTGCAGCGCGAGCGCGCCCGCCGCATCGGCACCCTCACCGCCGACCTCATCGAACTGCAGTCCCTGGAAGCGCAGATCACCGAGCGTCGCCAGGCGCTGGAAGGCACCCGACAGCAGCAGAAGCAGCAGGCCAACGAACTGGCCAAGGACCGCCGCGACCGCGCCGCCACCGTGGCCAGCCTGGACGAGCGCTACAAGGACCGCAGCGAGCGCGAAAAGGCGCTGGGCCAGGACGCCAAGGCACTGGAAACCCTGCTCGCCAACCTGCGCGCCGCTGCCGCACGCGCCGAAGCCGAGCGCCGCGCTGCCG
>NZ_DAMDFR010000129.1:0-4434 GCF_032103445.1 Stenotrophomonas sp.
GGGCGCACGGGTGGTGGTGCTGGCCGACCCGACCCGCGCAGCGGACGTGCAGGCCTCGCGCTGGGCCGGGCTGGCCATGCACCACGACGTGCAGCTGATGCTGCTGGTCGACCCGCTGGAGCTGGCTCCGCCCAGCGGCCTGCTGCCGTTCCAGAGCCAGGGCCAGCCAGTGGCGCTGGACCTGGGCAACCCCGCGGTGCGCGCACACTGGGAACAGCGCTTCGTCACTCCGCTGCAGGCGCTGCAGCACACCCTGGGTTCCCGCCGCATCCGGGTCCAGGTGATCGCCAGCGACGATCCCAGTGATGCCTGGCTGGGTCCGGTTCCCACTGCGGTGGTGGCATGAACGCAGCCACTGCATTGCAACTGCGCGATGTGCACCTGCCGGCCGCACCGGGCTGGTGGCCCTTGCCGCCGGGTTGGTGGCTGGTCATCGGCGCATGCGCGCTGACCGCATTGCTTGCGTGGGCATGGCGTGCGCGTCGACGCCGCCTGCGACGGCGCTGGCAGCAGCACTTTGCGACCGCGCTGGCGGCTGCGGCCACCCCGGCTGACGAAGTGGCGGCGATGGCCGAGCTGCTGCGCCGCGCGGCACGGCTGCGCAAGCCGGGGGCGGAGCTGCTGCAGGGCACAGAATGGCTGCAGTTCCTCGATGCGCCGGAGAATCCGGCGTTCTCCGCAGGGGAAGGACGGCTGCTGCTCGACGGCGGGTACCGTCGTGAGGTGGATGCCGCTGCCGTGGCGCGGCTGCGCCCGCTGGCGCGCGACCGCTTCGTGCAGCTGATGACCGGCCTGCGCACATGATCGCCTTCGCGCTGCCGGCAGCGTTGTCCTGGCTGGATTCCCTGGCATGGCCCTGGCTGCTGCTGGCCTTGCCGTTGCCGCTGTTGATGCGTTTCCTGCCCGCAGGCAATGACGCCGGTCCGGCGCTGCGCGTGCCCTATGCACCTGAATCACTGGCTGCGCTGGGCAGCGCCGGCGTTCGGCTGTCCGTGCTGCGGCCTGGCCGACTGCTGTTATGGCTGGCGTGGATCAGCCTGTGCGTCGCCGCAGCACGACCGCAGCAGCTGGGCGAGCCGATCGTGCCGCCACAGCAGGGCCGGCAACTGATGCTGGCGGTGGATTTCTCCGGCAGCATGAGCGAACCGGACATGCAGCTGGGCGCACAGATCGTGCAACGTGTGCAGGCCGCCAAAGCGGTGCTGGCCGACTTCCTGGACCGGCGTGCGGGCGACCGCGTGGGTCTGCTGATCTTCGGCGACCGGGCCTATACGCTGACCCCGATCACCGCCGACCTGGCCACGGTGCGCACCCAGCTGACCGACAGTGAGCTGGGGCTGGCCGGCAACAACACCGCCATCGGCGATGCCATTGCACTGGGCGTGAAGCGCCTGCGTGAGCAACCCGAAGGGCAACGGGTACTGATTCTGCTCACTGACGGTGTCAACAACGCCGGCGTGCTGACGCCGTTGCGCGCGGCCGAGCTGGCCAAGGCCGAAGGCGTGCGGGTGTACACCATCGGGTTTGGCGGTGAAGGCGGGCTGCGCCTGTTCGGCGTACAGATCGCCGCCGGCGAAGACCCGGTCGACGAAGCCACATTGCAGAAAATCGCCGCGATGACCGGTGGCCGTGCCTTCCGCGCGCGCGACACCGACCAGCTGGCGGGCATCTATGCCGAGCTCGACCGGCTGGAGCCGATCGTGGCCCCGGGCGAAGCGGTGCGCCCGCGCATCGAGCGCTACCCCTGGCCGCTCGGCGTAGCGGTGCTGCTGGGCGCATGGGCCTGGCTGCTGCCCCGGCGGTGGCGCTGATGGACGTGCTTGCGCACCTGCATTTCCTGCGCCCCGACGCACTGTGGGCGCTGTTGGCGCTGCCGCTGATCGCGCTGCTGTGGCACTGGCGTCGCCGCCGCGCCAGCGTCTGGCTGCATGCCGTCGATGCGCACCTGCTGCCGCACCTGCTGGTGCCGGGTGTGCGCCGGTCGTGGTGGGTGCTGGTCCTGCTGCTGGCGGGTTGGACCCTGGCCGTGATGGCCCTGGCCGGACCCAGCTGGCGTCAATCCGCCCAGCCGCTATGGCAGACCCCGTCACCGCTGGTGATTGCGCTGGACCTGTCCAGCCGCGTCCGTGCCAGCGACCTGCCACCGTCGCGGCTGCTGCAGGCGCGGGCCAAACTGGCGACCCTGCTGCGCGAGCGCAGCGGCGGTGAGGTGGCGCTGCTGGTCTACGCCGATGATGCGTTTACCGTGGCCCCGCTGACCGCCGACCGCGCCAACGTGGCCCTGTATCTGGACGCACTGGATCCCAACGTGATGCCGCGCGATGGCCAGCAGGCCGCGCGTGCGCTGGATGCCGCCGTGTTGCTGCTGCAGCAGTCCGGTGCGAAACAGGGCGACATTCTGCTGATCACCGATCGCGCCGACGCGGCTGACCAGAGCGCCGCCGCACGCGCGAAGGCCCAGCAGATGCGGGTCTCCGTGCTCGGCCTGGGCACGCCGGACGGGGCGGCATATCGCGGCGATGACGGGCAGATCGCACGCGCGCAGCTGGACGAGCCCAGTCTGCGGGCACTGGCTAACGCCGGCGGTGGCGCCTATGCACGGCTGGGCGATGACGATGCCGACCTGCGTGCGCTGGACGTATTACGCCCGCGTGGTGGCGATGGTGACCTGCGTCCGGGGCAGTCGCGCTCCTGGCAGGACGAGGGGTACTGGTTGCTGCCGCCGTTGTTGGTGTTGTCGTTGTGGGCGTTCCGTCGGCGCGGCGTGGCGGTGGTGGTGCTGTGCGCGTTCTGCGGCCCGCTGCTGATGCCGGCCCCGGTACAGGCGGCCGAGCGTGACTGGTGGCAGCGCGCCGACCAGCGCGACCAGCAGCGCCTGTCCACCGGCGTGGACGCGTATCGTCAGGGCGATTTCGCCACCGCGCAGCAGCAGTTCGAACCGGTCCACAGCGCCGAAGGGCGCTATAACCTCGGTAACGCGCTGGCCCGGCAGGGGCAGTTTGATGCGGCCATCGAAGCCTATGACCAGGCGTTGAAGCTGCAACCCGGAATGCCGGATGCAGTCGCCAACCGCGCGGCGGTCGACGCGGCACGCAAGCGCAAACCGCCTTCCGGCGGACAGCAGGGCCAGCAACAGCAGCCGGGCCAGTCTTCGCAGTCGTCGCAGACCCCGTCACAACAGCAACAGCAGAAACAGCAGCAACAGCAACAACAGAAAACTTCTTCCAACGGAACGCCACCGCCCTCACAGGGCAACAATGGCCAATCCCAGGATCAAGGCCAGCCCGATCCGGCTGAGCAGGCCCGCGCGGACGCCGCGCAGCGCGAGCGCATGCGCCAGGCGCTGCAGCGTCAGTCCGGGCAGGGTGATCCCAGCCAGACTCCGCCGCAGACGGCGGCCGAAACCGCGCAGCAGCGCGAACAGCGCCAAGCGGTCGAAGCCTGGATGCGACGCGTGCCCGACGATCCCGGCAGCCTGCTGCGGGCCAAGTTCCAGCGCGAAAACGAACGCAGGAGACAGGAAGGACGATGAGTGCGCTCTTCAAACGGCTGGCCTGTGCGGTGTCGCTGGGCATGCTGCTGGCGCTGGGCACGCCCGCGCACGCGCAGATGCCGCCGGTGGATTCCAGCACGGCCCCACCGGTGCGCGGCAATGCGACCGCGTTTCTGGAAATGGAAGTGGATGACCGCAACCCCTACGTGCAGCAGAGCGTAGGCGTGGTGGTGCGTCTGTATTACGCCTCGCAGCTGCTGTCGGGCGAGCTGGGTCTGGACGCGCCTGACGGTGCCTCGATGCAGCGGGTCGGGCAGGACCGCAGCCTGGTGCGCGAGGTCAATGGCCGCCGCTACAACCTGGTGGAACGGCGCTACCTGCTGATCCCCGAGCGTAGCGGCCCGCTGCTGCTGCCGGGGGCGCGCTTCGAAGGGCGCGCGGCCGGGGGCTTCTTCGATGAGATGTTCGGTGGCGGCAATGGCCGCCTGCGCGCCACTGCGCCGGACCAGCCGCTGCAGGTCCAGCCGCAGCCGGCCGCAGCCCCGCAGCCGTGGTTGCCGCTGCACGACCTGCGCCTGCGCTATACCGCCGCACCCACCCGTGCCCGCGCCGGAGAAGCGGTGACCGTCGTGGTCGAGGCCGTCGCGGACGGGGCCACCCGCGCGCAGTTCCCGGAGTTGCCGGAGATCGACGCCGGTGCGGAAGCGCAGGTGTTTGCCGAGCCGGCGCAGTACGACGAGAGCTTCAACGGCAGTACCCCGCAGCTGAAGCTGACCCGACGCTATGCCATCGTCCCGCGCAGGCCCGGCACCCTGGTGGTGCCGGGCCTGCGCATGCCGTGGTGGGACGTGCGCAACGCCCAGGCGCAGACCGCCACGCTGCCGGACCTGACCCTCACTGTGGGGCAGGGCAGCAGCGCGGCTCCGGCCACCCCGCCGCCG
>NZ_DAMDFR010000130.1:0-4361 GCF_032103445.1 Stenotrophomonas sp.
GGGCGCGGCGGGAGGGGGGCAGGGGTGGGCTTTGCGGGTTCGGGGGTCGGTGCGGGGACGGGTGCGGCGACGGCCGGCGTGTCGTGCAGGGCTTCGTCGGGCAGGTCGTTCCAGTCCGGGCGTGCGTCTTCGGACGGCAGCCGGGCAAGACCCGGCTCTACATCGACCACCGGTCCAAGCGCCGGATCATTCATCAGTTCGTCGAGCAGGGCCAGGTTGGCGGGCGCACCCGGCGAGGTCGGGGTGTCAAACGCAACCGCTGACGCATCGGCTTCCGTGACATCCGTAGAGCCGGGCTCTGCCCGGCTGCTTTCGGCGGCAATCGGGCCGAGGGCCGGATCGTTCATCAACTCGTCGAGCAGCGCCAGATTAGCCGGTGCACCCGGCGAGGTCGGTGTATCGAAGGCCGGTGCCGGTGCTTCGGGTTCCGCAGGCGCGGCCGGTGCCACGGCGATCGCATCGCCGAGCAGCTCTTCCAGATAATCGTCCAGTACACCGGGCGTGCTCATGCGGCGCGCTCCATCTGCTGGGCGTCGTCGGCCAGGATCCATTCCAGTGCGCGCCGGTATGCGGCTAAACCGCGCCCCGGGTAGTCATCGGACTGCGCCGGCACGGTCAGGCTGGCGGCGTTGCAGATGCGGGTGTCGACCGGAATGGCGTCTTCCCACACCCGGTGGCCGTGGCGGTCCTGCATTTCCTTGACGGTTTCGTTGCCCGCACGGGTGCGGCGGTCGAACAGGGTGGGCAGGATGCTCATCGGCAACGCGCGGCGGCGCGAGCGCTCGACCATCTCGCCGGTGCGGACCATGCCGTCCAGCCCGTGCAGGGCCAGCGGTTCGGCCTGGGTCGGAATGATCAGGCGGTCGGCAGCAGCCAGCGCGTTGATCATCAGCAGGCCCAGGGTGGGCGCGCAGTCGAGCAGGATGTAATCGTGCTGGCCCTGATGGCGGGCCATGGCGTTCTGCAGTGCCAGGCCGAGGCCGGGCTGGTTGGCGCTGCGGCGTTCCAGCGTGGCCAGTGCGGCCTGCGCGCAGACGAAATCCAGGCCGGGGATCTCGCTGCGATGGGCGAGCGTGGCCAGTTCGGCCGGCGGCGCGGCGAACAGCTCCAGCACACCGGCAGGCGGCGGATCGAGCGGCACATTGAAAGCGCGCGTCAGCGAGGAGTGCGGGTCCAGGTCGATGAGCAGGACGCGGTGACCCTGCGCCGCCAGGCCGCGACCGAGCGCCAGCGTGGTGGTGGTCTTGCCGACGCCGCCCTTCTGATTGGCAATTGCCCAGATACGCATTGCTTCACTCCTTCATTGCGGGGGGAACGGCGGCGCCTACGCGGCTGCCGGCCGGCACCGGTGGCAACTGCACCGGTGCGATGGGAGAAACGGGGGGTGTGGGTGCCGGCTGGCCCAGCGCGTCCGGGGTGGTCTCGGCGGTGAGCTTGGCTCCCAGCGGGTCCACCGACTGCGCGGTGTCGGCGAGGATGATCACCATCACCCGGCGGTTGCGGTTGCGGCCTTCGGCGCTGGTGTTGGCGTCGCGCGGACGGAACTGGCCGTAGCCGACCATCGCCAGCCGCGCGGGCTGCAGGCCCTGGTCGGCGAACAGGTGCACCACGCTGGCGGCGCGGGCGGCCGACAGTTCCCAGTTCGAGGGGAACAGGGCGGTGGCGATCGGCACGTCATCGGTATGGCCTTCAACGCGCACGCCGTTGGGCGCGTCGCGCAGCACCTCGGCGAGGCTGGACAGGGTCTGGCGGGCGTGCATGTCCAGCGAGGCCGAACCGGTGGCGAACAGGATGTCGCTGTTGATCTCAACCTCGATCCACAGCTCGGTGCGGCGTACGGTGATCATGCCGCGATCGATCAGCGGAGCCAGCGTGGCGGTCAGCCGGTCGGCGATGCCGTTGAGCTGCTGTTCGGCGCGCCGGATCTGCTCCTGGTCGTGCACCGACACCGGCATGCGCATCTGCGACGCCATCGCCGGCAGCAGGGTGGGGTCGTTGGAGGGGGCGGGCGCGGACGGGCCGATGCGGTTGCCGGCCTTGATCACGTTGGGGCTGTCCCAGCCGCCGCCCTGTACCTGCTGGTTGCCGACCTGGACCGGGTTGATGGTGCGCGGTGCGCCACCGAAGGCGGTGGTCAGCGCATCGGCCATGACCCGGTACTTGCCTTCGTTGATGGACGAAATGGCGTACATCACCACGAAGAAGGCAAGCAGCAGCGTCATGAGGTCGGCGTAGGGGATCGCCCAGGCCTCATGGTTGGCATGCTCTTCGTGGGCTTTGCGGCGGGCCATGTCAGTGCAGGAACCCGGACAGGTTGGTTTCGATGTTGCGCGGGTTCTCACCCTGGGCGATGGAGATCAGCCCTTCGATGATCATTTCGCGATCGCGCGAGTTGTGATGGATCACACTTTTGAGCTTGGCCGAAATCGGCAGGAACAGCAGATTGGCCGAGGCGATGCCGTAGATGGTGGCGGTGAACGCGGCGGCAATGCCGTGGCCGAGCTTGCTCGGGTCGGCGAGGTTTTTCATCACCGCGATCAGGCCCAGCACCGCGCCGATGATGCCGAGGGTGGGGGCATAGATGCCCATGCCTTCGAACACCTTGGACGCGGCCAGATCCTGGCTTTCCTGGTTGCTGAGTTCGATTTCCAGCATGTGCCGGATGGACTCGGGCTCGACGCCGTCGACCAGCAGTTGCAGGCCCTTGCGCAGGAACGGGTCGTCCTGCGCGTCGACCTGGGCTTCCAGGCCGAGCAGGCCCTGGCGGCGGGCGATGTTGCTCCACTCCACGATCTGGCGGATCAGGTCCTGGCGGTCACTGCCGGGCGGGCGCACGATCCAGCGCACGATCTTGAAGGCGTGTTTGAACACCGCCGGCGAGGTGTGCAGCAGGATGGCGGCGAGGGTGCCCACGATCACGATCACAAAAGCAGCCGGCGACCACAGCGACGCCAGACCGGCTCCCTTGAGGATGCTGCCGCCGACCAGCGAGGCCAGGGCGAGAAAAAGTCCGATGAGGCTGAGTCTGTCCATTGTTCGGGTATCGGCGGGCGTGAAGCGGTCTTGAGTGACCGGGTGTCGCAGGGTGGACGGGGTTCACATTTCCGGGCGTGGCAACTGGATCGGCGGCTTCAGCCGGGCAAGCCCGGCTCTACGTCAGCGCAGGCCGTCGACGTCCAGAATGAGGGCCATGCGCCCATCCCCGATCAGCGTGGCCCCGGCGTAGCCGCGCAGGCCGCGCAGGGTCTTGGGCAGTGGTTTGATCACCACTTCCTCGCGACCGCGGACCTGGTCCACCACCAGCCCGAAGCGGGCTTCGCCCGCCTGCAGCACGACGATGGTGAGCAGCGGCGAGGCCACCGGTTCGACTGCCAGCCAGTGGCGCAGGTCGACCAGGGGCAGGGTGTGCGAGCGACGGTCGAGTACGGCGCGGCCGTCGAACCAGCCCAGCTGCGAGTTGGGCGCGTGCAGGACTTCCATCACGCGGGCCAGCGGCAGCGCATAGACGTCCTCGCCGGCCTGCACCAGCAGGGTCGGCAGAATCGCCAGGGTCAGCGGCACGCGGATCATGAAGCGGCTGCCACGGCCCAGTTCTGACTGGATCTGGATCTGGCCGCTGAGTTCGCGGATGCGCGACTGCACCACGTCCATGCCGACGCCGCGGCCGGAGATATCGGTGACTTCCTGCTTGGTCGAGAAGCCGGGCAGGAACACCAGGTGCAGGCATTCCTCGCTGCTCAAGCGGGCGGCCGCTTCTGGATCGATCAGGCCCTTTTCGCGGGCCTTGGCGCGCAGCCGCTCGGGGTCGATGCCGGCCCCGTCGTCCTGCACCTCAATGCTGACGTAGTCGCCTTCCTGCTGCGCCGACAGGCGCACATGGCCACTACGCGGCTTGCCCTGCGCTTCGCGCAGGTCGGGCATTTCCACGCCATGGTCGATCGCGTTGCGGACCAGGTGCACCAGCGGGTCGGCCAGCGCCTCGACCAGGTTGCGGTCCAGTTCGGTGTCCGCACCGATCAGCTCCAGTTCCACTTCTTTCTTCAGGTTGCGGGCGACGTCGCGGGCGACCTTGGGGAAGCGCGAGAACACCTTGCCGACCGGTTGCATGCGGGTGCGCATGACTGCCGACTGCAGGCGCGCGGTGGCGATGTCCAGGGTGGACACGGCGCGGTCCAGTTCCTCGTCGTGCAGGCGCGCACGCAGCGTCTTGAGCCGGTTGCGCGACAGCACCAGTTCGCCGATCAGGTTGACGATGGCGTCCAGGCGCTTGGTGTCCACGCGCACGGTGTGCTCGGCTTCAGCGACCGGTTTGGCGGCCGCGGGCTTCGGCGCAGCGGCCGGAGCCGGAGCGGCCGCCGGTC
>NZ_DAMDFR010000131.1:0-4359 GCF_032103445.1 Stenotrophomonas sp.
CCGCCGGTCGCGGTGCCGGCGCAACGGCCGGGACCGCAGCGACCGGGCGCGCACCTGGAGCGGCACCGCCGTGCAGCTGGTCCAGCAGGGCTTCAAACTCGTCTTCGTCGATCAGGCCGTCGTCGGCCTTCTTCGCGGTGGGCACTGCAGTGGGCGCAGCGCCACCATGCAGTTGGTCGAGCAGCGCCTCGAACTCGTCGTCGGTGATCAGGTCGCTGGCCGGTGCCGCTGCCGCGACGGGTGCGGCCGCGACCGGAGCAGGCGCACCGCCGTTGACGTCGAACTGGGCAATCAGTGCGGGCGGTGCATAGCCCGGTTCTTCACCGGCGGACACCGAATCCAGCATTGACTGCAGATAGTCCAGCGACTGCTGGGCGGCATCGAAGTGGTGTGCCTGCAGCACGGCCTGGCCGGAGCGGGCCATGCCCAGGGTTTCCTCGGCGGCGTGGCACAGTTCCACCATGGCCTGGATGCCGAGGAAGCCGGCACCGCCCTTGAGCGTGTGGAAGCCGCGGAACACCGCGTTGAGCTGGTCGGCGTCCTGCGGGGCCTGTTCCAGCGTGACCAGCTGTTCGCCGAGGCGATCCAGGATCTCCTGGGCCTCGAGGATGAAGTCAGCGGCGATATCGTCTGGAACAGCACTCATGATGTTAAAGCCCTAGATCGGAAAGCAGGTCATCGGCGTCGACCTGCGACACCGCATGGCGGTCCAGCCCGTTCACGGCGGGACCGGCCAGGCCGTTGTCCTGCTTCTTGCGGTCGTCTTCGTTCGGCGGCGGCAGGCCGAGCGCACCAAAGCCCTCGTGCACGCGGCGCACAATTCCCACCACACGGCGGATGATCTGGCCGGTGAGGTCCTGGTAGCTCTGGGTCAGCGCGATTTCGGTCAGGTTGTGGCGGATGCGGTCCAGCTGCTGGTCCTGCTCCGGGTTCAGGCCTTCGGCGCGCAGCTGCTCGGTGAGCGCACGGCATTCCTCGGCCAGATCCAGGGTGCGGTGGGTGGCCTGTTCGGTCATCGCCACCACATGGTCCAGGCGTGCGCAGGCGTCATCGAGCTCACCGGCCTCGGTGGGCACGGTGGGCAGTTCGCCCAGCGCCTGGCCGAGTTCGCGGGCAAGGCGATTCAGGCCGGCCATCATCGGCTGGGTGCGCAGCGCGGCCAGCGCGTCGATTTCCCGGCGCCAGCCGGCTTCGTCGCCGCTTTCCAGTGCGGCCAGGGCATCCTGCAGGCGCTGCACCAGCGCCGACTTGTCGCTGAGGGTTTCCATCAGGCGCTCGCTGCCAGTCGTTCGAAGATCTTGTCCAGCTTCTCGGACAGCGTGACCGCGGTGAACGGCTTGATGATGTAGCCGTTGACGCCGTTCTGGGCCGCTTCGATGATCTGCTCGCGCTTGGCTTCGGCGGTCACCATCAGCACCGGCAGGGTCTTGAGCTTGGCGTCGGCGCGGATCGCCTTGAGCAGGTCGATGCCGGTCATCACCGGCATGTTCCAGTCGGTGACCACGAAATCGAACGGCTGGCTGTTCAGCAGCGCCAATGCGGCATGCCCGTCCTCGGCTTCGGCCGTATTGGTGAAGCCCAGATCGCCCAGCAGGTTCTTGACGATACGACGCATGGTCGAGAAGTCGTCGACGATCAGGATACGCATGTTCTTGTTCAAAGCACTTTCCTCGGTATCAAGTGTTCTCGAGGCCGGCGTCGGCCGCCTCGAAGATCTTCAGTCGGCCACGCAGGCGCAGCACCGCCTGGCCGTGGATCTGGCAGACGCGCGACTCGCTGACACCGAGTACCGCGCCGATCTCCTTCAGATTCAATTCCTGTTCGTAGTACAGCGACAGCACCAGCTGTTCGCGTTCGGGCAGCAGGCCGATGGCGGCCCCCAGCTCGCGGCCGAACTCGCCCCGTTCCAGTACCTGCTGCGGGGTCGGGCCGCCCTGGGCCACGGTATCCAGTTCGCCCTGGTCCTCGATGCGCGACTCCAGGCTGAGCACCTGGCCACGCGCGGCGTCTTCCATCAGGCGCAGGTACTCGTTCAGCGGCATCTCCATCGCGGCGGCCACTTCGGTGGCGCTGGCCGCGCGGCCGGTGCTCTGTTCCAGCTTGCGGATCGCCGAGGCGGCATCGCGGGCACGACGGTGCACGGAACGCGGCACCCAGTCGCCACGACGGATCTCGTCGATCATCGACCCGCGGATGCGGATCGAGGCATAGGTTTCGAACGAGGCTCCCTGGTCGGCGTCATAGCTGCGCGACGCTTCGATCAGCCCCATCATGCCGGCCTGGATCAGGTCGTCGATTTCAACGCTGGCCGGCAGGCGCGCGGCCAGGTGGTGGGCAATGCGCCGCACCAGGTCCGAGTGCTGGGCAATGCACTCAGTGGCAGCGGCACGCTGCACCTCTTTGTATTGCGCGGCACCTTTCATGCGGCCACCCCACGCTGTTTGAGGATGCGTTCGAGGAAGAACTCGACGCCACCGCGCGGCTCGGTCGGAGCCTGCCAGCGCGCGGTGCGACGGGCGATTTCGGTGATGGCCTGCGCGGCCGGGCTGGACGGGTAGGCCTTGACCACGGGCTGCTGGCGCTGCACCGACAGGCGCAGCCAGTCGTCCTGCGGCACGCAGCCCAGATAGTTCAGCGACACATCCGCCAGGAACTTGTCGCAGACCCGGCTCAGCTTTTCGTACAGCACGCGGCCTTCATTCGGGTCGCGGGCCATGTTGGCCACGACCTGGATGCGGTCAACGCCGCGCTCGCGCGACAGCACTTTGATCAGCGCGTAGGCGTCGGTGATCGAGGCCGGTTCGTCACAGACCACCACCACGGTGTCCTGGGCGGCCTGGCAGAAGGTCAGCACGCCGTCGGTGATGCCCGCGGCGGTGTCGACGATCATGAAGTCCAGTTCGCGTTCCAGCTCGGAGAACACGTTGACCAGGCCTACGTGTTCGGCCGGCTGCAGCTCCGCCATGTGGCGGCGACCGGACGCGGCCGGCACCACCAGCACGCCGCCGGGGCCTTCCATGATTACTTCGTCCAGGGTGCAGCGCCCGGCGACCAGGTCGGCCAGGGTCAGCTTCGGCTGTAAGCCGAGAATGACGTCGATGTTGGCCAGGCCCAGGTCGGCGTCGAGCAGCAGGGTGCGTTTACCCATGTCAGCAAGCGCCACGGCCAGATTGGCCGAGACGTTCGTTTTGCCCACGCCGCCCTTGCCGCCGCTGACGGCGATGGTGCGGACCGGGCCCAGCGGCTGGCTGCGGGTGGCCGACAGCGGGAAATTCTGGGTCAGCTTGGCGTACTCACGCGACGGCATGGTTCAACTCCGGGTTGCAGGGCATATCGGCCGCGCGGCGCAAATCTTCAAGGCGAAGTACAAGATTGGCGGCGGTGGCCCGGTGCAGGTCTTCAGGAACGTCCTGGCCGTCGGTCACCCAGGTGATGGGCAGGCGGTGGTCGACGGCCACCGAAAGTGCGGTGCCGAAGCGGCCGGTCTCGTCCAGCTTGCTCAGCACCACGCCCTGCGGGTTGGCGGCGCTGAAGCGACGGACCACTTCGTCCATGTCGCCGAAGCTGGTATTGGCCGGCAGCACCAGCAGGGTGCGGATCTGGCTGGCGGCGCGCAGCCACTGCAGCTGGGCGGCGAGGGCGCGGTCGCGCGGGCCGAGGCCGGCGGTGTCGATCAGCACCAGCTTGTAGTCCTTCAGGCGCTCCAGCAGCTGGGTGAGGTCGCTGCCGCTGTTGGCCTCGTGCACGGCGATGCCGAGCTGGCGGCCGAAGCCGTACAGCTGTTCGCGGGCACCGATGCGGCCGGTGTCAGTGGTGACCAGGGCGACGTCACGCGCGGCATGGGCTTCGGCAAAGCGCGAGGCCAGCTTGGCGATGGTGGTGGTCTTGCCGGCACCGGTGGGGCCGACCAGGGCGATCACGCCGCCGGCTTCCAGCGGGTCGATCGGGGCGATCGGCAGCTTGCGCGACAGCAGGCCCAGCATCAGGCCACGGCCGCGATGGGCTTCGGTATCCAGCGGGATCTGCAGGGCCACGTCGCGGCTGATGCCGGCGTCGAAGCCGTACTCGTCCATCAGGTCCAGCGCGGCGGCGCGCACCGCCGAGCCGCGCAGGCGCTCGTCGGTGAAGCGGGTCATTTCGCGTTCGATGACCTGGCGCATGCCGGCCACTTCGTGACGCAGCTGGCGCAGCTCTTCGTCGTCGCGCGGGACCAGGTTCAGCGCCGGTGCCGGGGTCGGGACCACGGTCGGGGCAAGGACTGGCGCTTCCATGGCCTCGACCGCAGCGGCCAGGGCGACCGGCAGTTCTGCAGGTTCGTTGGCGGCGCTCATCGGGGCCAGCGGGCGGGCGGCCGGTTCG
>NZ_DAMDFR010000132.1:0-4121 GCF_032103445.1 Stenotrophomonas sp.
CCGACCGGCCGCGCCGCCGAGCGCATGGCCGAAAGCCTGCGCGCGGTCGTCGGCCAGCTGCGCGCCCAGGGCGTGGAGGACGCGGTCTGTGACGCATTGCCGGTGACCGGTTCCACGCTGCACCGCCTGTTGGGTGTGATTCCGGATTCGCCGCGCTTCCGCCATCACGCCGACAACCCGCTGCCGTTCGATGTGGTCGTGGTCGACGAGGCCTCGATGATCGACCTGCCGTTGATGACCAAGCTGGTGGAGGCCATCGGTGCTGGCACCCGGCTGCTGCTGCTCGGTGATCCCGACCAGCTGCCGTCGGTGGAGGCCGGCGATGTACTGAGCGCCATCCTGCGCGCCAGCGGCGACGGGCAGGGCCTGCACGCCGACGATGCGACCGCACTGCAGCCCTTGCTGGCCGCAGACAACCTGCAGCCGGTGGTGCCGGCGTTGCCGTTCGCAGGTCGACGGGTGCAGCTGCTGCGGGGTTACCGGCAAAGCGACACGCTGGATCTGGCACCTTTGGCGGCGGCCGTGCGCGAAGGCAACAGCACCACGGCGCTGGCGCTGCTGCGTTCGGGAACCTTGGCCGGCGTGCACTTCCATGAGGATGTGCTGGACCCGATGGAGCAGCACCGCGACGCACTGCTGACGCATTGGCGCGCGCTGGGCGAGGCCGCTGATCCTGCGCAGGCATTGGCCCAGGCTGGCCGCCTGCGCCTGCTCACCGCCCTGCGCGAAGGCCCGCAGGGCGCGCGCGGACTCAACGAACGCATCGAGGCGCTGCTGGCTGGCAGTGCACGCGCAGGTGCCGGCCCGCGCTACTTCCACGGTCGGTTGCTGCTGATCACCGAGAACAGCTACCGGCATCGGTTGTTCAACGGTGACATCGGCATCTGCCTGCGTGATGACAGCGGCCCGGTGATGGCGTGGTTTGCCGGCGAGACGGCCGGACAGCCCCGCGCCTTCCATCCGGCGGCGTTGCCGGCACATGAGAGCGCGTTCGCGATGACCGTACACAAGGCGCAGGGTTCGGAGTTCGACACGGTGTGGTTGCAGCTGCCGCGGCGCGACACCCGGGTGTTGTCGCGCGAGTTGATCTACACCGGCATGACCCGAGCGCGGCAGTCACTGCACCTGCTGGGCAGTGGAGAGGTGCTGACCGCCGCGCTGGGCCGGCATGCCAGTCGCCTGTCTGGACTGGCGGTGCGGCTGGGCTTGCCAGCGCAGCCGCGCATCGACGCCCTACAACCTACCCAGGGCGACCTGTTCTGACCATTGCTCGACGTGCTTCGCAGTCTCTGTGGGATCGCACGAATCCCGTAGTGCCGGGCTTGCCCGGCTGCTCTTCGCGCACCGCCAACAGCAGCCGGGCAAGCCCGGCTCTACGGGGTTCCCAAGCATGGACGCAAGTCCCGGTCGGGGTTCCCATGCATGGAGGAAGTTCCAACCGGAGTCGTGCACTACGGCAAGTCCCGACCGATACGCGTCAGCCGCGCTCGGGATACATCGCGTAGCGCAACCCAAGCACGCCCATCAGCGCCTCATCACGCGCCTTGCCCGCGGCCACGGTCTGCACACGCTGCAGCGAGGCATCCAGCTGCGCCTGCAGTTCAGGCGGTGCCGGCAGCGGCTTACGCTGCGCAACCTGCGCCCGATAGTGCACCGCCACTGCATCCAGAATCGCCTCCACCGCCTGCCGGCTGGTCTCGGGCAGCTCATGCCGGGCACGGCGCAGCTGCAGGATGTTCAGGCCAATGCGTGCCTCGGTCAGCATGTCCACCGACGCCAGGTCACTACCCGCCGGTGCGGCGGCCAGGCGCGGGGCGAGCAGGCCGAGCAGGTCCAGCATGCGCGCGGCAAACTGCTGGCGATCCTGCTGGCCACGGCCCTGCGCCGCATCGGCCAGCGTGGTCCAGCCCTGACGGACCAGCCGGCGTGCGGTCCATTCCGCGCCCACCGAACGGAACAGCCGGGTCATCACCACCGCAAAGCCAATGCCGATGAACATCGCCACCGACGAATTGATGAAGCTCTGGATGTTGGCACTGTAGGTGTTCTGCACGTTCAACAGGGCGACCAGATTCACCGTCAGCGGCAGACCGATCAGCGCGGTCTGCGGGCGATGCAACAGCAGGCCCAGCGGCAGGAACACCACCGCCAGCACCAGCGCGAGGCTGCCGAAGTCGTGCACTGCCGGGAAGACGCCAAACAGGTACACGCCGGCGACCAGGCTGGCGACGATCGCCCACAACAGGAACTGCAGCATGCTCGGGGCCGGGTCATCCTGCGCGGCGAAGAACGCTGCCGCCACCGCGGCCATCATCGCGCCGTTGCCACCGCCTTCCCAGCCCAGCGCGATCCACAGCGCGCAGTACGTCATCAGCGCCACACCGGCACTGGCGGCGGAGAACAGCGCCATGCCGTAGTCGACGTGGCGGCTGTGCCGCGTCGGCGTGGCACGGATGCGGTAGTGCGCGGTATCCAGTGGCGCGGTGCCCTGCTCGATGGCGTGCTGCAGCGTGCTGCAGTCCTGCCACAGGTCCACCAGCTCCTCCAGCCGCAGCAGCAGGGTCACCAGCAACAGATGGTCGAGCTCGCCGTCCACGGCCGGCTTCAGTGCCAGAATCCGCTCGCGCAGCACGGCGTACTCGCTGGCACTGGACCGACCGGGGCGCTCCAGCCACTGCGCGATGTCGGTGATCAGCGGCTCCAGTCCCGGCGGCAGGGTGCGGCCGCCGGCGCGCAGCGCGCCGAGCCGGTCGGCAATCGACGACAGCACCGGCAGCATCAACAGCATGCGTTCGCGCAGCCGCTCCATCGACACCGCGGCCCCGGCGTGGCGCGGGTCATCGCGGCGCAGAAATTCAATCAGCGCCTCGAACTGCACCAGGTCTGCAGCCAGCCGGTTGCGTGGAGCGTGCGCGTGGCCACGCTGCAGGATCTGCCGGCACCACTGTGCGGCATCGCCCATCCAGCTGCCAATGCGTGCACGCAGCATCGGCTGCACCGACGTCGGGAAAAACAGCGAGGCGAACAGCACGGCCACCACCGTGCCCAGGATGATCTCTTCGCTGCGCGCCACCACGGTGTCGAAGATGGTGTCCGGCGAGGTCACCGCCGGGAAGCCGATGAAGGCGGTGGTGTAGCCGGCCAGCAGGAAGGCGTAGCCGCGTGGGCCGCGGTTGAGCAGGGCGATGAACAGGCAGGCCGACAGCCACAGCGACATCGCCGCACTCAGCAGCAGCGGTGCTTCCACCAGGTGCGGCAGCATCCACAGCGTGGCCGCGCCGGCAAACAGCGTGCCGATGATGCGGTACGCGCCCTTGGCCCGCGTTGGGCCCAGCATCGGCTGGGTGACGATGTACACCGTGGCCATCGCCCAGTACGGGCGCGACAGATTGCCGGCCAAGCCGATGTACAGCGCAGCGAGCGCGGCCAGGAACGTCTTGACCGAGAACGTCCAGGCCTGACGGTCCAGCAGCAGCGAGGGGTTATTCATTTGACGCGTGCGCGGCTATGGCATCGGCGTTCCAGCCGCCGCCCAGCACCAGGAACAGGTGGATCTGGTCCCGCGAAACCTGCGCTTCAGCCTGGGCCAGGGTGGCGTCGGCCGAGGCCAGGGTGCGGTCGGCATCCAGGCTGGACAGGTAGGGCGTGCGCCCGCCCTGGTACAGCCGGCGGTTCTGCGCGGCGGCCAGCGCGGCCTGCTGCTGTGCCTGCTGCAGCGATTGCAGCCGGTCCAGGTCGTGCGCGTAGCGGCTCAGCGCGGTCTGGGTTTCGCGCAGTGCCTGCAACACGCTGCTGTCGAACTCGGCCAGCGCCGCGTCGGCCCCGGCTTCGGTGGCGTGGATCCGTGCATGCGTGCCGGAGGAGGGCAGGGTCCAGGAGATCAGCGGCCCGAACGACCACTGCCGGGTCATCGCATTACCGAAGTCTTCCAGCAGGCCGGCGGCTCCGACCGATGCGCCCAGGCGGATGTCCGGATACAGCTCCGCGGTGGCCACGCCAATCCGTGCGGTGGCCGCGGCCAGGCGGCGCTCGGCCTGACGGATGTCGGGGCGACGCTGCAGCAGGGCACGGCCGTCGCCGACCGGCAGCGGCTGCGCCAGCGTGGGTGCCTCGGCACAGTC
>NZ_DAMDFR010000133.1:0-4081 GCF_032103445.1 Stenotrophomonas sp.
CCGTTTGATCCCGAAATCGCCCTTGCATAGGCAGGGGCGAGACGGTATCTACAGGGCTACCGGCGTCGCGTAGTGACGCGCCATGCGCGTCATTGTTGCCTCCAGGCGACATCGCAGCCACGCAGGGCGTGGCTCTACGCCTTCGGGCGTCCAATCGGTGCGTAGGTCGCGTCGGTCAATGTCACCAGATCCGCCGGTGCCAGGGCCACTTCCAGCCCGCGCCTCCCGGCACTGACATGCACCTCATCCAAAGTCCGCGCACTATCGTCTACGAACGTACGGTGCTTCTTCTTCTGCCCAAGCGGACTGATACCGCCGACCAGATACCCGGTGGCCCGCTGCGCCGCCGCCGGATCGGCCATCTCGCACTTCCGGCAGCCAGCGACTTCGGCCAGCGCTTTCAGGTCCAACGATCCGCTTACCGGCACGATCGCCACCAGCAGTTCGTTTTTTTCCGTTGCGGCAAGCAGGGTTTTGAACACCTGGGTTGGATCCAGCCCCAGCGCAGCCGCCGCTTCGCCGCCGTAGGAATCGGCGTCGGCGGCATGGGTGTAGGACACCACACGGTGGGGGATACGGTGCTGCTTGAGCAAGTTGATGGCAGGGGTCATGCGTGCATGGTATCTCCGCGGGTGCCTTCTACGCTCATTTCATCGGGGAAGGACCAAAGCACTTTGCACCAGGGGCGGACTTTCCGTCCTGCTTTGCCAACTCCAGGGTCTTGGATTTCGCTTCCTCTTCGTCGCGTGACCACACCATATAAGTCACCGGGAACGGGTTGCCAGGCGGCCTGATGAAGTTGCCATCCTTGTCGACAAGTGAGCACTGGTACTTGGTCAGTGTGTCAGCGGCGGCTGCACTGAACGTCAGAGCCAGAGCGGAGACGATTGCCATCATGTATCGAATGATCATGTTGAGCTCCTCGGGAGGATGTCCATCAGCAATGAGTTCAGCCGTAGAGCCACGCCCTGCGTGGCTGCGCGTGGTGTCGGATTGGTCGAAGCCACGCAGGGCGTGGCTCTACCTTCCAGGATGTCAGTTTTCTGCATCCTGGTGCCGCTTGTGCTCCGCTCGCATCTGCAGCCATTCGCGGGACGGTACGAAAACAGTACATTTCGCACTGCCGGCCGGTACCGAGTCGCTTTTCGCGCTCTTCAGCGCTTCCGAAACGGCCATTGCTTCGCTGCTTACCTCAAAGTAGTAAGCGGTCGGTATTATCAGGCCTGGTCCGACCTCGTTGAGAATGGGCTTGCCATCTGTGCCATGGATGATGCATTCGTAGTGCTGGGTCGCGGCAGCAGCGCTCAGTACGTTTGACGTTGCCCAGACTGCCAGCAACGTCAGTAGCATACTTTTGGTGTTCATTTTTGTTTTCTCCAGAGAAGCGCTTTTCGTGGGAAGCACGCCGTAGAGCCACGCCCTGCGTGGCTACGACCAAGTGCGGTCCGCGTGATCGCGCGCATGGCGCGTCATTGGGGAGCGTCCGATATCGCGCAGCCACGCAGGGCGTGGCTCTACGGTAGGAATCCCATCATTCTTCGTCGATTCCCAGCAGGATCTTGATGCTGCTTTCGCAGATGGCGCTGGTCGGATTCTCATTGGTCAACGACTTGGCAAAGGCCATGGCCTTGTCCTCGAGATCCATCGGCGTGGTGTCGAGTTCAATCTTCCAGATGTTCTTCCCGGCATCATGTGCTGCCGTTGGTTTCACATACTCATTGCCGTTCTTATAGATGAGGCAGTAGTAGGTCTCGCCGGCTCCTGTCGCGGGGGGCGGCGCGGGTGTCGGAGCCGGTGCCGGTGCAGGCACTGCACTGTCAAATGCGGCAATGCTGGTCTCGCAGCGCGCGCGGGTCAGCGTAACGTTCGGCTTGTTCCGTTTGCCGGTGGCCAATGCGGCAGTCTCCGCTTGCGCCACAGTGGCCCCGGAGGCCTTGTAATGCCCCTGATTGACCGTCGACTTTTCCCAGGTATCGGTACCGGAATAAACACGGCAGAAATAGTCAGCCGCCTGGGCCGAAGACGCGAAGCCGGCACCGCACAGCGCCAGCAGTACGGGCACGATGAGCTTGATGATCATGGAAATTCTCCGGATGAGATCCAGATATTTCCCCCGCGCGCCGATCATCCGGGCGCTGGTGTAATCACGGTGTGCAGGCCCGGTGTCCGGGATTTCACCCCGCACAAATGAAAACGGGCACCCGAAGGTGCCCGTCATCTTCAGCCGTAGAGCCACGCCCTGCGTGGCTGCACAGCCATCACCGATCAATAGCGGTAATGATCCGGCTTGAACGGACCTTCCACCGGCACGCCGATGTAGTCGGCCTGTTCCTGGGTCAGGGTGGTCAGCTTCACGCCGATCTTTTCCAGGTGCAGACGGGCCACTTCTTCGTCCAGCTTCTTCGGCAGCAGGTACACCGACTTTTCGTAGGTGTCCTTGTTCGCCCACAGGTCGATCTGCGCCAGGGTCTGGTTGGCAAAGCTGTTGGACATCACGAAGCTCGGGTGGCCGGTGGCGCAGCCGAGGTTGACCAGGCGGCCTTCGGCCAGCAGGAAGATCGCGTTGCCGTTCGGGAACACGTACTTGTCCACCTGCGGCTTGATGTTGATCTGCTGCACGCCCGGGTAGGCCACCAGCGCATCGACCTGGATTTCATTGTCGAAGTGGCCGATGTTGCAGACGATGGCCTGGTCCTTCATCGCGCTCAGGTGTTCGATGCGGATGATGTCCTTGTTGCCGGTGGTGGTGACGTACAGGTCGGCACGGCCCAGGGTCGATTCGATGGTGTTGACTTCAAAGCCTTCCATCGCCGCCTGCAGTGCGCAGATCGGATCGATTTCGGTGACCACCACGCGCGCGCCATAGGCACGCAGCGAAGCAGCGCAGCCCTTGCCCACGTCGCCGTAGCCGCAGACCACGGCCAACTTGCCCGCCAGCATCACGTCCATGGCGCGCTTCAGGCCGTCGGCCAGCGACTCGCGGCAGCCGTACAGGTTGTCGAACTTGCTCTTGGTGACCGAGTCGTTGACGTTGATTGCCGGAATCAGCAGGGTGCCGGCCTGGGCCAGCTGGTACAGGCGGTGCACGCCGGTGGTGGTTTCCTCGGAAACACCCTTCCAGTCCTTGACCACGCGACCCCAGTAACCCGGGCGCTCGACGGCCACGCGCTTGAGCAGGTTCTTGATCACCTGTTCTTCGTGCGAACCCGACGGGGTGTTGACCCAGTCGCTGCCGTTTTCCAGCTCATAGCCCTTGTGGATCAGCAGGGTGACGTCGCCGCCGTCGTCGACCACCAGCTCCGGACCGGTCAGGGTGCCGTCGGCCAGGGTGAAGGTCAGCGCGTCCAGGGTGCAGTCCCAGTACTCTTCCAGGGTTTCGCCCTTCCACGCGAACACCGGGGTGCCGGTGGCAGCGATGGCCGCAGCGGCGTGGTCCTGGGTCGAGAAGATGTTGCACGAGGCCCAGCGCACGTCGGCACCGATGTCCTTCAGGGTTTCGATCAGGACGGCGGTCTGGATGGTCATGTGCAGCGAGCCGGTCACGCGCACGCCCTTCAGCGGCAGGCTGGCGGCGTGCTTGCGGCGGATCGACATCAGGCCCGGCATTTCGTGCTCGGCGATGTCCAGCTCCTTGCGGCCCCAGTCGGCCAGCGAGATGTCGGCAATCTTGTAATCACCTTCGGTGGAGAAGGTCTTGGCAACAGCGTTCATGTAAAGCTCCGGTAATTGACGTGGGTACGTCTTCGCCGGGCGCCGTTGGAACCATCCAGGCCACCGAGCCTGGCCGTCCGGGCAAAGCCGGTCCGGTCGCAGCGCCCCTCGGTGAAGGAGGTCGCCATTATATCCCGCCACGCTGCAATGGCATGAAACACCGTGTTCCCCAACCATCGGCAGGGGGCCGGGCGGCGGCCCCCTGTTAAGGTCCAGGGTTCACCTACAACAGGATTGCACGATGGCACGCAGTGAACGTGGGCGCAGAGCGCGCTGGAACCGCCTGATCATGGGCGCGGCGCTGCTGGCAGTGGCACCGCTGGGCTTGGCCGCCGGCGCGGGCAAGGCGAGCGCCCCGCAGACCGCCGCC
>NZ_DAMDFR010000134.1:0-4057 GCF_032103445.1 Stenotrophomonas sp.
GATTGTGCCTGATCAGGGCCCAGTCCGAGACACAAGTGACACGCCATGCGTGTCAACCGCGCACAGCGCGGCACAAGCGCCCGAAGGCACGATCAACACGGCACCAGGTTGCGGCCGGCGTTTATCGTTGACCGAAGACGTGGGTCAGGCGTTCGCGATGCCGGAACGAAGAGCGGACGCGCATGGCGCGTCCCTACGCGAGGCGCCCATGATCCCGTCCCGTAGTGACACACCATGCGTGTCACGTCAGCACGGGTAGAATCCCCCCATGCCCGAACTGCCCGAAGTCGAAACCACCCGTCGTGGCCTCGCGCCGCACCTGGAAGGCCGCCGCATCCACGGCGTGATCCTGCGCCGGCCGGACCTGCGTTGGCCGATTCCGGATGAAATCAGCACGCTGCTGCCGGGCCAGGCGATCGAAGGCGTACGTCGCCGCGCGAAGTATCTGCTGTTGGACACGGCCATCGGCAGTGCGGTGCTGCACCTGGGCATGTCCGGCAGCCTGCGGGTGCTGCCGGGCGACACCCCCGTGCGGGCGCACGACCACGTCGACATCAGCCTCGACAACGGCCGCCTGCTGCGCTTCAACGACCCGCGCCGGTTCGGCAGCTTGCTCTGGCAACCGGCGGGGCAGACCCACGAACTGCTGGCCGGGCTCGGCCCGGAACCGCTCGACGACGTCTTCGACGGTGACTACCTGTTCCAGCGCAGCCGTGGCCGCAAGGCCCCGGTGAAGACCTTCCTGATGGACCAGGGGATCGTGGTCGGGGTGGGCAACATCTATGCCGCCGAAAGCCTGTTCATGGCCGGCATCAACCCGCTGCGTGAAGCCGGCAAGATCTCGCGCGAGCGCTACCAGCGCCTGGGCGCGGCGGTGAAGCTGATCCTTGGCCATGCCATCACCCGCGGCGGCACCACCCTGCGTGATTTCATCAACCCGGATGGTGCACCTGGCTACTTCGAGCAGGAGCTGCTGGTTTACGGGCGTGAAGGCGAACCCTGCCGGCAGTGCGGGCGGCCGCTCCGCCACGCCACCATTGGCCAGCGCGCCAGTGTGTGGTGCAGCCATTGTCAGCGCTGAGTCGCACTTTTAGGCCCACGCGGGCGCTATAGTCGGGCCAACGTCACCGGCGGGGGTTTGGCATGGACGAAGGCCCGGATATCACGGTATGGCTGGATTCGGCCCGCTCGGGCGACCGTGCCGCGCTGGATCGGGTGCTGACCCTGCTGTACCAGGAGCTGCACACCATGGCCCGACGCCAGTTGGCCGGCCAGCAGGGCCGCACCCTGGACGCCACCTCGCTGGTGCACGAGTCCTACCTGAAGCTGCTGGGCGCACGCGGTGCGGCACGCTTTGAAGACCGCGCGCACTTTTTCGCCTATGCGGCCTCGGCCATGCGCAGCGTGGTGGTGGATTACGCCCGCAACCGGCTGGCACGCAAGCGTGGCGGCGACCTGAAGCGGGTGGCGGAGATTCCCGAAAACAGCAGCAGCGGCGTGCGCCTGGACGAAGATCTGCTGGCGCTGGACGTGGCGCTGGCGCGGCTGCAGGCGGTGGATGGGCACCTGGCCAAGGTGGTCGAGCTGCGCTATTTCGCCGGGTTGTCGGAACAGGAAATCGCCGACCTCTGCCAGCGCTCGGAACGCAGCATTCGCCGTGATTGGCAGAAGGCGCGGCTGTTCCTGCTGGCGTCGGTGCGCGAAGACTGAGCGGTTCAACGGCGGTCGGAGATCGATCGTATGGAAGCAGGGCGCTGGCAGCAGTTGTCGTCGCTGCTGGATCAGTTGCTGGAGTTGCCCCCCGACCAGCGCGCCGCGCGCCTGGCCCGGTTGCATGCGTCCGACCCGACCCTGGCCGGGGAAGTGGAGCGGCTGCTGCAGCATGAAGCCGACAGCCACGATTTCATGGCCCAGCCGTTGTGGACGGCTGCACCGGAAGACAGCCGTGAGGGCACGCGCATCGGCCCCTACCGCCTGCTGCGCAGGCTGGGCGAGGGTGGCATGGGGGAAGTCTGGCTGGCCGAGCGCGCCGATGGGCTGTACGAACGCCAGGTCGCGCTGAAGCTGCTGCGCAGCGGCTATGCCGATCCCGGCCTGCGCCAGCGCTTCAGCCGCGAACGCGAGATTCTGGCGCGCCTGCAGCACCCGCACCTGGCCCAGCTGCTGGACGCCGGCATCGATCTGCAGGGCCAGCCCTACCTGGCGCTGGCCTATGTCGAAGGTGAGCCGATCACCGACTACTGCCAACGCCTGCAACTGCCGTTGGAGCGCCGCTTGAAGCTGATGCTGCAGGTGTGCGCGGTGGTCAGCCACGCCCACGCCAACCTGATCGTGCACCGTGACCTCAAGCCTTCGAACATTCTGGTTACCGCCGACGGCGAGGTGAAACTGCTGGATTTCGGCATCGCCAAGCTGCTTGATGACGAGCAGCCGCGCGATCCGGGCGCGCACCCGCCCACCGAAGCGCGTGCCTTCACCCTGCACTACGCTGCACCGGAACAGGTGCGTGGCGAACCGGTGACCACGCTGACCGACGTGTACTCGCTGGGCGTCGTGCTGTTCGAGGTCATCACCGGGCGCAAGCCGTATCGGCTGCGCCGCCTCAGTGACGCCGAATGGGAGCGCTCGATTCTGGAGGTGAACGCCCCGCGTGCCTCGAGCCTGTTGTTGCGCAGGGAGGGGCCCGACCCCGAACCGACCGCCGCCATCCGCCGCCTGGCGCGCCGCCTGCGTGGCGACATGGACACCATCCTGCTCAAGGCGCTGCAGAAGGAGCCCGCGCAGCGCTACGCCTCGGTGGAGGCGCTGTCGCAGGACGTGCAGCGTTTCCTGGAGGGCCGTCCCATTCACGCGCGCCCGCAGCGCGCGCTGTACCGGCTGCGCAAGTACCTCGGGCGACACCGCTGGGGCGTGGCGCTGAGCGCGGTGAGCATACTGGCCCTGCTGGCGCTGGCGGTGCTGGCGCTTTGGCAGATGCAGCAGGCGCGGCGCGAGATAGCGCGTGCGCAGGCCATGCAGGACTTCACCATCGGCCTGTTCGACCGCGCGGCCAGTGCGCGCCATGGCAGCTTCGACGTCCGCCAGATGCTGGCGACCGGGCAGCAGCGCGGGGAAGCGGAGCTGGCCGACCAGCCCTTGCCATTGGCGGACCTGGAAGGCGTGATCGGGCGGCTGCGCATTGGACTTGGCGATTACCAGCTGGCGCTGCAGACCCTGGACCGCCAGCGCGCGCTGCTGGAGCAGGTCGACAACGTGCCGCCGGAGCTGCAGGTGGAAGCGGTCACCCAGCGCGGCCGCGCCCTGCGCATGCTGGGACGCTCGCGCGAATGCGTGGCCCACCTGGCCCCCATGCAGGCCTTGGCCGCGCAGTACCAGCAGGCATTCCCGTCGCTGGTGGCCGAGTACCACGCCCAGCTGGGCCGCTGCCAGCAGCTGCTGGGTTACCGGCGGCCCGCACGCGAGGCCTTCACCCAGGCGTTGACCCTGCGCCGCGACGTGCTCAAGGACACCACCAGCACGGCCGAAAGCCTGGCCGACCTGGCCGCGCTGGACAGCGACGAGGGCCGTACGCAGGCCGCATTGGCGGGCTATCGGCAGGCGCTGCAACTGCTGCAGCTGCGCACCAGCGAGCGCGACCCGCAGCGGGTCACCCTGCGCCGCCACCTGGGGGAAACGCTGGCCGCGCAGGGCGACCTGGACGCGGCCTCGCAGCACCTGCACATGGCGTGGAACGACGCGCTTGGCCTGTACGGCCCCGACCACCCGGAAACCCTGGGCATCCGCCGCCTGCGCGGCACGCTGGCGCTGCAGCGCGGCGACCTGGCCGAGGCCGAAGCGACCCTGCAGGAAGTGCATCGGCTGACCCGGCAGGCGCTGGGCGAACGGCACCGCGACACCGGGGCCAGCTGGAACGCCATGGGCCACCTGGCGCGCGAGCGCGGCGACACCGCGCAGGCCGTGGAGGACTTTGCCCGCGCGGTGGAGATCTGGCGTCAGCCCGATTGTGTAGGCCTGCTGCCGCTGGGCCTTTACGACTACGGCGTGGCGCTGGCCGACG
>NZ_DAMDFR010000135.1:0-3783 GCF_032103445.1 Stenotrophomonas sp.
CCGTTTGATCCCGAAATCGCCCTTGCATAGGCAGGGGCGAGACGGTATCTACGGACGTACGCCATTCCGTAGAGCCACGCCCTGCGTGGCTGCCGTTGGGCACGGATCTTGCACAACCCCCGGGGATACCCCGGGGTGCGTGAACGATGTCCGACGAAGAACAAGCCGGCGAAAAAACCGAACAACCTACCGAAAAACGCCTGCGCGACGCCCGTGAAGAGGGCAATACCCCGCGCTCGCGCGAACTCGGCACTGCCGCCGTGTTCGGCGCTGCGGTCGCTACGTTGATGGCGTTTTCCGGCACGATGGCGACCAACTCGCGCGAATGGATGAAGGCCGCGCTGAGCCCGGAGCCAGGCCTGCGCCTGCATCCACAGGCCCTGTTCGGCCACTTCGGCGAGCTGACGCTGCAGCTGCTGGTGGCGATGTGGCCGCTGGTGCTGATCTGCCTGCTGGCCAGCCTGCTCTCGCCCCTGGTGATGGACGGCCTGCGCTGGTCCAACAAGTCGCTGATGCCGCAGTTCAACCGGCTCAGCCCGATGGCCGGCATGAAGCGCCTGTACGGGCCCGAGGCCATCGCCGAGTTCATCAAGTCGCTGCTGCGCGTGGCCTTCGTCGGCGTTGCCGCCGGACTGGTGGTGTGGCACGGCATCCGCGGCCTGCGCGACCTGGTCCACCAGCCGCTGGAAGCGGCCATCGTCAACGGCCTGGGCTTCACCCTCAAGCTGATGCTGGCCACCGGTGGCGCGATGGTGCTGCTGGCGGCCATCGATGCGCCGTACCAGCGCTGGAACTGGATGCGCAAGCTGAAGATGACCCGTGAAGAGCTGCGCCGGGAGATGAAGGAAAGCGAGGGCAGCCCGGAAATGAAGGGCCGCATCCGCCAGATGCAGCACCAGATGGCCAACCGCCAGATGATGGAAGCGGTCCCCACCGCCGACGTCGTGGTGGTCAACCCCACCCACTACGCAGTGGCCCTGAAGTATGACGGCGGCAAGATGGGGGCCCCCACCGTGGTCGCGCTGGGGGTGGACGAAACCGCCCTGCGCATCCGCGAAGTGGCCGATGGCAACAAGGTGCCGCTGGTCTCCGCACCGCCTTTGGCACGCGCCTTGTATCGGGAAGGGAAACTCGGCAAGGAAATCCCCGTGAGACTGTATTCGGCCGTGGCCCAGGTCCTCTCCTACGTCTACCAGCTGCGCGCCTGGCGCGGTGGCCCGATGCCGGCTGCGCCGCGTATCGATGTGGATGAATTCGGCAAGGGAGGCCGCCCATGAGCGCCCAGCCCGCCCAAGGTGGCATGAACGCCCGCCGGGTCATGGACATGATCCGCAACGGCCTGGGAGCCCCCCTGATCGTGCTGGCCCTGCTGGCGATGGTGGTGGTACCGCTGGCCGCGCCGGTGCTGGACGCCCTGTTCACCTTCAACATCGCCATCTCCCTGATGGTGCTGCTGGCCGTGGTGTACGTGAAGCGCCCGCTGGACTTCACCATCTTCCCGATCGTGCTGCTGGTTACTACCATGCTGCGGCTGGCCCTGAACGTGGCCTCCACCCGTGTGATCCTGCTGAACGGCCAGGACGGCCATGACGCCGCCGGCAAGGTGATTGCGGCCTTCGGCGAGTTCGTGATCGGCGGCAACTATGCGGTCGGCATCGTGGTGTTCGCGATCCTGACCATCATCAACTTCGTGGTCATCACCAAGGGTGCCGGGCGTGTGTCGGAAGTGACCGCGCGCTTCATCCTGGATGCCATGCCCGGCAAGCAGATGGCGATTGACGCCGACCTCAACGCCGGTTTGCTGACGCGTGAGGAAGCCAAGGTCCGTCGTGAAGAAGTCCGTGAGGAAGCCGACTTCTACGGTGCGATGGACGGTGCCAGCAAGTTCATCCGCGGCGACGCCATCGCCGGCATCCTGATTCTCTTCATCAACATGATCGGCGGCCTGGCCGTCGGCGTCCTCCAGCACGGCATGCCGTTCGGCGACGCTGCCGCCACCTACACCCTGCTGTCCATCGGTGACGGTCTGGTGGCGCAGTTGCCGGCGCTGCTGGTGTCCTCGGCGGTGGCCATGCTGGTCACCCGCGCCTCGCGCTCGCAGGACATGAGCCAGGCCATGATGGGCCAGGCCTTCGGTCAGTACCGGGCGCTGGCGATCACCGCCGCGATCCTGGGCGTGGTCGGCCTGGTGCCCGGCATGCCCAACGTCGCCTTCTTGACGCTGGCCGCCATCCTCGGCTTCATCGCCTGGAAGATCTACAAGAAGCAGCAGGCACCGGCCACCGCCGACGCCGCCCCGCTGGACCCGAACGCCCCGGTCATCGGCCTGCCGGGCGGCACCCCCTCGCCCACCGCTGAACTCACCTGGGACGAACTGCGTCCGGTCGACCCGCTCGGCCTGGAGGTCGGTTACCGGCTGATCCCGCTGGTCGACAAGGCCCACGGCGGCGAGCTGATGGCGCGGATCAAGGGCGTGCGCCGCAAGCTCACCCACGACATCGGCTTCCTGATTCCCTCGGTGCACATCCGTGACAACCTGGAACTGGGGGCGACCACCTACCGCCTGCTGATCCACGGCGTGCCGGTGGCCACCGCGGAGATCCATCCGGACCGCGAACTGGCGCTGGACCCGGGCAGCGCGCTCGGTGCCCTGGAAGGCATTGCCGGCAAAGACCCGGCGTTCGGCCTGGATGCCACCTGGATCCAGCCCCACCAGCGCGCCCACGCCGAATCGATGGGCTACACCGTGGTCGACCCGGCCACCGTGGTCGCCACCCATATGTCGCACCTGATCCGCGAGCATGCGCCGGAACTGCTCGGCTTCGAGGAAGCCCAGCAGCTGCTGGCCAACCTGGCCAAGAGTGCGCCGAAGCTGGTCGAAGACCTCACCCCCAAGGCACTGCCGCTGTCGGTGGTGGTACGGGTGCTGCAGAATCTGCTGATCGAGCGCATTCCGATCCGCCAGCTGCGCAAGATCGCCGAATCGCTGGTCGAGCACGCCCCGCTGAGCCAGGACCCGGGCGTGCTGACCGCCGCGGTGCGTAACGCGCTGGGCCGTTTCATCGTCCAGGAGATCGCCGGAATGTCGCCGGAGCTGCCGGTGTTCACCCTCAACCCGCAATTGGAACGGGTCTTGCAGGAGTCAACACAGGGGAATGGCGCCGCGCTGGAACCCGGACTCGCCGAGCGACTGCATCAAAGCCTGGCCGAATGTGTCGGCAAGCAGGAAGCGAAGAACGAGCCCGCCGTGGTGCTGGTCCCCGCCCCCGTACGTGCCGCGCTGGCACGCCTGGTCCGCCACAGCGTTCCGTCGCTGTCGGTCCTGGCCTACAGCGAGGTACCCGAGGACAAGCGGTTGAAGCTGGTCGGCACGATCAGCTGAGCCGGAACTCCGACAGTACAGCGTCAGAAAACAGACACCACTTCGAACATCACGCAGCAGGAACAGAAGGGAAACCCGGACCGTGCAGACCACCGACAACCAGCGCTTCCCTTCACCCGAACAGCCGCCCAAGTCCCGGTACCACAGCATGAAAATCAAACGCTTTGTCGCTCCCGATATGCGCTCGGCCATGAACCTGGTGCGCAAGGAACATGGCCCCGACGCCGTGATCCTGTCCAATCGCCGGATCGAGGAAGGCGTTGAGATCGTTGCGGCCGCCAACTACGACGAAGGCGCGGTGCAGCGTGCACTGGAAGCGGCACGCAAGGACGTGGCCCCGCCGCCGCCGGCCCCGCGTCCGCGCAGCGCCGCCGATGCGATGATCGCCGCGGTCACCCGCC
>NZ_DAMDFR010000136.1:0-3681 GCF_032103445.1 Stenotrophomonas sp.
CAGCCCATCGCCAGCCGCGAGGCCATCCTGCAGCTGCTGGACCGCTGCGACGGCCCGCAGACCGCCGAGGAAATCGGCGCGCAGCTGGGCCTGACCGAACCCGACCGCGCCGACGCGCTGGGCAAGCGCCTGGGCGCGATGGTGCGCGACGGCCAGCTGGTGCAGAACCGCCGTGGCGGCTTCGCCCCGGTGCAGGCCACCAACCTGATCACCGGCGTGGTCATTGCCAACCCGGAAGGGTTCGGCTTCCTGCGCCCGGTGGAAGGCGGCGACGACCTGTTCCTGGCTCCGTATGAAATGCGCAAGGTGCTGCACGGCGACCGCGTGCTGGCCAACGTGACCGGCATCGACCGCCGTGGCCGCCGCGAGGGCAGCATCGCCCGCGTGCTTGAGCGCGGCATGACCCGCCTGATCGGGCGCTTCAGCGTTGAGTTCGGCATCAGCTACGTGGTGCCGGACGACAAGCGCATCCAGCGCAACGTGCAGATTCCGCCCGACCAGACCGGCGACGCCCGCGATGGCCAGCTGGTGGTGTGCGAACTGACCCAGGCTCCGGACACGCGCCGTCCGCCGATCGGCCGCATCATCGCGGTGCTGGGCGACAAGCTCACCGCCTCGCTGGTGGTGGAAACCGCCATCCACGGCCATGAACTGCCGTTCGAGTTCCCGCAGGAAGTGCTGGACGAAGCTGCGGCGGTGCCGTTGACGGTGGAGCCGGGCATGATCGGCGGTCGCGTCGATCTGCGCAGCACGCCGCTGGTGACCATCGACGGCGAGGACGCCAAGGACTTCGACGACGCGGTCTACTGCGAACCGAACGAAGACGGTTTCCGTCTGATCGTGGCCATTGCCGACGTCTCCAACTACGTCCGCCCCGGCACCCCGCTGGACGAGGAAGCGCAGAAGCGCGCCACCTCGGTGTACTTCCCGGGCTTCGTGGTTCCGATGCTGCCGGAGACGCTGTCCAACGGCATCTGCTCGCTGATGCCCAAGGTCGACCGCATGTGCTTCGTCTGTGACATGCAGGTGGGCCGCGATGGCGAAGTGGCACACTCGCGCTTCTACGAAGCGGTGATGAATTCGCATGCGCGCCTGACCTATACCCAGGTCTGGCAGGCGGTGGGCGAGAACGATCCGGCCGCACGCGCGGCCATCGGCCCGCTGCTGCCGCAGGTGGAACGCCTGCACCAGCTGTACAAGGTGTTTGCCAAGGCGCGGACCAAGCGCGGCGCGATCGAGTTTGAAAGCTCGGAAGTGCGCTTCATTCTCGACAACACCGGCCAGGTCACCCAGGCCGGCATGCTGGTGCGCAATGACGCGCACAAGCTGATCGAGGAATGCATGATCGCGGCCAATGTGCAGGCGGCGCGCTACCTGATCAGCAAGCATGTGCCTGCCCCGTACCGCGACCATGAGAAGCCGCCGGAATCGAAGTTTGAAGACCTGCAGGAGTTCCTGAAGGAGTTCAAGCTGAGCCTGCCGCCGTATGCCAAGGTGCAGCCGGGCGATTACACCAAGCTGCTGAAGAAGGTACGCGAGCGCCCGGATGCGGCGCTGCTGGAATCGGTGCTGCTGCGCAGCCAGAGCCTGGCGGTGTACTCGGCCGAGAATCTGGGCCACTTCGGTTTGGCGCTGGACGCCTATGCCCACTTCACCTCGCCGATCCGCCGCTACCCGGACCTGCTGGTGCACCGCGCGATCAAGTACGCGCTGACCGGCAAGCCGGTCGACAAGTACCTGTACACCCAGCGCGAGATGGCCAAGCTGACCCTGCTGTGCTCCGAACGCGAGCGCCGTGCGGACGAGGCCGAGCGCGAGGTCGACGAGCGCTACCGCGCGGCGTGGATGGAAAAGCACGTCGGCGGCAAGTTCGACGGCGTGATCAGCGGCGTGACCAGCTTCGGTCTGTTCGTGGAGCTGGACGAGTCCAAGGTCAACGGGTTGGTGCATGTCACCCAGCTGCCGCACGACTATTACCAGTTCGATGCCACCCGCAAGACGCTGACCGGTGAACGCCGTGGCACCAGCTACCGCCTGGGCGACCGGGTGCGCATCCTGGTGCTGAAGGCCAGCATGGAAGAGCGCAAGATCGACTTCCGGCTGGTGGAGGAAAAGGACGATTCGGTGCCGGAATTGCCGCCCCGCGGCCAGCCGGCCAAGCGGCAGAAGCAGAAGTACTGATGGATTCCCGTGCAGCCACGCAGGGCGTGGCTCTACGGGTTGTTGGATTGGTCGTTGGGCGGTCGGCACGGGTTGCCGGACGCCTGTAGAGCCACGCCCTGCGTGGCTGCATCGCCCGAACACGCCACGAAACGGAGGCCTCACCCATGAACCCCGTTCCCGAATTCTCCGGCGGCTGCCAATGCGGCGCGATCCGCTTCCACGTCCGCGGCGCGCTGCCGGACCGCTCCATCTGCCACTGCCGCATGTGCCAGAAAGCCTTCGGTGCCTACTACGCACCGCTGGTCTCGGTACGCGGCGCGGATTTCCAGTGGACCCGTGGCGAGCCACGCCGCTTCCAGTCCTCCAACCACTTCCGCCGGGGCTTCTGCGCCGACTGCGGCACGCCGCTGACCTATGAAGGCGAGGACGGCATGGCCGTCGCGGCCGGGGCCTTCGACCAGCCTGAACGGCTGCCGCCAACCGTGCAGTACGGCACCGAGTCCAAGCTGCCGTTCGTGGACCAGCTGGGCGGGCTGGAGGTGATCCTGGCCGAGGATGACCCGGATGCGGAGCGCTTGGCCACCTTGGTGTCGCACCAGCACCCGGACCGGGACACGGCCCGTTGGCCGCGGTGACGGGCACCCCGCCCGCCGATGCTCTACCATTACCACCCCCTGACCGGTTCCGCCCCCTGCAATGAGCAAACAAAGCCAGTGGATCGTCGGCGTCAACGCCGTCGCCTCCTCGATTGAAAACGATGCCGAGAACGTCCGCGAAGTGCTGATCGAGGCCGGCGCGAAGAATCCGCGGCTGACCGAAATCGAGGAAAACGCGCGCCGCAAGGGGATCGACGTGCGCCGGGTGAACACCCAGGCGCTGGACGGCGTGGGCGGCTCGGTGCGCCACCAGGGCGTGGCCGCGCGCTATGCCGCTGCCCGCACCTACGGCGAGAACGAGCTGGAAGGGCTGGTCACCGCCGCGGAAGGCAAGGCCCTGCTGCTGATCCTCGACGAGGTGCAGGACCCGCACAACCTGGGCGCGTGCCTGCGCAGCGCCGCTGCCGCAGGGGCGACGGCAGTCATCATTCCCAAGGACAAGTCGGCCACGGTGAACGCCACCGTGCGCAAGACCTCGGCCGGTGCCGCCGACCGCATTCCGGTGGTGGCGGTGACCAACCTGTCACGCTGCCTGAAGGACCTGCAGAAGCAGGGCGTGTGGATCTACGGTCTGGCCGGTGAAGCCACCGCGTCGCTGTATTCGCTGGACCTGAAGGGCAACGTCGCACTGGTGCTGGGCGGCGAAGCCGACGGCTTGCGCCGGCTCACCCGTGAGAACTGCGACGGCTTGGTCAAGATTCCGATGCCGGGCGATATCGAGAGCCTGAATGTGTCGGTGGCCGCAGGTGTGAGCCTGTTCGAGGCCGTACGTCAGCGCGGCTGAGGCCCGATCGGGCATGGCGTTGAGACGCGCATGGCGCGTCACTTGTGTCTCGGACTGGGCCCTGATCAGGCACAATCC
>NZ_DAMDFR010000137.1:0-3612 GCF_032103445.1 Stenotrophomonas sp.
TGCGGGCCACGGCCAGGTTGGCGCGGGCGGCATTGGCCTGGCCCTGCGCGGCCTTGAAGGCGGCGGTCTGCGCGTCCAGCGTGGACTGGCTGACCAGCTGCTGCTCAGCCAGCTTGGCGTAGCGCCTCTGGTCATCGCGGGCGCGCACCAGGTCGGCTTCGGCAGCGGCCAGCTGGGCCTGGCTGGCGCTGGCCTGGGCGGCATAGTCAGACACGTCCAGTTCGGCCAGCACGTCGCCCTTGCGCACGCGCTGGCCGGCATCGACATGGCGGCGGATCAGGTGCCCACCGACCTGGAACGACAGCGGGCTTTCCTCACGCGCATGCACCTCGCCCGGGTAGGCCGCCAGTTCCTGGCCGGCCACCGTACCCGGCTGCACGACGAGCACCGGCAGCGGTGCCGGCGGTTCCGCGTCCTGCTTGCCACACGCTGCCAGCATCACTGCCAGCAGGCCACCGCTCATCCATCGCACGTTGTTCATGAGGTCCTGGACCTTGTCGAAAACCGGAAGAAAGCGACACCGACGAGACACTCTATATCGGCATCGAAATTATTGAACCGATCGGTATAGTATAAATATCGAACCGATTGGTCTAGTATTCAATCAATGACCGATCCGACCTCTACCTCTGCGCCGCCCAAGCCCTCTGCCAAGGCCGCCGGACCCGGACGTCCGAAGGACCTGGGCAAGCGGGCGGCGATCCTCGACGCGGCCAAGGCGCTGTTCGTCGAGCAGGGCTACACCGGCGTCAGCATGGACAGCATTGCCGCCCAAGCGGGTGTGTCCAAGCTGACCGTTTACAGCCATTTCGGCGACAAAGAGACGCTTTTCACCGAAGCTGTGCAGTCCACCTGCATGGAAATGCTGCCCGACGCCCTGTTTGTAACGGATGCGGAAGGGCCGCTGCGTGAACAGTTGCTGGGCATTGGCCGCGCCTTCTTCGCGATGATCACCTCGCCGGCGGCGGTCGCCGTGCAGCGGGTGATGATGGCCCCGGATACCGACGACCGGATCCGCGAGATGTTCTGGGTGGCCGGCCCGCAGCGCACCAGCGCGGCCCTGGCCGAGTTCCTGCGCGGCCGTACCGCCCGCGGCGAACTGGAGATTTCCGACTTCCAGACGGCAGCCCTGCAGTTCTTCACCCTGATCAAGGGCGAGCTGCATACGCATATGATGTGCGGCATGCGCCCGGCCCCGGCCGAATGCGACGCCGACGCCCATGTGCACGCCAGCGTCGACTTCTTCCTGAGGGCGTACGCTACCCGCCGCTAGGCTCGTTTTCACAACCTGAATGGACCGGAGGTCGCGGTGACTTCCGGCACTGCGTCTCCCACATGTCGGCAGCGATGCTTTGATCGCGCCGCCGGCTCCCGGCACCGGTAAAATGGCCGGCCCACTGCGCTGGATTAGAACCTCATGACGATCGATTACGCCCACGCCCGCGAACTGATGGTTGAACAGCAGATCCGTCCCTGGGACGTGCTGGACATCCGTGTGCTCGACGTTCTGGCACGCCTGCCGCGGGAGGCGTTCGTCGCTGAAGCGCACCAGAAGCTGGCCTACACCGACGTGGAACTGCCGCTCGGCTTCGGCCACAAGATGATGAAGCCGGTGATTGAAGGCCGCACCCTGCAGGCGCTGGATCTGCAGCCGGGCGACGAAGTGCTGGAAATCGGCACCGGCAGCGGCTACCTCAGCGCCTGCATCGGCGCGCTGGCCCGCGAAGTACTGAGCCTGGAAATCCAGCCGGAGCTGGCCGCCAGCGCGCGCGCGAATCTGGATGCCGCCAAGCTGGGTAACAACGTGCGCATTGAAACCGCTGATGCCCTGAACTGGACCACCGAACGTAAGTTTGATGTCGTCGTGGTGACCGCGGCTGTCGATACCATTCCGTCACATTTCGTCTCGCTGCTGCGTCCGGGTGGTCGCCTGTTCGTGATCCGCGGTACCTCGCCGGTGATGGAAGCGGTGCTGGTGAAGGCCGACGGCAGCATCGAATCGCTGTTTGAAACCGATATTGAATACCTGCGCGGTGCCGCCCCGGCACCCCAGTTCCAACTCTGAGTCCAAGGAAGCCGCAATGATCCGCCGATCCCTCGCACTTGCGCTGGCCGCCGCACTGCTGCCGATGACCGCCTCTGCCGCCGACCTGCTGCAGGTCTATGAAATGGCGCGCAACGGCGATCCGCAGCTGGCCGCGGCAGAGTCCACCCGTCTGTTCGACAAGGAAGGTGCCGTCCAGGCCCGTGCCGCGCTGCTGCCGCAGATCAACGGCCAGGCCACGCTGGGTCGCAACCGCACCACGCCGAACCACGACGTGGACACCACCTCGTTCACCACCAAGAGCCGCAACTACACGGTGGAGGGTTCGCAGACTCTGTTCAACTGGACCCAGTTCTCGAACCTGCGTTCGCAGCGCGAACTGAGCAAGGCCGCGGACTTCACCCTGGACTCGGCCAACGACGACCTGATCGTGCGTACCTCGGCCGCGTACTTCAACGTGCTGGTGGGCATCGAGTCGCTGTCGGCCGCGCAGACCAACGAAGCCGCTGCCAAGAAGCAGTTCGACTTCGCGGACAAGCGCCTGGAAGTGGGCCTGGCCCCGATCACCGACGTGCACGAAGCCCGCGCGCAGTACGACCAGGCCCGTGCCAACACGATCATTGCGCAGAACACCCTGGCCGACGCCTACCAGGCGCTGACCGAACTGACCGGCCAGCCGGTCACCGACCTGAAGGCACTGCCGGAAGATTTCCGTCCGGAACTGCCGGCCCAGTACGCCACGGTGGATGCGCTGGTGACCAAGGCCGTCGAACAGAACCCGGCATTGAAGGCGTCGGAACTGAAGGTCAGCGCGGCTGAATCGTCGGTGTCGGCTGCACGCGGTGCGCACTATCCGACCCTGTCGCTGGGTGCCAGCGCCGGAAAGTCGGCCAGCTGGGGTGACGTGGTCGGTTCGGGCAGCAACTTCAGCCCGGACCAGCGCACCAACAGCATCGGTCTGACCCTGAGCGTGCCGATCTTCTCCGGCGGTGCCACCCAGTCCGGCGTGCGCCAGGCCCTGGCCCAGCGCGACATCGCCCAGGACGGCTACGAGCAGCAGAAGCGCGCCCTCGACCGCAACACCCGCAACGCCTACCAGTCGCTGGTGGCCGGCATCAGCGAAGTGGAAGCCCGTCGTCTGGCCGTGGTCTCCGCGCAGAGCGCGTACGACGCTTCGCAGGTCGGCCTGGAAGTGGGTACCCGTACCGTGCTGGACGTGATCCAGAACCAGCGCATCCTGTTCTCGGCGCAGCTGGAATACGCCAACGCCCGCTACAGCTTCCTGCAGCGCCGCCTGCAGCTGGGCCAGGCGGTCGGCGTGCTCGACATCGCCGAACTGCAGGACATCAACCGTCTGCTGACCCAGCAGGCCGCCACGCCGAGCACCACGGTCAACAACTGATCGCGGTGTAACGCTGGAACGAAAACGCCACCCGAAAGGGTGGCGTTTTTTGTTGGTGAACGCCCCCGCCGTAGAGCCACGCCCTGCGTGGCTGCGCGGTGCCGGACGCATGATCAGCCACGCAGGTGAGGTGACCCCCAAAAGCTGGACATGCGGCTAGGGCATG
>NZ_DAMDFR010000138.1:0-3598 GCF_032103445.1 Stenotrophomonas sp.
CGGAGGCGGTGGCGGCCCGCGCGGTGCCTACGTTCCGGCGCAAGCGCGCGCTGCGCTGGGCCATGGACCACCTGCAGCAGGACTGGCCGCTGGACCTGATGCTGGGGGCGGGCATGGTGCGGCGGGCGGCCGAGCAGATCTACTTTCACCGGCGCGGGCTGCGCATGGACCGCTGAATACTGTCATCAAAGATGTTGACGACGTGAAGGAATCCCGACACAATAGCGCTCCTTCGACGACACGTCGTTGGGCAGCAAGTCTGCGGGAATAGCTCAGTTGGTAGAGCGCAACCTTGCCAAGGTTGAGGTCGCGAGTTCGAGTCTCGTTTCCCGCTCCAGATTTCGACAAGGCCCCTGTGGGGCCTTGTTTTTCTCCGCGGTGGCACGCGGGCTTCGGCACCCCGGCAAGGGCGCTGGATGTGAAATAAAGTGTAAAAAGGCTGGTGTGTTTACGGTGGTTTCGGTAACATACGCGCCTGATTTTGCGGGAATAGCTCAGTTGGTAGAGCGCAACCTTGCCAAGGTTGAGGTCGCGAGTTCGAGTCTCGTTTCCCGCTCCAGAATCTGACAGCACCCCGGTCACGGGGTGTTGTTTTATAGAGTCACCGGCCTGGTGGCAGAGTGGTCATGCATCGGATTGCAAATCCGCGTACGCCGGTTCGATTCCGACCCAGGCCTCCATATAAAACCCCCTGATCCGTCAGGGGGTTTTTTATTGGCCGATGTTCCGTAGAGCCGGGCTTGCCCGGCTGCTGTTGGCTTTGGGCGAACAACCGGTACTCACTGGCTCCCATGCTTGGGCGCACCGGGGTGGGTTTGCGGGACACGCCGTAAACCCATCCATGGGGGCTCGTCGAAAACATCCATGTTTTTGACGGTCCCGCAAACCCACCCCGGCACGCCCCAGACGGTGGGTCGGTGGCCACGGAAAATCAAAATTCATTCGTGGACCCGGTAGCGTCGGTCGAAAGACGACGGCCCTGAAATGCGCAACATTCGTTAACGCATGACCCCAAATCGAAACCGGTGCTGGTCAGCGCGAACAGCAGCCGGGCAAGCCCGGCTCTACGAAATCTTCCACACCAGATCCAATCCGGACTCATCCCGCACCGCATAAACCCGCTCGTACTGAAACGACAGCACAAACCGATACCGGTGCTGCTTCGAGAACACCTCAATCAACCGATAGATCTCATGCAGGCTCCGCAACATATGCGCAGCCCGAAAGTGAAACGTCACCGTCAACCCCACACTCCACTCCACCTGCATGCCTCTTGCCCCTAAAGCAAGCGGAACAGCGTGCTGCTTGAACCCAAACGCACACCTGCACCCCGGCAGCAGTCCAGCCCAGATATTCTGGTCAACGTCGCTAGGCAGACCCAGCGACCGAAGCGTGAACGCCACATCATCCAGCGTCACCCCGGACTCAATCTCCAACACCATCACCAGACTCATACCCGAACTCCCCGCACTCTGCGCAACAGCCCGCCGTGCTGGCCGGGCTGCGCACGAACTGACAACCCGGGCCGTACCGTACACATGGCGACCCATCCCGACCGTCCTACCAGCGCACGCGCGGGCGGATCAGGTCGATGTCCTCGCCCCAGGCGCAGTACGCCATTTCCATGTCGTGTTTCGCCTGCAGATCCTGCCAGTACGCCGGCGGGTCACCGAAGTAACGCCCCAGCCGCAGCGACAGTTCCGCACTGATGCTGCTGCGGCCACCAATCACCGATTCCAATCGACCACGCTTGACCCGGATGGAGTCCGCCAGCCGCCGAATGGAAATGCCGGCAGGGCGCAGGTAGTCGTCCATCAACACGCGCCCTGGATGGATGCTCGCTGAGGGCTGAAACAGCGGCGCAGGCTGCACCGCTCCGCTTGCATGGCCGCCTTGAGGGCGCTCTGAATTCGCATGGTCAACAACACCTGCAAAGGAACACTGCTCGCACATGGGATCCTCCCGAAACTGGGTAACGAATGAGTTCAACGAAGTGGCAACGCGGCGCGCAGCAATGGCGCGGCGGCATGCCGATCAGATGGCCGGGTCAGCGCCCGGCGTTATAAGTCTTGGATGCGCGCGCGAAGAGGCAACGCCGAAGGGCGGCAGGCGCGCGGAAGACGTAAGCGAAGGCCTCGAGTGGGCAGCTCGAAGCGATGGATGAAGGCCCAGAACGTGTACATCTCAGACTCCCGGGAAAGGCCTTTCCCCCTGTGGGAAAGGCGTCGGGAGGTTAGAAAACCGCTAACGGCGAAGCGGAGCAAGCTTATTTCCCCTGATCGGGGTGTTGTATTCGCTGCCTTCCCGACTGGGATATCCAATCATCGCCGTCATGGAGTTTTCTAATCTCCGAGGCCCACACTGCCGGACGCGCAAACGGATGTGAAGTGGCTGTTTTCTTGCGTTCCGCGCGGTTTCGATAGGCACCATCTATCGTTGACGCGTATGGCTCGAAAAACGGTGTTCTGGCGCAGATCATGCGCCAGTTTGGTCGACTTCTGACGGCATTCCGGCGCGACATGTGCGCCAGTGATTCTTGTGTGCACGAATTCCTTGTGTCGTTTGCAGCGCGTTATGCGTCGCTCCACGCGGTCGCGATGGATGGGGACATCGCTGTCGTAGAGCCGGGCTTGCCCGGCTGACGGAGTCCGTGCGCGTTGAGAAGCCGGGCAAGCCCGGCTCTACGAGTTCCCAGCTCGAAATCAGCGCGGCTTGGGCACCCACCGAACGGTACTACGACAACGTCCAGTTTCATGCTGTCGTGTCTCCAGATGCTGCTTCAGAGAGACAGCTAGACGTTCAGAGATCGGCGTGGGGTTGTCGAGCGCATCCACAAAGCGCTTCATGTCGTTCTGGCCCAGTCGAATGATCGAATGCTCTTCGATGTCCTGATGCTCATGAGCGGTGACCCGGGTGGTGATCCTCGCCCGGTCATTACTGTTTGCATGCATGGGTAACTCCTTTTTCATGTCTGATTGGCCAGAGTCGGTCAAAGGCCCCCTAAATGGCCGGACCACGTCTGTGCCGGTAGTGCCAAAATGCCGACCGCGCTCCAGGAACGTCCACCGCTGGACAACATTTCACATGCCTGAACGCTTCATCCCAAGCGCCATCAATTTGGCGCTTGCAATTGACTTGTCGCGAAGAGCGTGCAAAGTTCAAGTGAACCGCGAGTGAAGCGCGCTATGTGGTCCACACAGCGCGTTGACAGGGGCAGCTCGTCACCGAAGCAGGACAAGTTCACGGAGGTCGTATGCGATACGGCAGAAATGACTTGGCTGACGGCGTGCGCTCCGAGCTGGAGGCCAGCTACAGCAAGCATGGCTGCGGCCCGGAGTTCTGGACCACCTACCAACAGGTGCTGGAGCGCCTGGTGCCACAGGGCAGGAGCCGCACGCAGGTCACCAATGAGCTGGCGCTGATTATTGAGCAGCTGGGGATTGTGCGGAGGGCGCAGATGGTGCCGTCGCGGGAGTCGCGCAGGTAATCGCGGATCCGTAGAGCCACGCCCTGCGTGGCTGCGGGTTGCGTGGTGGACCGCGCTCAGCCACGCAGGTGAGGTGACCCCCAAAAGCTGGACATGCGGCTAGGGCATGGT
>NZ_DAMDFR010000139.1:0-3554 GCF_032103445.1 Stenotrophomonas sp.
CAAAAACATGGATGTTTTTGACGAGCCCCCATGGATGGGTTCACGGCGTGTCCCGTACCCCCCACCCCCCGGCCCCAAACACGTAGACCGTCAGCCGAAGGCTGTTCGCGACCAAACAAAAAGGGCACCGGAAACCCGATGCCCTGCAATGCTTTCAGCGATGAACTAAAAGGATCAGATCGCCTTGGCCAGATCCGATGCCAGGCCGATGTAGCCGCCCGGGGTCAGGGTGCGCAGTTCCTGCTTGGCGCTTTCCGGCAGGTCGAGGGATTCCACGAAGGCCTTCATCGACTCGGCGGTGATGCCCTGGCCGCGGGTCAGGGCCTTGAGCTGTTCGTAGGGGTTGGGCAGGCCGTAGCGGCGCATGACCGTCTGGACCGCTTCGGCCAGGACTTCCCAGGAGGCGTCCAGGTCGGCGTCCAGGCGCTCCGGGTTCACGGTCAGCTTGCCCAGGCCCTTCGCCAGCGAGTCCAGCGCCACCTGGCTGTGGCCGAAGGCCGTGCCTACCGCGCGCAGCACGGTCGAGTCGGTGAGGTCGCGCTGCCAGCGGCTGATCGGCAGCTTGGCGCTGAAGTGCTCGAACAGCGCGTTGGCGATGCCGAAGTTGCCTTCCGCGTTCTCGAAATCGATCGGATTGACCTTGTGCGGCATGGTCGAGGAGCCCACTTCGCCTTCCTTCAGCTTCTGCTTGAAGTAGCCCAGCGAGATGTAGCCCCAGATGTCACGGGCCAGGTCGATCAGGATGATGTTGGCGCGGCGCGCCGCATCGCCGATCTCGGCGATGTTGTCGTGCGGTTCGATCTGGGTCGTGTACGGGTTGAACACCAGGCCCAGGCTTTCCACGAAGCGCTGCGCGAAGGCCGGCCAGTTCACGTCCGGGTAGGCGATCACGTGGGCGTTGTAGTTGCCCACCGCACCGTTGATCTTGCCGGTGAACTCCACCGCTGCGATCTGGCGGCGCTGGCGCTCCAGGCGCGCCACCACGTTGGCCACTTCCTTGCCCAGCGTGGTTGGCGAGGCGGTCTGGCCGTGGGTGCGCGACAGCATCGGCTGGTCGGCCTGGGCGTGGGCGAGGGCGCGCAGGCTGGCGGCGATGCCGTCCAGGCTCGGCAGCAGCACTTCGCGACGGGCCTGTTCCAGCATCAGCCCGTAGCTGAGGTTGTTGATGTCTTCACTGGTGCAGGCGAAATGCACGAATTCCAGCGCCGGAGCCAGCTCCGCGTCATCCTTCAGCTGTTCCTTGATGAAGTATTCCACCGCCTTCACGTCGTGATTGGTGGTGCGCTCGATTTCCTTCACCCGCGCCGCATGGGCCGGCGAGAAGCCGTCGGCCAGGGCGCGCAGGCGCGCGGCGGCAGCCGGGGCGAACGGGGCCAGCTCGACGATGCCCGGTTCATTGGCCAGGGCCAGCAGCCATTCCACTTCCACCTTCACGCGGGCCTTGATCAGGCCATATTCGGAGAAGATCGGACGCAGCGCGTCGACCTTGCCGGCATAGCGGCCATCGAGCGGGGACAGGGCAAGCAGGGCGAATTCGGACATGGCGGGCGCAGGCAGGGGCGGCGGGGGCAACATTATACGGGTATGCAGCCCCCGCCATTGCGGGGTATCGTGACCGCTGCCGCCAGCCAGGAAGCGCTCCTTCGCCAGCCGCCGCTTCCTTTCCCCAACAAGAAGTAGTGCGGAGTCAACGAAATGAGCAAAGCAGCAACAAAGCGCCCCCTGCAGGCGTTCCGCGTCGAGCACGACAGCATGGGTGAACTGCAGGTGCCTGCAGACGCCTTGTGGGGCGCGCAGACCCAGCGTGCGGTCGAGAACTTCCCGGTCTCCGGCCAGCGCATGCCGCGCGGCTTCATCCGCGCCCTGGGCCTGGTGAAGGGCACCGCGGCGGCGGTCAACGCCGAGCTGGGCCACCTGCCGAAGAACATCGCCAAGGCCATTGAGCTGGCCGCCGCCGAGGTGGCCAGCGGCGAACATGACGCGCATTTCCCGATTGACGTGTACCAGACCGGCTCGGGCACCTCGTCGAACATGAATGCCAACGAGGTCATCGCCACCCTGGCCAACCGCGCCGGCAAGGCTGGAAAGACCGCGGTGCACCCGAACGACCACGTCAACCAGGGGCAGAGCTCCAACGATGTGATCCCCACCGCGCTGCGCGTCTCGGCCCTGTTGGGCGTGCACGAGGAACTGCTCCCGGCGCTGGTGCACCTGCGCAAGACCATCGACAAGAAGGGCCGCGGCCTGCGCAAGGTGGTCAAGACTGGTCGTACGCACCTGATGGATGCGATGCCGCTGACCTTCGAGCAGGAGTTCGGCGCGTGGTCGGCGCAGCTGGCCTCAGCACAGGAGCGGCTGGAAGATGCGCTCAAGCGCCTGCGCCGCCTGCCGCTGGGCGGCACCGCCATCGGCACGGGGATCAATGCAGACCCGCGTTTTGGTGAGCGCGTGGCCAAGCGTCTGAAGCAGCAGACCGGCGTGCGCTTTGACAGCGCCGAGAACAAGTTTGAAGGGCTGGCCGCGCAGGACGACGCGGTGGAGCTTTCGGGCCAGCTCAATGCGCTGGCGGTGGCACTGATCAAGATCGCCAACGACCTGCGCTGGATGAATGCCGGTCCGCTGGCGGGCCTGGGTGAGATTGAACTGCCGGCGCTGCAGCCGGGCAGCTCGATCATGCCGGGCAAGGTCAATCCGGTGATTCCGGAAGCGACGGTGATGGTGTGCGCGCAGGTGATCGGCCACCACACCGCGATCACGGTGGCGGGGCAGACCGGCAATTTCCAGTTGAACGTGACCCTGCCACTGGTGGCGGCGAACCTGCTGGACGGCATTGGCCTGCTGGCCAACATCTCGCGCCTGCTGGCCGACACCGCAATTGTGGGCCTGAAGGTGCGCGAGGACCGCGTGCGCGAGGCGCTGGGCCGCAACCCGATCCTGGTCACCGCACTGAACCCGATCATCGGTTACGAAAAGGCCGCCGCAATTGCCAAGCGCGCCTACAAGGAACAGCGCCCGGTGCTGGACGTGGCCAAGGAAGACAGCGGCCTGAGCGAAGCCGAACTGCGCCGCCTGCTCGATCCAGCCGCGCTGACCGCCGGCGGCATTCACGCCGGCGGTGGTTCGGGCGGTGGTGGTTGATCGCGTAAAGCGTGCGATTGCACACGATGCTTGGAGCCGGGCTTTGCCCGGCTTCATGCATTTGGGCGAACAGCCGGTGGTTCACGGCATCTCTGGTTTGGCGGGTCGGGGCGGGCGTTCCGGGGGACGCTGCAAGTACGTCCATGTAAGCTCGATCGCCGCATCCATGCGGCTCACGCCCCCTCCAGCCCACCCCGAACCGCCACGACAGATGGTCGGTGGCCATCGCAAATCAAAAGCACGTAGCCCCGGTAGCGTCGGTCGACAGACGACGGCCGTGAAACGGGCAACATTCGTTAACGCATGACCCCGGATCAACATCGCCGTTGCTTCGGCATTTCCCATGGCTACCGACCACGTATCGAAGGGCCATCGGATGGGGGGTACGGGACCGTTGAAAACATGGATGTTTTCGA
>NZ_DAMDFR010000140.1:0-3024 GCF_032103445.1 Stenotrophomonas sp.
CACCTGGGCCAGCACGCGAGCGGCCAGCACCCGGGTCGGCACCCCGGGGGCCAATGCGGCACGGGACGCCGGTCGGGGGGCCGGGCGCGAACCTGCCATCAGCGGCCTACCACCAGGTCACGGCGCGCATTGAGGTAGTCGGCCGCGGTGATCGCTTTGCCGCCTTCGCGCTGCAACACGCGCAGGCGCAGTGCGCCCTGCCCGCAGGCGATATCGATGCCGTCGCGACTGGCAGCCAGCAGCGTGCCCGGGGCCTGGCCCTGGTTGTCCGGCAGCGCCACTGCACCGTGGATGCGCACGCGCTCCCCGGCCAGCTGGGCTTCGGCGACCGGCCACGGATTGAAGGCACGGACGGTGCGCTCCAGCGACACCGCGCCGGCGCTCCAGTCCAGGCGGGCTTCGGCCTTGTCCAGCTTGTGCGCGTAGGTCACGCCTTCGGCGGGCTGCGGCTGCGCCACCGGCTTCAGGCCGGCGCGGAGCAGGCCCAGACCGTCGGCCAGCACCTGTGCCCCCAGCTCGGCCAGGCGGTCATGCAGCTGGCCGCCCAGTTCGGCGGGCTGGATCGGGGTGTGCTGACGCAGCAGCACCGGCCCGGTGTCCAGCCCGGCTTCCATCTGCATCAGGCACACGCCGGTTTCGGCATCGCCGGCCTGGATCGCCCGCTGGATCGGGGCCGCACCGCGCCAACGCGGCAGCAGGGAGGCATGCACGTTCCAGCAGCCGTGGGTGGGAATGGCCAGCACCGCCTTCGGCAGGATCAGCCCATAGGCGACCACCACCATCAGGTCCGGCTGCAGGTCACGCAGCTGCTGCTGGGCGGCCTCGTCCTTCAGCGACTCCGGCTGGAACACCGGAATGCCGCGCGCGATGGCTTCCAGCTTCACCGGGGACGGGGCCAGGCCGCGTCCGCGGCCGGCCGGCCGGTCCGGCTGGGTGTAGACCGCCACCACTTCATGGTGGCGCGCAGCGGCGCGCAGCGATGCGACCGCGAACTCCGGCGTACCGGCAAAGACGATTTTCATGGCGACCCCGGTCAGGCGACGTGCTTGCGCTGCTTGGCCAGCTTCTTGCGGACCATCTCGCGCTTCAGCGGCGAGAGGTAGTCGATGAACAGCTTGCCGTCCAGGTGGTCCATTTCATGCTGCACGCAGACCGCCAGCAGGCCGTCGGTGGTCAGCTCCTGAGACACGCCCTGGCGGTCCAGGAAGCGCACGGTGATGCTGTCAGCGCGGGTCACGTCGGCAAAGATGCCGGGGACCGACAGGCAGCCTTCCTGGTACACCTGGCCGCCCTGCTGGGTGACGATTTCGGGGTTGATGAACACCATCGGGGTGTCCTTGCCCTCGCTGACGTCGATCACCATGAAGCGCTTATGAACGTCGACCTGGCTGGCGGCCAGCCCGATACCGGGGGCCTCATACATGGTCTGGAACATGTCGTCGATCAGCGTCTGGAAGGCCGGCGTGGTCACCTCGGCGGCGTCGATCAACGCAGCCTTGGTGCGCAGGCGCGGGTCGGGGAACTCGAGAATGGGCAGGAGAGCCATGGCAAATACCGGTTGGGGGCGCCCATAAAAGCGGCGTAGGTCGCAATTCTATCGCCAACGCTTGCCTTGCGCCCCGGTTTCTGGACTATAGTGGTCAAACCTGTTGGGGAATCAGGCACCACACCTATGTTTGAACGTACTCGTACGGTCCTCGCCGTCGCGATGTTGACCGTCGCCACCTATGCTACTGCCGTTGAAGTGAACGGCGGTCACCCGGATACCTACGTCGTCCAGAAGGGCGATACGTTGTGGGATATTTCCGCGCGCTTCCTGAAGAAGCCGTGGTTGTGGCCCGAAATCTGGCAAGCCAATCCGCAGGTCAAGAACCCGCACCTGATCTACCCGGGTGACGTGCTCAGCCTGGCCTACCTGGACCGCGTCGTGGCCCAGCCCGGCCCGCGCCAGGAAGCGCCGCTGAACGCCATTCCGCTGGCCCAGGTGGAGCCCTTCCTGAAGCAGATGAGCGTGGTGGACGAGATCAAGTCCCTCCCGCACGTCGTGGCGCTGGAAGACAACCGCCTGCGCGCCACCACCGGCCAGGTCGCCTACGTGATGAACCTGCAGGGGGCCGAGGTCGGCCAGCGCTGGGCCGTGGTCCGCCCGACCGTGCGCTTCGCCCTGCCCAAGCCGTCCGAGGACCTCACCGCCAACGGCGATGTCACCCCGGGCAGCGGCAACGTCTGGAAGTCGTTCATTGCGCCGAGCAAGCGCAAGGAGACCCTGGGCTACGAACTGGCCCAGGTGAACGTGGGCACCATCGTCAAGCTGCCGGATGGCCAGTCTGAAGTTGCCACGCTGGCACTGCAGGGCCTGGATGACGGCCGCGAGGTCCGCCCGGGCGACCGCCTGGTGCCGGTCGAAGCCAATCCGTATGACCTGCAGTTCTTCCCGCATGTGCCGGCCGCCCAGACCGAAGGGCTGGAAATCCGCGTGCTGGCCGTGACCGACATGTTCACCTCTGGCGGTCCGCGTGACGTCATCGCCCTGTCCGCCGGCAGCGCCGACGGCATCGACAACGGCACCGTGGTCTCGCTGTGGCGCAACAGCCGCCATGTGGCCAACAGGATGAAGTTCCCGGGCTCGTCGCGCATGGATGATTCCCTGACCAGCGGTGCTGGTCGGGTCAGCCTGCCGGAAGAGTACGCCGCCCATGCGATGGTGTTCCGCACCTTCGACAAGGTCAGCTATGCGCTGGTCATGGAAGGCACGAAGCCGGTGCACGTGGGCTACAACGCCCATCATCCGGACAAGCAGTAACCCGGCCACACCCGGTAAGCACCGACCCTGGGTCGGTGCAAAACCTGACGCAACACAGCGACGGCACCTGAGGGTGCCGTCGTCGTATCCGCACTAGCCTGTCGGGATGCCCAGCGACCTGCCCCCTGACACCGACGCCCTGCTGCATCTCGTCCTGGCCGGCGGCGCACCCGAACCGCGCCACGCCCTGCTCACCGCCCACGGATCCGCCGACGCCGCGC
>NZ_DAMDFR010000141.1:0-2572 GCF_032103445.1 Stenotrophomonas sp.
GTCGCCATCGCGGCGTTCGCCACGACCGCCACCACTGCCGGAACGGCCGCCACGGCCACCGCCGCGACGTTCTTCCTCGGCCGCGCGGGCTTCGCGCGCTTCGCGGAAGATCTGGCCGACGCTTTCGTTGTCGTCGCCTTCCTCGCCCGGAGCCGCCGGTGCGCGTTCCGGACGCGGCAGCGCGGTCAGCAGTTCCTTGGTGACCGGCTCGGACGGAATCTTCTGCTCGATGTAGGCCTCGATATCCGGCAGGCCCATCGCATAGCGCTCGCAGGCGAAGCTGATGGCATCGCCTTCCTCACCCAGGCGGGCGGTACGGCCGATGCGGTGCACGTAATCCTCGGCGTCGAACGGCAGGTCGTAGTTGTAGACGTACTTGATGCCGTCGATGTGCAGGCCGCGGGCGGCCACGTCGGTCGCCACCAGGATTTCCAGCTGGCCCTTCTGGAAGCGGTTGAGCAGGCTCTCGCGCTTCTTCTGCGGCACGTCGCCGGACAGCACGCCGACACGGTAGCCGGCCTTCTCCAGCGAACGCGCCACGCGCTCGACGAACACCTTGGTGTTGACGAACACCATGGTGCGCGCGCCTTCGCTGCGCGACAGCAGGCCCAGCAGCAGCGGGATCTTCTCTTCGTCAGCCGGGAAGTACAGCTTCTGGCGCACGCGCGCGGCGGTCACCGTTTCGGCTTCGACCACCAGCTTCTGCGGCTCGTTCATGTGCTCGTAGGCCAGCTCCAGCACGCGGTGGCTGAGCGTGGCACTGAACAGCAGGGTCTGGCGGGTGGTGCGCTCGGGCATGCGGCGCAGCAGGAAGCGGATGTCCTTGATGAAGCCCAGATCGAACATGCGGTCGGCTTCGTCCAGCACGCAGATTTCGCAGGCGTGCAGCGACACCACCTTGTGCTGCTTGACGTAGTCGATCAGGCGACCCGGGGTGGCGATGATCACGTCCACGCCCTGCTGCAGGATCTCGCGCTGCTTGTCGTAGTCCACGCCGCCGTAGACCAGCGCGAAGCGCAGGCCCAGGTCGGAGCCGAACTTCACCGCGTCCTTGTGGATCTGGATGGCCAGTTCGCGGGTCGGCGCGAGGATCAGCGCGCGCGGGTCTTCCGGCTTGCGGTCGGCCAGGGCCGGGCGGCTGAGCAGGCGGTTGACCACGGCCACCAGAAACGCCAGCGTCTTGCCGGTACCGGTCTGGGCCTGGCCAGCCACATCGCCACCGGCCAGCGCGACCGGAAGGGTCAGCGCCTGGATCGGGGTGCAGCGGGTGAATCCGGCTCCTTCAAGACCGGCCTGCAGGGCCGGATGCAGATCAAAGGAGGAGAAAGTCAAATCGGTCAGCGGTTTGTCGCTCATGAGTCCGTCTTGGTAAGGCCGCGCCGGCACCGGGCCGGAAGGCTTGCAATCTTGGAGGGCAGCGTTGCCATACGGCCGTTGCGCCGGGAATGCCGGGGCCGGATCGGTGGGACGCGGGCCGCTGCACAATGTCCCAGTTTAGCGCAATGTCGGAAGCAAACCGGGGGTGGCGTCGCGTGGAGGCTTGAGACGCCCTTCGGCAAGGGCGCCCTCGCGCGGATTTCACCGCGCCACACGCCAGTTGAACGGGCCGATGGCGGGGGGTGGAAGTGCTCCACACCTGCCCGCACTTACTGGGACAAGCCCTGGCAAAGCGCGATGCCTGTCACAGGATGTAGCGTTGCAGCCGGGGACTGTGCCCCGGGTTCGATAGGGGTACACTGCGCCCCGAGAGCGTCCAGGCATCCCACCGGACGCACCGCTGGCCGCCCAGGCGACCACGAGGCAGCAGACGCGGACGCGCCGCAAGGCGGGTCCAGGTTCAACCCTCCGGCCTGGCCGGGTGCACTCCAAATCGAGAGACCAAGATGAGCGACAAGGTTGTACATGTCGGCGATGCCGACTTCGATAACACCGTACTGAACTCCAAGGAACCGGTGCTGGTGGACTTCTGGGCCGAATGGTGCGGTCCCTGCAAGATGATCGCCCCGGCGCTCGATGAGCTGGCCAACACCTACGACGGCCGCGCCAAGATCGTGAAGGTCAATGTGGACCACAGCCGCGCCCTGGCGGCCAAGTACCACGTCCGCTCCATTCCCTACCTGGTCGTCTTCAAGGACGGCGAGAAGGTCGGCGAACAGGTCGGCGCTGTCGGCAAGGCCCAGTTGGCCGGCCTGCTGGACCGGGCCCTGGCCTGAGTCACCTGCGGCAGCCGGGTCACCGGCTGCCCGGCGGGCCCCACGCCCGCGTGAATGATCCCGCCCTGCCCGGCTTGCGCCCTGCCGCAAGCCGGTGGTAGTGTCGGCACATCCGGCCGCGTTCGCGTGCCGTGTCTTCCGGTCGTACTCCCGCCCGGAATCCTTTTCCCAAACATCCTGACGCCCTTGCCGGGCGCTCGCACCTCTCAGCGAGGAATCCAGCTCTTGTCCGATATCACTACGACCGAAACCGGCAGCGCCGACGCGCCCGCCGAGAAGCGCGTGCGCAAGCCGCGCGTTGCCAAGGCCGCTCCGGCCGAATCCGCCGCTCCGCCGGCACAACCCGCCCTGCCCCTGGC
>NZ_DAMDFR010000142.1:0-2447 GCF_032103445.1 Stenotrophomonas sp.
CCGCTTCCTACCCGCCAGACTCGCAAAAAAGGGCGGTTGAACTTCCTATACCCAACTGGGCGTGGACGCGGTCGGTTTCGTGTTCGCCGAAGGCAGTCCGCGCCGGGTCAGCGCGGCCGAGGCGCGGCAACTGCGCCTGGCGCTGGCGCCGATGGTCGGCGCGGTGGCGCTGTTCCGCGACAACACCGTGGCCGAGGTGCGTGAAGTGGTGCGCATGGTGCGACCGGCGTTGCTGCAGTTCCACGGCGACGAAGAGGATGCGTTCTGCAGCGCCTTCCGCATGCCCTGGCTGAAGGCGGTGCCGATGGGCGGGGGCGAGCGTTGGGATGCGGCCGCGCTGCAAGAGCGCTGGCCGAACGCCGACGGTTTCCTGTTCGACAGCCACGGCAAGGGCGCAGCCGGCGGTACCGGCCACACGTTCGACTGGAGCGCGATCCCCGGCGGACTGCACCGGCCGTTCGTGCTGGCCGGCGGGATCACGCCGGACAACGTGCACGACGCGATCCGCGCCACCTCGCCGTGGGCGGTGGACGTGGCCAGCGGGATCGAAGTCGCGCCGGGAGTCAAGGACGGCGAGAAGATGCGCCGCTTCGTGGCGGAAGTGCGACGTGCCGACGGTACCGGTCCCGATTGAACGGCGTTTTCCTTTACGCGCTGCGTGTGTCCCTGTAGTTTTCCCCCGTCCCTACGGATCCACCCATGAGCACTCCGGCCCGCACCCGCAAGGCCACCCCGGCCAGGAAGACCGCTGCGTCCAAGCCGGCGCCGCGCCGCAAGAGCCGTGCGGCGCCGCCGCCCGAACTCCTGTCCATCGACCTGGCCTTGCAGGGCGGCGGCTCGCACGGCGCCTTCACCTGGGGCGTGCTCGACCGCTTGCTGGAAGAGGAGTGGCTGCGGATCGATGGCGTGTCCGGTACTTCCGCAGGCGCGATGAACGCGGCCGTGCTGGTCGATGGCTTCGAACGTGGCAGTCGCCAGGGCGCGCGCGAGGCGCTGGCCCGGTTCTGGCGCGCGGTGTCCGACGCAGCGCGCTTCAGTCCGCTGCAGCGCGGGCCGCTGGACGTGCTGATGGGACGCTGGAGCCTGGAGGGCTCGCCGGCGTTCCTGGCCATGGACCTGGTGTCGCGGCTGTGGTCGCCCTACGACCTCAATCCGTTCGGCGTCAATCCGCTGCGCGACATCCTGGAGCGCTCACTCGATTTCGACGCGCTGTCGAAGTCGGACATCAAGCTGTTCATCACCGCCACCAACGTGCGTACCGGCCGCGGCAAGGTGTTCCGCAACGCCGAACTGAGCCCGGACGTGCTGCTGGCCTCGGCCTGCCTGCCGAACATGTTCCAGGCGGTGGAGGTGGACGGCGAGTACTACTGGGACGGCGGCTACTCCGGCAACCCGACCATGACCCCGCTGGTGCGCGACTGCAATTCGGACGACGTGATCCTGGTCGCGGTCAACCCGGTCGAGCGTCCCGACCGGCCGACCGGCGCGCGCGAGATCCTCAACCGGATCAACGAGATTTCCTTCAACGCCGGCCTGCTCAAGGAACTGCGCATGATCGCGCTGCTGCGCCAGGTGGCCGACGTGGGCAACTGCGAGGGCGCGCGCTGGGCGAGCAAGCGCATCCACCTGGTGCGCAACGACCTGGCCACCGTGCTGGATTCCTCGTCGAAGATGAGCGCCGAGTGGGCGTTCCTGGAGATGTTGCACAAGGAGGGGCGGCGCGTGGCCGAGTCCTTCCTGGCGCAGGACGGCGCCAACCTGGGCAAGCGCTCATCGATCGACCTGAACGTGCTGCTGGAAGGAGTGTGAGCATGGGACTGCTGGGCATGCTGGTCGGCCTCGGCCTGTTGATGTACCTGTCCTACCGGGGCTGGAGCGTGCTGCTGCTGGCGCCGGCCGCGGCGTTGGTGGTGGCGGCGTTCTCCGGCGAGCCGCTGCTGGCGCACTGGACCTTGACCTTCATGTCGGCCGCCGCCGGATTCATCTCCCAGTTCTTCCCGCTGTTCCTGCTCGGCGCGCTGTTCGGAAAGCTGATGGAGGACAGCGGCTCGGTCGAGGCCATCGCCGCGTTCATGACCGCCAAGCTCGGCACCCGGCGGGCGATGCTGGCGGTGGTGCTGTCCGGCGCGCTGGTGACCTACGGCGGGGTGAGCCTGTTCGTGGCGATCTTCGTGCTGGTGCCGATGGCCGCGGTGCTGTTCCGCGGCGCCGGCATCCCGCGTCGGCTGATGCCGCCGGCGCTGGCGCTGGGCACGATGACCTTCACCATGTCGGCCATGCCCGGCACGCCCTCGATCCAGAACGCGATCCCGATGCCGTTCTTCGGCACCACGCCGTTCGCCGCGCCCGGGCTGGGCCTGATCGCCTCGGCGATCATGCTGGCGTTCGGCCTGTGGTGGCTGGCCCGCGCCGAACGTCGCGCGCGGCTGGCGGGCGAAGGCTTCGGC
>NZ_DAMDFR010000143.1:0-2369 GCF_032103445.1 Stenotrophomonas sp.
GCTGCGCCGCGCGGCCGGCACCAGCGGCACCCGCGCCGCACCGGTAGAAGCACCGCACAAGGCCCGCCTGGTGCTGGTGCTGGGTGTGCGTGCCGGCGTCGGCAGCAGCACGTTGGCCGCACACCTGGGCGTGCTGGCGCAGCAGCTGAGCCAGCCGGCAGCCGCCGATGGCAGCGATCCGACCGCACCGGCTACTGCCAACAGCACGCTGCTGCTGGACCTGGGGCAGCCCGCCGGCGACACCGCGCTGTACCTCAACCTGGACAGCCAGTTCCACTTCGACGACGCCCTGCGCCACGCCGGGCGCATTGACGCCACCCTGGTGCGCACGGCGATGACCCGGCACAGCGGCGGCCTGACACTGCTGGGCCAGCCGGCCGGCAGCGACGGCGGCCTGCTGCCCGACCCGGCCGTGCTGGTGCAGCGCCTGCGCGGCGTGTTTGAAACCGTGCTGTGCGATCTCGGCGGCGTGCCGGTGCGACAGATTCCGCGTTCGCTGTTCAACAGCGCCGATGAGATCTGGCTGGTCGCCGACCAGGCCATCGGCACCCTGGTCTCGCTCGACCAGGTGCTGAAGCAGCTGGAAGCGCTGGGCCTGCGTGACACGCGCCTGCAGCTGGTGATCAACCGCCATGAAGAAGACGGCGGCCTGAGCCCGGCGCAGATTTCCGAGCGCTTCAGCCTGCCGCTGCTGGCCACCCTGCCGGACTGTCACCGCCTGCGCAGCAGCGCCAACCATGGCCATCTGCTGCTGCAGGACGCACCGCGCGACCCGTACCTGCGTGCACTCACGCCGCTGCTGCTGCACCTGGACCAGGCCGCCGCGCGCGCCCTGCCGCGCAGCTGGCGCGAAAAACTGGCACTTGCCCTGGGGGGCCTGCAATGGAAGACAAAGTGACGCCCTTTGCCAGCGAGCGCGGCGACGCCCCGGATGCAGCGGGTGCCGTGGCCACTCCGTTCGCCCAGTCCGACGAGTACCAGAAGGTGCTGGTGGCCGCGCACGAACACCTGCTCAATGCGATCGAGGACGAGCGCATCGACATCGATGCCTGGGCTCCAGATACCGTCGCGCGTTACGTGCACACGCAGACCGCGCAGTTCGTGCAGCAGTGGCGCATTCCGGTCAACGAAGCGGAAATGGACGTGGTGGCCGCTGCCCTGGTGAAGGAGCTGACCGGGTTCGGACCGCTCGACGATCTGCTGCATGACCCGGCCATCGAAGACATCCTGATCAACGGCTACAAGGACATCCATGTCTCGCAGGGCGGCCGGTTGGTGCGCGCGCCGCAGCGTTTCAGCGACGACAGCCACCTGCTGCGCATCCTGCGCCGCATTCTGGCCCCGCTGGGCCGGCGGCTGGACGAGTCCAACCCGATGGTCGACGCGCGCCTGCCCAACGGTGGACGCCTCAACGCGATCATCTCGCCACTGGCGGTCGACGGCCCGATGGTGTCGATCCGCAAATTCCGCAAAGACCCGTTCACGCCCGATGAGCTGCAGCGGATGGGCACCTTCGACACCGCCATGCAGGCCTTGCTGCATGCCATGGTGCTGGGCCGCTGCAACATCCTGGTGTCCGGCGGCACCAGCTCGGGCAAGACCTCGCTGCTGAATGCCCTGGCCAGCTACGTTCCGGCCGAGGAACGGGTGATCACGGTGGAGGACACCGCCGAACTCTCGCTCAACCATCCGCATGTGGTGCGGCTGGAAAGCCGCCTGGGCGGCGCTGACGGGCACGGCGCGGTCAGCATCCGCGACCTGGTGCGCAACAGCCTGCGCATGCGCCCGGACCGCATCGTGGTCGGCGAAGTGCGCGGCGCGGAAGTGCTGGAAATGCTGCAGGCAATGAACACCGGCCACGACGGTTCGATGGCGACCATCCACGCCAACTCGCCGCGCGACTGCCTGTACCGGATCGAGATGCTGGCCGGCTTTGCCGGCTTCCAGGGCAGCGAGGACAGCCTGCGCCGGCAGATCGCCAGCGCCATCGACTTCATCGTGCAGATCTCGCGCCTGGGCAGCGGTCGCCGCGTGCTGGTGTCGATCACGGAAATCACCGGGGTCAGCGACAACCTGATCAGCACCCAGGAGATGTTCCGTCACGAAGTGATGATCGACGCCGACGGCAAGGAACGCGACCGCTGGGTCGGCCTCGGCTTCCAGCCGCATTCGCACAAGCTGGAGCCGTTCCGTCGGCTGCTGCGCGAAGCACTCGACGGAGGCTACTGAGCATGACCGGGGTGCTGCTGCTGTGCAGTGCGGTGCTGGTGCTGGTGGCCGTGGCCATCGAGCTGTGGTGGGGCGCGGCCCGCCGCGAGCGCCAGCGCGCCTCGCTGCAGCACACCGAACAGCGCCTGGCCGCGGCCCCG
>NZ_DAMDFR010000144.1:0-2255 GCF_032103445.1 Stenotrophomonas sp.
TCGGCCTGCTGCGCGCGCAGGGGCGGGCTGGCTCCGGCCAGCAGGGCGGCAAGTGCGGCATGCAGCAGCGACGGTTTCATCGCCCCTCCCCGCGCGTCGGGCGCGCATCCAAAGGTGCGGCGGGGGCGGCGCTGGCATCCACCTGCACCTTCTCGCGCACCGCCGGGCTGAGCTGTTCGCGCAGTGCGGCGTATACCGCTTCGGCACGGCGCATGCCCAGCGCCTGGTTGTAGGGCACCGCGCCACGCACATCGGCATGGCCGATGATGACCAGCCGGCCACCGCCACGCTGTTCCAGGTCCTGCGCGATGCGCGCCAGCAGCGGCTTCATGGCCGGGCGGATCACCGCGCTGTCGGTGTCGAACAGCACCGTGCCGACCAGCGCCCCGCCCTGGTTCACGCCGACCAGCAGCGAGGCCGGGTCGTCCACGTCGGCGCGGGCCAGCACGGTGACCTGGGGTGCGTTGCCGTCGAGGGTCTTCAGCAGCGCTGCGCGCACCGCGTTGGCGCGTTCGAAGGCGATGACCTCGCTGCCGCCGTTGGCCGAAACAATCACTTCGCCCTCACCGTGCTGACGTACCTGTGCGGCGATCTGCTCGATCACCGGATGGTAGCGCTCGGTAATCTGCGCGCTGTCCGGGGCGAAGAACACCTCGCCCAGCACCATCTCGACTTCGCGCTTCTCCTCGAGCACCGTCGCTGGCAGCTGCACGGCGAAATCAAACCGCGTCGGCACGCCTGGGGTCACCCTGCGCAGCTGCGGGTTGCGGGTGATGAAGGTGCTGCCTTCCGGCAGCGTGGCCGCGTCCACCTTCAGCACGTAGTTGCGTCCACGCGCCTGCCCGCCACCACTCACGCCGACTACGTGGTAGCGGCCGAACTGGTCGGTCTCCATCAGGAGGCCTTCCACCGAGCCGATGCGCACGCCGGGGATGCCGGCTTCGTCGATGCCGTCATTGGCGATCACGTAATCCACCACGTAACCGCCCTCGCCCGGGCTGACCGTGCGCTGCACGCGCGGTGCTGCGGCGGTGAGGCCCTTGGCGGCATCGCCGCTGCGTTCGATGCGGGTAGCGCCCTGCGCATCCAGATGCACGCGCACGCCCTGGCGGTTGTCGAGCACGAAGTCGTCAGTGAATCGCGGCTCGCGCAGGCGCTGGCGGATCACGATCTGCGGCGGCGGATCCGCTTCACTGCGCCGTCCGGACAACGTGCCGAGGGCCATACCGTGCAGCAGCGGCGCACTGGCGTCGGCGACCGGTTGCGGGCCGTTACCACGGTCAACCTGGGTGCTGCCGGGCACATAGGCATCGGCGGCGAATCCGCCCTGCACGCGCAGGGCGGTCAGCTCTGCAGGATCCTGCCAGCTGTCACCGTCGCGGTCATCGAACACGGTGCCGGCAATCAGGCTGTCGTCCAGCAGCGGATCGTTGCCCAGCACCACTTCGGCGGTGGCGACATTCGAGGCCGGCAGGTCGGTGGGGGCGAAGGTCTGCGCACGGTTGATCTGGGTACCCGGGCGCACGCCTGCGCCCACCCGCATCAGGTAGGAGATACGCGCGGTGTTGCCGGCGGCGATGTCCAGGTCGTTGATGCGCAGCGGCGACACCCCGCTGGCGGTGACATGGTGGTCGTCGTCATCGCCCTGCAGCGATCCCTCCACGTAGGTGAAACCGGCCGGCGGCGTATCGATCAGATAGCCATCCACCAGGTCGATGTCGCCCACGTTTTCAGCGGTGAGCGTGTAGCGCACCAGATCGCCCACCTTCACCTCGCGGCTGCCGGCCACCTTGGTCAGGCGGATGCTGGCGGGTTCGTTCTCCACTTCGACCACGGCTGCGGCGGTGGCGGTGGCGCTGGCCAGCCCGGCACCGGTGGGCTGCGCCGTGGCCAGCACGCTGTTGGTCAGGGTGCCGCCGTCGACCCCGGCTTCGGCCTCGGTGATGGTGTGGTCATACGGCGCGCAGGTGGCGCTCTGCGCCGGGGCCAGCAGGGTCGGGGCGCAGTCCAGCGTGGTGGTCGCGCCGCCCTGGAAGGTGTCCTGCACCACCAGCTGGTCGAGGGTCACGTTGCCAGTGTTCGTCACGCCGACCGCGTAGGTGATCACATCGTCGATGTTGCCCTTGCCCGGCGTGCCGCGGTCCACGCTCAACGTGGCGGTCTTGGTGGTGGCCAGGGTCGGCCGCCGCGCAATCGGCAGGTTCAGCACCGGGTGGCAGCGCGCATCGGCCGAGCCCGCCGGGCAGACCGCCGGC
>NZ_DAMDFR010000145.1:0-2081 GCF_032103445.1 Stenotrophomonas sp.
CGGCAACGGGTGCGGCCGCGGCCGGCGCGCTGGTCGCCAGGCTCGGCGGCGCGGCCGGACGTATGTCCAGTTCGCAGTCGTCCACCACCCAGGCGAAGGTATCTTCAATCTTGCTGCGCGGCACCTTGCCGACCAGGCCCAGGTCCCAGGCCAGATGGGCTTCGAGCGGATCCAGCGCGTCGAAACCGGGCAGGCGTTCCAGACGCGCGGCCACCTGCAGCGAACCCAGGTGTTCCAGTTCGCGGATGATGCGCAGCGGATCATTGCCGCTCATGAACAAAGACGGGGCCGGCACGAAGCCGATCTGCCACGCTTCCGGGGTGTCATCGACCTTGGCCGCGGCCGGTGCGGCGGCGCTGGCCGCAGTGCCGGACAGCACGGCTTCCAGGCGTGCCTTCACCGCGGCGACGGCCTGCGGGTCGGCCGGCTGGCCGTGTTCGGCTTCGCGCAGCAGGGCGCGCAGCACGTCCACCGACGACAGCATGGCATCGACCGCGACCGGCTCCAGCGCGCGCTTGCCGGCGCGCAGCTCATCCAGCAGCGTTTCCAGCACGTGGGTGAGCGCAGCGATGGCGTCGAAGCCGAAGGTGCCGGCACCGCCCTTGATCGAGTGGGCGGCGCGGAACACCGAGTTGATGATTTCAGGGTCCTGCTGGCCCGATTCCAGTGCCAGCAGGCCGGCTTCCATCGCGTCCAGGCCTTCGCGGCTTTCCTCGAAGAAGGTGGCGTGGAAGCGTTGCAGGTCCATGCTCATGACAGTTCGGGTCCGGTTACGGGGAAGAGGGAAGGCGGGTGGGGATCAGCCCAGGACTTTCTGGACGGTGGCGACCAGCTGTTCCGGGTTGAACGGCTTGACCAGCCAGCCGGTGGCACCGGCGGCCTTGCCTTCGGACTTCTTGTCGGCAGCCGACTCGGTGGTCAGCATCAGCATCGGGGTGAACTTGTAGTCCGGCAGCTGACGCAGTTCGCGGATCAGCGAGATGCCGTCCATGTTCGGCATGTTCACGTCGGTCACCACCGCGTTGAAGCGCTGGCCCTTGGCGCGGCCAAGCGCGACCGCACCGTCTTCGGCCTCTTCAACAGAAAAGCCGGCCGAGGTGAGGGCGAAAGAGACCATCTGGCGCATCGACGCCGAATCGTCCACCACCAAGATACGTGCGCTCATGCCGCGTTCTCCACAGATTTCAGGTTGTCATGGGTTGCATCCAGGCCCAGGGCCTGGGTGAGTCCGAGCAGGCGCGCGGCATCACGGAAGGTTGAGGTGCAACCGTCGAATCCGGTCGCGTGTCCCGCCTGGCGGCGGGCGTCGACGAAGGCGCACAGGACCTGCATGGCGGCGGTATGGATACGGCCGACCTGGCTGGCATCCAGCGTCAGGTCGCCTTCCTGGTCCACCAGGGGGGCGAGGCGGGTTTTGAGCTCGGTGCTGTTCTCGATGCCGAGATCATCACCCAGGGCCACAGTGCTCATCGTTGCTCCGGACAAACGGTTCCTAGGTCAATAACGGCGGGTTCGGGGGAACCTTTAACGCGATTTTCGGTTCTCAGTTCAGCAACTGCGTGGCGTCGAGCAGGATCATCGGCTGCGCCGAGATCCGCGCCACGCCCCGGAACAGGTCGTTGGAAATCTGGCAGATGCGGGCGGTATCGGGCGGCTCGATCTGCGAATCGGTGAGGTTGGCCACATCTTCCACCGCTGACACGCGCAGGCCCATGGTTTCGCCGTTCTCTTCCAGCACCACGATGCGGGTGTTGGCGTCGTCGACCGCCGGGCCGGCCCCGAGGTGGGTGCCCAGGTCCATCACCGGTACCACCTGGCCACGCAGGTTCATGATGCCCAGCATCGCCGCCGGGGTGCCACGCAGCGGCAGCAGCGGGACCGGCAGCACCACTTCCTGCACCTTCAGCAGCTCCAGGGCGTAAGCCTGGCTGCCGCAGCGCATGCGCAGCCAGCGCGAGGTGCGCTCGTTGGCACGACGGTGTTCGCGTGGGCTGGAGGCCGGGTTGAGGGCCTGCGCCTGCAGCTCCTGCCAGCTGCCCGGGCGCGCCGGGTTGGGCGCGTTGGCCGGCAGGATCGGGGCG
>NZ_DAMDFR010000146.1:0-1762 GCF_032103445.1 Stenotrophomonas sp.
ACCAGGCCCAGGCGGCCGACGCCGCCCTCGAATGGCTGTACGGGCGTGATCCCGAGCGCGCGCAGCGTGGCGAACGGCGCGCCGGCCTCGGCGCGTCGGCGCTGGCCACGCCCGACTGGATCAACCAGATCCACCAGCTGTTCCCGCAGGAGGTGATCGAACGCCTGGAGCGTGATGCGGTCGAGCGCTTCGGGATCGATGAAGTGGTCACCAACCTGGAGGTACTGGAGCGCATCCAGCCCTCTGAATCGCTGCTGCGCGCGGTGCTGCATACCAAGCACCTGATGAACCCGCAGGTGCTGGCCGCCGCGCGCCGCCTGGTCGCCGAGGTGGTCGGGCGCATCATGCAGCGCCTGGCCACCGAGGTACGCCAGGCCTTCAGCGGCACCCGCGACCGTCGCCGCCGCTCGCGCCGCGCCATTGCCAGCAACTTCGACTTCCGCCGCACCGTCGCCGCCAACCTGCATCGCTATGACCCGGCGCGGCGCAAGCTGTATGTGCAGCAGCCAATGTTCATCAGCCGCAGCCGCCGGCATACCGACCCGTGGGACATCATCCTGCTGGTCGACCAGAGTGGCTCGATGGTCGACTCGGTCATCCACAGCGCGGTGATGGCGGCCTGCCTGTGGCAGCTGCCCGGCATGCGCACTCACCTGGTCGCCTTCGATACCGCCGTGGTCGACCTCACCGCCGATGTGTCCGATCCAGTCGAGCTGCTGATGAAAGTGCAGCTCGGCGGCGGCACCGACATCGCCCGCGCCGTGGCCTACGCGCAGGGGCTGGTGGTCAATCCCAGCCGCAGCGTGGTGGTGCTGGTCAGCGACTTCTATGAAGGTGGCCCCGATGGCGAACTGGTGCGTCGGGTCAAGGCGCTCACCGCCGCCGGCACGCGCGTGCTCGGCCTGGCCGCGCTGGATGCACAGGCCAAACCCAATTACGACCGCGAAACCGCCGCTCGCCTGGTCAACGTCGGCGCGCACGTGGCGGCGATGACGCCCGGCGAACTGGCCGCCTGGCTGGCAGAGAAGGTGCTGGCATGAATCCGCGCAGCGATCTGCTGGATCTCACCCCGACCGCGCTGATGGCGCTGGCCAATGCCGGCTTCGTCAAACGTGCGCAGAAGGAGGTAGCGGCCGGGCTGCTGCCCGCGCTGGAGATTGATGACGCCGGCACCGTCATCGCCCGTTACGACGACGGGTGCGTGACCCGGTTGCCGGTGGGGGTCACGCTGCGCGAGGCCGATTGCAGCTGCAGCGCCACGGCCATGTGCCGGCATCGGGTCACCCTGGTGCTGGCCTGGCAGGCGCAGGCAGCAAGCGCCCAGGTGAGCACGGATGCCGCGCCCGCTGCGGACGACTACTGGAGCCCTTCCAGCTTCGACCTGCACGCCCTGGCGCAGGTGCTGCCGCCCACCGTGTTCGAACAGGCCGAGCGCCTGTGCGCGGCCGGTCCGCTGGTTACCGTGCATCCCTGGCGCAGCGCGGAGGAACCGCCGATGGCGCAGCTGCCGATGTGCAGCGTGCGCTTCTTCGTGCGGGACGCCATCGCGCACGCGCGCTGCGACTGCCGCCAGGGTGGCAGCTGCGCGCACCTGATCGTGGCCATCCGCGCCTTCGTGCTGGCCGAACAGGCCGGCGCATTGAGCGACGCGCGCACGGTACAGCTGTCGCCGCCGGGTGCTGCCGACGCGGATCCCGTGCGCCAGGCACTGCAGGCCGACCTGGACGCGCTGCTGCTGTCGCTGTGGCTCGACGGTGCAGCG
>NZ_DAMDFR010000147.1:0-1655 GCF_032103445.1 Stenotrophomonas sp.
CACCGGCCCCGGTGCGTCAGGCCGAAGCCCGCACGCCGATGTCCGCCGCTGGCAAGCCGATGCGCACGCAGCCGCCGGGCGTGGTCGCCAAGGGGCAGCCGGAACCGCTCAAGGGCGTGCGCCGCAACATGGCGCGGGTCATGGCCGATGCCCACAGCAAGGTGGTGCCGACCACGCTCAACGACGACGCTGACATCCACGCCTGGCTGCCGGGCAACGACGTCACCGCCCGTCTGGTACGCGCCATCGTGGTCGCCAGCCAGAAGGTGCCGGCCATGAACGCCTGGTTCGACGGCGACGCGCTGACCCGCACCCTGCATGCCCAAGTGGACATCGGCATTGCCGTGGACACCGACGACGGTCTGTTCGTGCCGGCGCTGCGCAATGCCGACATGCTCGATGCACGTGGCATCCGCGAAGGCGTGAACCGTCTGCGCGAGCAGGTTGAATCGCGCTCGATCGCACCTTCCGAGCTGAGCGGCTACACCATCTCGCTGTCCAACTTCGGCATGTTCGCCGGCCGCTATGCCACGCCGGTGGTGGTGCCGCCGTGCGTGGCCATCGTCGGTGCCGGCCGTGCCCGCCACCAGATGACCCCGGTGATGGGCGGCGTGGAAGCGCACAAGGTCATTCCGTTGTCGGTGACCTTCGACCACCGTGCCGCCACCGGCGGTGAGGCGGCGCGGTTCCTGCGCGCGATGATGGACGACCTGGCCCTGGCCAGCTGAGGCATCCCGGGGAGACAGCGGACGACCAACGGTCGTCCGCTACCGGCGGCACCGCGCCCTGCTGCGTGGGTCACACCAACCGGTCCGCCTCGATCGCCCGCACGCCAGGTACAGGCTGTAATGCCGCCTCCACCATGGCCGCCGCAATCTTCTCCGCTGGATTGATCCGCCAGGACCGCGGCAGCACCGGGGCCAACGCGCCCAGTACCACACTGGCGACACGTTCTCCCGCGCGGTGCTCCTTGCGGTCGCCGCCAATCAGCCCTGGCCGCACCAGCGTCAGCGACGGGTAGCCCAGCCCACGCAGGTCCTGCTCCAGCGCACCTTTGACCCGGTTGTAGAAGAACCGGGAATCCGGATCCGCCCCCTTGGCCGAGTTCAGCACGAAGGCCGCCGCGCCCTGCGCCCGCGCCAGCCGGGCCACCTGCAACGGATACTGGTGGTCGACCTGGGCAAAAGCCTCACGGCTGCCAGCCTGTTTCAAGGTAGTCCCCAGCGCGCAGATCACCGCATCCACGGCCCACCAGTCGGCCGCTTCCGACAACTGGGCGAAGTCCACCACCGGCTTGAGCAGATGGGCGTCGGCCAGCGCCAGCGGCCGCCGCGTGGGGGCGACCACGGTCTGGCAGCGGGGATCGTCCAGCAGCAGCTGCAGCACCTGGGTGCCGACCAGACCGGTGGCACCGACCAGCATCACCTTCATGGGGCGGTCCGTTTTTGTGTAGAGGATGTCTTCAAGCCGGCCGGTCCAGCGCCGATACTGTTCCCACCTACCCTACTCCATCTTCGCCCCAGGACCCGCCGCATGACGGACCGCCCCGACGCTTCCTCCAGCCCCGGTACCGCCGTGGGACGGCTGCTGGCGCGGCGTGCCGGTTCAGCCCCGGCGCGGGTCGAGGCCACGCCGGCCAGTGCGGTCGGCGGGGG